>JBBRAZ010000001.1:0-192602 GCA_038206295.1 Acidimicrobiales bacterium
ACCCCGGCGCGGTCGCGGAGCCATCGGCCTCGAACGCCCCCGAGGACGCCAACGAGCCGATCGCCTCCAAGCGAGCGGCCTCCACCGCAGACGCCACCGCGGTCAACCCCACCACCTGGGCGCGCACCAGCGCACCGTCGAACAGCGACGCACCCTCGACGCGCACCGCCTCCACGTCGTCGAGCAACCCCGCGATCGACGGCCGCAACACACGCGCCTCAGCGAGCGTGCACCCACCCGGCACACCCGGATCGGTCACCTCGCCCGGTTCGCTCGACACACTCGACTCGTACACGTGTTCGACTCTAGCCGCCCACCACCACCCCGTCAACCACAAAAGGTTGTGAACACACAACCACCGACCGTGACCACAACCCCCGCGCGCCACACCCCCCGAGGTGGCAGACTCAGACGCACGAAGTAGCGCGCCTGGCGAGCAACTTCGGCACTGTTGAGGCGGGCGTGCCCTTGCTCGTCCGGAGGTCGCCAGTGACGGTGACGGAGCAAGATCGCGACGGTCAACCCATCCGATGGGGATTGGTCGTCGGCTTGGCGGCGGCTGTTGTTGTCGTGTTCGTTGCTGTGTCTACTGCCGTTGCCCTCGTTCGTGTCGATGGGGAGATCGAAGAGTTCGGCGAGTCACTCGAGCCGCTCACGACCCTTAACTTCGAGGGCCTCGAGGGCGCCAGCGATGCGGCGCGGCGAGCCGCCTGGGCCGGCTTCACCGACACCGACGGGCTCACCCTCTCCGATGTTCGCTCCGAGCGAGGAATCGATGAGTTTGTGTCCTTCCGCCTTGTTGGCGACGGACCCGCCGCCGAGGCAGCCCTCCTCGCGGCTGACTTTGCGACGCCGTTCACCCCGGGGATGGATGACGCGCAAGCATCACTCTTCCCTGATCTCGATCCAACAGGAGAGGTCCACTTTGCGACCGACGTGTGGACGAGTCCCGCCGGGCTCGTAGTCCATCGCCAGGTCGCCCGGATCAACTTCGGAGAGGCTCAGGAGCTACACGTGAGAGCATTTACCACGTGAGACGAGTACACAAGCCGGGAGCGCGGCGATGATCTTCTGGATCTACATCGCCGCGGTCTGGGCCCTGGCACTCCACGTTGCCTTCCGGACAGCGTCATCGCGCAGCACAGGCGTTCGCGTCGCTGGACGAGTGGTTGTCGCCATGGCGGTCGGCGGGCTCCTGATGCCGGTCCTGTCCTACGTGGCGGTCCTCGCCGGTGCAGCGCTGCTGGTGATGCGTCACCGTGAGTCGCCGGTGAGTGCGTCATGATGCGAGCAACCCTGCCGGATGGACTGCGAGGCGTTCTTCGTGCGGTCTCGGCCCTCGTATTCGTCGTCGCGCTGGGCTACTCCGTCTTGCACTTCGGGGGGATGTACCTGTTGGGGACCACATATTGTGAACCACCGAATGGCCGTGGATTCCCAGATGACTCGAATTGGGGCGTGGCCACCTGGCAGTGGGATCCGCCGGGCCTGCGCTGCGAATGGACTCAGGCCATGAACGGGTTCGATGGCCAGTCCGAGCCGGGCTTCGCTGGAGCAGTCGCGCTCGGTGGCGTGCTGGCGTCTCTAACCATGCATCGTCTTGCACGTCGGAAGACGCATCCAGATGCCGTTGCGAACAGCACTCGCTACGAGACGGAGAGGGTCTCATGAGGCGAGCATCCCAGCCGGGGATGAGGTGTCAGCGAGCCGTGTCGACGACTCCTGGTCGACTCAAGTGAGGGCGGGAGCAGTCCTTGCGTCGCTGTTGGCCGCAGTGGTGGGTGCGGGGACTAGCGCTCTGGCGTTCGGCGCAGCTTGGTGGGTGCTGTTCTACGAGGAGGAGTCATGCGGCGCCGGCACCTGCGACAACCTCGGATCGGGAGCTCCTGCTCTCGTAGTCGGGGCGGCGGTGGGGTTCACCGTGATCCTCTCAGCCGCATCAAGTCGCATCGCTCCCAGCGAACCGTACGAGGCCCCTAAGCGGGAGCAAGCATGGCGAGCGTGAAGCGAGCAGCACAGCCGGACGTGATGCGCAGGTCCGTGCGTGCTCTCGGTCGCGGCAGCTGAACCGGCTTCCGTGAGGCAGTCGAGACCTCGCGGCTGACGCGATCGTTCGCTGCGGTCGGATCGGGCCGCTGGCGGTGATGGCGTTCAGGCTGCGGCGAGCGCTGCGTCCGGCGAGCGGACCGCGTCGAGCGCGATGCGCCCGAGCAGCACGAGCAGGAACATCGCCACCGCGCTGCCCGACATCGTGGCGGCGGCCGCCGTGTCGAGGTGGTAGCTGATCTCGAGGCCCACCACGACGCTCAGCGAGCCCAGCCCGACCGCCACCGCCATGATCGCCGGCACCCGCCGCACGACCAGCGCCGCAGTCGCCGGCGGGGCGACCATCAGGCCGAACACGAGCATGGTGCCCACGGCGCGGAACGACGCCACCACCGCCAGGCTCACGAGCGCCAGCATGGCCAGGTGGGCGAGCCGTGGCCGCTGCCCGAGCAGCTCGGCCTTGGTCTCGTCGACCGAGAGCGCGAGGAACGGCCGGTAGAGCACGAGCGAGCCGAGCACGACCACCGCCGCGATGGCCGCCTGGAGGAAGAGGTCCTCGGTGGCGACGCCGAGGATGTCGCCGAAGAGCAGCGCGGTGAGGTCCTGGCTGAACGCGTCCGACCGCGAGACGATCACGACGCCGAGCGCCAGCATGCCGACGAACAGCAGCCCGATGCCGACGTCCTCGGACAGGCGGGTGGTGCGCTTCACGAGGTCGATGCCGAGCACCATGGCCACCACGCTGACCGCTGCGCCCACGAGCACCGGGATGCCGGCGAGCTGCGCCACCGCGATGCCGGGGACCACGCCGTGGGCCAGGGCGTCGCCGAGGAAGGTGAGGCCTCGCAGCACGACCCACGTGCCGATGAGCGACGTGGTGAGCGCGACCAGCAGTCCGGCGGCAAGCGCCCGCCGCATGAAGTCCAGCTCGAAGGGATCGAGGAGGGCGTCGATCACGGTGCCAGCGCCTCGGCGATCGCGCGGGCGTTCGCGAGCAGCACCTCGGCCCAGCTGCCCGCGTCGCCGATCGACTCGAGCCGCAGCGGCACGACCGCCACGTCGGACCCCACCTCGTCCGCGAGGGCCTGCGCCAGGTCGTCGCTGCCCGCGGCATCGGTGAAGATCGCGGGGACCTCCTCGCGCCGCACCACCTCGGCCAGCGCGGCCAGATCGGAGGCAGAGGCGCCCGCGCTGGTGCTGAGCGACGGGATCACAGCGCCGACCACCTCGAAGTCGTACCGATCGGCGAAGTATCCCAGCACGTCGTGATCGGTGACGAGGACGCGGCGCTCGCTCGGCACCGCTGCGACGAGACCCTCGATCTCCGCATCGACGTCGAGCCACGCGGCGCGCTCGCGCTCGGCAGCGGAGCGCAGCGCTCGGGTGTCCACGTCGGAGCGAGCCGCGGACAGCGCATCGGTCACGAGCAGCGGGATCTCGGCAACACGGCTGGGATCGACCCACACGTGCGGATCGTCGGCGACCGGGTCCAGCCGAGGACCGACCTCGATCAAGGACGCCCCGTCCTCCGTTGCATCGAGCAGCGCGGGACCGTACCCGCCCTCGAGCCCCATCCCGACGGCGACGATGACATCGGCCTCGGCGAGGCGGGCGCGCTGGCGGGCGGACGGCTGCGCATCGTGGATCGATGCACCGTCGGGGATGAGCACCTCGACATCGGCCGCGTCGCCGAGCGTGCGCTCCACGACATCGCCAAGGATCGAGGTGGTCACGATGACCAGCGGGCGGTCGCCGCCTGCCCCTCCGTCGCAGCCGCCCTCGCCGCAGCCGTCGCTGCACCCCGCCAAGCCGACGACGACTGTGAGCGTGAGAAGCGCCGCGATCGAGCGCCGACGGCGTCGACCAGTCGATGGCAGCGAGCGCATCCCCCGACTATAATGAGAATCACTCCCATCCTCAACCCGAGGCGACGCTGCGTGCAGAGCACCCACCACCACGACGACCTCGCCGCCGGCGTCGTGGTGCGCCACGCCTCCTTCTCCTACGGCCGCACCGCCGTGCTGCGAGACGTCGAGTTCGAGCTGCGCCCCGGCAGCACCACCTACCTCATCGGCCCCAACGGGTCGGGGAAGTCCACGCTGCTGCGAGCGCTCGGCGGCCTGCTCGAGCCGACCACCGGCGAGGTGCTCGTCCACGGCCGACCAGCGCGTGAGCACCGAGGCCGCACGGCGTTCGTCCTCCAGGCCGGCCACGCCGATCCGCGCGTGCCCATCAGCGTGCGCGAGCTGGTGGCCATGGGCCGCTACCCCACGCTCGGCCTCCTGCGCCGACCGAGCGCCGCAGACCGAGCGGCGGTCGACGAGGCCATGGCGCGCGTCGGCATCGCATCGCTGGCCGAGCGACCGCTGCACGACCTCAGCGGCGGCCAGCGCCAGCGGGCCCTCATCGCCCAGGCCCTCGCGCAGGACGCGGACGTGCTGCTGCTCGACGAGCCGCTCACCGCGCTCGATCCTCCGTCGCGCGAGCGGGTGCTCTCGGTGCTGGCGGAGGAGCGCGCCCGCGGCGGCACCATCGTCATCAGCACCCACGAGCTGGCCGAGGCGCGACTCGGCGACGACGTCCTGCTCCTGGCGGGTCGCGCTGTCGCGTTCGGGCCGCCGAGCGCGGTGCTCGTGCCCGACGTGCTCGCAGAGGCGTACGGCGGTCGCGTCCTTCGCCTCGACGACGGCACGCTGCTGCTCGACGATGGCGCCCACCACCACGACCACCACGGGCACCGCTGACCGTGGCCGACCACCACCACGCCGCGGATGACCTGCACGCCACGGTCACGTCGCTGCTGCGCGCAGACGAGCAGCGGTACACCGCCAACCGCAGGGCGCTGATCGAGGCGCTCGCAGAGGCAGCCAGCCCGCTCGCGCTGCCCGAGCTGCTCGAGCGACGGCCGGCGCTCCCCCAGAGCAGCGTCTACCGCAACCTGGCCGTGCTCGAGCGCGTCGGTGCCGTGCATCGGTTGGCGTCCAGCGACGAGTTCGCCCGCTTCGAGCTCAGCGAGGCCCTCACCGGACACCACCACCACCTCATCTGCTCGGGGTGCGGGCGGGTCGAGGACTTCACGGTGCCCCCGCGCCTGGAGCGGACGCTGGACCGGGCCCTCGAGGAGGCGGCGCGCTCGGCGGGCTTCGAGCCCGAACGCCACCAGCTCGACCTCGTGGGGCGCTGCGCCGACTGCCGCTGAGCGCCCCGCTCAGGCGAAGATGCGGCGCAGGAACGCGGCCATCGCCTGCCGGCTGATCGGCGCTCCCGGCTTGAACGTCCCGTCGCCGTAGCCCTCGCTCACACCGGTCGCCTTAGCCCACGCGATGGCAGCGGCGAACGGGTGATCGGGGGCGACGTCGCTGAAGTCCGCCGACGGGTAGCCGACCGGGGAACCGGCGCGGCGCCACAGGAAGGCGATCATGGCCTGGCGGCTCAGCGGCTCGAGCGGCCGGAAGGTGCGATCCTCGAAGCCGTCCGCGATGCCGCGGTCGACCACCCACGCGATCGGGTGGTGGAAGCTCGACGTCGTCATCACGTCGGTGAAGCCCGGATCGGCGATCTCGTCCGCGCCGTGCGGGCTGGCGCGGTGCAGGAACATCGCCATGGCCTGGCGGCTCACCGGCTCCAGCGGCCGATACGTGCCGTCGCCGTAGCCCGAGGTGATGCCCTCGCCGACCATCCACCCGATGTCGTCGCAGAAGGGGTTGCCCACGAGCACGTCGGTGAAGTCGTCGAGGCACGGCTGGGGTGGGACGCCCGTGTTCACCACCAGCTGGTCGTCGTGGCTGGGCACGTCGTACCAGGAGCTGTGCCCCAGCGCGGCCGGGTAGGTGGCGACGGTGCCATCGACCTGCCGCCCCAGCATGGGGCCGGGCTCGAGGCGCGAGCCGCCAGGGGTCCGCTCCTCGTAGTGGAGGTGGTTGGTCGTCGCGTAGCCCGAGCGTCCCACGAGCCCCACGTCGTCTCCCGCCGCCACGGCCTCGCCCAGGGTCACCGACACCGATCGGAGGTGGGCGAGCACGTAGTGGGTGCCGTCGACACCGGCGATGCGCACGTAGTTGCCGTGGCCGCCACCGCACGAGCTGTACGCGTCGGCGCAGCTCGACTCGACCGCAGCGACGGTGCCCGCAACCGGCGAGATCAGCGGGGTGCCGCCGGGGAGCATGAAGTCGATCGCGTCGTAGCTGTGGTGGCCGCCGCAGATCCCGAAGCTGTCGGTGCTGCCCTTCGTGCAGCCGACCTCGGCACCGGTGGTGCTCACCCACGGCGCCCACGACTCACCCGCCGCGCCCCGGCCGGCGGCGTCGGCACCTGCCGGGTGGGCGGGGAGCACGGTCGCGGCCAGCAGCGCGGCAACGAGCACGGCGGGCGCGCGCCAGCGCCCTCTCCTCGTCAGCGGCATGCCGACCAGTCTCGTGCACGATCGTCGGTGAGGCAACGCATGCCCGCGACGGGCGGCGCTACGCCAGGCCGAGGCGCACGAGCTGCTCGGCGGGAGCCTCGACCTCGAGGAGCGCGTCACGCAGCTGCTCGGCGAGCTCGTCCTCCACCGCGGTCCCCGCCAGGTCGTGCTGCTCTGCGGGGTCCTCGTCCAGATCGAAGGCCATGCTCGAGCCGAGGTCGTCGCCATACGCCCAGAACGGCAGCAGGTCGCCGGGCCCGAACGGCTGGCACAGCACCGGCACGTCGGCGCCCGGTGCGACCTCGAGGCGGGCGCGGCGGTCGGGTCGCGGGAGGCGGAGCTCCGGGAGGAACGAGACCGGCATCGTCGACCAGCGGTTCGACCACATCTCGAGTGGCCGGTTGCCCTCGACCGGCGCGCGCACGTACTTGCGGTGCCCATCGTGGAGGTGCACCTGACGACCCCACACCCCCGCCAGCGCCCAGTCGCGCACCGAGGTGGCGGAGCCGTCCAGCAGCGGGAGCACCGAGACGCCGTGCACGCGGTGCTGCGGCTCGACGCCGAAGGCATCGCACAGGGTGGCGTGGAGGTCGACCGAGGTGGTGAGCGCGTCGATGTCGCCGGGCGCGACCCCCGGCCAGCGCACCAGCAGCGGCACGTGCTCCATCGGCGACCACAGCGGCACGCCGGGCTTGCCGAAGAGGTCGCGCTCACCGAGGTAGTGGCCGTGGTCGGTGCACACGACCACCGCGGTGCGCTCGTGGTCCGCCACCTCGTCGAGCGCGTCGAGGATGCCGCCGAACCAGTGGTCGATCATCGTCAGCTTCGCCAGGTACATGGCGCGCAGATGCTTCGCCTCGCGGTCGGTGAGCACGCCGCGCGCCACCACCTCAGATCCGTACGGGGGCCAGATCAGGCGTGGTCCCTCCCACGTCGGATCGAAGCGCTGCGCCCACACGTCGGGCACGTCCCACGGCTCGTGGGGATCGAACTCGTCGACCACCAGGAGGGACCGCTCGTGGTGCTGCTGGGTGGAGCGGATCCACTCTGCCGCGTACGCGAGGGTGCGCGGGCCGGGGAGGTCGTCCTCGCCGCGGAACCACGTGCGGCTCACGTCGTAGGGGTGCGGGTGGCGAGCGGCGGCGACCGCGGGCAGGCGAGGCGCGCCGATCGCCGAGGGATCCTCGCGGGTGCGCCACGGATCGCTCTCGTGGCCGCGGAGGTACTCCCACGCCGAGAAGTCGGTGTGGTAGTTCTCGCCGCCGACCTCGAACAGGTGCGGGTGGTCGGTGACCAGCTGGGTCGTCACCCCCGCGGCGCGAAGCTGGCGGGTGATCGCGTCCTCCCACACCTCGATCGACCCCCACGGCCGCCAGAGGAAGTCCAGCGAGCCGCACAGCAGGTCGTGGCGCGCGGGGATGCACGGCAGCGAGCCGGCGTGGTGGTTGGTGAACCGCGTGGCACCTGCCGCGAACCGGTCGAGCTGGGGCGTGGCGCCGTCGGTGCCGCCGTAGGCGCCGAGGAGGTGGCGGTTGAGGCTGTCGAGCAGAACGACCACCACGTGGTCCGGTCGCTGCGGGCCCGTGTCCATCCCAGGCAACGTACCCCGGCGACGCGGCAGACTGGCGGGGTGCTGCACCGCTCATCCCCCGCCGACGGCGTCGCGCTGCTCGTCATCGATCGCTCGGAGCGACGCAACGCCCTGTCGATCCTGCTGCGCGACGACATGAGCGACGCGCTCGACGAGCTCGGCTCGGACCCCGACGTCCGCTGCGTCGTGCTGGCGAGCGAGGGACCGGCCTTCTGCGCCGGGTTCGACCTCGGCGAGTTCGAGGTGGCGCTCGGCGACGAGGGCTTCGCTGCGGACCTGTGGGCGTCGAGCGACCGCTGGCACCAGCGGCTCCTCACGTTCCCGGTGCCGATCGTGGTCGCGGTGCACGGAGCGGCGCTCGGGGGCGGCTTCGACCTGGCCATGATGTGCGACGTGCGCCTCGCGGGCCCCGCCGCGTCGTTCGCGCACCCCGAGCACGCCTTCAGCGAGGTCGTCTACGGCCCGCTCGTGCGGGCGGTCGGTGCGACCGCCGCCAACGACCTCGCCCTCACCGGTCGGCGCATCGATGCAACCGAGGCGTTGGCGCTGGGCGTCGTCAGCCGCGTCGTCGAGGGCGACCTCCGCGACGCAGCGATCGAGGTCGCCACGCACATCGCTGCCGCTCCGCGCCCGGTGCTCGAGCGGATGAAGGCAAAGATCGTGACGAGCGCCGCGATCGTCGGCACGGACGGCGCCGGCCGCCCTACGCTGTCGCTCTGAGCTGGTCGGCGGGCCGGCGGGGCGTGCCGCACAGCGCCCTGGTGGATGTCTCACGTCACGTGGTCGATGTGCCGATGGGAGCACCATGGCGATCGGTGAGCGATTCGACATCGCCGTCGAGCAGGCAGCCGACGGCCAGGAGCAGGGCTGGGCGACGCTGTACGGCGACCTGGCCCCGCGCCACCTCGCCTACCTCGTGGGGCGCGGCACCCCAGATCCCGAAGCGGTGGTGGGCTCCGTGTTCGCGCAGCTCGCCGGCGAGCTGCGCGCCGAGCCGCCACCAGACGAGCGAGCGCTGCGCATGCGCACCTTCGCCGATGCGCGCCAGCTCGCGATCCGCGCCGAAGGCGAGACGCCGGCTGACGGCGGGGGCGGCGAGCGGCGCGACCTGGGCGCCGCTGGCGACCTGCTCGACTCCGTGGGTGCAGCGGCGCGCGACGTGCTGCTGCTGCGGATCTTCGGCGGGTTCACCGTGGAGGACACCGCGGCCGTGCTCGGCTTCGAGGACGAGGCGGTCGAGGACCTCCAGCACCACGGCCTCGCCGAGCTGCACACCGGCGTGCTGGCGTGGGCGACGACCCAGCCGCGCAGCTCGGTGCAAGACGTGCTCGACCACGCAGCGGATCAGGCGCCGGCTCCAACCTCCGAGGAGGTCGATCGGCTCGTCTTCGGCGACGTCGACGCGTCGCTCTCGCACCTGGCGTCCTACGCGATCGCGATCGACCACCTCCGGGGCATGGTCGAGGACCTGCCTGCGGACCTGCGGATCCAGCACATCAGCACCGCCAGCCGCATCGCCAAGCACGGCGTGCCGGTGGTGCCGGTCAAGCGCGAGCGACGCCGCTCGCCCGCGCTGCTGGTGCTGCTGCTGCTCCTGCTGCTCGGAGGCGGCGCGATGGTGGCGATGGCTGGGGGTGCTGAGGAGCCGGTGCTGACCGATGGGACCGCACGCGACGGGTCGCAGGACCCCGGCGCTGGCGAGGCACCTCCTGCCGGTGCACCCGGGTCCGCGCCGGCGCCTGCTCCGACGCCGACGGAATCTCCCGCGGGCGCGCCGACCGGTTCTCCGCCTCCGCCAGCACCGTCGCCATCGCCATCGCCATCTCCGGCACCGGCGGGATCCCCGGCGCCTGCGCCAGCACCAGCACCTGCACCTGCACCGGCCCCAGCGCCAGCTCCTGCGCCACCGCCGGTCGTCGCGCCCCCGGCGCCAGCACCCGCACCAGCACCCGCTCCGGCCCCAGCGCCCGCACCAGCCCCCAAGCCCAAGCCACCGTCTCCCGGGAAGCCTCCGAAGAAGTAGCCCCGGCGTCGGAGCGCCAGCTCAGGGTCCGGAGGGTGGCGGGATGGTCGGCGGCACCAGCTGCGGCGGTGGCCCGCCGGCGAAGAGCTTGCTACCGCTGAACGAGCCCGAGAGGTCGACGGGGAAGGGCGACCAGCGCACGCCGGTGCCAGCGGCGCGCATCGCCGGCGAGTCGACGGTTCCCGCCACCGAGACGGACATGCCGCCGCAGGCAGGCGGCTCCGGCTGGAGCAGCTCCGCGCACAGGCGCGCCGCCCCCTGATCGATCACCAGGTAGCCCGTCAGGGTCATGTCACCGGTCAGGTCCTGCGAGAGCGCATCGGGGACCAGCACCCCGACCGTCGGCGGCAGCGTGGTATTCGTCGTCGCAAGGGCAGCGGTGGTGGGGGCCGCGGTGGTGGACGCCGCGGTCGATGCGGTGCTCGACGTCGCCGGCGAGTCCTCGGCTGCGCACGCCGCGAGCAGCAGCGCCGCAACCGCGGCGACGAAGGCGACGCGGCGGCGAGGTCGATCGGGCATCGGCCGCATCTTGCCCGAGCCGTCGTGCGCGTGCGACATCACCCCACCACGCGTTCTGTGCATGGTGGGTTCTGATAATCGGAAGCCACCATGCACAGAACGGGTCGGGGTGGGGTGGGGTCAGGCATCGGCGAGGTCGAGGACGGGGAGACGCTGCGCGCGGAGGACCAGGACGAGGACCAGCACCACGACGGGACCGCCGAGGATGTTGGGGAACATGATCACCAGGTCGCGCTCGAGCACCCCGTAGACCAGCCAGCAGCCCATGGTGGCGGCGAGCAGCGCATAGGTCGCCGCGGAGACGCCGTCGGGGACCACGCCTCGGCGCAGCGCCCTCGCCTGCGGCACGGTCATGGCGATGCCGAGCAGGCCGCCGACGATGCCCGCCGCCGCATCGCCCACCACCACCACTGCCAGCACCACCGCTGCAGCCCACCCGGCGAGCGCACCGGCGAGCGTCGCTGGCGCGAGGTGCCGGCGCACCAGCAGGATGCCGGCGGTCACGCCGACCGCGCTGCCCGCCGCGGCGTTGGCGACGATCATGATGCCGTCGCCGATGACCACGCCGTACAGCACCCACGACATCGACGTGATCAGGGTGAGCACCTGGCCGGTGGGCGAGATGCCCAGCAGCGACGGGCTGCGCAGGGCGTGCAGCGCCTGGGGCCAGGCGAACGAGATGCCGAGTGCGGTGGCGGTCCAGCCGACCAGCGCGGTGAGATCCACGGCGCCTCCCATCGATCCTGGTGCCGGCGGCATCGTGGTCGCCGCGGTCGCGCACCAGCAAGCGGGATCGGCGACCTCAGCCGTCGGTGCGGTGCAGCCAGGCGACGAACGCCTGGCGGGTGACCCGGGCGGTGGGCCGGAAGGTGCCGTCGGAGTAGCCGTCGGTGACCTCCGCGTCGACCGCCCAGGCGACGTCGAGCGCGAACGGGTGCGTCGCGGGAACGTCGCTGAAGCCAGTCGGAGGGAACGGGCCGGGGTCGTCGCCCGAGCGGCGGTGGAACCAAGCCATCGCGGCTTGGCGCGTCACCGTGCTCGCGGGTCGGAAGGTGCCATCGGGGTAGCCGGCGGTGATGCCGCTGTCGGCCAGCCAGGCGATCGCCTCGTGGAACGGGTGGGTCGGCGGCACGTCGTCGAACCCCGGATCAGGTGCCCCACCGGGCGAGCCCGCCGCCCGCCACAGCCACGAGGCGACCGCCTGCCTGCTGACCACCGCACCGGGGCGGAACGTGCCATCCGCGTAGCCGAGCACGAGCGAGCCATCCGATGCCCAGTCGACGGGGACGCAGAACGGGTGGTCGTGCCACACATCGGGGAACCCGGTGCGGCACACCCCCGTCGGCGGCGGGTCGATATCGACGCGCGACACGACGGTGACGATCGCGCCGTTGGCGGGTCCCGGGTGCGACGTGTCGTAGAGCGACACCCCGACGTGGTCGGTGCCGCTCAGCTGGCTGTGCGGCGCCCCCGAGTAGCACCTCGAGCCATCCGCGCAATCGGGGACGACGATCGACAGCGGCGTGCTGAACGGACCCCACGGGTGGTGCGACACCCTCAGGATGGCGACGTCGGTGCCCGCTCCGGGGAACGCGGCGTAGGCCATGGCGTAGACGCCCATCTCCGGGAGGTGCACGATGCGGAAGCTGCTCATCGGCGGTCCGCCGCCGGTCAGCCCGACGGTCCCGAGCGCCGGCGGCGTGGCCTGCCACAGGAGGCCGGTCCAGTACGTGTAGGCCGCCGGGTCAGCCGCAGCGGCGACCGGCGCCCTGGCGACCTGGCAACCGAGGAAGTAGCCGCAGCGGTAGGAGTAGAGGTAGCCGTCGTCGCCGGTGACGATCGCGTTGCCGAAGGTGACGATCTTGCCGTTCGTGTCGTACTCGATGGGCCACATCGCCGGGTCGAGCACGGTCGCCACGAGCGGTGCATCGAGCGGGTTCGGGTCGTCGGGGTCGTAGAGGAGCTCCGCCATGCCGACCTGCATGCCGGTGTAGTCGGCCAGCGTCGGCGGCACGCCGGGCGTCGACTTGAAGCAGAACACCTGGAACGAGATGAGGACGCGATCGGTGCCGCCGGGTCCGGGCACGCGAGCACCTGCAGTCGGCCACTCGACGGCCTCCTCCCCGGCGTGCTCGCCGACGCACGGGTCGTCGGCCGGATCGATGGTGACCAGCTGGTAGGGCCGACCAGCGCCGTCGGTGGGCTCGCGCATCGTGGTCGGCGCGTCGGGGAAGGCAAGCGCGGCGGTGCTGTTGCGGAAGTAGCTCAGCGGGGTGTCGGCGGTATCGCAGAACACCCACAGGGCGGCACCGTCGGAGAGCTCGACGCTGAAGCCGCAGTCGCGCGAGGTGGCCACCAGCTTGGCGGGCGCGTCGGGCGGCGGCCGCAGCGCCACGGCGGGCAGCGAGCCGTGCGGCAGGGCGATCGTCGGAGCGGCGGCGTGCGTCGCGCCGACCGGCGCCACCCCCGCGAGCGCTCCGAGGAGCAGGACCGACACGACGAGCAGCGCCCACGACGAGCGCAGCTGGTGGCGACGGACACGGCGACGGCGCGCACGAGTCCTCGGGGCATCGGTGTCCACCGCCGCAGGCTACGGCAGCGCCACCACCGACCGGGGTGCGCCCGACCTCACACAGCGATCTGGGCAGCGTGGTGAGACCGGGAATCTACGCAGCGCGCCAAGAACGTCGACTCGGGATCTGGGCAGGATTCTGAGACTGGGAGTCCACGCAGCGCACCGAGAAGGTGGAGGCGGGGGTCAGGTGCGGTCGAGGCCGAGCATGCGGATCGCGTTGCCCCGCATGATCTTGTACACGACGTCGTCGTCGAGGCCGGCGACGTAGCCCTCGGCCAGGGCCTTGGTGTCGGGCCAGGTGGAGTCGGTGTGCGGGTAATCGGTCTCGAACGTGACGTTGTCCACCCCGACGTCCTCGATCGACTTCACGCCGAAGCGGTCCCGGAAGAAGCAGCCGTACACCTGGCGGTAGTAGTAGGTGGACGGCGGCTCGGGCACGAGGTCCTTGACGCCGCCCCACGCCCGGTGCTCACGCCACACGTCGTCGGCCCGCTCGAGGATGTAGGGGATCCAGCCGATCTGGCCCTCGCTGTACGCCAGCGTGAGCGTGGGGAAGCGCACCAGCACGCCGGAGAAGAGGAAGTCGCTCAGCGACGCCATGGCGTTGTTGAAGCTGAGAGTGGCGGCCACCGCAGGCGGCGCCTCCGAGGACGTGAGCGGCATCTGCGACGACGACCCGATGTGCATGCACACCACGGTGCCCGTCTCCTGGCAGGCGGCGAAGAAGGGATCCCAGTGGCCGCTGTGGATCGTCGGCAGGTCGAGCTTGTTGGGGATCTCGCTGAAGCAGACCGCGCGCACGCCGCGCGCCGCGTTGCGCTGCAGCTCGGCCACCGCGAGCTCGATGTCCCACAGCGGGATGATTGCGAGCGGGATGAGCACGCCGCCGCTGTCGCCGCACCACTCCTCGACCATGAAGTCGTTGTAGGCCCGCACGCAGGCGAGCGCGAGGTCCTTGTCCTTCGCCTCGAGGAACGTCTGGCCGCAGAAGCGAGGGAACGTCGGGAACGACAGCGAGCCGTCCACCCAGTTCATCGTCATGTCCTCGACGCGGGCGACCGGCTCGTAGCAGCCGGGCCGCATCTCGTCGTAGGTGATGGGCGACAGCGACATGTCGTCGCGGTCGAAGCCGACCGACGCCACGTGGCGCTTGTGGGGCGCCATGAGGTCCTCGTACACCCAGCAGTCGCAGTCGTCGCCGTCGGGGCCCTCGACGATGTCGTAGCGGGTCCCGCCGAGGTAGGTCATGGACTCGATGCGCTTGCGCACCACCTTGGGGCCCCGGTCGCGGTACCGCTCGGGCAGCCAGGTGTCCCAGAGGTGCGGCGGCTCCACCACGTGGTCGTCCACGCTGAGGATCTTGGGCAGCTCGCGCTGCGGTGCGGCGGCCGCCTCGGTTGCCTCGGTGATGGCCACGCACGGTCTCCTCGGTGTGCTCGCCGCCGTTTCTGACGGTGTGTCAGAAACAATGTAGTGCCGGTGGTGCCGGGTCGCCACGCACCGAGCGCCGTACGCTTGCGGCGTGAGCGACCTGCACGACGAGGAGCCGCTGGACGCGCCGCTGCGCAGCCGCCTCGGCGGCGGGGACCAGCCGACGCGTGCGGAGGCCAAGGTGGGACTGGCCGTCGCTGCGGTCCTCCTGGCGCTCTACGGGATGTGGATCTGGCAGCCGTTCAGCGGCGACGAGAGCGGCTGCCGCATGCAGCCGGGGCCGCCACACGGCGAGGAGTCGCTCGTCTGCCCGCGGGAGCCGCCGGAGCCCCTACGACTGGCGCCCTGAACGATCGTGCGCAGGCCGGAAGTAGCCTGCGGCCATGACTCCCCCGTTCGACCGGGCCCGACACCTGGCCCGCCGGGCCACGATCGAGGCGAAGGCGGTGCGCGTCATGCGCGACGCCGGCCTCACGGGCGTGAAGCGCTCGCGAGCGACGCTGCGCTCCATGAAGACGTGGAAGGGCGTGATGGCCGGCGGACTCGTCGCCGCCGCCGAGCTCACGCCGGATCGCCCCGCGCTGATCGACGAGATCGGACCCCTCACCTTCGCCGAGCTCGATCGGCGCACCAACGCCATCGCCAACGGCCTCGCTGCGATGGGCGTCGCCGAGGGCGACAGCATCGCGGTGCTCTGCCGCAACCACCGCGGCTTCGTCGAGGCGTGCGCGGCGGCAGCCAAGCTCGGCGCTGACGTGCTGCTGCTCAACACCGGGTTCGCCGGTCCGCAGGCCCGCGAGGTGCTCGAGCGCGAGGGCGCCAAGATCGTGCTGGCCGACGCCGAGTACGAGGCCGTCCTCACCGACGCGGTGGGCGACCTCCCGTTCGTGCTCGCCGAGGAGACCACCGGTGGCGAGCACACGAGCCACGGCGACCTGCTCGTCGGCACCGCCCGCACCGCTCCCCCACCCCCGAGTCGCGAGGGCCGCATCACCATCCTCACGTCGGGCACCACCGGCACGCCGAAGGGCGCGCACCGCCCCAACCCGCCGTCGCTGCCGTCGAGCGCGGCGGCCATCTTCGACCGCATCCCGCTGCGCGTCGAGCAGACGACGGTCATCGCCGCACCGCTGTTCCACGCGTGGGGGCTGTCGCACCTGCTGGTCGCCCTGGCGTCGTCAGCCACCGTGGTGCTCGAGCGGCGGTTCGATCCCGAGCGCACCCTCGCGACGGTCGCCGCGCACCGGGCGCGGGGCCTCATCGTCGTCCCGGTCATGATCCAGCGCATGCTCGACCTTCCCGCAGAGGTCCGCGCCCGCTACGACACGTCTGGTCTCGAGGTGGTGGCGTCGAGCGGATCGGCGCTGCCGGGCTCGCTGGCCATCGGGTGGATGGACGCGTTCGGCGACAACCTCTACAACCTCTACGGGTCGACCGAGGTGGCGATGGCGTCAGTGGCGGACCCGAGCGACCTCCGCGCCGCCCCCGACACCGCAGGCCGGCCGCCGCTGGGCACCGTCGTCCGCCTCTACGACGACGCCGGGCAGCCCGTCGCCGACGGCACCGTGGGACGGATCTTCGTCGGCAACTCGATGCAGTTCGACGGCTACACCGGCGGCGGCACGAAAGAGCGCATCGACGGCCTGATGTCCACCGGCGACGTCGGTTGGATCGACGAGGCGGGGCGGCTGTTCGTGAGCGGCCGCGACGACGACATGATCGTCAGCGGCGGTGAGAACGTCTTCCCCCGCGAGGTCGAGGACCTGCTCGCAGATCACCCCGAGATCGCGGAGGCCGCCGTGCTCGGCGTGCCCGACGATGAGTTCGGCCAGCGCCTCGCGGCGTTCGTCGTGCGCACCTCGGGCTCGTCGCTCGACGCAGCCGCGGTGAAGGCGCACGTGAAGGCGCACCTCGCGGGCTACAAGGTGCCCCGAGACGTCAGCTTCGTCGACGAGCTGCCGCGCAACCAGACCGGCAAGGTGCTCAAGCGCGAGCTGCGCTGACCAGCTGACCCGCCCCCAGCTGCCGAGATTTCGGCGCTTCGTAGGTCGATCACGGGGCGTGCGCCAGGTGGCGCGTCTCGCCGATGCCGAGCACGAAGATCGCCACCCCCACCGCACCCAGCGCGGCGACTGCGATCCCTGCAGTCGCGAGGCTGAAGGCGTCGGTCACCGTGCCGACCAGCAGCGGGCCCACGAGGTCGCCGGCCGCCGCCAGGAACCCGACCATGGCGAGGAACTGCCCCGGTGCCTCCGGTGGCGCCAGGTCGCTGTTGAGGGTGAACAGCGTGCCGTTCGACAGGCCGTTGCCGGTGCCGGCGAGGACTGCGACCACGAGCATCCCCGCCAGCGACGTCGGCACCGACACGAGCGCGGTGGCGATCGACAGCAGGAGGAACGACGGCACGATGGCGTGCAGGCGCCCGTGCACATCCATGATGCGGCCAGCGACCGGGAACAGCGCCAGGTCGATGAGGAACGTGAGCGAGAGCACGAGGCCGACCTCCGTCGTGCTGAGGCCGACCGCGCTGCCCTGGAACGCCACCAGCGTGACGTAGCCGAGGCGCACCGCGCCGACGCACAGCTGGCCGACGCCGACCAGCACCAGCGGCCGGAGGTGCGCCGCCGCGACGGCGCGCATCTTCACCGGGCGGTCCATCGTCTCGAACCCCATCCGCACCGCCGGGACCACCGGTGCCACCAGCAGCAGCACCACGCCCAGCACGGTGCTGGCCGCGGCGAGGGCGAACGCGGCCTCGTAGCTCCACAGGCGCGCCGCGGCACCACCGACGATGGGCCCGACGAGGTACGCGGTGCGGTTCGTCGCAGCGAGGCCGGCCATGGACGTGCCCCGGGTGATCGGATCGAGCCGTCGGAACAGGTACGTCTCCTGGCCCTTCAGCCAGCTCAGCTGCGTGAGCCCCGCGATCATGCGCAGCGGCACGAGTGCGGCGAGGGTGACGGGCACCGCGCCCACCGCCACGAGCGCGAGCGCAGCGATGGCGCCGACCCAGCGAAGGACGTCGCGCACCTTGTGGCGTGCGAGCAGCATCCCCATGGGGATCGCGGCGACGAGCGAGCCGAAGCCCACCGAGGCGAGGACGATGCTGCTGCGGCTGGCGGAGAGGCCGTTGTCGAGGAGGTAGAGCGGCAGGGTCGCGGCCAGCATCCCCTCGCTGAGGCGGACGAGCACCGTCGGCACGTAGACCTGGCGCGCGTGCGTGCGGATCGCGGTCAGCGACACCGATCAGCCGTAGGGTGCTCGGCTACTCGTCGCCGGAGGCGCCGAGGTCGCGCAGGCGACGGCGGTTGAGGCCACGCCCGAGGCGGTCCTCCACCGATTGACCGGGTTCGGCCTTGCCGGCGATGCGCTCGCCGATCACCTCGAGCCGTCCGTCGCGCAGCACGAGGTAGAGCATCGTGCCCTCGCGGGCACCTTCGGGGAGCATCGCCAGCGGGAAGTCGAACTCGACCTCGTCCGCGCCCACGAGCACGGTCGCCACCTCGTCGACGACCGCCTGGACGATGCCGACGACGCGATCTTCGGGCAACTCCATCGGCGGCGGAGCCACCGACTGGGCCAGACCGTCCTGCTGCGATTGCGCGAGGTGCTCGACACGACGCTGGCGCCGCTTGCTCGACGCATCATCGAACGACCGCATGCCGGCAACCTACCCCGCGCGGCGCAGCCGTGCCGTCAGCCCTCCGAATGCAGCAACCCGTCGAGGCGCTCGCTGGCCTCGATGCACCCCTCGACGAGGTCGTAGATCACGTCTCGGGTCTTGCGGACCTTCGTCATCGAACCGACGATCTGCCCGACCGGGTTGAAGCCGACGGCCTGCGCCGCCTCGGCGTAGTGGTGGTGGCGCGCCACCATCTCGCCGGTGACCATGAACTGCAGCGGCATGCCGAGCGGCTCGGGGGTGTCGTCGCGCTCCCACGCCTCGGTCCACTCGTTCTTCAGCATGCGGCACGGCTTGCCGGTCCACGAGCGCGAGCGCACGGTGTCGCGGCTGCCTGCCGCGAGGTAGGCGTCCATCTGCTTCGGCGGCACGTCGGCCTCCTCCACGGTGAGCCACAGCGACCCGGTCCACACGCCCTGCGCGCCGAGCGCGAGCGCGGCGGCGACCTGGCGCCCCGTGCCGATACCGCCCGCCGCCAGCACCGGCGTGGGCGCGACGGCGTCGATCACCTCGGGCCACAGCACCATCGAGCCCACCTCGCCGGTGTGGCCGCCGCCCTCGGTGCCCTGGGCGATGACGATGTCGACCCCGGCGTCGCGGTGCTTGCGCGCCTGGTGCGCGGAGCCGCACAGCGCGGCGACGAGGCGACCGGCATCGTGGATCTCCTCGATCACCTCCGGCGGGGGCGTGCCCAGCGCGTTGGCGAGCAGCTTCACGTTCGGGTGGCGCAGCGCCTCGTCCACCAGCGGCCCGGCGGTGGCGAGCGTCCAGCCCAGCAACGCAGGCGCCTGCTCGTCGGCGGGCAGCTCGGGCACGCCGGCGTCCGCGTAGAGCTGGCGGGCGAAGGCTCGGGTCTCCGCGGGGATCATCGCCTCGAGGTCCGCCTCCAGCTTGGCCGCGTCCATCTCGCCCATCCCCTCGTACTTGCCGGGGATCACGACATCGACGCCGTAGGGCTTGTCGCCCACGTGCTCGTCGATCCACGCCAGCTCGGTGGCCAGCTGCTCGGCGCTGAAGCCGACCGCGCCCAGCACGCCGAGGCCACCGGCGTTGCTGACCGCGGCGACGACGTCGCGGCAGTGGGTGAAGGCGAAGATCGGGAACTCGATGCCGAGGCGCTCGCAGAGATCGGTGTGCACGGGGTGCTCCTAGGTGGTTGGTGTGAGACCGAGCAGCAGGGCCAGGCCTGCGGTCGCGGTCTCGTCGGTGATGGCGTCGGGGTCGACGCGTCGCTGCATGTGGAGGCCCAGCAGCAAGGCCAGGACCAACGCCGCGGCCGGATCCGGATCGATGGGCAGGGGGTGGTCGGCATCGGCCCAGGACTCGGCTGCGGCTGCGATGCCGGCTCGGCCCGATCGGTAGCGGCGGGCAGTGGCGTCGGCCTGGTCGGGGTGGCGCGCCGACCAGAGCCAGAGCTCGTGCTCGAGGAGCAGCCATCGCTCGTCGCCCGCGGCGGTGCCGGCGAACGACCGCCAGAGTGCGCGGAGGCGATCGCTCGGATCGGGGGCGGCGTCGAGGGCCTCGGTGATCTCCGCGACCGCTGCGCCCTCGAAGTCCGACAGGAGGGCCTGCAGGAGGCCGTCCTTGCCGCCGAAGTGGGCGTAGACCGCGCCCGAGGTCCGCTCGGCGCGCTCGGCGATGGCGTCGGTGGAGGTGGCGTGGAAGCCGTCGGAGGCGAACAGGTCGGCGGCGGCGTCGAGCAGCCGCGCCCGCGTGTCCGCCTTGCGCTCCTCCTGCGTCCGCCCCACGTCACCTCCCTACATCGATCACCCTACATATATAGGTCAACCAATGTAAACTCCACCCCACTCCGAGATGGACAGGAGATGGGGTCAGAGGACGGCGACGCAGGAGTCGTCGTCGGGGCCGCGGCGGGCCACCGCTTCGTTCTCGGTGTCCACGATCTCGAGCGTGGCCTCGGGCTCGAGCTCGAACACCTTCTCAGCCAGCGCCTCGCAGGCGGC
Source organism: Acidimicrobiales bacterium (assembly GCA_038206295.1). Lineage (GTDB taxonomy): Bacteria > Actinomycetota > Acidimicrobiia > Acidimicrobiales > JBBRAZ01 > JBBRAZ01. The sequence goes on from JBBRAZ010000001.1 coordinate 20,234, forward strand.
CATGGCCTCCGGGACCGTCAGCTCCCTCCCCAACGAACCGACCTGCACCTCGGTGGCACCCAGGATCGACCACGACGACAGCTTGTCGGCCCACTCCTCATCGCCGTAGCCCTCATCGATGTGCTCCTGCAGCACATCGATGCTCATCCCGCCCTCATGCTCGTCGAGATCGACGTTGCCATCGTCGTCGCCCTCACCGCTCGTGATCGGCGTGAACTCGCCGTCGCCGTCGTCGCCCATGAGCTCGCCTTCCTCGAGGCCGCACTCCTCGACTCCGAACTCATCGAGACGTTCGCCCACCGCGACGAACCGCGGGTCCATGACCAGCGCCATGATCTCGCCGAACGCCTCGGGGTCGTCCTCGTCGATGTCGGCGAACTTCTCCATGACCCTCAGGAGCTCCTCCACGTCGTCACGGATCTCGTCGGGTGCGAGGCGGCGCATCTCCTCCATCGCGGCAGCCACCTCCTCTGGGTCCTCGTTGATGTCGAGGTCCTCCTGCTCCGCCATGAAGTCGCAGAAGGCCTGCGCGTCCCCGCCCTCGCCAGCGCCGTCGGTCGTCGTGGTCTCATCGCCCTGCGAGGCCGTGGAGTCGGCGGCATCGATGTCGACGCCGCCGCCGTCATCAGACGAGCACCCGCCGAGCAGCAGCAGGGCGCAGGTGGCGAGCAGGGCAGTCGACCTCGTGAGGATCCGCATGTCGCGATCATCGCGCGCCTCCCCCCACGTCTGTGCGTACGTGGGTGACGGATTCGCGCACGCACCTACGCATGGATGTGGGGGCGGCGCGGTGTGCGTACGTGGGTGACGGATTCGCGCACGCACCTACGCATGGAGGTTGGGACTGAAGCGGCGGCGGACCATGCCGAGCGGCGCGCCGACGGGAGGGCGTCAGCGGCCCTCGAACTGCGGCGGGCGCTTCTCGAGGAACGCCTTGGGGCCCTCGCGGGCGTCGCGGCTGCTCATGACGCCGATGCCGAGCTCCATCTCCCTGCCGAACGCAACGGCCTCGGACAGCGCGTCGGACTCGACGATGGCCGCCTTGATCGCCTGCACCGCCAACGGCCCGTTGGCAGCGATGCGCTCCGCGAGCGCGACAGCTGCAGCCAGTGCGGTGCCATCGGGCACCGCGCGCCCGACCAGGCCGATCTCCGCTGCGCGCGCCCCGCTGATCGGATCGCCGACGAGCAGCAGCTCCATGGCGTTGGTCCAGCCGATCTGTCGCGGCAGCCGCACCGTGGAGCCACCCATGGGGAACAGGCCGCGCTGGACCTCGGAGATCGCGAGCTGCGCGCCCTCGCCGGCGACCCGGATGTCGGTCGCCTGCAGGATCTCGGTTCCTCCCGCGTAGCAGTAGCCCTCGACTGCGGCGACGAGCGGCTTGGCCAGGCGGTGCTCCTTGAGGAAGCCCTTGTAGATGAGCGAGTAGTCCTCCTGGATGCGGGCCTCGAACTCGTTCTCCGGCGGTTCGCCGTTGACCATCATCCCGACCAGGCGATCGAGGTCCGCGCCAGCGGAGAAGTCGCCGCCCGCGCCGGTGAGGATGGCGACGCGTACGTCGGGGTCCGCGTCGATGAGGTCCCAGGCGTCGCAGAGCAAGCAGAGCATCTCGGGGTTGAAGGCGTTGCGCTTCTCGGGCCGGTTCAGCGTGACGGTGACGACGTGGCCGTCACGCTCGACGAGGACTGCTGGCTCGGACATGGACCCCTCTCCTCCCGCGACCGGCGCCGCTCGACTCGACGCTAGCCGGACCTGACGCCTCGTCAGAATCGGGCGCACTTGACGGACGCGGCGAACGGGTGTTCGATGGCCGGACGCACCCCGAGGAGGGCCCGATGGGCACGATGCTGATCCCCGACCGCACCGGTCACACCACCGTCGCCTGGCGCCAGGGCGACGCCGCCGGCGAGGCCGCTGCTGCCGAGCGCTTCGCCACGTTGCTCTCCGAGCGGATGACGCCGTTCGTCCACCTGGGCGCGCAGCAGTACGAGCCGCTCCCTGCATTCGACCCGACCGCCGACGAGATCCTCTGGGTGCGTCCGCTGCAGGGTGGCTGAGCCGCACCGCTCGACCCGCCCGCTCGGCCCCGTCGAGGTGCTCGAGCGCTTCGCCAACGGCGCGCACCTCGTGCGGATCGCCGACGGGTGCCGCCGGGGCGAGGTGTGCGTGGTGGCCAGTGACGTCCGCCTCGAGGTCGTCACCGATCGCAGCTGCGGGTGGCGTCCCCCGACCGCCGGCGCGCAGGGCCGTGCCCGCGAGCTCCTGGCGACGAGGTGCACGGAGCGGCAGCGAGCCACCTACGAGCGCACCGGCACCTTCTGGGTGCTCACGCCGGTGGCCTGGGTGCGCCTCGGCACCCTGTACGACCTGCGCGTGCGCACGATGCGATCGCCGTGGACGCAGCGCGCCACCTGCGTCGTCACCGAGCGCTTCGACGAGCGACCCATCGACGACCTGTGGACCGAGCTGCTCGGCTGGCTCGCGGTCGACCCGGCGGGGTTCCTGCGCATCGGCAACCCGCAGCCCTGCGCGCAGGTGGGGCGTCCGCCGGCGCGCCGAGCAGAGCTCGAGTCGTGGCTGCGCGCTGGGCGCGACCGGTGGCGGGCGCTGCGCGCCGCCGGCTTCGAGCTCGACGCCGCCCACCTCGCCTTCGAGCTGGCGCGCGCCCTGCACGTCGCTGGTCGCCCCCGGTGGGCCGCAGACCTCGCGGCTCGTGCGTGGCAGCAGGTCCTCGACGAGGCATCCCGCTTCCCCGACGATGCCGGTGCCGTCGTCGCGGCCCACGAGCCGATCCGCTCGCTGGCCGCCGCGCTCGCGGCGCCCGCCCACGCCGGAGGCGTCTGACACACTGCCGATCGCCGCCGGGCCACCGGCGATCGGAGGTTCTCCCATGGCGCTCGTGCTCGTCGACCACCCCCAGCCGCACACGGCGCGCATCGTGCTCAACCGCCCCGAGCGGCTCAACGCCATGTCGATCGATCTCGTGATCGAGCTGCAGGCAGCGCTGGCGGACATCGCGAACGAGAACGACACCCGCGTGGTGGTGCTCACCGGCGCCGGGCGGTCGTTCTGCTCGGGGCTCGACCTGAAGGACCACGGCGCAGTACCCAACATCGACGGGTTGTCGGTCGGGCGGATCGCGCAGCGCTCGATGCGCGCCTACTCGCAGCTCGTTCTCACGCTGCGTCGACTCCCCCAGCCGGTCATCGCAGCGATCAACGGCCCGGCGTACGGCGGCGGCATGTGCCTGTCGCTCGCCGCCGAGCTGCGGTTCGCGGCGCGCTCGGCGGTGCTCAACGCGACCGGCATCGTGAACGGCCTCACCTCCACCGAGATGGCGGCCAGCTGGCTCCTGCCGCGGCTCATCGGCGCCGCCCACGCCAACGACCTCCTGCTGACCGGGCGGGTGATCGACGCTGACGAGGCGTGGCGGATGGGTCTCGTCAGCCGGGTGATCGACGACGACGCGCTCGAGGCCGAGGTGCTCGCCGTCGCGGCGCGCATGGCGGAGTTCAGCCCGTACGGGCTGTCGATGACCAAGGACGTGCTGTGGGCCAACCTCGAGGTGGGCAGCCTCGAGGCGGCCATCGAGCTCGAGGACCGCAACCAGCTCATGCTCGGGTTCACCGCCAACCTGCCCGAGGCGATCAGAGCGTTCGCAGATGACCGCGCACCGACCTACACCGACGAGCCGCGCCGCGACCTCTTCGGCCCGGGCTGATCCACCCCTACCCAGAGCGCTGGGTCCGCGCGTGGGCGGCGGCGCGGCGACCGAAGGACACGATGGACCTGACCACGCCGGGGTACCCCAGGAGCGCGCCCCGGATGTCACGACCGAGCGGCACCCGGTAGGACGATCCCCGCCCGCCCGCACGTGGCGCGACCCAGCACGAGTGCAGCGGCAGCGACGGGTTGAAGTCCGGCGCGGTCGCCACCGCCAGCGGGCCGCGCTCGAGATCCGCGGCGTCGAACACCTGCACCTGCTTGGGGCCGTCGCGGTGCACGAGCACCACGACGTAGCCATCGTCGGGCTCGTCGCTGCCGGCGCGCGGCACGAAGGTGGGCGGGCTGGCGAACGAGCCGTCGGGGAACGACCACACCTCGGCCACCTTCATCGACTCCAGGTCGAATGAGCCGAGCGCGCCGGGGATCGCGCTCTCCGGGAGCTCGGCGGGCGCGACGAGCCCGTCGGTGGCGTCGCCGTAGAGCGACCACCACGCCTGCGGGATCAGGTCGGGATCGAACCCGACGCCGCTGTAGAAGAGGCGGCGCTGCCGGGCGCGCGCTCCGGCGCGGTGCACGTCACCGGTTGCGAGCACGCCTCCCCACAGGCGCTCGGCGTCCCACGCCACGTCGCCCTCGAGCACCTCGCCGGTTGCGGCGTCGATGCGGTAGCGCCCCACGGCGGTGGGCTGCACGGCGAGTGCAGCGAGCCCCTCGTACGCGGGGTCGACCAGCTCGTCGTTGCGGTGGTCGCGCGTCTCGCGGTCGAGCGAGATCATGAGATCGCCGAGCGGGATGTGCTGGAGCACCACGCGCAGCACGCCGTCGTCGTCGTCCTCGTCGACGGTGAAGTGCCCGCTCGGCATCGGCAGTCGAACGGTGCGCACCGGCACCACGCTCCCCGGTGGCGCCTCCGCGAGATCCGCCTTGTCGACGATCCACAGCGTTGCGTGCTCCTGGCTGCGCTGCGTGCGGGGTGCGCCGCGCATCGACTCGGGCTCCACGACGAACGGCAGATCGCAGATGACGACGTGGTTCCGGGTGGCCTTCACATCGTGGATCGAGTCGAACGGCCCCATCCCGGTGAGCCGCCAGCGTCGAACCGGTCCGTCGAGCCCCCAGTGCGCGAGCCAGGTCTCGTGCTCCTCGCCGGGCAGCGCCATCTGCGAGTAGTTCACGAACCAGAGCGCATGCTCGTCGTGGTCGGGCGCCGGGTGGGCGGCGACGGCCACCAGCGGCTCGAGCAGCCCCGGCACCCCTTGCAGCCACTCGTCGTTCGCGCCCACCGGGGTGAGGTACTCGAGGGTCTCGGGGTCGACCTCGATCGGCCGGCCCGCGTCGTAGCCCACGAACAGGCGGCCGTCGAGGGGCTGCACGTTCGTGTTGGCCAGGTTCGAGACCCCGAACGGCGAGATCTCGAGGAACGCCAGGCGACCGAACAGGAACGGGAGCGCGCGACGCAGCTTCGACAGCGGGGTGGCGATGCGTCGGTGGCGCACCCCGACGCGGCCGTCGCCGTCGAGGTCGAGCTCGATCCGGCACAGCAGGCCGTGCTCCGCGAACCAGTGGCCCCCGGGCGCACGCTTGTCGGGCCCGACGATGACGACCGCTCCCTCGACGTCGGTGGGCCAGTGCCCGGACACGACCTCGAGGAGGTGGTCCCGCTCGCCTTGACCCCAGAACAGATTGCGCGTCAACGTCGCCACGACGCCCCCCTCCCCGCCGCACGCCCCTGGTGCGGCGGACCGGCACCGACGAGGAGGTTAACGCTGTTCACTGAGACGGTCCACCCCCCTTCGCTGGGCAGCATCGCGACGGCGCACCCGCGCGCTCGGCAGACTGCGGGGATGCCGGTCGCGCCCCCACGTCCCGCGACCTCGACCGCCGACGCCTCCGCAGGAGGGCACGCGTGACCAAGCTCCGACGCGAGGGGGTGCGGCTCCGCCACCCGGCGCAGCTCGTCGTGCTCGGGTTCGCCGCCGCGATCGCTGTGGGCACCGGCGTGCTGATGCTGCCGTGGGCGGCGAACGGCGACTCGGGTGCTGGGTTCGTCACCGCCCTGTTCACCGCCACGTCTGCGGTGTGCGTGACCGGCCTGGTCGTGGTGGACACCGGCGCGTACTGGAGCGGCTTCGGCGAAGCCACGATCCTGGTGCTCATCCAGCTCGGCGGCTTCGGGATCATCACCGCGGGCTCGGTGTTCGTGCTCACCATGTCGCACCGACTCGGCCTGCGCTCCAGGTTGCTCACCCAATCGGAGTCCGGCGCGCTCGCGATGGGCGACATCCGCTCGCTGATCGCGCACATCGCTGCGGTCACCATCGCGCTCGAGACGATCGGGGCGCTGCTGCTCGGATTGCGGTTCTGGTCCGCGTACGACCAGTCACCTGCGGATGCCGCCTACCTCGGCATCTTCCACAGCGTCTCGGCGTTCAACAACGCAGGGTTCTCGCCGTTCTCGGACTCGATGATGCGCTTCGTGACCGATCCGGTCGTCACGCTGACGGTGTGCGCGCTCATCATCGTCGGCGGCATCGGCTTCCCCGTCCTGCTCGACCTGCAACGGCGCGACCACCTCCCACGCCAGTGGTCGCTGCACACCAAGCTGACGCTGCTCGCCACCAGCGTGCTGCTCGTCGGCGGCACCCTCGCCATCGGCTGGTTCGAGTGGTCCAACCCCGACACCCTCGGCCCGCTCGACGCACCCGGCAAGGTGCTCGCCGCGTTCTTCCAGGCGGTCAACCCGCGCACCGCAGGATTCAACAGCATCGACACCGGCGCGATGACGCACCCCGGCCTGCTCCTCACCGACTCCCTCATGCTCATCGGCGGCGGCAGCGCGAGCACCGCGGGTGGCATGAAGGTGACGACCTTCGCGCTCCTCGGGTTCGTCATGTGGGCCGAGCTGCGCGGCGAGCCCGACGTCAACGTGTTCGGGCGCCGCGTGCCGACCTCCACGCAGCGACAGGCGCTCACCATCGCGCTGCTCGGGATCGGCGCGGTGATGACGGGCGCCCTCGCTCTGGGCGTGCTGACCGAGCACACGCTGTCGGCGACCCTCTTCGAGGCCATCTCGGCGCTGGGCACGGTCGGGCTCTCCACCGGCATCACCGCCTCGCTCGACGCCGCCGGCCAGCTCGTGCTGGTGGCGCTCATGTTCCTGGGACGCCTCGGGCCCGCGACCTTCGGCACGGCCCTCGTGCTGCGCGCGCACGATCGCGCCTACCGTTTCCCAGAGGAGCGACCGATCATTGGCTGACAAGACCTCACTCAAGCGAGTGCGACGCGAGCACGAGGTGCTCGTCATCGGGCTGGGGCGCTTCGGCGCGTCGCTGGCCCAGACGCTGGTGCGCCTCGGTCACGAGGTGCTCGGCATCGACGCGAACGCCAGCAACGTCCAGGAGCAGGCGTCGATCCTCACCCACGTCCTGCACGCGGACGCCACCAGCGCCGAGACCCTGCGCCAGATCAGCGCCCAGGAGTTCCGCCACGTCGTGGTGGCCATCGGTGACGTGGAGGCCAGCGTGCTCACCGTCGCCGAGCTGCAGGCGCTCGGCGTCACCAGCATCTGGGCCAAGGCGCTCAACCCGCAGCACGCGCGCATCCTCGAGCGCATCGGCGTCGAGCGCGTGGTGCAGCCCGAGCACGACGCGGGCGAGCGCATGGCGCACCAGGTCACCGGCAAGGTCATCGACTACATCCAGCTCGACGAGGGCTTCGCGCTCGTCGAGGCCGTGGCGCCGCGCGAGCTCGTCGGCAAGGCGCTCGGCGACGCCGGGGTGCGCAACAGGTACGGCGTCACCATCGTGTGCATCAAGCCACGCGACGGGGTGTTCACCTACGCCACCCCGGACACCGTCATCGAGGAGGGGGCGATCCTCCTCGTCGCCGGCGAAGGCGATCGCGCCGAGGCGTTCGCCGAGCTGAGCTGAGCGGCCGCGAGCGACAGCACGAGCACCGTCGCCGCTGCCGGGCAGGAACCAGCGCACCTTCGACGGAGCGCGCACGCCACGACAGCAGCGCACCTGGCCGGGGCCCGCGGATCCGGCGCTAGCATCTGACGGTCCGTCAGACCGTGGGGGGTCCCGTGGAGATCAGAACCGACCTGTTCATCGGCGGCGAGTGGGTGCCGTCCACTGCGACCGGCACGATCGACGTCATCTCGCCCAACACCGAGGAGCGCATCGGCCAGGTCCCCGATGCCACCCCCGAGGACATCGATCGCGCGGTCGCCGCGGCCCGCCGCGCCTTCGACGACGGCCCGTGGCCGACCATGGATCCCGCGGAGCGGGCGGACGCCATCAGCCGCCTGTCGGCCGCGATCATGGCGCGGGGCCAGGAGATCGCCGACTGCATCTCGGCGCAGAACGGATCGCCTGCCAAGTGGTCCTTCGCCGGCCAGGTCTTCAGCTCGACGATGGTGCTCGACACCTACGCGGATCTGGCCCGCAGCTACGAGTTCACCGACGAGCGCGTCGGCGGCCTCGGGGAGCCGGTGCGCGTGCACCGCCACCCCGTCGGCGTCGCGGCGGGGATCATCCCCTGGAACGTGCCGCTGTTCATCATGGCCATGAAGCTGGGACCGGCCATGGCCGCTGGCGTGCCGCTGGTGCTCAAGCCGTCCCCCGAGACCCCGCTCGATGCCTACCTCCTGGCCGAGGCGATCATCGAGGCCGACCTCCCACCCGGCGTCATCAACATCGTCGCCGCCGGCCGGGAGACCGGTGAGCACCTGGTGCGACACGGTGGCATCGACAAGGTGGCGTTCACCGGATCGACGCCCGTCGGTCGTCACATCGGCGCGATCTGCGCCGAGCAGCTCAAGCGGTTCTCGCTCGAGCTCGGCGGGAAGTCGGCCGCGATCGTGCTCGACGACGTCGACCTCGAGGCCCGGCTTCCCGAGATGATCGACGCCGGCCTCATGAACAACGGTCAGGCGTGCGGTGCGCAGACGCGGTTCCTGGTGCCACGCAGCCGCTACGACGAGATCGTGGACGCCATCGGCGAGAAGGTCGGAGCGATGGTGGTGGGCGACTCGCTCGATCCGACCACCGACGTCGGCCCGCTGGTGGCGGCGCGCCAGCGCGACCGCGTCGTGGGGTACCTCGAGGCCGGCCGAGCGCAGGGCGCCCGCGTCGTCACCGGCGGCGGCACGCCAGCCGCACTCGAGCGCGGCTGGTTCGTGGAGCCGACGGTCTTCGCGGATGTCGACAACAGCTGGACGATCGCCCAGGAGGAGATCTTCGGACCGGTGCTGTCGCTCATCGCGTACGGCGACGAGGACGAGGCCGTGGCGATCGCCAACGACTCGCCCTTCGGACTCTGCGGCTCGGTGTGGACCGGCGACGTGGAGCACGGCGCCGAGCTCGCGCGACGTGTCCGCACCGGCTGCGTGGCGGTGAACACCGGGCTCATCCTCGACTTCCGCAGCCCCTTCGGCGGCTTCAAGGACAGCGGCATGGGACGTGAGCTGGGCCCCGAGGGCATCGACGAGTACGTCGAGCTCCAATCGGTGATCCTCCCCGGGTAGCGCCCAGTCGGCCATGGTGGTTGGGTCGGGCGCCGCCCGTCCTGGGGGGCTCGTGCACCTGCTCATCGTCGACAGCCAGGCCGGCACCGGCACCGGGCACAACCTCGCGTTCACCGGCACGATCATCGATGGCGCACGGCGCCTCGGGTGGCAGGTCACCGTCGTCTCGCCGCACCCGCCTGCGCCCGGTCCCCTGCGCTGGGAGCCTGTGCCGCCGGCCATCGCTCCGGGCCGCAGCGCCCGGCAGGCCCGGGCGCGACACCGCGCGACGATCGCCTTCGCCGGGCGCCTCGCGGCTCGCACCGGCGTCGACCTGGTGCTCGACACCTACCTGCACCCCGAGCTCGGCCTCCCGCGCTTCCCGCGCGGGACGCCGCCGCGCGTGCGGCTCGCGCACCACCACCTCCGCCTCCGCACCAACCGGGTGCGACGCTGGAGCCGGCGGTGGGCGCCGCCGCACGTGCACCGATTGGCCCGCCTGGCCGCGGACGGCGACGTCCTGGCCGCGATGACGCCCGAAGGCGCCGCGTCGATCGCTGCGCAGGTGCCGGGTGGTCGCACCCTGCTGGTGCCGCATCCGATCGCGGTGGAGGTCGCACCGTCGTCCCACGCCGTCAACGACCCGCCGGTGCTCGCGTTCCCCGGCGAGCCGCGCGCCGACAAGGGGTGGCCAGAGCTCTTGGCCGCGCTGCGCCTGCTGCGCCACGACGTCGAGCTGCAGATCATCAGCGTCGCGACGTCCGATGACCTGCCCGGCAGCGTGGGTCGCGCCCGCATCACCTGGGAGCGCGACGTCGCAGACCACCGCGCCTTCGTCGCCGCGCTCGGCGCGTGCGACGCCGCGGTGCTCCCCCACACCGCGGCATTCGCCCGGCGGGGAGGCGCATCATCCACCGTGCTCGAGGCGTTCGCTGCCGGTCTGCCCGTCGTGGCCGGGATCGCGCTGCGACCGTCGGTCCCCGACGACCCGGAGGTCGTGCGTCTGGTCGACCCAGCAGATGCCGCTGCGCTCGCAGCCGCGATCGATGACCTGGTGGAGCACCTCGGGGCGGCCAGAGCGGCAGCGCGCACGATCGGTCCCGACCACGTCGCCACCCACCACGACGCCACCGCCACCCTGCAGAGGATGGTGGATGCGCTGGGCATCCGCTGAGCGACCAGGCCTCAGGGGAACACGGTGCGCAGGCGGATGCTGGCGACCAACCGGCTGGTGTGCGCCACGAGCCACCCCAGCACCCGGTCCCGCACCCGCTCGTCGCGCACCACGAGGTGCGGGTGGGTGAGGACCCACCCGAGGCGCTTCAACGGCACCAGCGCTGATGGTCGCTGCATGCCGTGCTCGCGGAACATGACGTAGAGGCGGGCGTTGCACTGCTCGTAGTGCCACAGCCGCTCGAGCCGACCACGTCGCGTCGAGCGGACGTGGTAGCGGATCGACGCCGCCGGCTCGAGCGCGAGCTCGGCGCCGGCGAGCTGCGCCCGCCAGCAGAGATCCGCATCCTCGCCGCCGGCACCGGCGAACGCGGTGGTGAAGCCGCCGAGCGACTCGAAGACGTCGCGACGGATCGCCAGGTTGGCCGTCGGCGCGGTCGGGAGGAACCCGAACGGGACCTCGAGGCGCAGTCGACGGTGGTCATCCTCGGTCCACTCGAACAGCCTCACAGGACCGGTCGCGAGCCCGCTGCGCTCGGCGGCCGGGACGATGGCGGCGAGCCAACCCGGGTCGACCGCATCGTCTGCGTCGCAGAAGGCGATCACCGAGGCGCCCGATCCGGCCGCGCCGCGGTTGCGGGCGAAACCGGCGCCGCGCTGCGCGGAGGCGTCGGCCAGCCGCAGCGAGGGGATCCGGCCCTGCCAGTCGGCGACGATGGCGCGGGTGGCGTCGGTCGAGCCGTTGTCGGCCACCACCACCTCGAACGCGAACGGCGCGTCCTGCGCAGCGAGCGCGGCGAGCTGCCGCTCGATGGTGTCCGCCGCGTCGAGTGCAGCGATCACGACCGTCGCTCGGAGCGCGACGGATCCCCCCTCGGGCGGCGCGCTCATCTCATCGAGCCCATCGCCCACGCCTCAGGACCCGGCGGCGGCGGCCGCTGCCTCACCGGCGGGAACGATGGTGCTGACCGGCGGCGCCTCGCCGAGGGGCTTCACCTCGAGAAGGCCGGTGATGGCCTCGTTGGCGTCGCTGCTCCACGTGTACTGCCCGACCTCGTCGATGATCACCGGCCAGTCGCCGTCAGGCTCGATCGGTCCGGACGACTCGCCGACGCCATCGATGACGATCCCGTACGCCTCCTCGCCGCCGTTGGTGAAGACGATCGACGTTCCCGGTGGGACCTCGAGGTAGGTGGGGCAGGCGCCCGACTCGCTGAACACGACCTCGGGCACGATCCGCAGCTGGTCGTCGAGGCGACCGTCGGTGCACAGCCCGCCGCGGGTCTGGTCGTCGCCGTGGTCCTGGGTGCTGCCGCACATCAGCCAGCCGCCCTGCATCGGGTGGCAGTCCTCGGGCGGGTCGACGCCGACCAGGCGGTCGTCGCCGGCCTCGTGCACCTCGCCGGCGATGGTGGTCGTCACGGCGTCGTCGCCGTCGCTGCACCCACCGAGGACGAGGAGGGCGGCGACGAGCAGCGGTGCGATGGCGGACCTGCGCATCACCGCAACCTACCGCCGACGGCGCCCTACGCTGAGCGCGTCCCCGAGCCCCCCCCCGTCACGGAGCACGCCGTGCCCAGCGATCCCCCGGCCCGCCAGGGCAACGTCCTGCTGATCACCGTGGACCAGTGGCGCGCCGAGTGCCTCTCGGCGCTCGGCCACCCCTGCGTGTCCACCCCCACGCTCGACGCCCTGGCCGCCGAGGGCGTGCTGTTCTCCTCGCACTGGGCGAACTGCGCGCCCTGCGGCCCCAGCCGCGCATCCATCCTCACCGGCACCTACCTCCACAACCACCGCTCGGTCGGCAACGGCACGCCGCTCGACGCGCGGTTCACCAACCTCGCCCTCGAGGCGCGCTCGCTCGGCTACGACCCGTGGGTCCTCGGCTACACCGACGTCCCCCCGGACCCGCGTCGCACGCCTGCCGACGACCCGAGGCTGCTGACCTACGAATCCATCCTGGAGGGCTTCTCGGCTCCCTCCCCGGTCACCGAGGACGACCCCACGTGGACCGCGTTCCTGGCATCGCAGGGCTACCGCATACCCGAGGACCACTGGGCGCTGTACGACCCGGCTCCGGGGTGGACCACGCCTCCGGGACGCGGCTCGTCGTGGGCGCCGACCGCGATCCCCCCCGAGCACTCCGAGACCGCGTTCCTCACCGACCTCGCCATGGACCACCTGCGCGGACGCAGCGAGCCGTGGTTCCTGCACCTCTCCTACCTGCGGCCGCATCCGCCGTGGCGCGCCCCGGCGGGCTACCACGACCTCGTCGACCCCGCGGAGGTGCCGGCACCGGTGCGCCACGCCACCCGCGAGGCAGAGATGGCGCAGCACCCGTTCCTCGCCGGGGTGATGGCAGTCGAGGAGGCCCGCGCCCCCGACGACGAGCTCGAGATGCGCCAGCTCGCCGCCACCTACTTCGGGCTGATGCGCCACGTCGACGACGAGCTCGGGCGGCTGCTGGGCTGGCTGCGCACCACCGGCCAGCTCGACGACACGCTCGTGATCGTCACCTCCGACCACGGCGAGCAGCTCGGCGATCACTGGCTCAAGGAGAAGATGGGATGGTTCGACAGCTCGTATGCCATCCCGCTCATCGTGCGCGACCCGCAGGTGGCCGCGGATCCGACGCGCGGCACGCGGGTGGAGGCGATCACCGAGAACGTGGACCTGGTGCCCACGGTCCTCAGCTGGCTCGGCGCCGATCGTCCCGCGCAGTGCGACGGCCGCTCGCTGCTGCCCTTCCTCCACGGCGAGCAGCCAGAGTCGTGGCGTACGGCCGCGCACTGGGAGTACGACTACCGCATGCCGCTGCTGCCGGGGATCTTCGGCCGGCGCCTCGACGAGTGCGCGCTCGCGGTGGTGCGCACCCCGACGGAGAAGTACGTCCACCACGTGGCGGGACCGCCGCTCTACTACGACCTGTCCGAGGACCCCGGCGAGCTGCACGACCGAGCCGCGGACCCGGCCAAGGCCCCGCGCGTGCTGGCGCTGGCGCAGGAGCTCATCAGCTGGCGCATGCGCACCGACGACCACACCCTGGCCAACACCGTCATCGGCCCGTGGGGCGTGCACGCCGCGGATGACCGCCTCCGATGACCCCGCTCGATCCCTTCTGGTAGGGATAGCGCGCCGCCGTGCGCGACCAGACCTACCAGAACGGCGGTAGGTAGGCTCCCGCCATGTCCAAAGGTCTGAAGATCGGTTTCGCCGCGCTCGTCCTGCTGCTCGTCGCAGGTGCGGGCGTCTGGTTCCTCGTGCTGCGGGACGACGCGCCGGAGGAGGCGTCGCTGCGCGAGCGAGAGCCGGCGCCGACCACCTCCGCAGCGCCGGCCGAGTCGACGACGACGATCGCCCCCGCCGACGAGTTCCAGCTCCCGGGCGAGGACGCTCCCGATGCAGGCAGCGAGGCCACGGTGCCCGAGCGGCCCGACGGCGGCAGCGACAGCCCCGACGGCGAGTGGATCCTCGCCCCGGACGACACCGGCGAGGTGTTCGTCGGCTACCGGATGCAGGAGCTGTTCGGCGGCGACACCGTCAAGGCCACTGCGGTCGGCCGCACCCTGGCGGTGAGCGGCTCGATGACCGTCGAGGGCACCACGGTCACCGACGCCAGCATCGTCGCCGACCTCACCGCGCTGGCGAGCGAACGGGGGCGCCGCGACAACTTCCTGCGCACCAACGCCCTGGAGACCGACACCTTCACCGAGGCGACCTTCGAGCTGACGGGTCCGTTCGAGCTCGACGAGGTGCCCGGCATCGGCGAGGTCGTCGAGGTGACGGTGCCCGGCGAGCTCACCATCCACGGCGTGACCCGCGACGTGGAGGTGCCGCTGGTGGCGCGCTGGAGCGGCGACTTCATCGACCTCTCGGGCAGCATCCCGATCCGCCTGGCGGACTACGACATGGATCGCCCCGACATCGCCGGCATGGTGACCGTCGAGGACGACGGGATCATGGAGCTGCAGCTCAGCTTCGAGCGAGGCTGAGCGCCCGTCGCCTCACTCGTCGACGACGCGGAAGGCGCCCCGCATGAACGGGTGCACCCGGCAGAAGTAGGTGTAGGTGCCGGGGTCGAGGTCGGTCGGGGTGTCCCACGTGAGGCGTCCGGCGGTCGGCGGCCCGGCGTCGCCGAGCTGGCCCGAGTCGAACTGCACCTCGGCATCCGCGACCGGGTAGGCGATCCCCGTGGCCCGGTTGCACGGCGCCTGGCACGACGTGATGGTGTGCCAGATGCCGTTGGCGAGCGGAGCGTCGTAGGTGTTGTCGTAGGTGATCGACTCGCCGGCGCGCACCAGCGGGATGTCGGTCTCGGACTCCGAGAAGTCGCCCTGCAGGTAGAGGAAGTCCTCGATGCCGATGAGCGAGGCGTAGCTCCCATCGGGCAGACCGGTCGGATCCGGGATGCTCGGGGACTCCTCGCCGCCGTGGTTGTCGTTCTCGGGGAGGTGGCCGTGGGTGACCTCGCCGGGCACGTTCACGTCGACCTCGAACGGGTCGTCGCCGTCGTCGCCGGCGGTCATCCACAGCACGGCGATTCCCATCGACTCGTACCACGACGCCTCCTCGGCGAAGTAGGTGGTGCTGATCTTCAGCTCGTCGCCGGCGCGCAGCGCGACGCGGTAGTCCAGCGGGGTGACCGTCATCGAGACGTCCCACGACACGGCGCCGGCGGGCTCGTAGTAGATCGCCTCGCTGCTGAAGATCTGCTCCTCGGCACCGTCGCGCTCGACGAACAGGTCGACCGTCTTGCCGCCGGGGTGCAGGTGGCCGCCGCCGCCGATGATCACGCCGTCTTCGGGCACCGTCCAGCTGCTGCGGTCGAGCGCGTCGGCGCGCTCGTCCTCGGGCGCCTCGTCGGGGTACGTGTAGAGCCCGTCCTCGCCGCCGGTGCCCTTGAGCACGTCGAACACCGGGTAGATCGACGGGTTGTCGACGTCCATCCACACGGGCCACGCCTCGGTGATGTCATCGGCCTCGGGCGCGGTGTCGGCGATGAAGTCGAGGTCGTACGTGATCCAGATCTGCTCCTCCTCCGGGAACAGGTTGTGGATCATGTAGTTGATGACCCACGCATCGTCGGGCTCGTGGCGGTAGCCGTAGCCACCAGGCGTGTTGTAGACCGTCTTCTCCTCACCAGAGGCGAAGACGCGCTCGGGCAGGTTCGGCGCCGTCGTGTCCTTCCGGCTGTTGTTGAGCCACACCCCGTGGTGGAGGTGGATGACGTCCACCGGCGGCACGCTGCCATCGCCGCGGTGCAGGTTGGCGGAGATCCGGGTGATCCACCCCGGCTCGGTGGGCTTCGGGACGTCCGCGCCGGTGAAGTCGATGTTGTTCTGGCCGGCGAGCACATCGATCGGGCCGACCTGGTAGCGGATGCGCGTGGCGCCCGGCGCGATCGGATCCTGGTTGAGGGGGTCGTCGCGCTCGATGGGGATCGTGGAGCTCTCGTCCTGCACGACGCGGTCCCAATCGACCTCGCTGCCGTCGAGGGAATCGTCGCCGGTCGGCGCCGTGGTGGCGTCGGTGGTGGCACCAGCGGTGGTGCTCGGGTCGCCGGTCGTCTCGGTGTCGCCATCGGTGCCGCAGGCGGCGAGCAGCAGCGCGGCACCGAGCGCGCCGGCGAGGACGCGGCGCGCCACGGGACGGGTCGTGATCGTTGGCATGGGGCGAACCTACCGACGCGCACGTGTGGTCCCCGTGTGGTTCCGGTGACCTCCGTCACGCTGAGGACCCGCCCCGACGCCGGGTGCCGCCGGCGGAGGCCTGCTTGACTGCGGCGGTGACCGAGCAGCCCGACGCCTCACTCGTCGACGGACGACTGCAGCTCTCGCTCGGGTCCGCCGAGCTCCGCGGCGTCGTGCCGCTCGTGCGCTGGCGGGGCAGCGACGCCGTCGAGCGAACGTGGATCCCGGAGCTCGTCGCCGCCGGCGACGACCCGACCACGTTCGTTCCCGCACCCGGTGCTGGAGGCCGGCGCTCTCCGCCCCTCGAGATTGCGCTGCACATCGACGCCGTGCCAAATGGTCTGCTGCTGACGCTCCACGTCCGCTGCACCGGGGAGGAGTCGCTGCAGCTCGTCACGCTGTCACCGCTGCGCACCACCTCGCCCCACGGGCTCGCGCTCGGCGGCGCCACCGCCGCTCGCCGGTGGCAGCGCTTCCAGCAGGGGTGGCAGTCGTGGTCCAACGCGCGCGCCTACGGGCCCGACGAGCGCCAACGCACCTCGGCGGTCCCCTTCTGGCGAGCGCAGGTGCCCAACCCCCGCCACGTCGCGGACGGCGTGCCCGGCCACCTGCGCTCCGAGCTCGTCACCGCCATCGCTGACGGCGGCGACGGCAGCGCAGCGGTGGTGCTCGGGTTCGTCGAGGCCGACCGCCAGCAGTGCGGCGTGGACATCGACCTCGCCGGCGACGTGCCCACGCGCATCGAGGCATCGTGCGACCTCGACGGCATCACCCTCAGCCCCGGCGAGGAGCTCACGAGCGAGCCGCTGCTGGTGGTGGCCGGCGACGACGCCATCGCGCTCCTCGAGCGCTGGGCCGACGAGCTCGGTGCCCGCCAGGGAGCTCGGGTGCCGGAGAAGCCTCCGTCGGGCTGGTGCAGCTGGTACTTCTACTACACCGGGGTGTCGGGCCAGGACGTGCTCGACAACCTGGCCGCCATCGAGCGCCTCGGCGAGTCGACGCCGTTCGACTACGTGATGGTCGACGACGGCCACCAGCGGCGCATCGGCGACTGGCTGGACACGAACGAGAAGTTCCCACAGGGCATGGCCGCGATCGCGGACGCGATCACGGCCACCGGGCGCGACGCGGGGATCTGGCTGGCGCCGTTCATCGCCGATCCCCGCTCGGACCTGCACCACGCGCAGCCGGACTGGTTCGTGCGGCGCCCGGGCGGCCGCGAGCTGGCACCGCTGTGGAACCCGGGCTGGAGCCGCGTGCGCGCCATGCGCGTGCTCGACACCACGCACCCCGACGTCCTCGCGTGGCTCGAGGAGCTCGCTCGCACCGTCCGCCACGACTGGGGCTACCGCATCCTCAAGCTCGACTTCCTCTACTGCGCGTCGCTGCCGGGGGTGCGCTACGACCCCGACGCCACGCTCGCCACCTCGCTGCGCCTCGGCCTGGAGGCGATCCGCGCCGGCGCCGGCGACGACGCCTTCCTCCTCGGCTGCGGGTGCCAGCTCGGCCCGGCCGTCGGCGTGGTGGACGGCATGCGCATCGGCTCGGATGTGGCGCCGATGTGGGACCTCGCGGTGCAGCGCATCGCGAGCCGCGACGAGGCGGGCGCCACCACCCGCGTGGCCATCCGCAACACCCTCACGCGGGCGTTCATGCACCAGCGGCTGTGGTCGAACGACCCGGACTGCGTGATGGTGCGCACCGACCGCACGCGCCTCACCGACGCCGAGGTGCGCTCGCTGGCGGTAGCGGTCGCTCTCACCGACGGCATGGTGGTGTCGTCTGATCGCCTCGAGACCGTGCCCCCCGAGCGCCTCGCGCTCTTCGAGCTGGTCCACACGCTCACCGGCGGTCGCCCCCGGGTGCCGGACCTGCTGCGCAACCCGATGCCCGAGCTGCTCGTCAGCGAGCGAGACGACGACGTGCTGGTGGCGGTCTTCAACTTCACCGACGACGCTCAGCCGCGGTCGCTCGACGCGGCTGCGCTCGGGTTGACCGACGGCGAGGTCCCCGAGCTGCTGCTCGGCGGCACCGTGGCGGTGCGCGCCGGGCGCGCCGACCTGGGGGTGCTCGACGCCCACGACGCCCGCGTGCTTCGCTTCCCCCGCTGATCCCCACGAGGTGCCGAGCATGACGCGAGCGAGCGACAGATACCGTCGAAGCTGCCGGCTTCGCTGCGTGGCAGCGCTCGCGATCGCCGCCACGGTCGTGGCCTCGGCCGCTGGGTCCCCGTCGACGCCTGTGCACCCGAGCGTCGCAGGCGCCGCTGTGCCGCCCACACTTCGCGAGCTCGCAGCCGGCGCCGGCATCCGCATCGGTTCGGCGGTGACGGCACCGCCGACGCTCCACGAGCCCGCCTACGCGTCGGCGCTCGAGACGACCTTCGGGGCCGGCACGCCGGAGAACCACATGAAGTGGGGTCCGATCCACCCGGCCCCGGATGTCTACGACTTCGTCGCCGCAGATGCGATCGTCGCCGCCCTGGAGGGCGACGGGTCGGTCGTTCGCGGCCACACCCTGGCGTGGCACATGCAGAACCCGACGTGGCTCACCGACGGCACGTGGAGCGCTGCGGAGGCGACCGAGCTGCTCGAGGATCACATCTCGACGGTGGTGGGCCGCTACGCGGGGCGCATCGAGCAGTGGGACGTGGCGAACGAGGCGATCGGCATCGACGGCTCGCCCTGGCCGAACCCGTGGACGACCTCGATCGGCCATCCGGAGTACCTCGACATCGCCTTCACCGCAGCGCGCGCCGCCGACCCGTCCGCCGAGCTCTACTACAACGACTTCCTCATCGAGCTCCCCGGCCCGCGCTTCGATGCGGTGCTGGAGCTGGTCGACGGGCTGATCGCTCGCGGCGTGCCGATCGACGGCGTCGGCTCGCAGGCGCACCTCCACCTCGGCACCTGCGCGACCGCGAGGCAGTGCGCCAACGGGGTGCTCGCCAACGCGCTGGCGCTCGATGAGCGGGGGCTGGACCTGGCCATCACCGAGCTCGACGTCTCCATCGAGCTGCCGGCCAGCACCGGCGAGCTCGCGCAGCAGGCCGAGGTCTACCGCGGGGTGCTGCAGGGCTGCCTGCTAGCGCCCAACTGCGACACGATGGTGCTCTGGGGGGTCGACGACGGCCACTCGTGGATCCCCGGCTTCCTGCCCGGCTACGGCGCCGCGCTCATCCTCGACGCCGAGTACGCGCCCAAGCCCGCCCACGACGCGCTCGTCGAGGAGCTGACCACCCCGCCGATCCCGCCGACATGCGACGACTTCTCCGACGCGGCTGCGGCGCAGGTGGCGCTCGACATCGGCGTGCTCGGAGCGCCGCTGCTCGACCCGACCGCGGACGGGTGGGCGTGCATCAACGTCTCGTTCCGCGACGTCCCGCCGACGAGCCCGTTCTTCGTCGACGTCGAGTGGGGCGTCTCGGGGGGCCTCACGAACGGCTACGCGGACGGCACCTTCCGCCCAACAACGCAGGTGAGCCGCCAGGCCCTGGCAGCGATGCTGTGGCGGCTGGCGGGCAGCCCGGCGGGGCCGTTCCCAGATCCCGGCTTCAGCGACGTCGGCCCCGACCACCCCTTCCGCACCGCGATCGCATGGGCGGCGCAGAACGACCTCGTGCGCGGCTACGCGGATGGCACGCTCCGCCCCAGCATCGCTGTCAGCCGCCAGGCGGCGATGGCGATCCTGCACCGGACCGCCGACCTACTCGAACCCAGCCCGAGCTGAGGTGATGGCGACGCGCCTCAGGGCGCGATCGCGACGAACCGAACGAACCCCGGCACGTCCGAGACGCCCGCCGGCGCACGAGGCGCCTCCGCATCGGTGCGCACCTCCGCGTCGTAGTGCTCCAGGATCTCTCCCTCCCAGATGGCCACAGGATCGAACGTCGCCGACATCGACACGTCGGGATCGCCTCCGGCGTGCCCGACGACGACCTCCGTCGGCGATCGCCACTCGATGACGTCCATCCACCGCTCGCCGGTCCCGAACGGCTCGTGCAGGTCGATGCACACGGTGGTGCCGGTCTCGAGCGAGAGGAGGTGGACGAACGCCGTGTGCCCAGAGCTGACGTCATCGCGGTACAGCGTGGCGAGGCCCCTGCCGTCGGGGCTGAGGGCGGCGTGGACGACCCCGCCGACCATGTCCTCGGGAGGCTTCGACTTGTCACGTCCGAGCGTCGGCCACTGCTCGCCGGTGCGGAGGTCGAGTCCGTGCACGTTGTAGTGCTCCTCGAACATCCGCGCCGCGTACACGACGTCGCCATCGGTCGAGTAGGCCTCGGGCTCCAGGCTCCCCTCGAAGCGGACCGCTCGCCGCACGCTGCGAGCGGTCACGTCCAGATCGAGCAGCACGGTGCTGCCACCACCGGCGACGACGGCGACGACGCGGTCGCCGCCGGGCGCCACAGCGGCGACCTCGACCCCGCCGTCGGCGTCGTCGACGCGCACCCCCTGATCGCTCAGCGCACCGGTGGCCGGGTCGACCGACACGACCTCGTGACCGCCACCATCGGCTGCCGGCACCGCTCGCGCCACGAAGACCGCCGAGCCGTCGGGTGCGGCCACGGCCCCCGGCACCACCCACACCGGCGTGGACGAGCCGACGGGGACACCAGCCATCCCGGCTTCGGTCAGCACGAGCGCGGTGGCGCCTGGTTCGCTGGGTGCAGCCTCCGCCGCATCGACACGCTGCTCAGCCGCTGACGCGCTACAGCTCCCGGCGACGAGCGCGGCGGCCAACGCCAACGAGGCGCCTCTCACCACGTTGCGCTGAGGCCGGCCGAGAAGCCGACGGTGATCACGGTGCACAGGAGTGACGCTCATGCCCCTCGTACACCGCGACGACCGGACCGGTTCCATCGCACCCGCCTGCGCTCGCACCGGAGCGACCGCACCAACCAGCGGGCGTCACCCCAGGGAGGCCGCCACGACCAGCGCCTCCTCGAGCGAACGCAGCCCCTCGACGCGATACGTCACGTCGCCGCTCGTCCACAGCAGCACGTCGCCCGCTCGACGAAGCGTGTCGTGCACCACCTCGCCGTCGGCGTCGAGGTGGGCGATCGCGTGCGGGTCGCCGTCGAGCCACAGGCCGTCATGTCCCTCCACATCCACGGCGCTGATCGACGTACCGAGACCCACCTGCTTGCCCACCGCAGGGGCAGCAGCGGGTGGCGACCCCACCTGCACCACCGTGAATTCGTCGTAGCGCAGCTCGATGAGCCCGACCCCGACCGATGCGTCGACCTCAGCGCCGCGCAGCGGGCCGCCGACCGATGGGTCGACCAGCCGCACCTCGAACGGCAGCGAGCGAGCGAGCGCCTCCACCTCTGCGGACGACACCTCCTGGCCGTGCGACGGCGCAGTGGTCGACGTCGACGACGGTGGTGGCTCGCCAGAGGTGGTGATGCGCACCGCCCCGATGCCGAGCCAGCTGGCGACGGCCTCCCGAGCAGGAGCCACGACGACGAGCACCACGAGGACGATCGCCGCGGCAGCGACGAGCGCCCTGGCCACCTGCTGCGTCCTCGGCCCGAGGACGTGGCGCGCCGAGCGGTCGGAAGCATCGAGGACCGCGGCCGAGATGCGCGCCTGCTGCGCCGCTGCAGATGCCGAATCGAGATCCAAGGCGCGTCCCAGATCTCGCAGCGCGTCCTCCAGCGCATCGTCCGATGGCGCAGCATGACGATCGCTCACCGGTCCTCCCCCTCGACGTCGTCGATCACGGCGCGCAACCGCTCCAGCGCCCGGTGCAGACGCGACTTCACGGTGCCCGGCGGGCAGCCGAGCGCCTGCGCGGCCTCGGCCTCGGAGAGCTCGGCGAAGTAGCGGAGCGCGATGATCTCCCGGTCGCGCGCCGAAAGCGACGCGACCGCCCTGGCGAGGCTCTGCTGCCGCTCGGCGTGCGCGTGCGCGGCCTCGGGGTCCGTCCACGGCGCTGCTCGCACATCGGCGCGTGCTGCGACGCGCAGCGTCATGGCGTCGTACCGGGCACCTGAGCGATGGCGGTTGCGGGCCTCGTTGGCGACGATCGCCAGCAGCCACGGACGGAAGCTCCGGTCGGGGTCGAGCTGACCGAGGCGGGTGAACGCCTTGACGAACGCATCTTGCACGACGTCGTCCGCGCCGCCGCCCGAGCCGACCATGCCCGTTGCGACCCGGTGTGCGACCTGCTGGTGCATCTCGATGAGGCGCGTGAAGGCCTGGTGATCCCCGTGCAGGGATCGACGAACCAGGCTGTCCTCCGCGTCCATGTCCTGCCCCTTCTACACCGCCCCGACCCGTCGCGTTCCCCGAAGCGGCGGGGGGCGCGTGCCACACTGGCCGGCAGCCAACGGAGCGACTGCCCACGTGAGCGACAACACCGACGAGTACCTGACCACCATCCGCGAGCTGTCAGACCGCATCGTGGACGCCCAGGGCTCGATCCGCGTGCTCAACGCAGTGCGCTGGGACGACGACGTCGAGGAGGCGTTCTTCGCCGCCGGGTGCCGTGAGCAGCCGCAGGTCACCGCCGCCACCTACGGGTCGAACCCGCTCGGCTTCGACCCCGAGAAGCTCGTCACGACCTTCGAGGACATCGAGCAGGACGTCGTCGCTCGACTCGGGCGCACCAACCCCGCCGCGATGCTCATGAGCCGCCGCTGCGTGGAGTACGCCGCGACCGTCCGCATGCTCGAGGCCCGCGGCACCCCGGAGTTCGGCCGCATCGCCCGCCAGCTCTACGGCGCCACGACCGACGCGTTCCACGTCGGCGGGCCGAACCTCGTCGACCTCTCCACGCTGCTCGACGAGGCCCTCGACCAGATCGACCTGTCCGAGCTGCTCGAAGCCGACGAGCGCTCCATCACCGCCGCGGACGCCGTGGGCATCCTGCAGGACCGCCTCGACCTGGTCTTCGACGACCCGGCCACCCGAGTGCACGTGCAGCTCGCCGACGGCCTCGTCGCCGATGCCGCTGCGGGCTCGGACTACATCAAGCTGCGGTCGCGCGCGATGTTCAGCGAGCGCGACCTCCGCCTGCTGGAGGGCCACGAGGGCTGGGTGCACGTCGGCACGACGCTGAACGGTCGCCTGCAGCCGTGGTGCACGTTCCTCGCCAAGGGCCCGCCGTCGACGACGATCACGCAGGAGGGCCTCGCGGTCCTCGTCGAGATCACGTCCTTCCGCTCGCACCCGGCGCGGCTGCGACGCGTCAACGACAGGGTCCGCGCGGTGCACCTCGCCGAGCAGGGCGGCACCTTCCTCGACGTCTTCGAGTTCTTCCGCACCCGCGGCCTCGACGAGCACGAGTGCTACGTCTCCGCAATGCGCGTGTTCCGCGGCAGCCTGCCGACGGAGGGTCCGTTCCCGAAGGACCTGGCCTACAGCCGCGGGTTCGTCTCCAACTACAACTTCCTGCGCGTCGCGGTGCGTCAGGGCCGCATCGACCGCATCCCGCTGCTCTTCTGCGGCAAGGCGACGCTCGAGAACGTCGGCCTGCTGGGCGCGCTCGCCGATGAGGGGATCATCGTGCCGCCGCGGTACCTGCCGCCGCAGTTCGAGGACTTCCACGGGCTCGCGGCGTGGATGGTGTACTCGAACTTCTTCAACCAGCTCGAGATCGACCAGCTCGAAGCGGACTACGCCACGCTCCTCTAGCCTGCGCCGCCATGGAGCTGGGCGACGGAACGTACGAGGCGCGCATCCGCTGGACGACGCACGGGGTGCCGCACATCAGCGCCGCAGACACGGCGTCGCTGTCGTTCGGACAGGGGTGGGCGTGCGCCCGCGACCACCTGCCGACCATCGCCGATCAGGTGCTCAAGGTGCGCTCCGAGCGCGCCGCGCACTTCGGGCCCGGCGAGCTCGACCGCCACCGCAGCAGCGACCTCGGCTACCTGTCGCTCGGCGTGCGCCATCGCGCCGAGGCGATGCCGGGCTCGCAGCCGCCCGAGGTCGTGGCGATGGTCGAGGCGTACGCCGCGGGCATCAACACCTGGTTGGCCGAGCACGGCACCGCGGACCTGCCGGCGTGGTGCGCAGGCGCCCCGTGGATCCGCCCGATCAGCGCGCTGGACCTCTTCACCCTCTACGTGGACCTGGCCATCATCGCCAGCGGCCGCAACCTCGCGGAGTACATCGGTGCCGCTCGCCCACCGGGTGCGCCGGGGCCGACGATGCCGGCGGGCGGCCTCCCCGAGCCGGGACTCGGCTCCAACGGGTGGGCGCTCGGCGGCGATGCCACATCGACCGGGCGCGGCATGGTCGTCGCCAACCCGCACTTCCCCTGGTACGGCGAGGCGCGGTTCTGGGAGTGCCACCTCCAGGTGCCCGGCGACCTCGACGTGTACGGCGCCGCGCTGATCGGCACGCCCGGCATCCAGATCGGGCTCAACCGCACCGTGGCGTGGACGCACACGTTCTCACGCGGCAGCCGCTTCACCGCCTACAAGCTCGAGCTGCCCGACGGCGACCCGACCTCGTACCGCTACGGCGGCGAGCAGCGCGCCATGAGCACCGCCGAGCACACGATCCAGGTGCTCGGTGACGACGGCGAGCGCCAGGTCGAGACCCACACCCTGTGGTCGTCGCACTACGGCCCGATGGTGGCGCTGCCCTTCCTCGGCTGGGGCGACACGCACGCCTTCACCTACCGCGATGCCAACATCGACAACGACCGGTTTCTCCAGCTCGTGCTGGCCATGGGACGAGCCGACGGCGTGCCGGGGCTGCGCGACGCCATGGCCGAGCACCACGGCATGCCCTGGGTGAACACGGTGGCAGCCGATGCCGACGGCCGCTGCTGGTACATCGACTCCTCGCCCACGCCCGCGCTCACCGCCGAGGCCGAGGCCGCGTTCATCGCCAACGTCGAGGGCGACCCGATCACGAACCTCCTGTTCGAGAACCGCGTGGCGCTGCTCGACGGCAGCGACCCGACCTTCGAGTGGCAGGACCTCGGCTCGGGCGCAGGCAGCGGCCTGCTCCCCTTCGACGAGCTGCCGCAGGTCGAGCGCCGCGACCACGTGTTCAACGCCAACGACCCGTACTGGCTGCCGCACGCCGACGAGCAGCTGCCCCAGGCGTCGTCGATGCACGGCATGCACCACAAGCCCGTCAGCCCGCGCACGCGCATGAACGCGCTGCTGCTGGCTGGGCGCGGCCCCGTCGGCCCGACGCACGAGGGCGAGCGGTTCACGCCCGAGGACCTCGAGGCGGCGCTGCTCGGCAACCACTCGCTGCTCGCCGAGCTGCTGCTCGACGACGTGCTGGCGCGCTGCGCAGACGTGCCGACCGCGACCGCTGGTGGTCGCGAGGTCGAGCTGGGCGACGCGGTTCGGATCCTCGGCGCATGGGACCGCCGCTTCGACGTCACCTCGGTGGGCGCGGTGCTGTGGCGCGAGCTGCTCGCCGGGTTCCCCGACGCCGCGCTGCGCGACGCCGGCGCGCTGTTCGCCGCCGCGTGGGACCCGCAGGACCCGGTCGCCACGCCGCACACGCTGACGCCGGTGCCCGACGGCGGCGCCGACCCGCTGCCCGGCGCGCTCGCAGGTGCGATCGTGGCGATGGAGCAGGCCGGCATCGCGCTCGACGCCCCGCTCGGCGACGTGCAGTTCGTGGAGCGCAGCGGCCAGCGCATCGCCATGCACGGCGCGAACGAGATCGAGGGCATCGCCAACGTCGTGGCGCCGCTCGGCGCGCTGGCGCGCTCGGACCTCGAGCCCGGGGTGGCCGAGCTGCCGACGATCCCCGGGCGCACCGAGCGCACGGGCCTGCGCGTCGGGGGCTATCCCACGATCTACGGCACCAGCTTCGTGATGATCGCCTGGTTCGACGACGACGGGCCTCACGCCCGCGGCCTGCTCGCCTACGGCCAGTCCGGCGACCCGGCCTCGCCGCACCACGCCGACCAGACCGTGGCGTTCAGCGAGAAGGCCCTGCGCCCGATGCTGCTCACCGACGCCGAGATCGACGCCGACCCGAACCTGTCCGAGCGCACCGTCAGCGGCTGACCCCGGACGACCCGCATCGACACCCGCCGCACGACCCGATGATCGGAGCACCCCGATGACCCGTTCGACCACATCCCACCGCCGATTCGCCAGCACCATCGCTGGCGCCGCCGCACTGGCGGCGCTCGCTGCCGGCTGCGCCGAGGACGAGCCGGCCGACGATGCCGCGACCACCACCGAGGCACCGGCCGCGTCGTCGACGACGGCATCGGACACCTCCACGACGCTGGCCGCGACCGAGACGACCAGCTTCTTCGTGTCGCTGTCGTCGGAGGGCACGACGCTGCACAGCGTCGGCGCGGACGAGGAGCTCACCTACGGGTGGAACCACCTCATCGGCACCACGATGCTCGACGAGGAGGTGGCCGAGATCGAGCTGCTCGGCAGCGTCGACTACACCGACGGCAGCGGCACGTGGAGCGGCTTCCTCACGATCGAGGCCGAGACCGGCACCCTGGGGCTGCGCGCGTCGGGCGACGCCGTGCTCGACGCCGCCACGAAGGACACCGCGTTCACCGGCGAGATGGAGGTCGTCGGCGGCACCGGTCGGTTCGAGGGCGTGCAGGGCACGGCGACCGCGGACGGCCTGCGCGATGACGACCTGGGCGGACCGGTCACCTTCACCATCGAGCTGCACCTCACCGAGCCCACCGGCTGAGTGCGACGGGGCTTCCGGCCCGCCACGGGAGGCACGGTCCGACCCTGACGGCCGTCTCCCCCGACGATGCGTCCCGTAACCTGACAGTGCGCGCAGCGGTCGGTACCGTTGTGTGCAGCGAGCGCTGCCACAGTCGGCGGTGCAGAGCACGTGATCGACCGTCCCCCGACGGGGGCCTGCCGACCAGGAGGCATGGTGCACGAGGAACCCGCAGCCGGAGGGGGCGTCGCGACGCTCGAGCGCCCCACCGACATGCCCACCACCCTGCGCCCGGTGATCGACGCCATCCCCGACAGCTGCTACAAGAACCCGACGTGGCGGGGCATGCTCTACATGGCCCGCGACTTCGTCCTCTACGCCGCGGTGCTGTGGGGCCTCGCCTCCACCGACAACCCGCTCCTGCTGGTGCCGCTGTGGGCGTTCGCCGGCCTGGTCGTCAGCGGCCTGTTCGTCCTCGGCCACGACGCGGCGCACGAGGCGCTCTTCGCCAGCAAGCGGCTGAACGGCATCATGGGGCGCCTCGCGATGCTCCCCTCCCTGCACGTCTTCGAGGCCTGGGTCCTCGGCCACAACCGCGTGCACCACGGCCACACCGTGAAGGAGGGCGTCGACTTCGTCTGGCACCCCATGACCCCGGCGCAGTTCGCAGCCCTCTCGCCGATGAAGCGCCTGCGGCACCGCATCGAGTGGTCCTGGGCCGGCTCGGGCCTCTACTACCTGCGCGACGTGTGGTGGAACAAGATGATCGCCTACGCACCACCGGCGCGCTGGCGCGACAAGATCGTCCGCGATCGCGTGGTGCTGCTCGGCGCGGCGCTGATCATCGGCGCCCTGGTCGGTGCGCTCGGCTGGGCCCGCTACGACGGCCCGCTCGGCGCGCTGTGGATGGGCACGAAGCTCCTGCTGGTGCCGTTCCTGCTGTTCAACCACATCATCGGGCTGACGGTGCACGTGCACCACATCGACCCCGAGATCAGGTGGTACCACCGCCACGACTGGAACAAGTTCAAGGCGCAGGTCGAGGGCACGACGGTGCTGCACGCTCGGCCGTGGGCCAACTTCCTGATCCACAACATCTTCGTGCACGTCCCGCACCACGTGGACATGCGCATCCCCTTCTACCACCTGCCCGAGGCCGCCGAGGCCATCACCGCCGCCTTCCCGGGTGCGGTCGTCGAGCGGCCGCTGCGCATGCGCGACCACATCGCCAACACCAAGGCGTGCAAGCTCTACGACTTCGACGAGCACCGGTGGATGACCTACGCCGACGGCGCCGCCAAGGTCGCATCCACCCCCGCCCCCGCCTGACCCCCATCCCGCACCAACCCGCCCTTCTCGGCGCCCTGCGTGGACTGGGAGTCTCACCACGCCGCCGAGAACTCCCGGGTGACCTTCTCGGCGCCCTGCGTGGACTGGGAGTCTCACCACGCCGCCGAGATCGCGGCTCAGCGCTCGCGGGAGGCGTCGACCTCCCGCCAGCACCACCACGCCACGACCGATCGGTACGGGGCGAGGTGCCCGGCGAGGTCCTCGAGCGCCTTGGGGGTCGGTGGCTCGGTGAGGCCGTGCGCGAGCGCGAACCCGGCACGCACCCCGAGGTCGCCGGTCGGCCAGACGTCGAGTCGGTGCAGCGCTCCCATCAGGAACATCTGAGCGGTCCAGCGCCCGATGCCGCGCACCGCGGTGAGCTGCTCGATGATCGCCTCGTCCGATGCCCGCCCCATGCCGGTGAGGTCGACGCCGCCGCGCTCGCACGCATCCGCGAGCGCCAGGAGCGTGCCGGCCTTGGCCCGCGAGAGCCCCGCCGAGCGCAGCGGCGCCTCGCCCAGCGCCAGCACCCCGATCGGGTCGACGCCATGGCCCGCCACCTCGAGCGCGGCGACGGTTCGACCCCAGATCGTGGAGGCCGCCGCGCCCGCCAGCTGCTGGTAGGCGACCGCCCGCGCCAGCGTGGCGTACCGGTCGGCCACCGCGGGACGAGGGCTGAACCGCGCCGGCCCGTGGTCGCGAAGCAGCCGCGCCATCACGGGATCCGCAGCTGCGAGCGCGGCCGACGCCGCGGCGGTCGAGGTTCGGGGCATGGCCGCATCCTGCCACCTGGGCGATGATGGGCCGATGGCGACTCTGACGCTCGGCTTCCCGTCCCACGGCACGTTCTTCGCCCCCGATGAGCTGCACCGCGCCGTCGAGCTGGCGGCGCTCGCTGAGGAGGCGGGCGTCGATCGCATCATCGTCCCGGACCACGTCGTCATGGGGGCGCACGCGGACCGCTACCCGTGGGGGGACTTCCCCTACCCGCCCGAGGTGCCGTGGCTCGAGCCCCTCACGCTGCTCGCCGCGTGCGCGACCGCCACCTCGCGGGTGCGGCTGTGCACCGGGGTGCTCATCGCGCCGCTGCGCCCGGCGATCCTGCTGGCCAAGACCGCAGCGACCATCGACGTGCTCAGCCAGGGACGGCTCGACCTGGGCGTCGGCACCGGGTGGCAGCGCGAGGAGCTCGATGCCGCCGGCGTGTCGTACGAGAACCGAGGTCGCATCCTCACCGACACCATCGGCGCGTGCCGGGCGCTGTGGGGCGACCAGCCCGCCGCGTTCACCTCCGACACGGTGTCCTTCGACGAGCTGTGGTGCGCGCCGGCACCGGTGCAGCCGGGTGGGCCGAAGGTGCTGTTCTCCGGGTCGCTGACCGCCCGCAACCTGGACCGCATCGTGCGCCTCGGCGACGGCTGGATCCCGATCATGGGCACCTCCACCGAGCAGCTGCGCGTCGACGTCGAGCGCTTGCGCGCCGCGTGGGACGAGGCCGGACGCGGACCCGAGGGACCGGAGGTGCTCGGCCGCCTGGCACCGCTGCGCGACGACGCCGGCACCGTCGACGTCGCTCGCACGGTGGACAAGGGCGCGGCCGAGGTGATCGCCGCCGGCGCAACCAGCCTGCAGCTCAGCCTGATGGGCCTGTGCAGCTCGATGGCAGAAGCCCCAGCGGTGCTCGACCAGCTGGCCCCAGCGATCGACCGGCTCCGCTAGATCGCCTGACCGCGACCGTCCACCCCGACGAGTCTTCTCGGCGCGCTACGTGTACTCCCAGTCTCACCACCCTGCCCAGAACACCATGTGAGCAATCTCGGCGGGCTACGTGGACTCCCAGTCTCACCAGCGCGCCGAGAAGGCTCGATCAGGAGGCGTCGAGGCCGAGGAGCGCGACTGCTGGCGCGTCGGCGCGCAGGCGGCGGTCGCCGGTGCGGGGGTTGCGCTCGTTCCAGCGGCGCTCGACCTCCGCTCGCCCCTCGACGCAGATGTCGGCAAACGGGCACCACCCGCACAGCGGGCCGGGCCGCGCCTCGGCGCTACCGGCGGCACGCGCCACGGCGATGTCATCCCAGCGGCGCACGAGCTCGGCGCGGGCACCCTCGAGCGACTCGTCGGTGACCTCGACCGCCAGCTCGGCGGTGCGCATCTCGAACCCGCCACCGCGGCCGTCGACCGCGTTGAAGAACAGCAGCCGGGCGCGCACCGGCTGGTGCTCGCCCAGCTCGGCCAGCGCGGCCGCGTACCACTGCGGCTGCCAGAGGCGCTCGACCTCCTGGTCCGCCGACCATGCCTTTCCCGGCACCGGCGGCTTGCCCGTCTTGTAGTCCGTCACGATGACCGACGACGGCGAGTCGCCCACCGGGTCGCGCTCGACGAGGTCGATGAAGCCGCGGAACGGAACGCCGGCGATCTCGACCTCCACCGAGAGCTCTTGTGCGACCGGATCGACCGCCTCGGGCTGCTCGCAGGAGAAGTAGGCCTCGATCGTCGCCCAGGCGCGCTTGCGGAAGCGCAGCGCGGCGGCTGCGTCGAGCTCGAGCACCTGCCACTCGCTCGAGGCCTCGACCGGGCCCCAGGCGACGCGCGCCAGCTCTCGGGCGCGCTCGACGGTGCGTGAGGCCGCCGGCTCGTCGAGCAGCAGCTCGAGCACGGCGTGGACGAAGGTGCCGAGCACGGCAGGCTCTCCCGGCGGCGGCTCGGGCAGCCGGTCGACGTAGCGGTGCCACCACCGGCGGGGGCACTGCGCCCACAGCGCCGCTCCAGATGGGCTGAGGGGCTGCACGGCGCTCACCGCAGCATCATGCCCGAGCCCTGTGACAGCCGGGCCGATGGGTACGCTCCGGGGGTGCACCCGCCGTCGTGGCGGGGCGGCACCGAGGGGGAACGATGGCCGACAGCGAGCGCACGACCCACTTCCACACCTGCCCGCTCTGCGAGGCGACCTGCGGCTTGGCGATCGAGGTCGAGGGCAGCACCGTGGTGCGGGTGCGCGGGGACCGCGACGACGTGTTCTCCCACGGCTTCGTCTGCCCCAAGGGCACCACGGTCGGCGCCCTGCAGGACGACCCGGACCGCCTGCGCACCCCGATGGTGCGGCGCGACGGCGAGCTGGTTCCCGCTACGTGGGACGAGGCCTTCGCCGAGATCGATGCCCGCCTCACCCCGCTGCTCGCCGAGCACGGGCGTGACGCGGCAGCCGTGTACCTCGGCAACCCCAACGTCCACAACCACGCCAACACGATCTTCGTGCGGCCGCTCATCATGGCGCTGGGCACCGGCAACGTGTTCTCCGCCAGCACCGTGGACCAGATGCCGCGCCACGCCTCGTCGGGGTTCATGTTCGGCGACGGGCTCACCATCGCGGTGCCCGACGTGGACCGCACCGACTACCTCCTGGTGCTCGGCGCCAACCCGTGGGAGTCCAACGGCAGCCTGTGCACCGCGCCGGACCTGCCGGGGCGCCTGAAGGCGATCCGTGCCCGCGGCGGCCGGTTCGTGGTCGTCGACCCGCGCCGCACCAAGACCGCGCAGGCAGCAGATGAGCACCTCGCCATCCGGCCCGGCGGCGACGCCGCGTGGCTGGCGTCGCTGGTGCACGTGCTGGTCGACGAGGACCTGGTGGACCTCGGGCGCCTGGAGCCGTTCACCGACGGCGCGGAGGCCGTGGCCGCAGCCGTCGCGCCGTTCACCCCCGAAGCTGTCGAAGCCGCGACGTGGATCGATCCGGCGACGACGCAACGCATCGCACGGGAGCTGGCTGCGGCGCCCAGCGCGTCGGTCTACGGGCGCATCGGCGTGCACACCGCGGCGTTCGGCACGCTGGCGTCGTGGGCCACCGACGTGCTCGTGGCGCTCACCGCCAACCTCGACGAGCCCGGCGGCTCGATGTTCCCCGCACCCGCGCACGCCGCGGCGCGCACCGAGCCCGGTGGACGCGGCTTCACGATCGGTCGGCGCCGCAGCCGCGTGAAGGGCTACCCGGAGGTGAAGGGCGAGCTGCCCGTCGCCACCCTCGCGGACGAGATCGAGACCCCGGGCGACGGCCAGGTGCGCGCCCTCATCACGGTGGCGGGCAACCCGGTGCGGTCCTGCCCCGACAGCACCGGGCTCGAGGCGGCGATCGCCGGGCTCGACCTGCTGGTGTGCATCGACCCGTACCTCAACGAGACGACGCAGCACGCGGACGTGATCCTGCCGCCGCCGGGCGTCCTCGAGAAGACGCACTACGACCTGGCGTTCTACGGGCTGTCGGTGCGCAACATCGCCAACTTCTCCCCCGCCATCATCGAGCGCACCGGCCCCGATGAGGCCGAGCTGCTCGCTCGCCTCGCACTCATCGCCGGCGGTCAGGGCGCGGATGCCGACCCGCAGGTGCTCTACGACCTCGTGCTCGACGGCCTGGTGGCGCGCGCGGTGGGCGCCGACGGTGCGCTGGCGGGCCGCGACCCCGACGAGATCCGCGGCGCGCTCGTCGGGCGCGCCCCCGCGGATCAGGTCCTCGACCTGATGCTGCGCACCGGCCAGTACGGCGATCGCTTCGGCGAGGTTCCCGACGGGCTCAGCCTCGAGCGCCTCGAAGCCCACCCGCACGGCATCGACCTGGGCGCCCTCACCCCGCAGCTGCCCGGCGCGCTGCGCACCGCGAACGGTCGCATCGATCTGGCGCCCGAGCCGATCGTCGAAGACCTGGCCCGGCTCGCAGCGACGCTCGACGCGGTGCCCGACGGCCCGGTGCTGGTGGGCCGCCGACACCTGCGCTCCAACAACTCGTGGATGCACAACGTGCGGGTGCTCGTGAAGGGCAAGGAGCGCTGCACGCTGCAGGTGCACCCGGACGATGCCGCGGCGTGGGGCCTCACCGACGGCGGCTCGGCGCGGGTCACCTCCGCTGTCGGCTCGCTGGTCGCCCCCGTCGAGGTGACCGACGACATCGCCCGCTCGGTGGTGAGCCTCCCGCACGGGTGGGGTCACGACGCTCCCGGCGCTCGCCTGTCGGTCGCCGCCGAGCGCCCGGGGGTCAACAGCAACGTGCTGACCGACGGCAGCGTGCTCGACGCGCTGTCGGGCAACGCGGTGCTCAACGCGATCCCCGTCGCGGTCGTGCCCGCGTGAGGCGCACCCCGTGCTGATCCGGCCGGTCGACGCAGCCGACGAGGACGAGTGGCGCGCGGTGCTGCGCGACAACGACTTCGGCCACGTCGTCGCTCCCGGAGCGGACCGGGACCTCCCCGTGCTCGTGCCGACGCACTTCGTGTTCGACGGTGATCGAACCGTCGAGCTGCACCTTGCCCGGGCGAATCCGATCTTCCCTGCGCTCGAGGAGCGTCCGGTCGCGATGCTGGCAGTCGCTGCGGCGTGGACGTTCATCCCCGGCCAGTGGAACGCACCGCCGGGCACCGAGCCCGAGCACGGGGTGCCGACATCCTGGTACGCAGCGGTGCAGGCGACGTGCGACGTCGAGCTGATCGACGACCCCGAGGAGCTCGCAGCGCAGATCGAGCGCCAGGTCGGCCGCTTCCAACCCGAGGGCGGCGTGGTGCCGGTCACGACCGACGCGCCCTACGGACCGATGCTGCGCGCCATCCGCGGCCTGCGCCTCACCATCGTCGACGTCGCCGCCAAGGCCAAGTTCGGAGGCAACCGCACCGCTGCGCACCGAGCGGAGATCATCGAGCACCTCGAAGCGCGCGACCTGCCTGGCGATCGCGCCGCAGCGGCGTGGGGTCGACGGGCGACGCCGCAGTGAGCGACGAGCCCGAGGAGCACGCGCTCGACCGCTCGCTGCGCACCGAGTGGATCGTGCTGTGGCTGCTGGCAGCGGTGCCGGTCGCCGCGATCGTGGTCGCTGTGGGCACCCAGGTCGGCGCGGCCGGCCT
The DNA here is from genome assembly GCA_038206295.1 of Acidimicrobiales bacterium. Lineage (GTDB taxonomy): Bacteria > Actinomycetota > Acidimicrobiia > Acidimicrobiales > JBBRAZ01 > JBBRAZ01. Next base: position 54,168 of record JBBRAZ010000001.1, read on the forward strand.
CGTCGCGTCGCTGGTGCTCGCCGCAGCCATCATCGCAGCGGTGCCGCTGGGCACCGGCGCGGTGTGGCGGCGGTGGCGCTACGTGCTGTGGGACGACGCCATCGAGGTGCGCCACGGCGTGGTGCGCCACGGCACCACGTTCGTCCCGTTCCACCGCATCCAGCAGGTCGACGTGGAGCGCGGCCCGCTCGACCGGGCGTTCGGCATCGCCACCCTCGTGCTGCGCACCGCTGCGGCCACCACCGACGCCAAGATCCCCGGGCTCGATCCGACGCTGGTCGACGGGATGCGCCAGCGCCTCCTCGAGCGCGCCGGCGTCGACGACGCGGTCTGAGCCCCGATGGACCTCCCCCCGCCACCGCCTCCCGGGCCACCGCCGCCGCCTCCTCCTCCTCCTCCGCCTCCTCCTGGGCTCCCGCCCCAGGTCGAGCCCGGCGCACACCCGCCCACCGCGACCGCCGGCGTGTTCGGCACCGATGGCGAGGTCCGCGCCGATCCGCGCACGATCGCCACCCGCGCGCTACCCACCCTCCTGGCCCTGGGCGGCATCAGCGCCATCGGCGGCGTGCTCCTCGACCAGCTCGTCTTCACGTTCGCCATCGCCGGCGTGCTGGCGGCGATCGACGCCACGCAGTGGTGGCACCGCTGGTACGAGGTGACCGACCAGGAGCTGAGGGTGCGGTGGGGCATCGTGGGACGGAACAACCGCGTCGTGCCGTTCGGGCGGATCCAACAGGTCGACCACGACCAGCAGCTCGTGCACCAGGTGCTCGGCCTCGCGGTGCTGCGCGTCGAGACCGCCGCGGATGCCGGCCAGACCAGCGTGACGATCGACGCCATCCCGCTGCGCGAGGCCGAGCGGCTGCGCACCCTGCTGCTCGAGCGTCGTGCCGCGACCCAGCACCGGCCAACCGCCGAGGCCTCGGCCGACGGCGTCACCCTCGCCACCGATGCGGCGGCCGCCGCCGGCTGGTCGCCCGCGCCGCAGCTCGACGGTCCGGGCGCCGATGCACCGGTCACCGTCCTCGAGCGCAGCGATCCGCAGCTGGCGCTCGCCGGGTGCACCGGATCTGGGCTGCTCGCAGCCGCGGTCGTGCTGATCTGGCCGCTCAACCTGCTGCTCGAGACGGGCGCCGTGCCGGAGGAGACCGTCAGCGACGTCGCCACGCAGGCCAGCACCTCAGCGACCGATCCACTCGTCGCGATCCCCCTCCTGCTCGCCACCGCGCTGGTGATGACGCTCGGCGCCGCGATCCTCTCGGTCGTGCAGTGGCACGGCTTCCAGCTCGCCGCGAGCGACGACGACCTCCTCGTGCGCCACGGGCTGTTCACGGTGCGGCGCCTCACGATCCCCCGCCAGCGGATCCAGCAGGTGACGGTGCTCGACAACCCGCTGCGTCGGCGACTCGGCTGGTGCACGCTGCGCCTGCACAGCGCCGCGACCGGAGCCCAGGGCGGTGCGGGCAACGTGCTGCAGATCCCGCTGCTGCGTCGCGACGAGCTGGCGCCGCTGATTGAGCGGCTCATGGGCGACGACCGCTGGGTGCCGCAGGCCGTCGCGCCGCGGCCGGCCGCAGCTCGTCGCCGAGCGATCATCCGGCGGTGCGCGGCGATGGCGCTGGTCGCGGTGCCGGTCGCGATCGCGCTGCGGCCCATCGGGCTCGTGGCGCTGGCGCTCGTGGGGCTCGGCGTGCCGTGGGGCCTCGAGGCGCACCGGCGCGCCGGGGTAGCCGCACGCGAGGGCACCGCCACGATCAGCAAGGGCGTGGTGGTGCACCGCGACGAGGTCGTGGCGCTCGAGCGGCTGCAGAGCACGCGCACGTCCAGCAGCCCGCTGCAGCGGCGCGCGCACCTGGCGACGCTGCACCTCGACGTCGCCGGTGCCAAGCGCGCACCGACGCTGCACGACCTCGGCGACGTGCACGCGGCGCACCTGCGCCGCACCCTGGACCCCGCGCACGCCTGAACGTTGATCGGAGGCGGCTCGCGCCTGGCAGCCCTGCAATACGCTGCGCCGGTGCACCACCAGCTGACCTCACGCCTCGGCCGCGGCGCGATCGCCGTCGCCGTCACCGCCGTGCTCCTGCTCGGCGCCTGCAGCAGCGACGATCCCCCCATCGATGCCACCACGACGACCGCGCCCGGCGGCCGCGCCCCGGCTGCCACCCGCCCGCTGCTCGACGTCACCGCGCTCGGCACGACCACCGGCACCGACGGGCGCGTCTACCTCGCCGACGGCCAGGGCCGCGCCCTGCAGCTGCGTGGCGCCAACATCAAGACGCAGGACCCCGAGGCCGACGCCAGCGAGCAGGCCCTCGACGACCTCGCCGCGCGCGGCTTCGATCTGCTGCGCCTCTCGGTCTACTGGCACCTGCTGGAGCCCGAGCAGGGCACCTACGACGAGGCGTACCTCGATGACGTCGCCACCGTCCTCGACCGCGCCGAAGCCCGGGGCATCACGGTGATCCTCTCGTTCCACCAGGACGTGTTCGGCCCCGCGTTCGGCGACGCCGGCATCCCCGAGTGGGCGACGCGCACCGACGACATCCCCTTCGAGCGCCACGACATGTGGATGCTCAACTACCTCGAGCCGGCGCTGCAGGCCGCGTTCCAGCACCTCTACGAGGACGAGGACCTGCGCCAGGCGCAGGCCGACATGGTGGCGCACGTCGCCGAGCGCTTCGGCGACCACCCGACGGTGATCGGCTACGACCTGCTGAACGAGCCGTGGGGGCAGATCCAGGAGGGCGAGGAGCTCGCCGATGCGGCGAAGCGCCTCCAGGCGGAGCAGCTCACCGCCATGTACCAGCGCCTCGCCGATGCCCTCGCCGAGGTCGATCCCGACGGCTGGGTGTTCATCGAACCGCCGAACGTCGCATCGGTGGGCCTGCCCGTCGACCTCGGGCGCGTCGATCACCCGCGGGTGGTGTTCTTCCCGCACTTCTACGACCCCGACGTCGAGAGCGCGAACTACCTCGGCGGCGAGGCCGAGCTCGACCTGGCGTTCTTCGAGCAGTACGAGCCGATCATCGTCACCTACGCCGAGGAGCACGACGTGCCGCTGATGATCGGCGAGTGGGGCCTCGGCAACCCCGATCGCGAGCAGATGGACGTGTTCGTGGAGGAGAGCCTGCAGCTCATGGACCGCATCGGATCGGGCTGGACGATGTTCACGTGGTGCCGCGGCGAGAGCTACTGCCCCATCGACGCCGAGGGCAACGACCGGCCCAACATCGGGCGCATCGTGCGGCCGTGGGCGAAGGCCATCGGCGGCGCGCCGACGTCGTTCGCGTACGACGCCGAGACGAAGCAACTCAAGGTCGTGTTCGACGACCTCGATGGCACCGAGGGCACGACGGACCTCGCGCTCACCTCATCGGTCACCTACCCCGACGGCTTCGAGGTGGTCACGAGCGACCCCGAGGGCGAGTGGTCGATGACGCACGACGAACAAGCCGACACCGTGGCGGTGACCACGCCGCGCACCGGCGGCACCCACGCCATCTGCCTGCAGCCCGAGGGCGCCGACCTCCCCTGCACCCCCACCTGATCTTCTCGGCGTCGTGGTGAGACTCCCAGTCCACCCAGCACGCCGAGAAGCCCGAACCGATCTTCTCGGCGTCGTGGTGAGACTCCCAGTCCACGCAGCGCGCCGAGATGGTGGGCGAGTGGGGTGTCAGCCGCCGGAGAGGGCTTGCATGAGCGTGAGCTCGTCGTCCTCGGCGACCGCGGTCGTGAGGTCGCGGACCTTGTCCAGGTTCACGAACACGTTCATGTGCTGGCGCAGTCGGCCCTGCTCGTCGACCATGCGGAAGCGGATGCCCGGGTAGCGGCGGTCGAGGTCCTCGAGGACCTCGGCGATGGTCGCGCCGGTCGCCTCCACCTCGGGCAGCTCGTCGGTGTAGCTGCGCAGCGGCGTGGGGATGCGGACGCGCATCAGCTCCGTCCGACGGGGTCGCCGACCTCGACCGAGTAGATCTCCGGGAGGTGGGCGACGATCTGCGTCCAGGTGGCGCCCTCGTCCGCGCTCCCCCACACCTCGCCGCTGGTGGTGCCGAAGTAGACCCCGACCGGATCGGCCGCGTCGGTCGTCATGGCCTGGCGCTTCACGGTCGACCATCCCCGCGCCGGCAGGCCGGTGTCCTGTCGCTCCCAGGTCTCGCCCGCGTCACGCGTGCGGTACACCGCGGGACGCCCACCCGGCGCGGTGCGCGGCCACACGTCGGTGCCGTCCATCGGGAACACCCACACCGTGTCGGGGTCGCGGGGGTGCAGCTCGACCGGGAAGCCGATGTCGCCGATGTCGGTGGGCATGTTGTCGCCGATGCGCACCCAGCGGCCCTCGGCGCGCTCCATGCGGTAGATGCCGCAGTGGTTCTGCTGGTAGAGGCGGTCCGGGGCCAGCGGGTGCAGTCGCACGCAGTGCGGGTCGTGGCCGTACTCCGGGTCCGGCACCGGCGAGAACAGCGCCAGGCACCCGAGGTTCACCGGCGCCCAGTCCGCACCCCCGTCGGTGGACTCGAACACGCCGCCGCTCGAGAGCCCCAGGTAGAGGTGCTGCGCATCGCGGGGATCGACGTTGATCGAGTGCAGCATCGATCCGTCGGGCGTGTTCTGCTCCGGCCACTCCGCCCACGTCTCCCACATCGGGTGGTCGTTCCAGCCATCGACCGGTGCCCACGTGTCGCCGCCATCGGTGGAGCGGAAGAGCCCCTGCGGCGAGCCGCCGGCGTACCAGGTGCCGGGCTCGTCAGCGTGGCCGGGCGTGAGCCAGAACACCGCCTGCAGCGAGCGCTCGAGGCGCTCGCCGGTGGTGAACGCCGGGGGCGTCGACGCCTCGGTCCAGGTGGCGCCGAGGTCGCTGGAGCGGAAGACGGTCGGGCCGAGGTGCCCCGTGCGAGAAGCGACGAGCAGCGTGCGGCGGTCGCGCGGGTCGAGGACCGCGTGCTGGATGACGTGACCGAGGAACATCGGACCCGCGACCGACCACGACGTGCGCTCCTCGTCGGAGGCGAGCAACCAGATTCCCTTGCGTGTGCCGACGACGAGCACCGGCCCGCTCGCCGGCAACCTGCCTGGACCCGATCCGTCGGCGGTCTCCCACGCCGGACGCGCGCCGCTGGCGAGCACCTGCTCGACCGACAGCGGCGTCCACCCCTCGGCCTCGTCTTCGCCGGTCACCTCAGCCGCGCCGTCGACCACGTCGTCGCTCATGTCGTCCTCCACGCGCCGTCTGGAGGCCGCAGCGTACGTCAGCCGGTGTAGGTCGGGTCGGCCTGCACGGGGGTCGCAGCGGGCGGGGGCACGGTGGTGCTCGTCGTCGTCGCCGGCACCGTGGTGCTGGTGGTGGACGCCCCCCGAGCGAGGCGCAGCGCCAGGACCTCGCTCGGGTCGGTCCCCGAGATGGGCCACAGGATCGTGTCGCCGACGACCGCGGGCCAGCCGTTGACGGCCACGCCGGCGTCCATCCGCCACACCTCGGCACCGGTCGCGCGGTCGTAGGCCAGCAGCAGCCCCTGGTAGGTGGAGGTGAGCACCAGGTCGTTGACGACGGTCGCCGCACCGAGCGCGTCGCCGGGCACCGCGACATCCCAGTCGACGTCGCCGGTCGCGGCATCGATGGCGACCAGCCGGCTGTCGACGGTGCCGAGCGCGACGTTGAGGCTGAACAGCTCGTCGCTGTCGGGGTAGGTGGTGGGCGCGTTCATCACCGGCACGTAGATGGTGCCGTCCGCTGCCGCCGGCGGGGTCTCGACGCCGCCGAGCACCCCGGGCTGCACCGTCAGCGGACCGAAGAAGCTCGTGAGGTCGTCGTTGCTGTGCACGCCGACGGGCGTCTCCCACAGCAGCGCGCCGGAGTCCGGATCGAGACCCAGCACGATCCCGCCCTTGCCGGTGTGCACGACGACCTCGCCGCCGCCGGCCACGTCGACGAGCTGGGTGAGCACCATGTCGCGGTCGAAGATGTCGTGCGCGAACGCCTGGCGGTACCACTCCATGGCGCCGGTGCCGAGATCGATCGACAGCGCCGTGTTCGTGTAGAGGTTGTCGCCCGGTCGGCTCGATCCGTTGGGGAACCCCGGCGCGCCAGGTGACGGCCACGGGTTCGAGGTACCCCAGTAGGCGGTTCCGCGTGCCACATCGATCGACGGCGGGTACCAGGAGCCGCCGCCGTGGTTGCGCACCGGGTCGCCCCAGAAGTCGTCCGGCACCGTCTCGACCTGCCAGCGCACCGCGCCGGTGGCCTGATCCAGCGCGTACAACGTGCCGCGGCCACCGGGAGCGAGCGCCTGCGTGGCGATCAGCACGCAGTCGCCGACCAGCATCGGCGCCATGTCGATCTCGTTGCCGCGTGCCACACCGAGGTCGCGCGTCCACAGCTGCGCGCCCGTCGCCGCGTCGTGCGCGGCGACGACCGCGGCGGACTCGATGCCGAAGACCTTGCCCCACCCGACCGCCACCCCGGCGGGGCCGAACACGACGACGTCACGTTCGACCGCCCAGCGTCGCTCGCCGTCGGCGAGGTCGATGCTGTGCATGGAGCCGTCGAGCGCACCGACGTACACGGCGTCGTCGACGACGATCGGGTTGGTGGTGAGGTTGCCGAACAGCGCGTCGCCCGGCACCGGGTAGCGCCACACCTCCTCGAGCGAGTCGATGGTGCCAGCGGAGATGGTGCTGCCTACCGCAGCGCGGTGGTTGCGCTGGTCGCCGTTGGGCAGCGGCCATCCGCCACCGGAGCTCACCTCCGGCGTCGGCGTGGTGCCGCACCCCGCGGCTCCGGCTCCCGCCGGCATCCCGACGGCGACCACGCCGACGAGCAACGTGGTGGTGAGCAGCAGCGGCTTGGCGACAGCCATCGATCCCCCTCGGCCGGCGCCCCTGGCCGGACGCCGCAGGCTACCGAGGTGCGACGCGCTCAGCCGGCGATCGCCGCGCTCTGCGCCGCCAGCAGGTCGAGCAGGTCGCCCATGGCGAAGTTCGGGTCGAGCACGTGCAGCGAGTCGGCTCCGAAGCGATCCAGCACGGCGTCGACGCGGACGTCGCCGTCATCTGGCGCAGCCGAGATCTCGAGGAACGGCTGACCCGACGCATCGCGGGCGCAGCGGGCCGAGTAGTAGCCGGGCCACACCTCGTTCGGTGTGGAGACGCCGGCGGTGCTGCTGGAGAGGAACGGTCCTCCGAGCAGGGCGGGGTCCTCGCCGGCGGCGAGGTCGGCCGGATTGGTGCAGGCGCGCACCATGCCCGCTGCGGGCCGGGTCTGCCTCGGATCATCAGGATCGGGTGGGTGGCTCGCCGCGAACGAGTCGAACGCCACGATGCAGCCGGTGTCCTCTGGTGTCGCGCACAGCGGCACATCCTCGAAGGTGCCGCCGACGACCTCGCCGTCAGGCACCTCGAGCCAACCGGTCGGACCGAGCAGCAGCGCGTAGAGCAGGCGAGACCGCACCGCTGCGCCGCCCTCGCCCTCAAAGCGGTCCTGCATCATGCGGATCAGGTGGTGCGTCCCCTGTGAGTGGCCGATCAAGACGAACGGCCGGCCGTCGTTCTCCGTCGCGAGGTAGTGGTCGAACGCCTCGGTGACCTGCTCGTCACCGACCGCGAAGTACTCCTCGAACTTCTCGTCGCCGTAGCCGGTGATGGTCATCTGCTCGTAGCGGGGCGCGAACTGGCGGCACACCTCGCTGTAGCGGGCGAACGTGTTGGCGATGGTGATGAGCTCGAGCGGGTTGATCGGCTCGTCGAACCCCTGGATGCCAGGGGGCTTCGTGTACTCGACGGTCGGGTAGACGTAGAGGCAGTCGATGGGCGGATCGACGGCGGCGACGTGCTCGACGGGCGTCTGGGTGCCTTCTGCATCCACGCTCGTCGCACGCAGGTCCGCTGCGTCGCAGGCGTCGTCGTCCTTGTCGGGGTGGCAGTGCCAGAGCGCCAGGTCCGCGTAGCGCTCGCTCTCGGCACCGAGGGCGGCGGCGGTCGTGGAGGTCGGCGCCTCGGTGGTGGAGACGTCGCCACCTCCGGCGGTCACATCGGCCCCGCTCCCCCCGTCGTCGCTGGAGCAGCCGGCCACCACGAGGGCGGCGGCGACGAGCAGGGCAGAGGTGCGGCGCATGGCGCGAACCTACCGGGTCGGTGGCGGCCGGCCGTCGGGATGCACGGCCAACCTTCGCCGCGGCGCCTGCAGCACCTGATAGCAAGCACACCTCCGTAGCAGGTTGTTGCCGGCGACGTATGCGCTGAGTATGTTGCGAGTATGCAGCGGATCACGGTCAGCATCGACGACGACATCGCTCTTGCTGCCCGCCGCGATGTCGAAGCTGGCCGAGCACCCTCCCTCAGCGCGTGGGTGAGCGATGCGATGCGGCGCAAGGCACTCGGGCGCATCCGCCTCGAGCTCGAGCTCGACGAGCTCCGAGCTGCCGAGCCCTACGGGCCCGAGGAGGTCGCGTTCGCGGCCAAGGTGCTCGAGCTGGACGAAGAGCTCGTGCGAGACCTGCTCGCCACCCCGATCCGAGGCGATCGCTCAGCACGTGCCTGAACCCCGACCGCTCGTCCTCGATGCCGGCGCGCTCATCGCGTATGAGCGCGCTGACCGACGCGTCCAGGCGGTCCTCGACGTGGCGCTGCGAACCGAGCGCGCGGTCGCAACCTCGGCCGCTGTCGTCGCACAGGTGTGGAGCGGCTCAGCCCGCCAGGCCAGGCTCAGTCGACTCCTCGGCGCCGGCAGCATCGTGGAGCACGCGCTCGATGGAGAGACGGCACGCAGCGTCGGCGCGCGCTGCACGCGGGCCGGCTCGAGCGACGTCGTCGACGGGCACATCGCACACCTCGCTGACGTGCTCGATGGCCACGTGCTCACGAGCGACGTCGATGACCTCCTCCGGCTCGGCGTCGACGCGGATCAGATCACCCGCGTCTGATCGCGTCGTCTCCTCGACGCGATCGGTGGCGGGGCGCGACGATCGGCGCTACGGTCTGGCGAACACCTGTTCGCCTCGTCGGCGACGGTCGCCAGGAGGCATCGCCATGGTCCAGCCCATCCCCGACGGGTACCCCCGCGTCACCCCGTACCTCTGCGTCGATGGCGCCGCGGCCGCCATCGAGTTCTACGGCTCGGTGTTCGGCACGACCGAGCGCATGCGGCTCGAGGGGCCCGACGGCACCATCGGCCACGCCGAGATCGAGGTCGGCGGCTCGGTGATCATGCTGTCGGATCCGTTCGAGGAGCTGGGGGTGCACTCCCCCACGACCATCGGCGGCTCGCCGGTCACGATGCACCTCTACGTCGAGGACGTCGACGGCGTGCACGCACGGGCGCTGGCCGCCGGAGCAACCGAGCTGCGGCCCCTCACCGATCAGTTCTACGGCGACCGCTCGTGTCTGATCCTCGACCCGTTCGGCCACCGCTGGGACCTCGCCACCCACATCGAGGACATGGACCCCGAGGAGATGGCACGCCGAGCAGCGGAGGCCATGGGCGGCTGACGCGCTGCTGCGGTCAGATCACCAGCCGGATCGGCTGAGGCCGTGCAGGATCCGAGCGGTGGCCTGGCGGGATACCGGCACTGCAGGCCGGAAGGTGCCGTCCACGTATCCAGCGACGAGCCCCTGCTCCGCCGCCCAGGCGATCTCCCCGCAGAACGCGTGCGTCACGCCGACGTCGGTGAACGGTGCTGCGACGCACGACGGATCAACACCATCAGGCGACCCCGAGGACCGGTAGAGCATCGCAACCAGCGCCTGGCGCGAGGTGGAGTCGGCAGGGTGGAACGAACCATCGGCGAAGCCGCCGACGAGCTCCTCCGCCGCCGCCCAGGCGATCTCACCGCAGAACTGGTGCGAGATGCCGACGTCGGTGAACGGCGCCGCGACGCACGACGGATCGTTGCTGCCAGGTGATCCGGCGTACCGGTGCAGCATCGCCACCAGCGCCTGGCGAGACACCGACACGCCGGGATGGAACAGCCCGTCGCCGTAGCCCGCCGCGATGTCGAAGGCGACGAGCCAGCCGATGTCCTCGCAGAACGGATGGCCCACCAACACGTCGGGGAACAGCAGCGGATCGCCGCACGCGTGCGGCGTCACCGAGGGCGCGTTCTGGGTCGGACCGCTACCGGCCTCGTTGGTCGCCGCCACGTTCGGCGACACCAGCACCCCGTTCGGCAGGCCTTCGAGCCGCACGTAGCGCGCCACAGGCGACGTCGCTGACGACGCAGCACCTGCAACGGCGTCGTAGCTGGTGATCTCGGCGCCTCCGTCGAAGCCCGGCGGCTGCCACCACACCTCGACGCCGCCGTCCACGGCGAACGCCCTGACATCGGTCGGCGCGCCCGGCGTCGTGCGCGGCGTGACGACGATCGTCGCCGGCGGCGAGCTGCCGATCGACGTTGTGGCGACGACCTCGACGTCGTAGTGCACGCCGTTGGTGAGGTCGGGCACGAAGAGCGTCGTCGTACCTGCATCCACCCACTGCTCGATGCCGCCGGGCTCGACGGTGACGGTGTAGCCGGCGACCGGTCGCCCACCGTCGGTAGCCGGCGGCGACCACGAGACCTCGAAGCTCTCGAACTGGGCGGTGGCGCTCAGCGCGGTGGGAGCGGAGGGCGCATCTGCGAACGCGCCGGAGTCGAGGTCGCGCACGATCACATCCCAGGCGCCGTTGGTGTCGCCGGGCACGAGGTTGCTCGCCCTCGTCGTGAACGCCACCGTCGTGCCGTCGCCGGAGATGACCGGCACCTCACTCGGGCCGTTCGCCTGGTCCCCGACCTCGCTCACCGACAGCCGGGCCGTCGTGCCGGCGTCGAGGTCACGCAGGAACACGTCGGTGGCGCCGTTCGTGTCGCCAGCGACGAGGTTGCTCGCGCTCGATTCGAAGACCACCAGCGATCCGTCGTCGCTGATCGATGGCTCCGCGCTGTGGCCGTTCGCTGCGCCGCCGCCCGATGGGACCGACACGCGCCGCATGGTGCCGTAGGCGCGGTCCTTGCGGAAGATGTCGCACCGAGCGTTGGCGAACGCGCCATCGAGCGCGTCCGAGCACGACCGGAACACGACGTACCGACCGGTCTCGCTGATCCCGACCTGCGAGCCGCCGACAGGCGCACCGAGCGAGTCGGCCGAGATGAGCCGGGTGGTGCCGGCGAGCGAGTCGCGCACGAAGACGTCCTCGTCGTGACCACCTGCTTCAGGGGTGGCCGTGAGGTTCGTTGCTGCGGAGGTGAACGCCACGTACCGGGCGGAGCCGGCCATCGCGAAGTCGCTGACGTCACCGTCGCCGGGGACGCCGCCGGTCCCCCTCGAGATCCACACCGTGGCCTGGCCCACGCGGTCGTGCGCGTAGACGTCGGTGGTGCCGTTGGTGTCGTCCCAATCGATCTTGCTGTAGGTCATGTAGGCGACCCAGCGACCGTCGCCGCTGATCTGCGGCGCCTCCGCGCGCGTGCCATCGGGGTTGATCAGCTCGGTGGTGTTGGCGACCGGATCGCGCAACAGCACGTCGGGGTCTGGCTCGTCCCCCGGATCGTCCTGGCCGATGTTCTGCGCGTAGGTGGCGAACACGAGCGCGTCGCCGGTCGCGTCGACGTCGACCTCGCACGATGGGAGATTCCCCTCCTCGGTGTCCGCCGCCGTCATCGACTCCCGCGAGGTGACAGCTGTCGCTCGGTCGTGCAGGAACGCGTCGGTGCCCCACACCCCGACGCCGCCCCACGACCACTCGTACTGATTCGTGTCACCGCGGACGAAGTTCGACGCGTCGGAGATGAAGGCCACCGCATCACCGGGCTCGGTAAGCGAGATCTTCCCGCGCCGTGGCATTTCGCAGTAGCCGATCGCGCTGTCGCCGCGATCCTTCGCTGAGCCAGAGTTCGCGTTGCCTTCGACACCTTCAGAGCTGACCGAGACACGCTCGGTCGTCTCGGCCCACACCGACGCCGCCCCGACGGGCGGGATCTGCGCAAGACCGACCGCCACCAGGGCGGTCGCCGCCGAGGACGCCACCGCCGTGCGCACCCCACGTCGCGTCCGCTGCATCGCTCCACCCCCGGTGGCCTCCCCGAGATCCTCCCACAGAGGCGTGCCGCAAGCAGCCGGCCCGCGTTCAGGGTTGGCGCAGCCGGATGCTCCCAGAGCGGCGCGGCACCGCCCCGCTCCCCCCGCCACCCGGAGGCGCGAGGTGTGCGAGGGTCGTGGCATGGACACCCCACTCGCACCGCTCGCTGAGGACTGGCATCGTGCGCTCGCCGTCGTGGCGCACCCCGACGACATGGAGTACGGCGCGGCGAGCGCCGTCGCACGTTGGACGGCGCAAGGCAAGGACGTCCGCTACCTGCTCGTCACCGAGGGCGAGGCCGGCATCGCGACGGTGCCGCCAGCCGAGGCCGGGCCGTTGCGGCGCGCGGAGCAGCGGGCGAGCTGCGAGGCAGTCGGCGTCAGCGGCCTCGAGTTCCTCGATCACCGAGACGGGGAGGTCGTCGAGGGCCTCGCACTGCGCCGAGACCTGGCGCGTGCGATCCGGCGGCACCGTCCCGACGTGCTGCTGAGCATCAACCACCGCGACTCCTGGGGCGGCCCCAGCTGGAACCACGCGGACCACCGCGCCGTGGGGCGGGCGCTGCTCGACGCCGCTCGTGACGCCGCCAACCCCTGGTCGTTCCCCGATCTCGCGGAGCAAGCCTGGGGTGACGTGCGCTTCGTCGCCTTCTCGGGCTCGCCGCGGCCCACCCACGCCGTCGACGTCACCGACCACCTCGAGGCGGGCATCGCCTCGCTGCGCTGCCACGCGATCTACCTGTCCAACCTCGGCGGCGACCCGGCATCAGCCGGTGCGTTCCTGCGCACCGCTGCCGAGGAGACCGGGCCGCGCATCGGCGTCGAGCTGGCGACGTCGTTCGAGGTGATCGCCGTCTGATCGGCGCCGCTGCTCGCGCTCAGCGAGTGGCGATCGCCGGCCAGCCGATGTCGCGCTCGGCGGCGAGCGCCACATCCAGCAGCAGCGCATCCGCGTGGTGGCGCGCGAGCACCTGCATGCCGATGGGCAGGCCGTCGACGTGACCGGCGGGCAGCGACACCGCGGGGTTGCCGTAGATGTTGGACGGGATCGTCAGCCCGCCCTGCTCCAGCAGGTCGCCGAGGAACTTCTCCGCCTGGCGGAACAGCGTCTCGGGCAGCCGCGGACGCACGCCGGTGGCGACTCGCACCGTCGCCAGCACCGCGCTGAGCCCCTTGCGGGTGGCCTTCGCGGTGAGCAGCTTGTCGAGCGCAGGCGGCGGCGGGTTCTGCATCTCGGACTCGGCTGCGAAGGCGGGACCGGGGTTGGTGGCGCAGATGACGAGGTCGGCGCGGTCGAGCAGCTCGGCCATCGCCACGTTCAGCTCGAGGCGCTTGCGCTCGGCGATCGCCGCGGTGTGCAGGTTGTAGAGCGTCTGGCTGAGGCGCAGCCCGTCCTCGATCGCGGCGGTGAGGTCCGGGCCGCACGCCGGCCACCGATCGCCGAGCTCGGCGAGCAGCGTGGAGACGTTGCCCATCATCCACTCGGTCGTGAGGTTGGGCAGGGTGAGGGTGGCCTCGACCTCGACCATGCCGGTCGCAGCGATGAGCTGGTCGGCCATGTGTCGCACCGAGTCCTCGACGCCGGCCTCGAGGTGGACGCCGCCGAGGCCCGGGATGATCGCGACGCGCAGCCCCTTCAGCTCGTTGGTGCCGAGGTCGGCCTCCCACGTCCCCGACGACGGCAGCGACCACGGGTCGTGCAGGTCGAAGCCCGCCGCGACGTCGTAGTGGCGGGCCACGTCGCGCACCGAGCGCGCCAGGCAGCCGAACACCTCGGTGCTGGGGCGGGAGTACGCGCTGGGGCCACGCGGGATGCGGCCGTAGGTGCCCTTCATGCCGACGAGGCCCGTGTAGCCGGCAGGGATGCGGATGGAGCCGCCGCCGTCCGCCGCGGTGCACAGCGTGATGAGGCCACCGGCAACCGCCGCCGCGCTGCCGCCCGACGAGCCGCCGACGGTGCGGCCGTGGCGCCACGGGTTGTGGGTGACGCCGTTGAGCTTGGTGACGCTGACGTTGAGCCCGCCGAACTCCGACGCGGTGGTGAGACCGACGGGCACCGCGCCGCCCCGCCCGGCGAGCCGCTCGACCGACGTGTGTGTGCGCGTGGCGATGCGGTCCTTGAACACGAGCGAGCCCTCGGTGTCGGGCCAGCCCTCACGGCCGTCGAGCTCCTTGAGGCCCACGGGCACGCCGCCGAACGGCTTGCTCACCTCCGCGGTCGCCGCCTCGGCGCGGGCGCGCTCTGGGTCGACGAACGAGAAGCAGTTCAGGTCGCTGGCCTCGATGGCGGCAAGGGTGGCGTCGAGCTCCTCGAGCGGCGAGCGCTCGCCGCTGCGGAACGCCTCGACCAGCGAGCAGGCATCTCCGGTCCACGGTGCATCGGTCACCGCCACATGATGCCGCGCCCGCTCGCAGCCGACCGCACCGGTGATCTGCGACACTGGACCCTCGCTCGACTGGGGAGGGTCCTGCAATGGCACGAGGTGGCGTTCGCACGCACGTGGTCGCTGGAGCGGTGGCGGTGTCGCTGCTGTGCGGCGGACTGCCAGCCGGCGCCGGCGCGGTGTCCGCTGGGACGGGCCGCGTCGCCTTCGGGGTCACCGAGCTGATCTCCGTCGACCGCTTCGACGGCCAGGCCGATGCCGGATCAGATGGCGCCCGGCTCTCGGCCGACGGCCTGCACGTCGCCTTCACCTCCGAGGCGACCGACCTCGTCGCTGGCGACACCAACGCGCTGCGCGACGTCTTCCTGCGCGACCTCGAGGCCGGCACGACCGAGCTGGTGTCGATCGACCGCTTCGGCGGCGCTGCGGACGGGACGTCGGGATTCGACGGCAGTGGGCTCGCATCGGTGTCCGCCGATGGGCGCTACGTCGCCTTCCAGTCTGCCGCCACCGATCTCGTGGCCGGCGACACCAACGGTCACAACGACGTGTTCGTCCGCGACATGACAGCGGGCACCACGACGCTCGTTTCGGTCGATTCCGGCGGCGGCGCATCAGATGCTGCGTCTGGCGCCCCCGTGCTCTCCGACGACGGCCGAACGGTCGCGTTCTGGTCGAACGCGACGGACCTCGTCGGCGGCGACACCAACGCGGCGACCGACGTCTTCGTGCGCGACCTCGATGCAGGCACGACCACGCTCGTCTCCGTCGATGCAGCAGGCGGCCCCTCCGACGGCTTCTCCGGCTCCTCACCCATCGGCATGCCCGCCATCTCCGCTGATGGCGGCCACGTCGCGTTCGGCTCGGGGGCCACCGACCTCGTCGACTCCGACACCAACGGCAAGACCGACGTGTTCGTGCGCGATCTCGACCTCGGCGTCACCACGCTCGTGTCCGTCGACGCGGGCGGTGGGCCGTCGGCGGACCACTCGACCGAGCCGGCGCTGTCAGCGGACGGATCGGTCGTTGCGTTCTGGTCGCGAGCGAACGACCTCGTCGCCGGGGACACGAACGGCGTCAACGACGTCTTCGTGCGCGACGTGGGTGCCGGCGTCACCACCCTCGTCTCCGCGGACCTCACAGGCGAGGCCGGCGACGGGGACTCGAGGCGAGCTGACATCTCGGCGGACGGCCGGTTCGTGACGTTCCAGTCAAGCGCGTCCGACCTCGTCGCTGGCGACACCAACTTCGCGCTCGACGTGTTCGTGCGCGACGTGGTGATCGGCGAGACCGAGCTCGTGTCGGTCGACAGCAGCGGCGGCCCTGCCGATGACGGCTCGTTCCAACCCTCGATCGATGGCGCCGGCACGAACGTCGCGTTCACCTCCAGCGCCCACGACCTCGTCGCCGGCGGCTCCTCGGGGGGCATCGAGCTCTTCGTGCGCGGGCTTGCTGGGACTCCGGGGTGCGCTCCCGACCCGGTCGTCACTGGCCCGTTCTCCGACGTCGGCCCGTCGCACCCCTTCTGCGACGAGATCTCGTGGCTCATCGGCGCCGGGATCACCTCTGGATACGACGACGGCACCTACCGCCCCACCGCACAGGTGTCGCGCGCCGCGATGGCTGCCTTCCTGTACCGCTTCGAGGGCTCACCGGCATTCACCGCCCCGGGCACCGCGACGTTCACCGACGTACCGACCGGCCACCCGTTCTTCCACGAGATCGAGTGGCTGGCGGCTTCCGGGATCACGGGAGGGTTCCCGGATGGAACCTTCCGCCCAGGCAGCTCGGTGTCGCGCCAGGCGATGGCCGCGTTCCTCCACCGTCAGAGCGGGGAGCCGCCGTTCACCGACCCGGAGGTGGCGTCGTTCACCGACGTGCCCCTCGACAGCACCTTCTTCCACCAGATCGAGTGGCTCGCCTCCACCGGCATCACGACCGGCTTCGCTGACGGCACGTTCAAACCCGGAGCGACGGTCACCCGTCAGGCGATGGCCGCATTCCTCCAACGACTCGACGAGCTCGCGGCGCCGTCCGGCGGGGAGCTCGAGGCGGTCCTGCCGTAGCCGCGAGCAGACGTCAGAGGCGCTCGATGATGATGGCGGGCGCCATGCCGCCACCGGCGCACATGGTGACGAGGCCGTAGCGGCCGTCGGTGCGCTCGAGCTCGTCGAGCACGGTGCCGATGAGGATCGCCCCGGTGGCGCCGATGGGGTGGCCGAGCGCCATGGCGCCGCCGTTCACGTTCACCTTGTCGCGGTCCAGATCCAGATCCCGCATGAACTTCTCCGACACGACCGCGAACGCCTCGTTGATCTCGAACAGGTCGATGTCATCGAGCGACAGCCCGGCGCGCGCCAGCACCTTGCGCGCTGCGGGGACCGGGGCGTTGAGCATGAGCGTCGGGTCGTCGCCCATGTTGGCCGTGGCGACGATGCGGCCCCGCGGGGTGAGGCCGTTGGCCTTCGCGTACGACTCGCTGGCCAGCAGGATCGCGGCCGCACCGTCGACGACACCTGACGAGTTGCCGGCGTGGTGGACGTGCTCGATGACCAGGTCCGGGTACTTCATCGCGACGAGCTCGCGGTAGGTGCGGCTCTCGGGCGTGTGGCGGTAGTCGGCGACGGCCTCGAAGCTCGGCGGCAACGCGGCGAGCGACTCTGCGGTGGTGCTGGGGCGGGGGAACTCCTCGTGGTCGAGCGCCACGGTGCCATCCAGGTTCAGCACCGGGATGAGGCTGCGATCGAAGCGCCCCTCCTCGATCGCACGAGCGGCACGAGCCTGCGACTCGGCCGCGTGCGCGTCGAGTGCGGTGCGCGAGATGCCCTCCATCGTCGCGATGGCATCGGCGGACACGCCCTGGTGCGGCTGCGGGTGGATGTCCTGGAGGTGGGCGTTGTTGGCGCCGATCGGCAGCATGCCCTTCTTCGGCAGCGACATCATCTCGGTGCCCCCGGCGATGACCAGGTCCTCCATGCCGGCCATGATGGCGTTGGCCGCGATGTTGGTGGCCGTGATGCCCGAGCCGCAGAAGCGGTCGAGCGTGACGCCGCTGGCGTGCACGTCGTAGCCGGCGTCGAGGGCGGCCATGCGACCGAGGTCGCCGCTCTGCTCGCTCACCTGCGAGCTGGTGCCCCACACGATGTCGTCCACCGCGGCGGTGTCGAAGTCGTTGCGCTCGGCGAGCGCGCGCAGCACCGTGGCGCCCACGTGCTGCGGGTGCAGGTGGGCGAGGCCGCCCTTGCCCTGCTTGCCGATGCCACGAGGCGTGCGGCAGGCGTCGATGATCAGCGCGTCGGGCATGGAGGCTCCCCCTCAGGTGCGAGCTGCAGGCCGCCATCATGGCCCGCCGAGGCCCTCAGAGCACAGGGCAGGTGCACGAGGCGCGTGAACGTGGAGCACTGATCGCGAGCCACGGGAGTAGCGTCAGGAGCAGCTCCGCATGGAGCCGATGCAGAGGAGTGCCCATGACCGTCTTCCTGGCGATGTTCGCGGTGTTCATCGTGCTCTGCGTTCTCGCCCAGCGCCTCTACGGGCGTGCGGGCGGGATCACGCCGGAGGGCGCCAAGGCAGGTGCTGACGCGCAGAACGCGGCGCTGGCCCGGGCCGCTGCTGAGGCGTCGCGGTCGAGCTCGCCCCACCTCGGCTCCTGGTAGGACGACAGCTACCGGCGGTTGCCGGAGCGGGGCTTCTTCGACTTCGAGCGGTTCGACGGGCGCGGCTTCGGCTCGCTGCGCTGCGACACCTGCGGCGGAGGCGTGCGCTTCGCCGTCCCCCTGGTGGATGGATCGGGAACCGCGGCTGCGTTCGCCGAGAGCTGCCGATCGGCCTTCCCGGCGCCCATGAGGTTCGCAGCGACGAAGGCGACGATCATCGCGACGGCTACGGCGACCCCGGCTGCGACGTTGGCCCAGATCGCGATCGCGGTGCCGGCCCACAGCCCCGCCGCGCCGAAGGCGAGCGCGAGCGGCTGCGCTCGCTGCTGGGAGCGCAGCTGACCGACGAGCACCTCGCGCTCCATCTCACGACGGTGCGCGCCCTGCTGCTCCCAGCTGTCGAGGAACCGCTGCGCGAACCCGGGCGCAACCTTCTCGTACTGCGCCAGCACGTCGGGCGCTGGTAGCGGCAGGTCGCCGGACCAGACCTCGGCGGCCTCGTTCGGCGCACCTCCTGCAGTCGTCGTGCCGCCGGAACGTCGCTTAGCCATCGTGTGCCTCCACGTTCGGTGCGAGCTGTGCGATCGCTGCTCGGGCGTCGTCGGCCACCGTCAGCACGTCGGCGCGCATGGCGCGCTTCGACGCACTCGTCGGGGTGCGGTTCGTGAGGAGCCGCATCGGCGCGCCGCTCAGATCGAGGAGGCTGCCGATGCCGCGCAGCACGGAGGAGGACGAGAGCTGGAAGCTCGTCGTGGACGCCACTGGACCCCTCCCCCTGTTGCTGCCCGCAGGCTAGTGACGCGGCCCGAGCCCACCGCGGCAATGCCAGCGGGGCGGCGTGATCAGCGGCGTCGCCGCGCTCGGCGCACCTCCCGGCGCCGGGTCGCAGGCGGTAGGTTCGACCCGAGCGCACGGGAGGACCGCAGCGGTGAGCGACGCACCCCAAGGGCCGGGCTGGTGGCAGGGCTCAGACAGCAGGTGGTACCCGCCGGCAGGTGGCACCCCGCCGCCACCGCCTCCCCCACCTCCGCCGCCGCCGATGGGCGCCCCGCTGCCGTACCCGATGGTGGTGCAGTCGAAGCAGGGGATGAACGGGTGCGCGATCGCGGCGCTCGTGATCGTCGGCGTGGTCGTCGTCGGCTCGATCGCGTTCTGGATCGTCGCCGCGCTCTTCCTCGGCGAGGCGGCCGACCGGCTCGAGGAGGAGGGCCGCTCGTACGACGCCGCGCAGGAGGAGATGCAGGCGATCGAGGAGGAGACGGGCATCGAGACCGACTCCGCCAACCTCGACCACCCGCCCCAGCGCGACCTCCAGGGCGAGGTCACGTGCGACCTCGATGCCCGGCCGCTGGTGGCGACCGGGCGGGTCACCAACCACAGCAGCGAGACGAGCCGCTACCTGATCACCGTGTCGTTCACCGCGCGCGACGGCACCCGCCTCGAGCTCGCGCACGCGGAGGTCGACCAGGTCGCGCCTGGTGAGACGGCTCGCTGGGAGGCGGTCGCACTCGGTGCCGCCGACGCGGATGCCGCCGTGGTCAGCGGGTGCCGCGTCACCCACATGAACCGCTACTCCTCGACGTTCGACATCGACGGGGGCGAGCCCGGCTGAGGGTCACCGACCCGGCCCGCACCCGCAGAGGCAGGAGCCGAGCCGGACGGGCTCGGGGACGGTGCCGTCGAGGCCGACGAAGCGGCGAGCACCCCCGACGCAGGTGACAGGAGCGCTCAGCCGGTGAAGGTCGGTGTGGCCACGATGGGCTGTGCGGCGGGCGGCACCGTCGTGGTCGGGCTCGCGGACGCGACGGTGGTCGACGTCGTCGTCGGTGGCGCGACGTTGCGGCAGCCGTTGTGCGATGCGCCACCGCCCTCCTGCGCTGCGAGGCCGCCCGCCGCGGCGTCGCCATCGATCGCCGCCCTCGCAGCGCCGCCGCCGATGAGCGACTCGACGATCGGCGTGAGGAAGTCGGTGTCGGACCAGCCAGTCTCCGGTCCGACCGTTCCGTGGTCCGGCACGAGGCCCTGCGGCGGGTAGTACTCGAGGAGGCTCGGATCCGCGATCGGTGGGCAGGCGCTCTTGTCGTAGAGGCCGTTGCGCACCACGACGAGGTCCAGGCTCGGGATGACGTAGATGTACTGACCGTCGTGGCCACGTGCGCTGAAGTACGGCGGGATCGCGCCGCTGCCGCCCATCTGCAGCCACCACTGGTAGCCGTAGCCCGACGAGTTCGCGGCCGTGTCGGTGATCGAGTCCTGCACCCACGATGCGGGCACCACCTGCTTGCTCCCCCACAGCCCGTCGTGCAGGTAGAGGAGCCCGAAGCGGGCGAAGTCGCGCGACGTCGTGTCGACGCAGCAGTACGTGAGCGAATGGCCTGCGGCGTCCTGCCACCAGTCGAGGGCGCCGATGCCGATCGGGTCGAGCATCTTCGTGCGGGCGTACTCCCCCGCCGGCATGCCGGTGGCCTGCTCGAGCACGCCCGACAGCAGCATGGTGTCCCCGCTCGAGTAGTTCCACCGGGTGCCGGGCGCCACCTCGAAGGGCCTCGCCGCCGCGTACGCGAGTTGATCTGGGTTGTAGGTGAGCATCTGGATGATGTCGGAGGTGGCGAGGCTGCCCGGGCTGTAGTCCTCGTCCCACTGGAGACCCGACTCCATGTGCAGCACGTGGCGCAGCGTGATCGCCTCACGAGGCGTGCCGACCCACGACGGGTAGTAGGTGCTCATGGGCACGTCGATGCTCGGGATCAGGCCCTCGCCGATGGCGATGCCGATGAGCGCGCTCGTGAAGCTCTTGGCCATCGACCAGCTCGCCGCCGGCGAGGTGGCGTCACGGCCGGGCGCGTACCACTCGGCGACGATCGCATCCTCGTGCACGACGACGACACCTTGCGTGTTACGTCCGTCGGCCATCGCGTAGACGCGCGCACCATCGAGCGTGGCGACGTCCATGCCGTGCGACGCCGGGGTGTCGACCGTCCACTCGGCGCCCGGCACGACCGTGCCGCCACCGCTGCCGGCGGAGAGCGCCGGGGTCGGGGGAAGGCCGACACCGACCAGCATGGTGAGCAGGACGGCGCCTGCAGAGAGGTGCAGACGACGAGACGACCGTGCAGCGTTCACGACGCCGACGCTACTGCGCGGCCCGAGCGGAGGCCCGGGCTGCACCTGCCCCCGAGCGGCGACCTCTCCGCCACGCGCGCATCCCGGGGCCTCGGTCCCGTCGCCGCTTGAGGCACCGCCGCCACCGGGATCGAACACCTGAGCGCTCGAACGCGCCCTCGATCCGTTCGCGGACCGCGATCGCCCACGGCGAGCACCTCCCGCGGTGCCACAACGGCCGAAACCGGCACTCGGACCCGCTACTCCCCCGCCGCTACGATCTCGAATCCGGGTTTCGCGCCGCGAATCCTCCCGGCCCCGCCCTCGTAGCTCAGGGGATAGAGCGCTGGATTCCTAATCCGGGAGCGCAGGTTCGAATCCTGCCGGGGGCACCCTCGGAATCACGACCTGATGAGCGTCAGACGTCGTGGCGCCGCTCGCAGCGCCCGTCTGCGGCCTTCGGCCACTGGGAACCGCTGCGCCGCGCGCCGACGTCTGAACCGTGGGAGCATGAGCAGCGCGTCGGCGGTCATCGCACCGTGCGGCGGCAACCATCTGAGTGGGAGGCGACGGCACGAGCATGATCAGCAGGCCAGTCGGTGGGCAGCGGTGGTCGGCGGTCGTCGCTGGCCGCGCGGCCTTCGCGCTCCTGCTCGTGCTGAGCGGACTGGTCGTGACCGCCGCGCCTGCGGCCGCAGAGGTGCAGCTGTCGGTCGAGGTGGGCATCGATGGGCGCTTCGCCACGGGTCTACCCATGCCGGTGCGGGTGCGCGTCGTGGCCGATCGCCTCATCAGCGGCCACCTCGCCATCTCGTCGTTCGCCGACGGAGAGGTGCACCAGACGATCGAGGTCGAGCTCGCCGCCGGCAGCACGAAGGAGTTCGTCGCGATCGTCCCCACCGCCATCGGCAACAACTCGCAGATCGAGGTGCAGCTGCTCGACGGCGACACGGTGATCGCTCAGGAGCGGGGCTCGGCGCAGTTCGCCCCCGGCGACGAGCTGGTGGGCCTGCTCCCCGAGCTCGACCGCGCCACCGATGCCCCGACGAGCGCGTCGCTGGCGATCGGCACCGACACCGCCCGCATCACCGCAGTCCCCGAATCGCTGCTGCGCGCTGGCGCCGCCGCCCTCGCCCCCTACGACCAGATCCTCGGCCTGCCGTCGGACCTCACCGCCCTCGGCGAGGACGGGCGCGCTGCGCTGCTGCAGTGGGTCGCCGACGGGGGCACGCTGCTCATCGACGCCGACGACTCGGCGGAGCCCACCGCCCTCGGCGACGAGCTGTGGCCCCAGAGAGATGGCCCAGTTCGCCTCGGCGTCGGCACGATCCAGCTCACCGGCGGCGTCGCGGTCGCCGGAGGCAGCTGGAGCGCGATGCTCTGGCCGACACCGGCGCGCGCTCCCTTCGACGGCAACGTGGTGTGGCAGTTCGACGAGGGGTTCTTCGATCCCTCGCAATCGCTCTCGGAGGATGCCGGGTTCCGACTCCCCGATGTCGGGACGCTGCTCGTGCTGCTCGGCGTCTACATCGTCATCGTCGGTCCCGTCACGTACCGCATCCTTCGGCGACGTGGCCGACACACCCTCACGTGGATCGCGGTGCCAGCAGCGTCGGTGCTGTTCAGCGCGATCTTCTTCGTGCAGGGGCGCGATCTCCGATCGGGAGCGAGCAACGCCCACATCACCGTCTACGAGCAGACCGATCAAGGCACCACCGCGCTCACCGCCACGATGCTCTCGTCGCGCAACGGGGCGACGGCCACGCTCGAAGCTCCCGCCGGCTGGCACCCGTGGCCGTGGCTCGATTCCTGGCTCGGCGGGTTCGACCAGTTCGGGCGCAACGGCCCGATCACCGCCCCGATGGCGATCCACCCGGCGGGAACCACTGCGAAGGTCGAGCTCGGCCCCGGCGCGTTCCAGGTCATCGAGGCGCGCGGCGCCGTGGATGTCGCGCTGCTCGACGTGCAGGCCAGCTCTGCCTCGACGGGCGCGGTGGAGATCGAGATCACCAACACCTCTCCGGTCACCCTCCGCGAGGTCGTCGCCGTCACTGGCAGGCAGACCCTCGACGTGGACGACCTCGCTCCCGGAGCGACACGAACGATCACGATCGAAGGCGCCACCGATCGGATCGCTGCGGACCGCCGCGACGGTGGCCTGTTCGGCGACACGTTGGAGGGTGTCTTCGACGGGGACGTGATGCGCGGCGACGTCATGTTCGACGACTTCGGCCAACCGGTGCTGCCGGACTCGACCCGCGACGGTCCGGTGGCGCCGGGCGTGTGGTCCAAGTACACCAGCGAGAAGGGGAGCAACCTGTTCGCTCCGGGCCGCGTCATCGTGGCCGCGTGGAGCGACGAGCTGCCCGCACCGGTGCTGCGCGACGGCAAGCCGATCACCGCTGGTCGCTCGCTGATCGTGCGCACCGCAGAGGTCGACGCCGCCAGCGCGATGGTGAGCGACGCCAGCACCTCGCTCGAGGTGGTGCGCGGCGGCGACGACCCCTTCGGCATGATGGGACCACCAGCGCCCGACGCCGAGGATCCGGCCGACGAGGAGGACCTCGACGAGCTGAGCCGAGACGAGGCGTTCGTCCGCCTCCTGCTGCCCCGGCAGGTCGACGGCAGCGCAGTGGAGCGCGACGGGCTCGTGCTCGACCTCCCCAGCGACCTCCGCATGGCCCACCTCTGGCTCGACGGCGAGTGGACCGAGCTCTTCGTCGGACTCGGCGAGCGGCGCCGCCTGCTCCTGCCCGCCGACGCCGCCGTCGGCGGCTCCCTGTGGCTGCGCATCGGCTCGTCCTGGGTGGTCGACCAGCAGCGCGACGACCCCAAGGCCGAGCGCACCGTCGTCGTGTACCACGTCGATTCCGAGGACGACGCCGAGGTCGAGGTCACCACGATCGAGGACCTCGCCGCACTCGCCCGGCGCTTCGCGGAGATCCGCACCGAGGCCGCTGCCACCGGCGGAACCGCGACGACCACGACGAACCGCGTGCCGCCTGGCCTCAACCCCGGCGTCGAGCCGGGTGCGACCGTGACGACGGTGGTCGCCCCATGAGCGCGCCCGAGGAGCAGAGCGGATCGGTGGCCACGGCGCCCGAGCCCAGCGAGCCGGCGAGCGCGATCGTCGTGCGGGGGCTCACCAAGCGCTACGGCGATCTCTACGCGGTGCAGGACCTCTCGCTGCGGGTGCCGAAGGGGTCGATCTACGGACTCGTCGGCCCGAACGGCGCCGGCAAGACGACGACCTTCTCCGTGCTGGCCACCTTGCTGCTGCCGACGGCCGGCACCGTCGAGGTCGCCGGCTTCGACCCGGTGCAGTCGCCGCGCGACGTGCGCGCCCGCATGGGGTTCATGCCCGACATCCTCGGGGTGTACGACAACCTCCGCGTCGACGAGTACCTGCGGTTCTTCGCCAGCGCGCACGGCATCGCTCGCCGATCGATCGACCCGCTGATCGGCGACCTCCTCGATCTCGTCGACCTCTCCACCAAGCGCGAGGCGATGGTCGACTCGCTCTCGCGAGGCATGAAGCAGCGCTTGAGCCTCGCTCGCGCACTCGTGCACGACCCCGAGGTGCTGATCCTCGACGAGCCCGCGAGCGGACTCGATCCGCGAGCGCGCGTGGAGCTGCGAGCGCTGCTGCAGGAGCTGCGATCGCTCGGCAAGACCATCGTGGTGAGCTCGCACATCCTCTCCGAGCTCGAGGAGATCTGCACCGAGATCGCGATCCTCGAGGCGGGCCGGCTGCTGGTGGAGGGACCGCCGGCGGAGATCCTCCGCAGCCTCGCGGGCGAGCGGACCGTCGCCGTCCACCTGATGGACGGCACCGTCGAGACCTACACGGTCGCCAGCGAGGAGGAGCAGGTCGAGCTGCTGGCACGCCTCGTGGCAGAGCGTCGACCCATCCTCGAGTTCCGCTCGACGGGACGATCGCTCGAGGACGTGTTCATGAAGGTGACGAAGGGCATCGTGCAATGAGGGTGTCGATGAACCCCGTGCTCGCCCGCGAGCTGCGCGAGCGCACCCGCGGCAGGCGTGCCTCGCTCATCCTCACCGTCTACCTCACGCTGCTCAGCGGCATCCTCTACCTCGTCTACTACGCCGACACCGGGGAATCCGCCGCGATGAACGGGCCGCTCGCTGCCACCGAGGTGGCGTCGCTCGGGCGCGGCATCTTCGAGTGGGTCCTGTTCTTCATGTTCCTGCTCGTGATCTTCCTCGTGCCGGGGATGACCTCCGGCGCCATCAGCGGCGAGCGGGAGCGCCAGACGCTGGTGCCCCTGCAGATCACGCTGCTGCGACCGCGGTCCATCGTCATCGGCAAGCTGCTCGCGTCGGTCGCGTTCCTGCTGCTGCTCGTGGCGGCGACCGCCCCCCTGCTGAGCATCTCGTACCTCATCGGCGGCGTCACGATGTCGTCGGTCCTCGCCGCGCTCGGCGCGGTGGTCGCCACCGGGGTGATCCTGGCCTCGATCACCGTCGGGTGCTCCGCGGTGTTCCGCCGCACCCAGACCGCGACCGTGATGGCGTACGCGATCGCGCTCATCATGGTGCTCGGCACGTTCCTCGCGTACGCCGTCGCCGGCGTGGCCGAGTCGCAGCGGCAGAACGACTTCGGCATCGAGGATCGGCCCCCTGACGAGCTGCTCCTGCTGAACCCGCTCGTGCTCGCCGGCGACCTCATCGGGAGCTCGAGCAGCGACTTCTTCGGCTCGGCGTCGAGCTCCTCGCCCTTCGATGCCATCCACCAGATGGTCCACCCGCAGGTGTTCGAGTTCCAAGAGATCGGCGCCGTCGACTTCGTCGGCCCCGTGCCAATCGGTCCGGATGGCGGCCCAGTCTTCGAGGGACCGGGCGGCTTCGTCGAACCCCAGCAACCTGACGACCCCGACGGTGGCATCGCGTTCTGGATCCGCTCGCTGGCGCTGCTCAGCTTCCTCGCCGTCACCTCCCTCGTCGTCGCCACCCGCAAGGTGCGCACCCCAGCGAGGACCGAGCGATGAGGGGCGTCCCGGTGGGCGACCGCCCGACCGCCGCATCGCTGCCCACGACGCGCGCCCTGCTGCTCGCCACCCGGCGGCGCCTGCGCCTGGCGTGGTTCGTCGAGACCGTGGCGATGCTGGCCCCGTTCGTCGCCGCCGCATCGCTGCTGCTGGTGCTCGCCGGGCGTCGCTGGAGCTGGCCGTGGTTCGAGGCGACCGGTTTCGGCGTGCTCACCGGCGCGCTCCTCGTGCTCGCCGTCGTGGCAGCCGTCGTGCCCATCTCGCTGGCGCAGGTCGCCCGCGCCGCTGACCGGGGGCTCGACACCCACGATGCGCTCGCGACCGCGCTCGAGCTCGAGGACGCGGCCGGCCCGCTGGTGCTCGAGGTGCGCGCTCGCGCCGAGCAGGCCGCAGTCGCCGAGCCATCGGCCGCGATCCCGCTGCACCTGCGACGCGGCCACCGCATGGGCGCGGCGCTGGTGGTCGCCACCGTCCTGCTCACCGTCGCCGGCAACCCGCAGGAGGATCGCCGTGCGGCAGCCGCAGATGAGGAGGCGGCCGTCGACGACCTCGCCGAGGCGCTGCGCGACGAGGCTGCCGAGCTGCGCGACGACCCTGAGGCGACCGAGCAGGAGCGCGCCGTCGCTGCCGAGCTGGAGCAGCTCGCGGCCGAGATCGACCAGCTCAGCGACCTCGAGGAGGCCGAGCAGCGCCTGACCGCGGCCCAAGCCGAGCTCGAGGCCCAGCAGCAATCGGGGCTTCTCAGCCAGAAGGCCGCCACGGTCGGGCTCGAGCGCGGCCTGGAGGCAGATCCGCTTCCAGGGGGTGCGCCCGGCGACGGTGCGGCGGCGCAGCTCGAGCAGGTCGCGGACGAGCTCGCGGATCTCGACGAGGCGGAGCGCGCTGCGCTCGCTGAGCGGCTGGAGGCGCTCGCCGCCGCCCAGGCCGCCGGCGCCCCCTCGACCGCAGCCGCACTGGCCGACGCTGCCGCACGCCTCGGTGAGGGTGACCTCGCGGGTGCCTCCGCGGCCCTCGGCGAGGCAGCGTCTGCCCACCGGGCGGCGAGCGATGGGGTCGCGAACCAGGAGGCCGCTGCCGCCGGGCAGCGTGCGATCGCCGATGCCCGAGCCAGCGGCTCGTCAGGCGAGGGCCAAGGCGACGGCGACGGCGACGGCGACGGCGACGGCGACGGCGACGGCGACGGCGACGGCGACGGCGACGGCCAGGGCGAAGGCGAAGGCCAGGGCGAAGGCGAAGGCCAGGGCGAAGGCGAAGGCCAGGGGTCCGGCCAGGGTCAGGGCCAAGGGCAGGGGTCCGGCGGCGGAGGACAGGGTCAGGTCGGCGGGAACCAGTCGACCACCGGCAGCGGCCAGGGCGGTCAAGGCACCGCTGATGGCACCGGGAACAGCAACGTCCAGCCCGGCGACCCAGCGAACCCGTCGATCTGGGATCCGAACGCCGGCACCGACGGCGAGCAGATCGACGTCGATGGCACCGATGTGGGCGGCGAGCAGGTCACCACCGGCCTCGGCGACGGCCCGACCGCCACGACCGGCGCGCACGTGCCGCTCGGTGACGCGCTCACCCGCTACCGCGAGCGGGCCACCCGCGCCCTCGACCAGTCGTCGATCCCCCCATCGCTGCGCGCGCTCGTGCGCGCCTACTTCGATGCGCTCGCCGCATCCTGACCCTGGAGGACCCGGTGACCGCACCGACCGAGCCCATCGACCCCGCCGCCTACGCCCGCATCGCCGATGCGATCGAGAGCGAGATCGCGAAGGTCATCGTGGGCCAGCGAGACCTCGTGCGCACGGTCGTGCTGTGCCTGCTCGCCGAAGGCCACGCGCTGCTCGAAGGCGTGCCGGGCCTCGGCAAGACCATGCTGCTCAAGACCCTCAGCGACGCCATCGACGTCGACTTCGGCCGTGTGCAGTTCACCCCCGACCTCATGCCCGCGGACATCACCGGCACCCAGGTCCTCGAGGACGACGATCAGGGGCGCCGACGCTTCGAGTTCCAGGAGGGCCCGATCTTCGCCAACCTCGTGCTGGCCGATGAGGTCAACCGCGCCACCCCCAAGACGCAGTCGGCGATGCTCGAAGCGATGCAGGAGCGCTCGGTGACGGTGGCCGGCCAGACACGTCCGCTTCCCCGGCCGTTCCTCGTCATGGCGACGCAGAACCCGCTGGAGATGGAGGGCACCTACCCCCTCCCCGAGGCGCAGCTCGACCGCTTCATGCTCAAGGCGCAGGTGCCGTTCCCGACCGCGGACGACCTCGTGGAGGTCGCCCAGCGCACCACCGGCGCGGCGGGCGCCCCGGTGCGCGCCGTCGCGGATGTCGCCACGCTGCAGTCGATGATCGCGCTGACCCGGGAGGTTCCGGTGGCCAGCCACCTGCTGCGCCACGCCGTCGACCTGGTGCTGGCCACCCACCCCGACCAGCCGACGGCACCCGATGCCGTGCGGCGCTACGTGCGCTTCGGCTCCTCGCCGCGCGGCGTGCAGGCCATCGTGCTCGCCGCCAAGGCGCAGGCGCTCCTCGAGGGGAGGCCCAACGTCTCCGCCGAGGACCTGCGCTGGGTCGCCACCTCCGCGCTGCGCCACCGCATGGTGCTCGGCTACGAGGCCACCGCAGATGGGGTCACCGCCGAGGATCTGGTGGCCGCGGTCCTCGATGCCGTCCCGGTGCCCAGCGCCGAGATCCGAGGCGCGCCGCGATGACGCCGGCCGAGCCGCTGCTCGACCCGGCGGTGCTCGCCCGCCTCGAGCGGCTGCAGCTCGGCACCCGACGGCGCCTTGCGGGGCACCTGAGCGGCGAGCACCGCTCCGTGCGCCACGGGTCATCGCTCGACTTCGCCGACTACCGCGACTACGTGCCCGGCGACGACTTCCGCCGCATCGACTACCAGCTCTGGGCGCGCCTCGACGTCCTGCTCGTGAAGCTGTTCGACGCCGAGGACGACCTCGTGCTGCGTGTCGTGCTCGACACGTCCGCCTCGATGCGAGGTGCCAAGCTGCAGCTCGCTCGGCAGGTGGCTGCGGTGCTCGGGTTCGTCGCCCTGGTGGGGCGCGACAGCGTCACCCTCCACACGTTCCCGTTCGAGGCGCGGGCGCCGCGGTTCGCTGGCCGTGGCGCTGCGCCGCACCTGTTCGCCCAGCTGCAGCAGCTCGAGGCGACCGGTCCGACCGCCTTCCTCGATGCCGTCGGCGCGCTGCTGCGCCGACCCGGGCCCCCGGGGCTCACCGTCGTGATCAGCGACCTGCTCACCCCCGACTGGGAGGCGGGCCTCACCCGGATCCCGAGCCGCGGTGGCGACCTGGCGGTGGTCCACGTGCTCGACCGCGACGAGCTGGAGCCAGAGCTCTACGGCGACCTCGACCTCGTCGACAGCGAATCGGGCGAGGTGGTCGCCGTGTCGCTCAGCGCCGAGGCCCGCCGCGACTACGCGGCCGCGGTGCGCGGCTGGCTCGACGAGGTCGCCGGCCGCGTGCGACGCGCGGGCGGGGCGTACGTGCGGCTGTCCACCGGCGACGACGTGGCGCACGCCGTGCTCGAGGGCTGGCGTCGCGAGGGACTCCTGCGGTGAGCGACCGATGAGCTTCGCCAACCCGGCGGGGTGGTGGTTCCTCGCCGCGGCGCTGCCGATCCTCGTCCTGCACATCCTGCGGCCGAGGCGGGAGCCCACCGAGGTGCCCTCCACGTTCCTGTGGCGCGAGCTCGCCCGGCCGGTGTCCGCCGCCCGTCCCTGGCAGCGGCTCCGGCCCAGCGCGCTGCTCGCGCTGCAGCTGCTGGCGGTCGTGCTCCTCGCTGCGCTGCTCGCGCGGCCCGTGGCGCGCTCGGAGAGCGAGCTGTTCGCCCACACCGTGTTCATCATCGACGCCTCGGGCTCGATGGCTGCCGCCGACGGCGACCCGGACCGCCTGGCCAGTGCGCGAGCGGAGGCGCTGGACCTCTACGACGAGCTGCCGGCGGGAGCAGAGGCCAGCCTCGTCGTGGCCGGTGCGCGCTCCGAGGTGCTCGTCACCTCGACCACCGAGCGCGACGAGTTCCGCTCGGCGCTGGAGCGGACCCCGGAGCCCAGCGGCAGCGCCGACTTCGCCGGGGCGTTCACCCTGGCGGCGAGCCTCGAGCGGCCCGGCACCGAGATCGGCTTCGTGCTGCTCAGCGACGGCGGACTCGACGATGCCGCTCGCGCCCAGCTGCTCCCGGACACCACGTACGTGCCCATCGGCGAGCGATCCACCAACCGTGGGATCACCCGCCTGCTCGTCGAGCCGATCGGCAGCGGTCTGCGCGCCACGATCCAGCTCCGCAACACCGGCGACGAGGCGGCCACGCAGACCCTGCGCGTCGACGTCGACGGCGTCACCACGTGGACCACCGAGGTGCGCCTCGACCGGGGCGAGGTCGTCGATCTCGATCACGAGCTCCCGGCAGGCGACCGCGTGGAGGCGTTCCTCGAGGGCGAGGACCTCCTCGACGTCGACGACCGGGCGTTCGCGGTGACCGCGCGGCGTCGCCCGCTCACGGTCGCGGTCGTCGGCGCACCGGACATCTACCTCGACACCGTGCTGGGCGCGATCGACGGGGTCACCATCGAGCGCGTCGCGGATGCCGAGGCGGCGGCGGCCACCGACGCCGACCTCGTCGTGTACGACCAGGTCGACCCGCCCGCAGCGCCCGAGCAGCCGTTCCTCGCCATCGCGGCCCCCGGCGGCATCGGCGACGCCGTGCGGCCGCTGGGTGCGACCGATGCGCCGATCATCACGCTGGTCGATGCCGAGGATGCGCTCCTGCGGGGCCTCGACCTCGCGGACGTCGCCATCGCACGAGCGCAGCGCGTCGACCCGGGACCAGCCGAGGTGCTGGTCGCCGCCGAGTCGGTGCCGCTGCTGCTGCGCGGCCGCCACGGCGGGCAGCGGTTCGCGGCCACCACCTTCGTGCTCGGCGACAGCACGTTGCCGCTGGACCTCGCGTTCCCCATCCTCATCGACCGCCTCCTGGTGGAGCTCGCCGGCGCGGCGCTGCCACCTGGTGGCTCGACGGTCGGCGACCAGCTCCCCCTCGACACCACCGCCGGAGCGACGCTGCACGCGCCGGGTGGGACGACGATCGCCGTGGCGCCCGGCGATCCGACGCCGCGCACGGATCGCACGGGGTTCTGGACGATCGAAGTGGACGGTCGCCCCGACCGCACCGTCGCCGTCAACGCCGATCCGCGCGAGTCGCTCGTCGCACCCGAGCCCGCCCTGCCCACCGAGCTGCGCCCCGAGACCGCAGCCCGCGAGGCCTCGCTGCGCGAGGACCCCCGCTGGCAGTGGTTCGTTCCCCCCCTCCTGCTCGTGCTGCTCCTCGAGCTGCTGCTCGCCCGCCGATCCATCGGCGTCGCGCCACGGCAGTGGCAGGTCGCCATCGCGCTGCGGGTCCTCATCGCCGCCCTCCTGGTGCTCTCCCTGCTGGACCTGGACCGCATCAGCACGAGCGATCGAGTCAGCGTCGTCTTCCTTCTCGACGGCAGCGACAGCCTGTCTGCGGATGGTCGAGCTGCCGGCGCGGACTACGTCCGAGCCGCGCTCGACGACCAGCCCGCGGGTGCTCGCAGCGCGGTGGTGCTCTTCGGCGCCGATGCTCGCCTCGAGCTCCCCGTCGACATCGACAACCAGCTGGGCACGCCGATGGTGCAGGTGGATGCGACGCACACCGACGTCGCCGGAGCACTGCGGCTCGGGGCCGCGCTCCTGCCCGAGGACACGCGCCGGCGCATCGTGCTCGTGTCCGACGGCCGAGCGACGCGTGGTGACGCGGCCGACGAGGCGCAGCGCCTGCGATCCGCAGGCATCCAGGTGGACCACCACGTGCTCGAGCGAGCGACCGGCGATGACCTGGCGGTCGTTCGAGTCGACTCCCCTGGCCTGGCCGCGACCGGCGACGCCGTGGAAATGACCGCGACCGTCGAGGCATCGGTCGCCGGCGAGGCGACCGTCACGCTCACCCGCGACGGTGCGGTGGTCGACGAGCAGATCGTCGCGCTCGAGGCGGGCAGCAACGAGGTGACGTTCACCGACGTGGCGGGCGAGCCCGGGTTGCAGCGCTACCAGGTGCGCGTGAGCGGCGACGCCAACGCGGTGGCGGAGAACGATCTCGGCTTCGGCGCGGTCGAGGTCGCCGGCGCGTCCAGCGTGCTCGTGGTGGAGGGTGCCGACGGCGTCGCCGATGACCTGGTGGCGGCGCTGCGCAGCGGTGGCCTCGAGGTCACCACCACCTCCCCCGTCGACCTCCCCGCCCTCGACGAGGTCGCCCGCCACGCCACCATCGTCCTCGTCGACGTCGACGAGCGCTCGCTCGCCGCGGCCCAGATCGACGTGCTCAGCTCCGCGGTGCGCGACCTGGGCCGCGGCCTGGTGACGATCGGCGGCGACCGCTCGTACGGCCTGGGCGGCTACCTCGGCACGGAGCTCGAGCAGCTGCTGCCGGTCATCAGCGAGATCCAGGACCCCGAGCGGCGGCTCTCGGTGGCCCAGGTCCTCGCCATCGACTCCAGCGGCTCGATGGGCGCCTGCCACTGCAACGACGGAGCCAACGGCATGGTCGGCGGCGGCAACCGCGCGGATGGCGGCGTCAACAAGACCGACATCGCCCGCTCGGCTGCGGCACGCACCCTCGACGCGCTCTCGGCCAACGACGAGATCGGCATCCTCGCGTTCAACGTCGGCGAGAAGTGGATCGTGCCGCTCCAGGAGCTGCCCAGCGACGAGGTGGTGCTCGATGGCCTGCGCACCATCGCCCCAGCGGGCGGCACCGACCTGAGCCGCTCGCTCAGCGCGTCGGCCGAGGCGCTGCGGACCTCGAAGGCATCGCTGCGCCACATCATCCTCTTCACCGACGGCTTCACCGGCGTCAACAGCATGGAGGACCTCGCGGAGCAGGCCGCAGACCTCCGCGAGGAGGGCATCACCGTGTCGGTGCTCGCCACGGGCGAGGGCGCATCGGAGGACCTGCGACCCATCGCCGAGGCGGGCGGCGGACGCTTCTACCCCGGAACCGACCTGCAGCAGATCCCGGAGATCATGATGCAGGAGTCCATCACCGCCTCGCGCAGCTTCGTGACCGAGGGGGAGTTCCTCCCGCTGGTCGCTTCCCGCGCCGAGGTGGTCGCGGGCCTCACGGAGTCACCTCCGCTGCTCGGCTACATCGCCACGACGCCCAAGCCCACCGCGCAGTCGCTCCTGCGCATCGGGGACGAGAGCGACCCGCTGCTCGCAACTTGGCAGGTCGGCCTCGGGCGCTCCACGGCGTGGACCAGCGACGCCTCCGCCCGGTGGTCGCAGCAGTGGGCGACGTGGGACGGCTACAGCGACTTCTGGACCGCGGTGGTGAAGGACGCCATGAGCGTCGGCGACGACGCCGGCGCGGTGCGAGCGAGCATCGTCGATGGGCGGCTCCGCGTCGTGGCCGAGAGCGAGGACCCGTGGCCCGAGGGGACCACGATCACCGGACGGGTCACCACGCCGGGGCTCGATGGGCAGGATCTGCGCCTCGAGCGCGTGAGCGCGACCACCTTCGCCGCCGACGTGGACGCGCCAGAGGCCGGCACGTACGCCGTCGGGGTGCAGATCGCCGGTCCTGACGGCCAGCTCCTGTCGGGGCGAGCGCTGACCAACCAGTCCTACGGTGCGGAGTACCGCCCCGGCCCCGCGGACGATGCCCTCCTCGACCAGGTCAGCGCCATCACCGGCGGACGTGGCGCGGTCGACGCGTCGAGCGCGTTCGACCCCGGCACGCTGGATCCCGGTCGGGTCCGCAGCGCCCTCGCCCCGCTCCTGCTCCTCGCGGCGGCCCTCCTGTGGCCGGTGGCGGTCGCCGTCAGCCGGCTCGCGCCGCGCGGGGCGCTGGTCAGCGGCGCCCGCGACCGCGCCGGGCGGCTGGGCGACTGGGCGCACGCCCACCGCCCGGCGCTGCCAGGTCGCTCCCGCACGCCTCGGCCACCCCGAGCGCCGCGCGCCCCCAGCGCCCGCAAGCAGCAGGCCGCGCAGGAGGAGGCGGCACCCACCACCGTCGGTCGACTCCTCGAGCGAAAGCGCGAGCTGCGCGGCGATCAGAGCGACGACGATTGAGGCGACGTCGCTCCATCGCCTCGGCGACGCACCGCCAGCGCACCGCCAGCCACGATGAGGACCGCTCCCAGCCAGATCCACGGGACGCCGGGCTGGACGTCGACCTGGAGGAGCACCCGACCGGAGTCCGCGGCGTCGAGCAGCACGATGCGCACGTGCTCCCGCCACGTGGTGCGCACCGCCGTCTCGGCCAGCAGCGTGCCGCTGGTGCGATGGCGGTCGAGGCGAGGCGAGAGGTGCTGCGCTCCTGCCCCCGGTGCGGAGACGACGAGATCGGCGATCACCGCATCGACCCCCGGGCGCATGGTGCGCGCTTCGACGCCCTCGTTGCGCACCGTCCAACCGGCGACGCGCACCGAGGCTCCCGGCTCGACGGACACCGCACTGGTCTGCGAGGTCGTCGACGCCGCGATCGCCACCAGCAGCACGATGGCGCCGACGTGCGCGACGACCGTGGCGCGATGCGGTGGGCTCGGGCCGCGCTGCGCCACGACGAGGCAACCGATCGCTCCTCCACCCGCCGCGCCTGCGGCCACCAGCACCGCCGGACCTCCGGTGCAGGCGACCGCTCCCACCAGCGTCCCCACCGCGCCGGGCGCCCACCGCCACCGCCCGCCGGCGGGCAGCAGCGCAAGACCGGTCCCCGCGACCACCAGCGGCAGCAGCGGTCCCAGCACCCCGCTGTAGAACGAGCCGTCGACGGTCGTCACGTCGTCGCCGGCGACCAGCGGCCAGATGGTTCCGAGCACCACCGTCCCGGCGGCCAGGGCCAGCAGCGCCACCTGGATCACCAGCAGCCAGTCGCGAAGCGACGTCACGCTCGACGGTGCCGCCGCTTCGGCTCGCACGGTCGCTGCCACCGCGGTCGCGAGGACGAGCGCCGCGCCGGCACCCAGCGCCCGCCCGACGGTGATCGACTCCGCGAACGCGTGCACCGAGCTGAGGGCGCCCGATCTCGTCAGGGCGGTGCCGGCCGCGGTGAGGACGAACGGCGAGACGGCGAGCGCGAGGCCCAGCCGCCCTCCACCTGTTGGACCGACACGCACCTCGTGGTGCAGCCAGGCGGTGATCAGCAGCCACGGCACGAGCGCCGAGCTCTCTACGGGGTCCCACGCCCAGTAGCCGCCCCAGCCGAGCTCGGCGTAGGCCCACGCGGCGCCGAGGAGCAGCGCGGCAGCGAGGCCGGTCCAGCTCGTGAGCAGCCATCGCCGCACCACTGACGGCGCGACCTGCTCGGACCGGACGATCGCGCTGCCGGCGACGAGCGCGTACGGCACGACGAGCGCGGTGAGCGCGGCGTAGAGCAGGGGTGGGTGCACGAGCATCGCCGGGTGGTCGAGGATCGGCACCAGTCCCCCGCCGTCGAGCGCCGGGATCGCCAGGCGGTCGAAGGGATCCGCCCACCACCAGCACGTCGCGAGCGGCACCGCCGCCGCCAGCGCGCCGAGCGCGATCGACGCTCCCTGCGAGCGGCGCTCGTCGGAGGTGGCACCGCTGCGCGCCCGACCGGCCACGCCTATCGCCACCCAGCCCGCGAGCATGGCGCCCCACAGCAGCAGCGAGCCCTCCGGTCCGCCCCACAGCCCGGCCAGGCGCAGCGGCGCCGAGGCGCCTCGCCGGCTCTGATCGGCCACGTAGGTGAGCGAGAAGTCGCTGCGCAGCAGCGCGCTGCCGAGCACGCCGACGGCGAGCGCCGAGCTCAGCGCCGCGACGATTGAGGCGCGCCGTGCTGCTCGCAGCCGCCCGAGCGCGCCGAGGCCCGCTGCCACGAGGAGGGCGACGATGGCGACGACGAGCAGGTCGTCGCCGATGCGGGCCATGCGCCGACGCTACTGGCGCCGCGGTCGCGCGCGGATGCGCTCAGGTGCTCGTGTCGCGCAGGAGGTCGCGCAGCGCGACCACGCCTACGTTCAGGATGTCACACCCCAGGGTTAGGTTCGCTCGCCATGAAGCAGCGGCACATCCGACGTGGCGACGAGCTCAGCGAGGTCGACGAGCTCGTGCTCCGTGGCGGCCTGCTCGATCCGACGACTGTGCGCGCTGATGCACAGCGGATGTTCGCGGCCTACGGGGAGTACGGCATCTCAGTGCTCGCGCTCAGAGGCGCGTCGATCGCAGAGCTCGCGCAGGAGGTCCCGCTCGTGCGATTCCCTGAACTGACCTTGATCACCGTCGGCACGCTCGACGCCGCTGGCTTCCGGCTGGAGCCCACAGGCCGGAACCCCCGTCATCACACGCTGCTGCTCGCAGACATCGGCAGCTCTGTCCGTGCGCTCGTGCGGTGCGAGCACCGGGTCTGGATCAACCCATACCATGTGGCATAGGGCCGCGCCCGAAGGGAGCCCGATGATGGCGCTCGTGATGGACCTCGTTGCAGACCTCAATGCACAAGATGATGAAGGTCTCGGCTGGTCGATGCTGGCTGATGCACGTGACACGTCGCGGATTCGGCCCGGCGTGTTGCTCCTTGCGGGCAACGCGAGCGGTGCCGCCGTCGTCCGAGTGGTCGCAGTCGACGAAGACGGACAGGTCCACTTCAGGATCCTCCCAGGTTCAGTCGAGAAGAACCGTCACCTCCTCGATCGAACGGTGGCCTAGGGAGATCCTCCCCCGTAGACCCTCAGGTGCTCGTGTCGCGCAGGAGGTCGCGCAGCGCGACCACCGACTTGTGCGAGCGCGTGGTCGCCGGCACGCCGAGCTTCCGCTCGATGAAGGCGTTGTTGAGCTTGGTGCGGCCGTAGCCGCCGGGGCACCGCACGTGCACCTCGCGACCGATCAGCACCAGCTCGTCCTCGATGCCCTCGGGGGCGACGAGTGCGGCCGCTGCGTCCGATGTCGGCACCTCGGCGAGGAACGTGACGTGCAGCGTGGCAGGGTCCGCGTCATCGAACGGGCGCGCCGCGAGCACTGCGTCCAGCTCGCTGAGGGTACGGACCAGGACCTCGACGTCGACGTCGAGCGCAGAGGAGATCGCCGCGACCAGCGCTCGCTCGACGTCGCCTGCTTCGGCCGTCGTACGCAGCAGGACGTTGCCGCTCTGCACGTAGGTGCGCACGTCGTCGTAGCCGAGACCGTCGGCGACATCGCGCAGCTCGGCCATCGCCACGCGCCGCTTGCCACCGACGTTCACGCCGCGCAGCATCGCCACGCAGTCCACCGGGATCGCTCGCCTCGCCACCTCGTCGACCGTAGCGGTGTGCGGCCGCTCAGCCTGCCTGCGCGGCGATGCGCTCGAGGAGCAGATCGGTGCGACCGAGCGCCGGGCCCGGGTCATCGTCGTCGTTGATGATCACCGAGAAGGTCGCGGCGCGGCCGCCAGCGGTCGTGAACGTGCCGCTGAGCGCACGCGCCACGTTGATCGTGCCCGTCTTGCCCCGCAGGTTCCCGATCGTGGACGGGCCCTTGAGGCGGTTCTTCAGTGTGCCGTCCGGGTCGCCGGCGACGGGCAGGCCGTCGCGCATCGTCGGCCACCACGCCTGCTGCTGCGCGACCTGGAGCATCTGGCGCCACTCGCGAGCGGAGCGGCTGTTGGCGTACGAGAGGCCCGAGCCGTCGTCGTCGATGCCATCGAGCGACACGCACCAGGCCTCGACGATCCTCGCCGCTGCAGCCAGGCCGCCGGCGGTGCTGCCGGGACCTCCTGCGGCGCGGTCGATCTCCTTCACGAGCAGCTCGGCCATCACGTTGTCGCTGTTGGTGAGCATGAGCTGCACCAGGCGAGCGATGGGCGGCGACTGAGCGAAGGCGAGCTCGTGGGTGGCCGGCGCGGGCAGGTCCGCCGTGTCGCCGACGGTGCCGCCGACACCGCCCTCGACGGTGATCCCGACGTCGGCGAGGTACTGGAGGAAGACGCCGAGGTTCCCGGTGGCGGGGTCCGCCAGGTACTCCGGTGTGTCGAAGAGGCGGTTGGCGCGCACCGTCAGCGCCGAGATCGGCGCGGCGTCGCCGGGGATCTGCCTGTCGGTCCATCCCGGGGCTCGACGCACCTGGTCGTAGCGCGACTCGTCGGCCCACAGCGACCCGGTCACGCGGGTCACGCCGTGGTCGGCAAGCGCCTCGGCCAGCTCGTAGAGCGAGCCCGGTCCGACGTCCCAGAACGTCGGGTCGCCGCCGCCCTCGAGCACGAGGTCGCCGTCGATGGTGCCCGCGCTCGGCGCGGCGGCAGCCAGCAGGCGGGTGCGCAGCCGCGCCTCGGGATCGAGCAGCTCGAGCGCGCCGATGGCGACGATGACCTTCTGGTTCGACGCCGGCTTCAGCGACACGTCCGGCTGGTGCGCGACGACCTCGCCCCAGCCATCGACCCACACCGACATCGACACCTCGCGGCTCACGATGTCGGGGTGCGCCAGCAGCGCGTCGATCGCCGCTCGCAGATCGGCGGGGACCGCC
Source organism: Acidimicrobiales bacterium (assembly GCA_038206295.1). Taxonomy (GTDB): domain Bacteria; phylum Actinomycetota; class Acidimicrobiia; order Acidimicrobiales; family JBBRAZ01; genus JBBRAZ01. The sequence goes on from JBBRAZ010000001.1 coordinate 92,854, forward strand.
TCGTCGGCGACGCCGTAGAGCTGCCGGGCCGTCGGGCACGTCGGGACCGTCGCCGCGACGCCGACGCTGATCTCGGAGGCCGCCGCGTCGCCGCCAGCGAACCAGTCCACCGCCGAGCGCGCCGCGGCGACCGTGGACCACAGCGTGGCCACGGCCACGACCGCTGCCACCGCTCGGCGTCGGCGGTAGACCGACGGGTGGTGGCGCGGGACGCGACGAGGTAGGCGATGCGGCTCCGCCCCGGGATCCGTGGTCATCCGCCGCAGACCTTACCTACGCCCCGACCGACGGGAGGGGACCGGTCCGATCCCACGCCAGCGGCCGGTCGGCCGCTGCACCGGTAGCCTCGCCACGAGCTCGAGCACAGGGGGGATCATGCCGCAGACGACGGGCATCGCGGGGCACGCAGCGCTGGTGACCGGCGGCGGCAGCGGCATCGGGCTGACCACCGCATCGCTGCTCGCGGAGCACGGTGCGCACGTCACCATCTGCGGCCGGACCGACGGCAAGCTGCTCGAGGCCGCCGAGCAGATCCGGTCCGTCGCAGCGCCTGACGTCGAGGTCCGCCACGTCGTCGCCGACGTCACCAGCGAGGAGCAGGTCGCCGTCGCGGTCGCCGTGGCGCGCGAGGCGACCGGTCGCCTCGAGCTGTGCGTGGCGAACGCCGGGGGCTCGATGCACCTCGGCTCCATCCTCGACGCCGAGCTCGCGCAGGTCGCCGCCACCATCGACCTCAACCTCGTGGGCACCTTCCTCACCGTGAAGCATTCAGCGGCAGCGATGGCCGAGACCGGCGGCGGCGCGATCGTTGCGGTCTCATCGGGTGCGTCGCACTTCCCGCACCGCTGGCTGTGGGCGTACGGCGCGGCCAAGGCCGGCGTCGACATGCTCTGCCAGTACGCGGCCGAGGAGCTGGCCGATCGCGGCGTGCGCGTGAACGTCGTGCAGCCCGGGATCATCGACACCGACCTCATGGCGATCATCACCAACGGCGGCGCGCTGCTCGACGACTACCTGGAGCAGACGCCGGCGGCGCGCGTCGGCACCCCGCAGGATGTGGCGCAGGCGATCCGCTACCTCCTCGGACCCGAGTCGTCGTGGGTCACCGGCGAGCTGCTCACCGTCGACGGCGGCCACCACCTGCGCCGAGGCGCCAACTACCAGCTGCTGTTCGAGACGCCGTCGAGCTGAACGCCACGACGACGCACGCCCCTGCTCATCGCTTCAGCGGCCCGTGCGGCACGCGCGGCAGCACGTGGCGGGCGACGAGATCGCACTCCTCGAGGTGCGGGTAGCCCGAGAGGATGAACGCCTCCATGCCGAGGCGGCGGTACGCCTCGATCTTCGCCACCACCTGATCGGGGTCGCCGACGATCGCCGCACCGCAGCCCGATCGGCCCCGCCCGATGCCGGTCCACAGGTTGTCCTCGACGTAGCCGTCGTCGTCCGCCGCACCGCGCAGCTCGGACTGGCGATGCACGCCGGCGGAAGCTGCGTCCAGCGACTGGTTGCGGATGGTGTCGCCTGCGGCGTCATCGAGCGCAGCCACGATGCGTGCCGCCGCGGCACGGGCCTCGGCCTCGGTCTCGCGCACCACGACGTGCACCCGGTAGCCGAAGCGCAGCGCTCGGCCGTGGCGCGCGGCGCGGGCGCGCAGGTCGGCGATGGTGGCTTCGACGACGTCCATGGTGTCTGGCCACATGAGGTACACGTCGGCCGCCTGTGCCGCCACCTCGCGCGCTGCCTCGGAGAGCCCGCCGAAGTACATCGGTGGGCAGCTGCCGCCACCGGTGGCGACACGTGGTGGGTCCACCACGAGGTCGTAGTGCTCGCCGTGGTGGTCGAGTGCCGCCCCACCCAGCAACGTGCGCAGGATGTGCATCACCTCGAGCGTGCGGCGGTAGCGCGGCTCGCTGTCGAGGGTGGCCCCGGGAAGGTCGCTCGAGATGATGTTGATCGTGAGCCGACCACCGAGCATCTCGTCGAGGGTGGCGAGCTGACGGGCGAGCTGGGGTGGCCAGAGCTCACCGCAGCGCACGGCGAGCAGCAGCCGGATGCGTTCGGTGAGCGCAGCGATGCCCCCGGCGAACGCGGTGCCGTCGATGCCCAGGGCGTAGCCCGACGGCAGCAGCACGTTGTCGAAGCCCCCTGCCTCGGCGCGCGCCACGATCGAGCGGCAGTGGTCCCAGCTCGAACGCAGCGCAGGGTCGACGACACCGAGCTGCTCGTAGTCGTCGTCGCACAGCGCGGAGAACCAGCTGATCTCCGGTGGCGCAAGGGTGACGTCGGACATGGACGGGAGGCTACGGGAGGTCTCGTCCTGCCGCAGCGAGCAGCCGGTAGGCGTCGGCACGGTCGATGCGGATGGAAGCTGCCGCCGCGGCGGCCTCGATGCGCTCCAGGTCCTGCGTGCCGACGATGGCCACGGGACGCGAGGGGTGCGCGAGCACCCAGGCGAGGGCGACCTGCCAGCGTGCGACGCCCTCGCGCTCGGCGAGCTCGTCGAGCACGGCCAGGATCCGGCGCCCACGGTCGGGATCGCTGCAAGCATCGAGCCCCACGCCGGTGGCGAGTCGGCCGCCCGCCAGTGGGCTCCATGCCAGCGGCGCCGCACCGAGACGCATGGCCTGATCGAGGGTGCCGTCATCGAGCACCTCCCAGCACCACAGGGAGAACTCGGACTGGATGGTCGCCAACGGGAACGGGAGATGGGCGATGAGCGCCTCGACCTGCGATGGCGAGGTGTTGGACACGCCGACCTCACGGACCTTTCCCTCATCACGCAGCGCGACCAGCACCTCGGCGAGTGCGGCGGGATGTGTGTACAGGTCCGGGCGGTGCACCTGCCAGAGGTCGATCACCTCGACGCGCAAGCGACGCAGCGAATCCTCGACCGCCGTGCGCAGCCACGTCGGTGACGAGTCGTAGGGCACCGGCGGCCGGATGCCACCCTTGGTGGCGAGCACCATCCGGTCGCGCAGCTGCGGAGCGACGGTGAGCACCTCGCCGAGCAGCGCCTCCGCTGCGCCGAACGGGAGTCCGTCGTCGAGGCCGTAGACATCGGCGGTGTCCACCAGCGTCAGGCCGGCGTCGAGCGCCGCCTCGATCTTCGCCCGAGCAGTGGGGACGTCGGTGCCTGCGAAGCGCCAGCAGCCGTAGGCGACGGGTCCGACCGCTGGGAGCTCGCCGATGCGACGTGGCGCCGGATCGATCATCGTGCTGTCCACGCTGGGCAGGATACGCATCGCATCGCATCGCAGGGCATCGGCAGCTCGCCGCCATGCCATCGGACGCGACGTCATCGCAAGGCTGCGAGGCTGCACCGCACACCACGACAGGAGGCAGCGTGCACGACGACGGAGCACCGGTGCGCTACGGGTTCATCGGCACCGGGATGATGGGATGCGAGCACATCCGCAACGTGCTGGCGCTCGACGGCACCGAGGTCGTGGCGGTCGCGGATCCGCACGAGCCATCGCTGGCAGATGCGCTCGACGCGGTCGGCGACGTCGCACCCGCGCCGGCCACCTTCGGCGACCACCACCAGATGCTCGACGAGGTCGACCTCGACGTGGTCGTCGTCGCCACCCCGAACCACACGCACCACGAGGTCCTCGGCGCCTTGTGGGGCCGCGACGTGCACGTGATGATCGAGAAGCCGTTGTGCACCACGATCGAGGACTGCCGCGACGTGGTCACCGCCGCCGAGTCCCACCCGGGCCTCGTGTGGATGGGACTCGAGTACCGCTACATGCCGCCGGTGGCAGCCTTCGTGGACGCGATCGCTGCCGGAGACGTCGGCGGGCTGCGGATGCTGTTCATCCGTGAGCACCGCTTCCCGTTCCTGGTCAAGGTCGGAGACTGGAACCGCTTCAGCGCCAACACCGGCGGCACCTTGGTGGAGAAGTGCTGCCACTTCTTCGACCTCATGAACCTCGTCATCGGAAGGCGGCCGGTGCGCGTGCTGGCCTCAGGTGGCCAGGACGTCAACCACCTCGATGAGGTGTACGACGGCCGCAGCAGCGACATCCTCGACAACGCGTATGTGATCGTCGAGTACGACGGCGGCGCGCGCGCCTGCCTGGACCTGTGCATGTTCGCCGAGGGATCGCGCTGGGAGCAGGAGCTCGTCGCCACCGGTGATGCCGGCAAGGTCGAGGCCTTCGTGCCGGGATTCATGGAGGTGCACAGGGGCAGAAGCCCCGAGATCGTGCACGGTCAGCGCCACGACTGGTCGGTGAGCGTCGATCCAGTCCCCGACGATGAGCGCATCGCCTTCCACGGCGCGCACCACGGTGCGTCGTACCTCGAGCACCGCGACCTCCTCGAGGCGGTGCGCAGCGGCGGGCAGCCCCTCGTGACGCCGAGCGACGGCCTGTGGTCGGTCGCGGTCGGTGTCGCCGCTCACCGCTCCATCGACGAAGGCCGCCCGGTCACCCTCGCCGAGCTCGGCCTCACCTGACGACGCCGCCGCTCGCTGCTCGGTCAGCGCCGGTGGAGCCACACGATCGCGGCGCGGCGCGACACGACGGTTCCGGAACGGAACGTCCCGTCCGCGTACCCCGACACGATCCCCTCCTCGGTCGCCCACCCGATGGCGTCCTCGAAGGGGTGCCCCGCTGGCACATCGGGGAACGACGGCGGCGCGGCAGGCGCAGGCGACCCGGCGAGCTGCCACAGCCACGCCACCATCGCCTGGCGCGTCACCGGATCGGTCGATCGGAAGGTGCCGTCCGCGTAGCCGTTGGACACCCCCTGCTCATCCGCCCAGGCGATCGCCGCTGCGAAGGGGTGGTCGGGGCCGACGTCGCTGAACCCCGCCGCACCGGCAGGCGCCGGCGAGCCGACGGAGCGCCACAGCCACGCCATCGCCGCCTGCCGGGAGAGTGGCGTCACCGGGCGGAACGTTCCGTCGGCGTACCCGCCGGTGATCCCCCGCACCCACCCCCACCACGTCTCGGCGAAGATCGCGTGCGCGGGTGCGATGTCGGTGAACACCTGAGCGGGGACGAGCTCTCGCTCCACCGCACCCACGTCGCAGCGCGACGCCTGCGGTCGCACCACGCCGCGCTGGTCGGTCCCGGTGCACGCCGGCGACGACGTCGGCATCGCCTCCAGCAGCGGCGAGCCGATCGCGGGCAGGTGCGTCCACGTCGGACCGCCGTTGTCGGCGAGCGGAGCCAGGAGCGGATCGGCGCCGCCCACCACGTCGCCGACACCAGCGCCGAGGCCACACGATCCGTCGGTGGCGTAGCTCGAGCCGAGCGAGGTGACCACACCCGTGCCGCCGCACAGCGGCGTCGGTCCGGAGCCGGCGAACACCGACGCCTGCACCTCGACGTCGCCGACGAAGCGTGCAGCGTCCGAGGTCGTGCCGTCGTTCCCGGCCACCGTCGCGAACGAGAGGCTGCCCGCCATCTCGAGTCCCCCGACCCCATCGCTCGCGGTGTTGCCCGACACCGTCGAGCTCGACAGCGCCACGTTCCAGCCATCGAGCCCGCCGACCCACGCTCCGGCGTTCCCCGCGATCGTCGAGTCGATGACCGAGCCGTCGCCGATGCTCGCACCGCCGACCTCGCCGCCCACGTTGCCGGAGATCGACGTGCGCTCCAGCGTGGTCACCCCTCCCTCGACGAGCAGACCGCCGACACCATCCACAGCGGAGTTCCCGTCGATCGACGAATCGGTGATGGTCACCGTCCCCACCGGGGCCAGCACCACGACTCCCGCCGCCGCCTCGAGGTTCGGTTCCGGTCCACCGTTGCCATCGATGCGGGAATCGCTGATCGACAAGCTCGCTACATCGATCGCGTGCAGCCCGAATTGCTCGTTGCCGCTGATTGAAGATCCGGAGACCACGACCGATGGCGCAGTGAAGAGACCGCCAGCGATGCCAGCCATGTTGCCGTCGATTGTCGAGTCGATGATCGACACCGGTCCGCCCGCCACTGCGGCGATCCCATCGTTGTTGCTCAACGACGAGCGCAGCACCGTCATCGACTCGGAGGCCAGCACCACCCACCCCCCGTCCACGTCGTTCCCCTCGACGACGGCGTCGGTCATGGTGAGATCGCCCGCGAAGATGGCAACACCCAGGTTGTCCGACACCGACGACCGAACCAGCTCGACGTCCGGTGCGTAGATGCCGGTGAAGCTCCAGGTCCCGCTGATGTTCGCATCGACGCTCGAATCGACGAGGAGGAGCGTGCCGCTCCCCGACTCCGCGACATAGATCCCAGCACCGGTGGAGGCGCTGTTCCCGACCACATCGACCTGGTCCAGCTCGATGCCGACGTCCGAGCGGATCCCGCCTCCCACGTCCGCAGCCGCTCCACCGGCGACAGTCATCGACTCCAGCTGCAAGGGAGGTTCGGCGCTTGTCGTGTCGAACACGTCGATCACCCGGTCGAGGCCGGCGGCATCGACCACCGTCGTCGCCGCGCCGGCACCGGTGATCGTCAGATCGTCGGTGACGTCGAGGTCGCCGGTGGCGGCGGCGTCCTCGTCGGTGCCCTCGATGCTCAGCGTGTAGGTGCCAGCGGGCAGGGAGATGGTGTCCGGGCCGGCGATGGCGTTCGCCGTCTGGATCGCCGCGCGCAGCGAGCAGGTGCCGGGACCCGTGCCGCAGGTGCCGTCGCCTGGCGTCGGGTCGGCAAGATCCGAGATCGTGTCGACGGTGATCGTCGTCGCCCCGGCGGGCGACGCTGCGACCACCGGCAGCGACACGGCCAGGAGCAGGACGGCGGCTCCCCTCAGCACCAGGCCACCACCTGGCCGTGCACGACGATGAACGTGGCGTCGGGCTGGACCGCCCATCGGCGGAACGCGTCGCTGATCGACTCGAGCTCCTCGGTGGTGCTCAGCCCGTAGGCGACGGCCTGCTCGGCGAACGACGACGCCACCACGCGGTCGGCCCACAGCCCGCCCCACCACGTCCGAGCCTCGTCATCGGCGAAGCTCCACGTGGCGCTGGTGAACGTGGTGTCGGCGAACCCTGCCTGCTGCACCCAGCCGAGCAGGTAGCGCCCGGCGTCGGCCTCAGCGCGGTTGACGCGTGTGAGCTCGTGGTAGAGCTCGAGCCAGCGATCCAGCAGCGGATCATCCGGCGCCCACACCTTGGCGCCGTAGTCGGAGTCGCGCACCGCCAAGATCCCACCGGGGCGCAGCACCCGGCGCCACTCGCGCAGCGCGCGCACCGGGTCGGTGAGGTGCTGGAGCACCTGGTGGGCGTGCACCACGTCGAAGGACGCGTCCGCAGCGTCGAGCGCGTAGGCGTCGTCGACGCGGAAGGACGCGTTGGCGACGCCCGCTCCTGCGGCTGCCGCCTGCTCGATCACCTCGGCGCTGAGGTCGACGCCCACGACCTCGCCGGGAGCGACGCGCTCGGCCAGGTCGACGGTGATCGTGCCCGGCCCGCATCCCACGTCGAGCAGGCGCTGCCCCGGCTCGAGCAGCGGCACCAGGTGCGGGGCCGAGTTCTCAGCCGTGCGCCACGTGTGGCTGCGAAGCACCGACTCGTGGTGCCCGTGGCTGTACGTATCAACCATGGGTCGATCCTCGCACGCCCAGGTGACCTGATGTCATCCAGATCCATCCTGAGACGATCCCGGCGGGCCCTCCCCGCGGCGATGGCGGCCGGGCCGGCGCCTCGGACCCGGCGTCTTGTTGGGGCTGACCCAGCGGCTGATGCGCCAGCCCATCTCGATCGCCGCCATGCCAGCACCAGCGATAGCGACGATCTCCGCCACCTCGAGCAGATCGGGAAGCGGCAGCTCGTAGAAGTCGCGCAGCGCCGGCACCCCGAGCACCACGACGAACCCACCGACCATCGTGCACAGCAGCGCGGCGCGCCACGCCACGATCGGCCGCGCCAAGATCGCCAGCACCCACAGGGCGATGAGGAACAAGATGGCAGTCGCCGCGGTCCGCGCCTCCTCGAGCGGCACGCGCTGGCGCGCCAGCTGGTAGCCCACCAGGGTCGCGGTGCCAGCCACGATCCCCGACGGCACCGCGAACCGCAGCACGCGCTCGAGGAACCCCGACTGCGCGCGCGTCGAGTTCGGGGCGAGTGCGAGGAAGAATCCCGGCACCCCGATGGTGAGCGCACCGATCACGGTGAGGTGGCGCGGCAGGAACGGGAACGGAACCCGCGTCGCACCCACCACCAGCGCGAGCACCATCGCGTACACCGTCTTGGTGAGGAAGAGGTTGGCGACGCGCTCCACGTTGGCGATGACGCGGCGACCCTCGGCCACCACATCGGGCAGCACGGCGAACGACGACTCGAGCAGCACGAAGCGCGCGACGGCGCGCGTGGCTGCCGAGCCGCTGCCCATCGCCACGCCGACATCCGCGTCCTTGAGCGCGAGCACGTCGTTGACGCCGTCGCCGGTCATCGCCACCGTGTGACCTCGCCGCTGCAGCGCGTGCACCATGGCGCGCTTCTGCTCCGGGGTGACGCGCCCGAACACGGTGGAGCGCTCCATCACGTCTGCCAGCGCGTCGAGGTCCTCGGGCAGCGAGCGCGCATCCACCGGGTCGTCACCACCGAGAACGCCGACGCGCGCCGCCACCGCGCCGACCGTGCGCGGGTGGTCGCCGGAGATGACCTTGATCGCGACGCCCTGCTCGGCGAAGTAGGCGAGGGTGTCCGATGCGTCTGGTCGGACCTGCTCACCGAGCACGACGAGTGCAGCCGGCAGCGGCGCGCCACGCAGCTCCTCGCCATCGGGCGCCTGCTCGCTGCGCGCCAGCAGCAGGACGCGCTGGCCCTGCGCCGCCAGCGTCTCGACTCGCTCCAGGACCTGTGCCGCATCGTCGAGCGATGCGAGGAGGACGTCGGGAGCACCGAGCAGCCACGTCCCCTGTGCCGCGAACGTCGTGGCGCTCCACTTGCGCGCCGAGGAGAACGCGACCGCGGACGTGGCCTCCCAGCCGCTCGGCGGCGGGTGCGCCTCGCCGATGGCCGCCAGGCTGGCGTTGGGGTGCGCCTCGGCGGCGGCCATCGCTCCCAGCGCACCACGGACCTCCTCATCGGTCGCTCCGCCGAGGGGCTCGGCGTCGAGCGCGACGAGCCCGCCATCGGTGAGCGTGCCCGTCTTGTCGAGGCACACCACATCCACGCGCGCCAGGCCCTCGAGCGCGGCGAGCTCCTGGGTGAGCACCCCGCGCCGGCCGAGGCGCACCACACCGACCGCGAACGCCAGGCTCGTCAGCAGCACGAGGCCCTCGGGCACCATGGCGACCAGTCCCGCCACCGAGCCCTGCACCGCGGCGGTGAGGCTGTCGTTGGCCAGCGCCTGGCTGGAGATGAGCAGGGCCGCGGTCGGCAGCAGCATCCACGACACGAGGCGAAGGATCTGGTTCACGCCGTCGCGCAGCTCGGATCGCACGAGGTCGAAGCGGCGCGCCTGGGCGGCGAGCTGGTGCGCGTACGCGTCGGCCCCGACGCGCTCGGCCACGAAGCGGCCGCTGCCGCCCACCACCAAGCTCCCGGAGCGCAGCTCGTCGCCGAGCGCGTGCACGATCGGCTCGGACTCGCCGGTGAGCAGCGATTCGTCGACCTCGAGGCCGTCGGAGGCCAGCAGCGGCCCATCGACGACGACCTGGTCCCCGGCGGTCAGCACGAGGAGGTCGCCCTCGACCACCTCCTCGAGGCGGACCTCGCGCTCGACGCCGTCGCGCACCACGCGCGCCTTCGGTGCGCTCAGCAGGGCGAGGCGATCCAGCGTGCGCTTGGCGCGCAGCTCCTGGACGATGCCGATGAGCGCGTTGAGCACGAGGACGATGCCGAAGAGCGCATCGGCGTAGATGCGGAAGACCAGCACCACCAGCAGCAGCGTGCCGAGGATGGCGTTGAAGCGGGTGAGGACGTTGGCACGGATGATCTCGCCCAACGACCTGCTCGTCGATGTCGCGACGACGTTGGCTCGACCCGCCGCGGCGCGCGCCGTGGCCTCGCTCTCGGTCAGGCCGAGCACCGTGCCCGGGTCGTCTCGCGCCACCGCTGCTGCTCCGGTGGGTCCGTCAGCTGACGGGCACGACGAGGACCGGACGGGGGCAGCGCCCCACCAGGTCGATCGCCACGCTGCCGATCAGGCGGCTGAGGATGCCTCCGTTGCCGTGGCGTCCGACGATGACGATCGACGCATCGACGCCGCCGGCGACCTCGATGATCGCCTCGGTGATGGGTCCGGACACCACCAGCCGCTCGGCTCGGTCGTCGAGGCCGGCGTCCGAGATGAGGACGTCGAGCTGCACCCGCTCGTGCTCGACCTCGATCGCGTGGTCCTCTCGGTCGTGCACGCCCCCCGGTGGGTCGTAGCCCATGAACGCCGGCTCGCCGGCGGCGACGTGCAGCACGTGGAGGGTGGCCCCGGTGAGCGCCGCGAGCTCTCCTGCAGCGCGCAGCACCGGCACGCTGTGCTCGGACAGGTCAACGCACACCAGCAGATCGGCCACCGACACCTCCTCGTCGCCCCCATCTTCCCTCTTCGAGCACCGGCGCGCGGCCATCGAGGCCGTGGGTACGGTGATGCCATGGTCGATACCGCACCCACCACCGGCGTCCACGTCGGCGTCCAGCGCACCACCGTCGCGGAGCTGCAGCCGCTGTGGCGCCGCATCGAGGAGCTCGGCTTCGGCTTCATCTCGGTGTGGGACCACCTCGACACGCCCGACGGCACCGGCAGCCACGAGAACCTCGAGGCCATCACGACGCACACCGCGCTGGCGATGTCGACCGAGCGGGTCCAGGTCGGCTCGCTGGTCTACGCGGTCGGACTGCGGCATCCCGCGGTGCTGGCGCGCGCCATCGCCAACATCGACCGCATCAGCGGCGGGCGCGCCGCGCTCGGCCTCGGCGCGGGGTGGCTGGCGGGCGAGTTCCTTCGCCACGGTTTGCCGTACGGCACCCCGGGCGAGCGCGTGCGCCAGCTCGACGAGGCGCTCGGGCTCGTGCGGCGGCTGCTCGATGGCGAGGAGGTGACCTTCGCCGGCGAGCACTACGCGGTCGACGCCATCCGCTGCTACCCGACGCCGGTGCAATCGCACCTGCCGATCACCGTCGGCGGGTCGCAGCCGAAGATGCTGCGCGTCATCGCCCGCCACGCCGATGCGTGGAACGTGCCGTTCCTGAGCCCAGACGCCTGGGCAGCCAAGCGCACCGAGCTGCTCGCGGCGTGCGACGAGGTGGGTCGCGACCCGGCGACGCTGCGCTGCACCGCCAACGTCGGGCTCGCGGTCGACGAGGCGAACCTCGCCGAGCAGTTCGGCGTCACCGCCGAGTTCGTGCGCCCCGGTGTGCTGATGGGCTCCGACGCCCAGATGCGCGACCACCTGGCGGCGTACCGCGAGGCCGGAGCGGTGCAGGTCAACCTCGCCATCCGAGCACCGTTCGACGTCGCGGTCATCGAGCGCTTCGCCGCCATCGCCCTCCCCTAGCACCCACACCACCCCGAGCCTTCTTGGCGTCCTACGTGGACTCCCAGTCTCACCACACCGCCGAGAAGACAACCTGGGCTTCTCGGCGTCCTGCGTGGACTCCCAGTCTCACCACGACGCCGAGAAGGTGCGGGGGGCGGGGTCACGCGGGGCGGCGGAGCGCGAGCGCGGCCCAGCGCAGGCCGAAGGCGTCCTCGGTGCGCGTGCTCTCCTCCACGACGGCCAGGGGCGAGCCCGCACCGACCTCGAGTGCGCCGAGCACGCGCCCGATGTCGCCTTCGAGGAGGCCAGCGAGCACCAGCACGCCGTCGGATGCCACCCGACGCGCCAGCAGCGGCGCGAGCTCCACGAGCGTCACGGCGAGGATGTTGGCGACCACCACGTCGTAGGTCGCGTCGATGCCATCCAGCTCGCCGGGGAGGACCCGCACGCGATCGGCGACGCCGTTGCGGTGCGCGTTGGCCTCCGTCGCGCCGACCGCGGAGGGGTCGATGTCAATGCCGTCGACGTGCCCTGCGCCGAGCAGCGCCGAGGCGACGGCGAGCACCCCGCTGCCGCAACCCACATCGAGCACCTGGGCGCCCGGGGTCACGACGTCCTCGAGGACTGCCAGCGCCAGGCGAGTCGACGCGTGGCTGCCGCTGCCGAAGGACCGACCCGGGTCGAGCGCCACGACGAGATCACCGTCGCCGGCCGCGCCGTCGTCAGGCTCGAGCCACGACGGTCGCAGCACGATCCGCTCCCCCGCGCGCTCGATGCGTGCGTGCGCCCGCCACGCATCTGCCAGGTCGTCGACGTCCACCAGGTGCAGCTCCGCGACCCACCGCGCACCGAGTGCGGCGAGGAGGTCGTCGGGCCCGACGAGCGGATCGACCGCCGCGAGCAGGGTGCGCGTCGCGCCGTCGCCGCGCTCCTCGACACCGACGGCGCCCGCGATCCACGCGCACCCCGACGCATCGTCGACGTCGCCGACTGGCACCTCGACCGCGACGAAGCTCGCCTCCGCCACGTTCAGCTGTCGAGGAGGTCGGCGATGGCCTCGGTGGGTCGGCCGATCACGCCGCGACCTCCACGCACGACGATCGGACGCTCGAGCAGCTCGGGGTGCTCGGTGAGGAGATCGAGCACCGCGGCGGGGTCATCGCGATCGGCGACATCGAGGCCGGCCTTCGATGCATCGCCCCAGCGCACGAACGCTCGCGTGGGCGCCTCGACGATCTCGAGCAGCTCGGCCAACGTGGCGCGGGTCGGGTGCTGGTCCTTGTAGCGCACCACGTCGTAGGTCGCGCCACGCGCATCGAGGAGCTCGATCGCCTGGCGTGACTTGGAGCACTGCGGGTTGTGGTAGATCGTGACGTCGGCCATCGTCCCTCCGGGGTCGGGTCCTGCACCTGGCGCCAGGACGCTACAAGGCCGACCGGAGCGGAACGAGAGCCGTGCACGAGCGCAGAGCAGCCTTCATCGCCGCCCGCCAGGCCGATGGCAGCTACCCACGCTGGGTGCTCTGGGCGACGTTGGCGGGATTCTTCGCCGTCACGTTCCCGGTGACGATCCTCACCGTGTCGCTGAAGACCATCGCGGTCGAGTTCGACACCGACGTGACGGTGCTGGCCTGGGTCATCACCGCCCCGATGCTCGGCGCCGCGCTGTGCACCCCGCTGCTGGGAAAGGCGGGTGACGTCTTCGGGCACCGGCGCGTGTTCCTCCTCGGCTTCGCCCTGGCAACTGTGCTCGCCGCGCTCACCGCGCTGTCCACCTCGGCGGGCATGCTCATCGGGTTGCGCACCCTCGCGCAGGTCGTCGGCGCCGCGACGGGACCGACCAGCGTGGCGCTCATCACCGCGGTCTACGCACCTGCCGAGCGCGTGCGCGCCATGGGGTGGTGGACGTTCGTCGGCGCCGGCGCCCCGACCCTCGGCCTCGTCATCGGCGGACCGATGGTCGACGCCATCGGGTGGCCATCGGTGTTCCTGGCGCAGGCTGCGCTCGCTGCGGTTGCGCTCATGTTCGCCTGGTTCGTGCTCGCCGAGTCCACCGAGCGGCGCCCGGTGCGCCTCGACATCGCCGGGGCGGCGACGCTGGCGGTCAGCGTCGGCACGGCGATGCTTGCGCTGTCGATGAGCGACGAGTGGGGGCTCACCCACCCCGTCGTGGTCGCCTGCCTCCTCGTCGCGCCGATCGCGCTGGCGGCGTTCGTGCGCATCGAGCGGCGCGTCGAGCACCCGCTGCTGCAGCTCGAGTGGTTCGGCGAGCGGAACTTCACCGCGCCGATGGTGACCGAGATGTTGCAGAGCGGCGCCTACTTCGGCGGCTTCGTCCTGGCGCCCCTCGTGCTGCAGGACGTGTTCGGCTTCACGGCGCGCGCCACTGCGTGGATCCTCGTCGTGCGGACGTTCGCCTTCACCCTCGCGTCTCCGGTCGGCGGTCGCCTCGGCAGCCGCATCGGCGAGCGAGCGTCGGCCACCAGCGGCGCGGTGCTCGTGGCGGTGGCGATGGCCGTGCTGGCACTCGGGATCCACCTCGAGTCGCTCGGGGTCACACTGACGGGCCTCGTGCTGCAGGGCGCCGGCTACGGCATCGGGCGCCCGTCGATCTCCGCCACGGTCACCAACAGCGTCCCGCAGAGCGACGTCGGCATCGCGGCCGCGACGCTGCGGATGCTCCAGCAGCTCGGCAACGCGTTCGGCATCACGGTGATGACGGTCCTGTACGGCGGCTCGACGGGCTCGCTGGACGCGGCGTACGCGGCGGGCGCCGTGATGGCAGCGCTCGCGGTGGCGGGCGCGGCAGCGATCACGTCGCTCGACCGCAGCATCCCCAGCGACAGCGACATCATCGAGCCACCCCTCCCCGACGCCTGACCGGCGGGATCGCCGCGCACCCGATCAGGTCAGGCCGGCGTCGGCGGCTCGGTGCACGAACGCCGCCATCGCCTGGCGGGTGATCGGGTCGGCGGGGTGGAAGCCGCCGTCCGCGTACCCCGTCGCGATGTCCGCGTCCGTGAGCCACGCGATCTCCCCGCAGAACGGGTGCATCGTCGCCACGTCGGCGAACGGCGCCACCGTGCACGATGGCGGTTCAGGAACGACGTGCCCCTGCATGCCGGCGAAGCGAAGCAGCATCGCCGCCATCGCCTGGCGGCTGATCCCCGCGCCGGGGTGGAAGCCGCCGTCCGCGTACCCCGTCGCCAAGCCCTCGTCGGCCAGCCACGCGATCTCGCCGCAGAACGGGTGCGACCTCGCCACGTCGGCGAACGGCGCGACCGGGCACGGTGGCTCGGGCCCGGCGGGCGCTCCGGCGAGCCGGTAGAGGAACGCCGCCATCGCCTGACGACTCGTGACGGCGCCCGGCCGGTACCGATCGGGATCGTCGTCGGCGAGGCCCTCACCCACCAGCCAGTCGATGTCGGCGAGGAACGGCGAGGCGGTGCCGACGTCGGTGAACGTGGCGCGCTGGGTGACATCGAGCGGACCGGTGGAGAACGCGACGCTCTCGTTGCCGTCGACATCGGTGAGCGCCACGCGCACCCAGCGCGTGCCGGCGACGGTGCCGGGGTTGGTCCACTCGAGCTGGCCCGCGGACGAGGTCATCGCCACGGTGCCGATCACGGTGCCGTCGTGCAGGTCCGCGGCGTCGACGAGCGACACCTCTGCGGTGGTGCCCGGTCGCCACCCGTCGTCGCGCCAGCGGATGGTGAACGTGTCGCTGTCGTCGACCTGGTCGTTGCGTCCGAGGCGCAGGTGCCCGAGGCCGAAGTCGCGCGTGTCGTCGACCTCGTGCGGATCCCAACGCAGGGCACGCACCGTGCCGAGCTCGGTCCACCCCAGCCCGGGTCCGCCCTCCTCCTCGATGCGCACCGAGGGCGTCGTGGCGAGGTCGACGTGGACCCACGCGGCGCCGCCCGGGGTGATGATGTCGTCGCCGGTGACGGGAGTGGCGCCGATCGCTGCGCTGGCGGGCCACCAGATGAGCCGGCCGAGCACCCCGGAGGTGCCGGTGAGGTGCCACGGGCCGGGGTTGTCCACCTCGACCGACAGGCGGTGCCAGCGACGCGTGTTGATGGTCAGCCCGTCGGTGCGCAGGGTGACGCGCGGGTCGCTCGCCAGCGATGTGCCGCGCAGCCAGCCGGCGAGGTACCACGCGGAGTGGATGCCGTCGAGGCGCTCGACGTCTGCGCTGGAGGTGAGGTCCCACGGGTTGCCGCGCACCGCGCTCGCCCAGTCCGCAGCCTCGCCGGTGATGTCGGGGTCGAGCACGACGGGGCGCGGCCGGCGCGCCACGGTGACCGGTTCGCTCCACGGCCCCCACCCCGTGCCATCGTCGACGCGGAACCGGTAGGCGCCGGGTTCGAGCAGACCGAGGGGGAAGGTGAGATCGGTGCCGCCGACGTTCTGCTC
This sequence comes from Acidimicrobiales bacterium, assembly GCA_038206295.1. GTDB lineage: Bacteria > Actinomycetota > Acidimicrobiia > Acidimicrobiales > JBBRAZ01 > JBBRAZ01. The sequence goes on from JBBRAZ010000001.1 coordinate 108,693, forward strand.
GCCCGCATCCGCGCTGCGCACGTTGGGCACGACGCGCTCCCAGCCGAGGCGGGTGGCCGTGCCGCCGACGACGGTGAGCGCCACCTCGGGCGCCGGCTCGTCGCTGAGGCGCACCCACGCGATCTCGCTGCTCATCGGGGCGTTCGGATCGGTGCTGCAGCTCACGCCAACCATGGGGCACACGCGGATCTGCACGCCGTCGACGGCGTGATCCCACGCGCCGCCGAACAGCTCGTGGTCGACGACGAGGTTCCAGCCTGCGACCAGCGGCTTGCCCGTCGACACGTTCGCCGTCGTGCACGCGTCGCGAGGCTCGACCGCCAGGGACATGTCGCACTGCTTGGCCTGCACGAACAGGAAGGCGGGGCGGTCGACCCAGATGCGCGTCGAGAGGCGATCCCATCGGGTGCCGTCGATGCGACGGGAGGCGTTGCGATCCGACAGCGCGGCGCCGCTCTGCGCGTAGAGCAGGTGGACGGTTCGCCGCCCAGGCATCTGCAAGCCGCCGGTGCTCGGTCGGGGCCACGCGTCGAAGAGGCTCGGCGGGTTCTCCGACGGCGAGAGCGGCCACCCGATCGCCGGGTCCTCGAAGTCCCACGCGCCGGTGGGCGAGCCGAGCGCCCAGTCATCGACCTCCACGACCGTGGTGGTCGCGGGCGTCACCGTCACGGTGCCCGCCGCGCCTGCGCTCGGGACGACGAGGCCGGCGACGACCAGTGCGGCAGCCGCCGTGGCACCGGCCTGGCGCCACCGAGCCGCGGACGCGAGCACCCGGTCCCCCTTCTGCATCGCTCCCCCTTGGCGCTCCGCTGCGCTGCCGAAGCCCGTGAGCCTGCCACAGGGCTCCGCTGCACGTTGAGCGGCCCGCAGACGAGCGTCTCGAACGTGCTCGACGTCACCTCGATGCCACCTTGTGCTGGCACAGTCAGCACTGCTAGATTCACCTCGGTTGCCGGTCTGGGCGGTGGGCATCCCCAGTCAGACACCGCATCCCCCTGCGGCACCGCTCGGGCTGGCAGCCACCTCTTCGCGCGGTCCAGACTCCCGACGTCTGCGCTCTCGCGCTCCGATCCCGAGGGGGGACCGTCATGGCTGCTCGTGCCGTCGTCGTCACCGGCGCCTCCGGTGGGTTGGGCAGCGCGCTGTGCGCCGCCTTCGCCGCTCGCGGCTACGAGGTCGTCGGCACCGATGTGCGCGGCGCGGACCGCGTCCTCGACGTCACCGATGCCGATGCGTGCCGGGCGCTCGCCGCCGAGGTGCAGCCGACGGTCTGGGTCAACAACGCCGGCATCCTCGGCGCGGGCAGCGCTGTCGACCAGAGCGACGACGAGATCGCCCGCGTCGTGGGCGTGAACCTGCTCGGCGTCATCAACGGGAGCCGCGCCGCGGCGACGACGATGCGCGCCGCGGGCGACGGCTACATCCTCAACATCGGCTCGATGGCGTCGTGGGTGTCGCCGGCGGGCCTGGCCGTGTACGGCGCGACGAAGCACGGCGTGCGGGCGTTCACCGTGGCGCTCGCCACCGAGCTCCAGGGGACCGGCGTGACGGCATCGGTGCTGTGCCCCGACGGCATCTGGACGCCGATGCTGCACGACAAGCTCGAGGACCACGCCTCGGCGATGTCGTTCACCGCCGGCAAGCTGCTGATGCCCGACCACGTCGCCGCCGCGGCGCTCGACCTCGTCGACAGCGGACGGCTGCTGGCATCAGTTCCCCGCCACGTCGGCGCGGTGTCACGGCTGCTGTGCGCCTTCCCCTCGCTCAACGTGCGGCTCACCCCGCTGGCGCAGAAGCTCGGTCGGCGGGGGCAGCAGCAGATGGCGCAGCGCGCCGCGACCACTGGAGGTGCGCCGCGATGAGCGGTCCCGCTCCGTCCCCTCGTCGCGTCGGCATCACCGGCGGTGGCGGGTTCATCGGCCAGGCCCTCGCTCGACGCCTCGCCGCCGACGGCCACCACGTGCGAGCGCTGGATCGCACCACCGACGGCGAGGCCACCTACGCCGAGCTCGGGGGCGATCACCACCTCGGCGACATCACCGATCCCGAGGCGCTGGCTGCGTTCTGCGACGGCCTCGATGCGGTCATCCACACCGCTGCGGTCGTGCGCGAGGACGGCGACTGGTCGCTGTTCGAGCGCATCAACGTCACCGCCCCGGCCGAGGTCGCCGCGACCGCCCGGCGAGCAGGGGTGCGCGACCTCATCCACCTCTCGTCGGTGATGGTCTACGGCTTCTCGTTCCGCGACGGCGTCGATGAGCGCGGCCCGCTCGCCGGCGACGGCAACCCCTACTGCACCACCAAGATCCGCTCCGAGCTGGCGGTGCTCGGCCACCACGATCCGGGCACGTTCGACGTCTACGTGATCCGCCCCGGCGACGTCTACGGGCCGAGGTCGGTGCCGTGGACGATCCGGCCGGTGGAGATGATGCGCTCAGGCAGCTGGGTGACGGTCGCGCCCGACAACGGCTTCCTCAACCACGTCTACATCGACAACCTCGTCGACGGCATCCTCGCGGTGTGGTCAGCCGGCGGCAGCGGGTCCCCGTGGAACATCTGCGATGGCCGGCGCACCACCAACCGCGAGTTCTTCGGCCACTACGTGCGCGCCCTCGGCATGCCGAAGGTCCCGATGCTGCCCGGGTCGGTCGCCGAGGCGGGAGCGCGCGTGGCGGGCCCCCTGCTCGCCAAGCGCAGCGGCGGTGAGGTCAGCCCCGAAGCCGTTCGCTACATGCGTCGGCCCGGCGTCTACTCCAACGCCCGCATCCGCAGCATCGGCTGGGAGCCGAAGGTCGACCTCGCCGAGGGCATGGAGCGCACCATCGCCTGGCTCGGCGATGCCGGCCTGCTCACCCCGACCTCATCGGAGACACCGTGACCACCGACCGCTTCACCGCCATCGAGCACTTCGCCGAGGCCGACGCCGAGCACCTGACCGGTCGGCAGCTCGCCGCCATCCGCAGCGCCGCGCCCGCGTTCCAGTCGTGGTTCCGGGCACTCGGCACGTGCGAGGCGGTCGTCACGTGCGACCTCATCGAGCTGCCGTACCCGCGGCGCTTCGCCATGTGGCGCGCCGCGACCTCCCCGGCGCCGTTCGTGCGGATCTTCAACCGGATGATGGTCGTGCAGTACCTCGGCGCTGGCGGCGAGCGCCGCACGCTGCTGGTCGAGCCCACCGAGTGGGAGCTGGCGGCCAACACGCCGTTCTTCGCCCGGCTCGCGACGACGATGCCCGACCGTGCGCGCGACCGGGTGGTCGAGGAGCACGGCACGGTGCAGAGCCATCTCGAACGCCTCGGCATCGCGCCCGAGGACGTCGACGAGATCGCCTTCGATCACCTCCACACCCAGGACCTGCGCGTGTGGCTGGGCACGACGCGCCCGCAGCCCGACCTCGTCGCCGTCGGCAAGGCGCGTGCCGATGAGCCGGTCGAGCCGTACTTCCCCAACGCCAAGCTGCTCGTCATGCGCGACGAGTGGGAGATGCTCCCGGCGCTGCATCCGCTGCAGGCGTCGTGGTACCAGCCGACGACGTTCGCCGATCTGCGCCCCGACGCGATCGAGGTGCTCGACGGCGACACGCTGCTGGGCCCCGGCGTCGCGCTGCTGCGCACCCCGGGGCACAGCCTGGGCAACCACACCGTCGTGCTCAACACGAGCACCGGCATCTGGACGCAGTCGGAGAACGGCGTGCACCCCGAGCTGTACCAGCCGGAGCGCTCCCGCATCCCGGGCGTCGCCCGCCACGCCCGCGAGTACGGCCACGAGGTGATCCTCAACGCCAACACGCCCGAGCTCACCGCGACGCAGTACAACAACATGGTCAAGGAGAAGCTGATCGCGGATCACGGCGGCCCGGGCGGCGACTGGGTGCAGCACCTGTGCTCCAGCGAGCTGACGCCGTGGCGCCTGGCGCCGGGCTGCTCGCCGAGCTTCACCTTCGGCTCGATCACCCACGGCACCCTGCAGCGCTCCGCGTCGACCTGACCGCCGCCTCCCCTCCTGCCCGGCCCCTCGCGAACTGGCGGTGATTCGACCCAAGTCGCGGGCCCAGACCCCGCCGGTACGCGTCGAGCGCGACGCCCCGGTGAACCGGCGGTGGTTCGACTCAAGTCGCGGGCCCAGACCCCGCCGGCACGCGACGGGGTGACGTCGTAGGGTGCGCGCATGGAGATCCGTCTGGACGGGAACGTTGCGCTGGTGACCGGCGCCTCGAGGGGCATCGGCGCCGCGATCGCCACCGAGCTCGCCGCCAGCGGCGCCACCGTCGTGCTCTCGAGCCGCAAGCAGGACGCCCTCGACGACCAGGTGGCGCGCATCGCCAGCGCGGTGCCCGACAGCGCGGAGCGGCTGCTGGCCGTCGCCGCCAACGCTGGCGATCCCGACGACGCCGCCGCCTGCGTCGCCGCCGCGGTCGAGCGGTTCGGGCGCGTCGACATCCTCGTCAACAACGCGGCGACCAACCCGTACCAGGGCCCGACGATCGACATCGACCTCCCCCGCCACGACAAGACCATCCAGGTCAACCAGCGCGGTCCGCTGGTGTGGGCGCAGGAGGTGTGGAAGGCGTCGATGCGCGAGCACGGGGGAGCCATCGTCAACATCGCGTCCATCGGAGGGCTCACCGTCGAGCCGTCCATCGGCGTCTACAACGAGACGAAGGCGGCCCTCCTGTACATGACGAGGACGTTGGCCGCGGAGCTGGCGCCGGGGGTGCGCGTCAACGCGGTGGCGCCCGGTCTCGTGAAGACCGACATGGCCCGCGCCCTGTGGGAGGCCAACGAGGACACGATCGCCGCGCACGTGCCGATGCGGCGCCTCGGCCAGCCCGACGACATCGCCCGCGCCGTCGTGTTCCTCTGCAGCGACGCGGCGTCGTGGATCACCGGCACCACCCTCGTCGTCGACGGCGGCATGCTCCTGCGATCCTGACCGCTCAGCTCACTCCTTCGCTGGCGTCGTCGGGAGGTTGAGCAGCGGGGTGAGGTTGGAGTCGAACGGGATCACGATGGTGCTGTTGTTGGGCGCGTCCACCAGCTCCCGCAAGGCCTGGATGTACTGGTATTGCAGGTAGGCAGGGGTGAGGCGCTCCTCGCACGACTCGCCGCTCTTCGCTTCCGCCACCTCGATCGTGGCGCCATCCTGCTCCTTCTCCACGATGACCGCGCCGCAGCGGATGATCTGCTCCGCGTCTGCGATCCCCTTCGCCTCGATGCGCCGCTTCTCGGCTTCGGTCGCGGTGGCCTCGAGCTCGAAGATCTTGCGTTGGACCTCCTGCTGCGCCGCCACCTTGAGGTCGATCGCCTGCTGCACCTCTTCGTCGACCTGCACGTTGCGCAGCTGGAAATCCTCGAGAAGGAAGCCGCGCGGCTCGATCTTGCTCCGCAAGCACGTGGTGATCGCTTCCGAGATGCTTTCGCGCGCCGTGGTGGCTGCCTCGACCATCGGCACACTCGCATAGGCATCGCGAATGCAGGTCCGAGAGCTGGGGCGGATCAGCTTCTGGATGTAGTTGGTGCCCAGGTTGCGGTACACCGATCCCGCCTCTGCGGTGTCGAGCCGGTAGAGGATCGTCGCATCGACATGACCGGTGGCGCCATCGCGCCCCTTGACTTCGACCGAGTCGTCACCCTGTTGCGAACCCTCGTCCGCAGCGTTGCTCATCGTGTACTCCTCGGTGCGAATCGACAGCTGATGCACCTCGGCGAGCGGGTTGGTGAGCGCCAGCCCAGCGCGTAGGTCGCTGCCGATGGTCCCGAAGGTCACGGGCACCCCGGCATGGCCAGCATCGACGACCCGGACGCAGGAGAGGCCCAGGAACACCACTGCGAGGATCAGTGACCAGACGGCGTGCTTCCGCAGGTTCAAGACGATGGACTCATCGCGTCCCCGATCGATCCGTACCGTGCCGACCGTCACGAGGACGATGAACGCGACGAAGAACGCCATTGCGAGCAAGAGGCGGATCGTCATGGCGAGGGCTCCTTCTGATCGTGGGAGTCAGGAAGGACGAGCACCCGGCCTCGACGCACGAGTCCCTCCCTCCCCGCGTGGAATCTGGTCGGACGGTACTGCTCCGCACCCGGCGGTTGTGGGGATGCCCGGCGGCGATGTGCGAACCTGTCCGGATGCCACGAGGGGGGCAGCGATGACGGGGACGACGGGCGGGACGATGTTCCCGACCACGAAGCGGGGACGTCGCACGCAGAGGGCGCTCGTGAACGAGGCGCTGCGACTCTTCGCGGATCGAGGCTTCGATGCGGTGACCGTGGATGAGATCTGCGCGGCGGCCGGCGTCGCCAAGGGCACCTACTACCGCCACTTCCGACGCAAGGACGACGTCTTCTTCGCCGCCTACGCGCTCAACATGGAGGGGGTCACCGCGCTGGTGACGCAGTGGCTCGCCGAGGACCTCTCGCTCACCGAGGTCATCGACCACCTCATCGACACGCTCACGTGGCTGACCGAGCTCGACCCGCGCCTCGTCGCGCTCATCTTCTCCACCGCGCTGGCACGGCCGCGCGACCTCGAGGACTACCTCACCGATGCGGGACGCCCCCGCGACCTGGTCGCTCCGGTGATCGAGGCCTCTCAGGCGCGCGGCGACGTGCGCACCGACCTCCCGCTGCCGGTGCTGTCGCACACCATGGAGGTGGCGCTCATGTCCGCCACCCTTCGATGGGCGCAGGGTGCGTCGGATCGAGCCCTCGGCGACGACCTTCGCGCCGCAGCCGCTGCCGTCCTCGACGGCATCCGCGCCCGCTGACCCGCAGCGCGGGCCGGTCGGTCAGCTGACGAGGCCGGCGATGCGGGCGAGCTCGCGCTCGGCCTCCTCGACGAAGAGGTGCACGAGGTCGCCGGCGGGGATGAGCTCGTCGATGGCACCGACGCCCTGGCCCGTGGGGTAGCACTCGCGCTCCACGTCGATGGACGGATCGTCGGGACCGTGCGGGAGGTGCAGGACGTTGTCCTCCATCGACTTCATCATCATCATCGGGAACGGGTGGAGCTCCTCGGGGTGCTCGTCGAAGTAGCGCGTGCGCTCGTTGGCGATGACGCGCATCGGCTTGCCGCTGTACGCCTTGCTGATGGTGGTGCCGTCCTCCGCGGTGACGAGCAGCTTGTCCTTGTAGCCGAGCGACGTGCGGGCCTCGGGCGTGGCGATGAACCGGGTGCCGACCCACACGCCGTCCGCGCCGAGCGCGAGCGCTGCGGCGAGGCCGCGGCCGTCGAAGATGCCACCGGCGGCGACCACCGGCACGCGGTCGCCGACCGCGTCGACGATCTGCGGCACGAGCGGCATCGTCGCCACCTTGCCGGTGTGGCCGCCGGCCTCGGTTCCCTGCGCCACGACGATGTCGCAGCCGGCCTCCACCGCGGCGACCGCGTGCTGCACCTTGCCGCACATGTTGACCACCAGCACGCCACTGGCGTGGCACAGCTCGATCACGTCGCGGGGAACACCCAGCGCGCCGACGAAGATGGTGGCGCCGGCGGCGACGATCTTCTCCACCTGGGCGACCATGTCGGCGGGCATGGCGGTGAGGAGGTCGACGCCGAAGGGCTTGCCGGGAGCGAGGCGCTTCACCTCCTCCATCTGGGCGACCATGGTGACGTCGTCCATCGTGGCGGCGCCCAGCGTGCCGATACCCCCGGCGGCGGACACCGCGCCGGCGACCGGCGCGTAGGACACGCCGCCCATGCCGGCCAGCATGACGGGGTGCTCGATGCCGAGCACGTCGGTGAGTCGGGTACGGATCACGGGTGACCTCCAGGTCGTTGGTGAGCTTGTTCGAACGTCATCGCTCCCCCAGCAGCAGCGAGCAGGACGAGCCGACGCCGAGGATGCCGTCGGGGCCGATGACCTCGAGCTCCTGCACGGCGACGCCGCCGGCGATGCGAGCCAGGCGAGCCACGCCGGCGACCTCCGCCGGTGCGACCGCGGCGCAGATGCGCACCGACAGGTCGGGGTTGGGATGCGGGCCCCACCGATCGGCGAGGTGGCGAGCGACGGGGGCACCGACGGCCATGTCGCCGGCGAAGCACACCGCCTCGGCCACGGTGTCCGGATCGATCGCGACGTCCCACGGCAGGGCGAGGACCGTGGCGATCCACCCGTCGGGGTGCGCTCGCGAGCGCGGCTCGAGCGTCGTCACCAGCGGCGGGTAGAGCTCGCGGCTGCCCAGGGCCGCAGCGCCGTCGAGGTACGGGACCCACGGAGCGATGGGATCCCCGGGGCCGTCCTCGTCCAGGTCGCGCAGCGCAGCGGGATCGACGCAGGTGACGACGGCGCGCGCCGCGACGACGTCGCCGGGGCCGACCACGACCGCGTCGATGACGCTCAGCGCACGCCCGGCGCGCCGCACGGTCGCGGTCGAAGTCGCGGTGCCCGGCAGCAGCGGCCGCTCGAAGATCACGTCCACGCCAGCGATCTGACGACCAGGAGCCACCAACCGCGCGGCACGCGCCGCCATGGCGGCGACGAGCCCGCCGAAGAGCCCGCCGAACGCACCGAGCAGGTCGTCGCCCACGTCCCAGGACAAGCCGTCTGCGGCGGTGGTCTCGGCGAATCGCTCCGCGAAGGTTCCCACCGTCGTGCGCGACGCGCCTGCACGGTCCGCTGTCGTCGACACCTCGTCGGCGCGCACCGCATCGCTCACGACGGTGCTCCCGCTCCTGGGGCGAACACGCCGTGCACCGGGGGCGGGCCGTCGCCCTCGCCGGCCATCGTCAGCAGCAGGTCCTCGACGTCGTCGAACCCCGCCACGGTGCGCGGCAGCTCCGCGAACGGGTACCGACCCGACGCCAGCAGGTCCATCGCGGCGCGGTACGAGCCGCCGTCCACGCCGAGCGCGCCGAGCATCCGCAGCTCCTTGAAGACGATGAGGTCCGGCCAGAAGCCTGGCGTCTCACCCGATCCCCGCGTGCCGGCGAGCACCACGGTGCCACCCTGGCGCGCCAGAGCGATGCTCTGCGCCAGCGCAGCGGGCGCCTTGGCCGTGACATCCACCACGACGTCGGCGAGCCGGCCGCCCGTCGCCTCGCGCAGCGCGTTGACGGGATCATCGACGGCGACATCGACGGTCACATCCGCGCCGAACGAGTGCGCCCGCTCGAGGCGATCGTGGTCGCGCTCGCCGTAGCCGGTGACCATGATCGTGGCCGCACCGGCGTCGCGCGCCGCGGCCGCCACGCTGAGGCCGCGCACCCCTGGGCCGAGCACCGCCACCACATCGCCGGCCTTCGTGCCCGGCAGCGTCACACCCCAGCGGATGCCGGCGCCCAGCGGGTTGAAGAGGGTGGCGATGGCCGGATCGAGCCCGTCGGGCACCGGAATGAGCACCGAGTCCGGTGCGAGGTGCTGGTGCGTGGCGTAGCCGCCCCACAGACCCGGCTCGCGGTCCACGCCGATGAAGCCGTAGGAGTCGCGCAGCCCGTGCGCCTTGCAGCCGCGCTCGTCGCCGGCGAGGCACGGCGCGCACGCGCCGCACGATTGGAACACCGCCACCGCGACTCGCTGACCGAGCTCGACCCCCCAGCGCGCTGCGGCATCGGCGCCCAGCTCCTCGAGCACGCCGACGCTCTCGTGGCCGGGCACGAAGGCGGCGCCAGAGGGCAACGCGCCCGTGTACTGCTCGTGATCGGTGCCGCACAGCCCGCACGCCTCGATGCGCAGCAGCGCGGTGCCAGCTGCGGTGGCGGGGCGCGGCATCGTGCGATGCACGAGGGTGCGCGGCCCCTCCAGCACGAGCGCCTCGATGTCGAGCTGCGTCCCCGACAGCGTTGCGGTCATCTCTGCTCCCCCTTCCGCCACCTCGGTCCGCGGGCTCGGCCTCGCAGCTTCGATGACGCCTCGACCCTAGTTCTCGGCCGAGTGCACCTCGCACCTGACCGCGTACCCGATGACCGATGTCACCGCAGGACGATCTCGGCGTGGTGGGCACCCGGCTCACCTCGGGTCCACCGGGCGCCGAGGCGATTGAACACCGCTCGCATGGCGTGGTTCTCGTCGAGCACCTCGCCGGTGAGTGCCACGATCTCGCGGTCGAGCGCCAGCTCGACCAGCCGGTCCACGAGCACATCGCCGATCCCGCGGCCCTGCCACTCGTCGATCACCGCCACGGCGAGCTCGGCAGCGTCGGGCCGGTCGCGCAGGCGGAAGAACCGAGCGACGCCGACGCCCTCGAGCTCGACTCCGTCATCGTCCAGGTGCACCGCGGCGATGGCCACGTGGTCGTGCTGGTCGGCGTGGGTGAAGTACGACACCTGGCTCTCAGACATCGATGGCATCGGGGAGAAGAAGCGGCGGAACCGCGACGTCGGCGACAGCCGCTCCCACGCGTCGAGGAACCGGTCGTGGTCGGCGGGCACGAGCGCTCGCACCAGCACGGCACCCCCGTCGCGCAGCTCGACCAGGACCGGCGCCACCTCGTCGATCTCCATCCGCCAGACGGTAGCGACCGTCACCGCCTCGCTCACGCTGCGCCATCGAAACGAGAACGCGTTCTTCTTCGTGGCAGAATCGATGCACCCGCGGCGCCGTGCGCGCCGCCGAGCGATTCGAGGAGCCCATGCCCCAGGAGGTCGCCCCCTTCGAGTGGACTGACGACGCCCTCGCAGTTCGGGCATTCGTGTACGAGCACTGGTGCAGCCGCGGCGTGGGGCCGAACCTGCGCCAGGTCCACGAAGGCACCGGGCTCGACCGCCGTTCGATCATCCAGGCCTACAAGCAGCTGCAGCTCGGGGTGGCGTGCGTCGTCGACCAGGACGCCCAGAACTGCAACCTGCTCAAGTTCCAGCCGTTCTCGTCGTACCCGAGCCAGGTCGAGCTGTGGATCGACGACCGCTTCCACTCCTTCGTCGGCTGCGCCATGGAGGCCGTCGCGGTGTCGATGATGCCGCCGTTCCAGGGCCGCGACCTGCGCATGGAGTCGTACTGCTCGTGCTGCCTGGCGCCGATCACCATCCTGGCGCGCGACGGCGAGTGGACGTCGCTCGATCCGGCGAGCGCGCTCATCCACATCTCGCTCAGCCCGTGGGACTGGGGCAACGTCGACATCGGTGCGCAGTGCGACGCGATGAACCTCGTCATCGACGCCGAGCACGCCGAGCGCTACGAGCGCACCATCAGTCGCCGCGGCGCGCTGCTGACGATGACGCAGGCGCGGGTGCTCACCGACTCGACCGCGCAGCAGCGCATGCACGACGCCCACTGGCCGCCGGTGACGATGGCACCGAAGTTCATCATCTCGGCGCTCAAGCACGCCGGCGTCGACGTCAGCGCGTGGACCGGCGAGCGCACCCCCGTCCCCGGCACCTGAACCTCACCCTCCCCGAGTCGACGCGTTCTGGTGTGGGGCTCTTGCGCAGCGCAGCGCGCTGGTGCCACTGGAAAGGGTTCGACGAGCGGGGCGCGGCGAGGGGTCGTACGCTGAGGACGTGCACGTCGAGATCGGGCCTGTGCCTGCGGAGAGCGCGCTGGAGTACGTCCGGCTGGCCCGCGAGCAGCTCGTGGTCCTGCGCGAGCAGCCGGGGGACCTCGCACCCACCCTCACGCCGTACGTCCTCGACCAGTTCTCCGGTTGGGTCGACGAGTGGGAGGCCGCCGCGCTCGACGCCGACCCGTTCTCCTGGTCGGCCGAGCTCGACCCCGAGGTGATCGAGCACACCTTCTACGCGTTCTTCCTCGTCGTGCAGAAGATCAACGACACCTACGGCGAGTCCGGCCCGCCCGGCGACGTGGACCTGCGCCGGCCGTTCCGCCTGGCCCTGACGCGCGCCGTGCTCGACGCGCTCGAGGCCGAGGGCGACTCGTTCGCAGAGTTCGCTGGCCACCTTCGGGCGTACTGGCCCGACAGCGACTTCGAGGATCGCGGCCCCGGGTAGCATCTGACGACCCGTCAGAGATCTGGGAGCGCCCGTGCCCACCACCTTCGCCACGCCCGACGACCTCCTCGGCGCGGTCGGCACCGACCTCGGTCGCACCGGGTGGGTGCGCATCACCCAGGAGCGCATCGACCAGTTCGCCGACGCGACCGGCGACCGGCAGTGGATCCACGTCGACCCGGCGCGCGCGGCTGCCGAGAGCCCGTACGGCGGCACGATCGCGCACGGCTACCTCACCCTGGCCATGACCAACCAGCTCCTCCCCGAGCTGCTCGACGTGCAGGGCGCGTCGATGGGCGTCAACTACGGCGTCGACAAGGTGCGGTTCCCGTCGGCGGTGCCAGTCGGCAGCGAGGTGCGGGCGCATGCCGTGGTCACCGGCGCAGTCGAGGTGCCCGGAGGCGTGCAGGTCACGATCACCATCGTCGTCGAGGTGCGCGACAGCGACAGGCCCGCGTGCGTCGTCGAGTCGATCAGCCGCTTCCTGCGCTGAGCGGGACCCAGGAGCGGCGCGAGCGGCGAGGTACCCTCGCCCGGTGACGCAGGACCCCCGGCTGGCCCGCTTCCTGGCCGACCTCCAGTCCTACGCCGGCACGCGCAAACCGCCCACGCTCGCGCAGCACTTCGTCGATGACGTGGGCCTGGACTCGGTCGAGTTCCTCGAGTTCGTCGCCATCGTCACCCAGGACCGGTGGGAGGAGCTGGGCGAGGACGTCGACTGGCTCGAGGTCCAGACCGTCGGCGACCTCTGGACCCTGCTCAGCGACGCCGACCTCCTGCGCAGCTGAGCGCCGCCCGGTACCGGCCTCAGGGGGCGACGGCACCGAGGCGCGCGTGGAGATCGTGCACGATGCCTGCGGCGAGCCCGCGGGGCAGCGGCTCGCCGGGCACCGCGCCACCGCTCAAGGTCTCCGGGTACTCCGGGTAGGCGAACGTGCCCGGCGAGCCCGCGACCCCGGGGTCGACCAGCCCCTCCGACAGCGCCCAGCGCAGCGCCGAGCGGAACGGGTGGCCCACCGGGAGGTCCCACGCCGGTCCGCCGACATCGCCTTCGAAGAGCCACAGCGCGGGAACCGGATGCGGCCAGCCAGGCTCGCCTGCAGCACGCCAGGCCATGACCACCACGGCCTGGGTGGTCGCCGCAGTCGTCGGTCGGAACGAGCCATCGGCGTAGCCCGACGTGATGCCGGACGTCGTCGCCCACGCGATCGCATCGTGGAAGGGCGACGTCGGCGGCACGTCGGTGAAGGTGGGTGCGCCGGGCGTCGGCGTCGGCGACCCGGCACGCCGCCACAGCCACGTCACCACCGCAGCGCGGCTGACCGGCGCCGTCGGGCGGAACGAGCCATCCGCGTATCCTGTGCCGAGGCCGACGTCACGCAGCCACCGCACCTCGCCGCACACCACCTGTCCGTCGTCGCCGTAGATCGTCGGATCCCAGCCGTAGCTCGCCCGCGGGTCGACGTCGGGGAAGGGCCGCGGATCGTCTGTCGCACACATCGGGTCGAGCCAGATGACGCGCTGGTGGTGCGAGCCATCCTCGAGGTGGATACCTGGCCAATCGGCGTACCGCGGTCCCCACGTGGAGAACGGGATGTGCTCGAGGTGCTCGCCGCGGTACCCGATGGCCCCGGTCCACACGGGGGCGTCACCGATGCCCCAACCGGCGAACCGGGCGGTGCCGCTCGCGTCGGTCGACCGCGTCGATGGCGGTCCGGCGACGAGCTCGCCATCGGGCACGTGGCTGCTACCGAGGGTCACCTCCGCTCCCTGCAGCGGCGCCCCACCAGAGCCGCGCACGACGACGTCGACGGACGCGCCGGGGCGCAGCTGGATGTCGCGCACCGCGTCGTCGCCCGACGCCAGCAACGGCACCGGACCGCACTCCCATCCCATGAACGGGAGGAAGAGGGGCCACGTGAAGCCATCGGAGGGCCAGTCGTCGCCGAACCGCCAGGAGGCGACGCAGTCACCCCAAAAGGTGCGTGCCAGGCCGCTGTCGGTCGGTGGCAGCACCACGACGGTCACCGCACGCGGGTCACCCGACCAGCCGCCGTCGCCCTCGATCACCGCACCCGCCCACGAACCGTCCGCAGCGGTCAGCACCGCATCCACCCGCTCGATCCCGTACCAGTACGGCTCCTCCTCGCCGACGACCACGCCGATCTGCACCTCGGCGCCCGCAACCGGGGCGCCGGACGGATCGGTGACGGTGCCTGACAGCGTGATCGGGGCGACCGCCTCACCGGCGCCCTGTGCGCCGGCAACCGGAGCGGCGGCAGCTGATGCGAGCAGCGTCACGAGGGCGATCGCGGCCACCGCCGAGCGCGTCGTCGTGTGCATGCCGTGAGCCTACGACGTGGCAGATCACGACGTTCGGGCATCCTGGCCGACATCGCTTGCGGCGGTGGAGCGGCGCGCACCTCGTGCCGGTGCGCGCGCCCGGGGTAGACAGGGGGCGCCATGGGACTGCTCGAGCGCCTCGCAGCGACCGCCGAGACGTCGTTCACGCTGCGGTTCTGCGGACTGTCGGGCGACGGCGAGGTGCACCGCGCCTCAGACCTGTGGGCACATGCCGACCGCGTCGGGGCGCAGCTCGCCGCTGACGCGCCCCCATCAGGCCGCGTCGGGATGGTGCTGACCAACACGCCGGAGGCGGTCGCGGCGCTGCTCGGCGCCTGGCGTCACGGTCTCACGCCGGTGTCGCTGCCGGTGCCGCCCCGGTCCGCGTCGCTCGCCGACTACACCGCGGCGCTGCAGCGCATCGCCGCCAGCCTCGAGCTGACCCGCGTCCTGCTGGAGCCGAAGTACCGGCGCTTCGTCGGCGACCTCGACGGCCTCGTCACCGACCCTCCCGCGCTGACCGACGCCAGAACCCCGCCCGCTCGGCCCGCCGATGCGGGCGGCGCGCTGATCCAGTTCACCTCGGGCTCGACGGCGGACCCCAAGGGCGTGGCGCTGTCGCTCGATGCCGTCGATGCCAACCTGGCCGCCATCCTCGATCTGCTCGAGCCCCGTCCCGGCGACCGGTCGTGCTCGTGGCTGCCGTTCTCCCACGACATGGGCCTCATCGGCGCCCTGCTGCTGTCGTGGGTGGCGGCGGGGCCGGACGGCTCCGCGGGCGGCGAGCTCGTGGTGCTGCGCCCCGAGCACTTCGTGATGAACCCGAACCGGTGGCTGCGCCTGCTCTCCGAGCACCGCATCACCGCAGCGTCCGCCCCCGACTTCGGCTGGGCCAAGGCCGCCGGGCGCCTGCGCGACGTGGGCTCGCTCGACCTGTCAGCGCTGCGGATCGCGCTCGTGGGCGCCGAGCACATCCGCGCCGACACGCTGCGCACGTTCGCGGCAGCGACGGCCTCCGCAGGGTTCGATGAGCGCGCGTTCATCCCCGGCTACGGGCTGGCCGAGGCCACCTTCGGCGTCACGGGTGTGCGCCCCGCTGACCGCTGGCGATCCCGGACCTTCGATGCCGATCGCCTCGGCGCCGGCGAGCTCGTCGTCGATGACGGGGGCCGCGAGCTCGTGTCGTGCGGTCCGGCGCTCACCGGCATGGAGGTGCGCATCGCCCCGGGCGCGACCGTCGGCCCCATCGAGATCCGGAGCCCGTCGCTGCTCGACGGCTACCTGCACGCCACCGTCGCCGGCCTCGTCGAGGAGGCACCGCCCATCCGCGACGGGTGGCTGCGCACCGAGGACCTGGGCTTCCTCGACGGCGGCGAGCTGTTCGTGACCGGCCGAGCGGATGACGTGCTGGTCGTCGCCGGCCGCAACCTCTACGCCACCGACCTCGAAGCCGCGGCAGTCTCCACGGGATCGCTCAAGTCGGGAGGCGCTGCCGCGCTCGGCGCACCCGATGCCGATGGCTGGGTGCTCCTGATCGAGCCGGCAACCGTCGAGAGCGACGCGCACGACGTGGCTCGAGCCGTGCGCGCTGCGGTCGTCAGCCGCGGCGCGCCGGCCCCGAGCCGGGTGGTGGTCGTACCCGCTGGCGCGCTACCGCGCACGACGTCGGGCAAGCTCCAGCGCCACGTCGCACGCCGGCTGCTCGCCGACGCCGCCTTCGAGGTGCGCTTCGAGCTCGACTGACCGCTCGCGTCAGTCGCCGGACGAGGTGCCGCGGCGGGTGAAGGTCTCCACGCCACCGCTGGCCACGAACTCCTCGAGCGCCCGCTCCATCTCCTGGCCGAACACGATGCGCACCGCGTCGCCGCCGAGCGGCCGAAGCGCAGCGAGCTGGCGAGCCATGACGTCGACGTCGTCGCCGAACCCGGCGCCAGCCTTCTCGGCGAAGAACGTCACCAGCTCGTCGCACGCCGCGCTGAGCCCGCGCCGCATGATGTCGAGCGCGCCGAGCTGCACCGCGTAGTCGATGAGCTCGCGGTCGAGCCCGAGGCTGATCTCGAACAGCCCGGGGCTGGTGACGGTGTACGGGTCGCCCACGTCGGCAGGCGGCACCACGAGGCCGGCGTGCACCATCTGATCGAGCAGCCCGTCGCGCGCCTGGCCCATTCGCTCGGCGATCTCCTCGGCGCTCAGCAGCAGCGGCAGCTCGTCGAGCCACGGCACGGTGAGGTGGTCGTCGAGACCGAGCCACTCCTGCAGCGACGGCGTGCCATCGGAGACCTGCTCGAACACGTCGCGGATGGCATCCAGGCGCAGGCCGCGGTCCTGCAGCGCGACGATCCGCTCCAGCCGCGCCAGGTGGTCCTCGGTGTAGACCGCCACGCGACCACGCCGTGCCGGATGCGGCAGGACGCCCTTGGACTGGTAATAGCGGATGGTGCGGCTCGGGATGCCGCTGACCGCCGCCAGCTCATCGATCGTGAGGTACCGCACGCCGTCCGCGTCCGGGAGCACGTCCTCCACCGACATCGCCGGCAACCGCTCTACGTCGCCAGTCACGACTGTCATCGTGGCAGACGCTCCGCGCGCTCGCCAGCACGGGGCGCGACCACGCGCCCCAGCGCGCTCAGGTGGGCGCGTCCGCCAGCGCCTGCTCGAAGAACGCTCGGTCGTCGAACAACGAGATGTCGTCGAAGAACATCTTGCCGTACCGCTCGAAGTACATGAGCTGCTTGGAGAGCAGGAACTGGCCGCGATCGAAGTCGGTCCCGTACCCGCCGTGATCGTCGAGCATGGCGCGCAGCCGGCGCTGCTCGCGGATGCGTCGCGCCAGCGTCAGCAGCGAGCGGTCGTGCGCCTCGAGGCCGCGCACCTCGGCGACCTTCTGGATGGGGGCGTTCATGAGGTCCGCCAGGCTGACCTGCCCGAAGGGCTGCGTGAGCACCGGCTCCATCATCATGCGGATGAACGCGGTCACGCCGTCGTCGTCCATCTGCAGCCCCTCCTTGATCGCCGGCCCGTAGACCTTGAGCACGTACCGACCGATGTCGTCCCACGCAGACTCGTCGCCCAGCGCCGCCTCGATCATGCGGCGGAAGAACTGGTGCGCGTCACCGGTGAGGCGCCCGACGATCCCCCAGTCGATGACGCCGATGCGCCCGTCGCGCAGCATCAGCAGGTTGCCGGCGTGCACGTCGCCGTGGAACGTGCCCCAGCGGATGGCGGTGAGCAGGAAGCCCTTCACCACCTCGTGCACGATCGGGCGGGGGTCGACGCCGAAGGCGGCGATGGCCTCGAGGTCGTCGATGGGCACGCCGTCGAGGAACTCCATCGTCAGCACCGTGCGCCCGGAGAGCTCCGGGAACGGCTCGGGCACCGTGACGTTGGGCAGGTCGACGATCTCGAGCAGCTCGCGGTAGTGGGCCATGGCGCGCGCCTCGTTGCGCAGGTCCAGCTCTTCGCCGATCTGCTCGCGGAAGCCGTCGAACATCTGCAGGAGGTTCCCCGCCGCTGCATCGCCGGTCTGGCGAGCGATGATCTCGAGCATCGGCTGCAGCAGGTCGAGGTCGACCGCCACGCGCCGCTCGATCGTTGGGCGCAGCACCTTGACCGCCACCAGGCGGCCGTCGTGCAGCGCGGCGCGGTGCACGACCGCGATCGACGCCCGCCCGATGGGCTCCTGCTCGAACATCGCGAAGACGTCATCGAGCGGGCGGCCGAGCTCGAGCTCGACGAGCTCGCGCACCACCTCGAAGGGCACCGGCGCGCCGGTGTCGAGGCACGAGCGGAACTCATCCGCGACCTCCTCGCCGAACACGCCGGGCGCAGATCCGACGAGCTGGCCGAACTTCATGAACGTGGCGCCGAGCTCCTCGAAGGTGAGGCGCAGCGGACGAGCGAAATCGTTGCTCGTGACCACCTCGCCGCGGGCGCGCGCCCGCAGCAGCGGCGTGAAGTGCTTCACCGAGACGACAGCGATCTGCCTGGCGCGCTTGCGCAGGATCGGGCCGGTGGATGGCGGAAGCCGCCGAGCGAACACCCACGGAGCGGACAGCCCCGCGTGCGTCGCGGGCGCCTCGCTGCCTGCATCGTCGACCATCGCTGCACCCTCCCCGGGCACGCTCGTCGAGCGTGTGCCGGAGCGTAGGCCGCTCCCCCGCCGCGCAGGCAACCCACCACGCCCTCAACCAGGAGGGTCGGGCACGACAGGGACGCCGACCAGCGCGGCGCAGCACGGCAGCCGATCGAGCGTCGATGCCGGCGCGGCGACGGCATCGACGAGGTGGTGCACGTCGTCGCTGCGCAGCCCGGCGAGGTTGCGTCGCGCTCGTCCTGCTGCGTCGCCATCGTCGATGGCGGCGCCGAAGGCGTCGAGGGAGGCATCGAGGCGGGCGGGCACCGAGCGGTGCAGCGAGAGGTAGCCCTCGACGGTGCGGTCCTCCAGCGCCTCGATCAGCTCGAGCAAGGTCGCCACCGCGTCGCCGTGCGCGCCCGGTGCCGCCGGGTCGGACGCACCGGGCACCACCACGTCGCCGGGTGGCGTACCCACGCCGACGGCTTCGACGACGAGCACGATCAGGAGGTCGCCGTCGTCGATGACGCGGCTGATCGTTCCGGCGCCGCACGTCACCTGCGCGCCGGGCTCCAGCGTGTGCACCGCCGGTCCCTCGGCGTCGATCACCTGGAGGCGGCCTCGCCCCGAGACCGCTACGTAGGTCTCCGCCGCCAGCGCGTGCAGGTGCGGCGTGCCGCCGCGCAGCCCATCGGCTCCGAGGTGCGCGTGCGGTCGCAGCAGCACGGCGGCGACACCGCCAGGCGCGGGGGCGACGCGAGGCGGCGCGAGCCGCGGCGCCCGCTGCTCGTCACGGGGACGCAGCGCCACGGCGTCAGCCCGCCTCGGCCCACGCTGTCCACGCCGCGCCGAGCTCGCCGTGCGGCAGCTCGCCGTCGTGCACGAGCACGCGGTAGCGCAGGCGGAGCGGCTCGCCGGCGGCCACCGGCATCGGCGCGTCCCACAGCAGCGCGGCGTTGACGAAGTTGCTCCACTCCTCGCCGTAGTTGTCGTGGTGCGTGCTGCCGTACCACGGCGTCGGCGAGCGCGGGTTGGCGGGGTGGTCGAACATGGCGACGCCGACCGTCGCGCCGTCGACGGTGCCGGTCAGGTCGAGCCACGGCGAAGGCACGCCCAGGATCCGGTCGTGCACCGCGCCATCTGCGGTGAGCATGCGGGTGTCGACGAGGTCGCCACGGCCGCGGAAGGTCAGACTGCTGTAGCCGCCCCACACGTCGAAGGGCGTGCGGTCGAGCACCGCGTCGGCGATGGGCACCAGGGTGGTGTCGAGGTCCAGCGAGTAGCGGTCGGCCGCCATCGGACGGTAGGTCCAGGTGCGGTGCTCGCGCAGCGCAACGGTGGTGCGGTCGGGGCGGATCCAGTCGAGGTCGCCGGAGATCGCCACGGCGCCGTCGTCGAGCGCCACCGTGGGCGGCGCGACGTAGCGCAGCACGCCGTAGTCGCCGAACTCCTCCCAGAAGTTGTCGCCGTCGACGAACTTGATGGTGAACCACAGCGCGTGGTGCCACGGGTGATCGGGCGGCGCATTGCGCGTCAGGACGTGGCCGGCGGGGGTGCGCAGGGGGTGGATGAACGGTCGGCGCGTCGCACCCCACGCGCACGTGAAGCGACCATCGACATCGATCTCACCCTCGCGCTCGGTGACCTCCACCGGGCAAGGTTCGCGCAACGAGCCCGACGACGACGCCACCAGGTGGCGCCTCAGGCGCCGGCAGCGGCGAGGCAGCGCGCGAGGATCGCCTCCAGGATCGGCCGGTCGCTGGCAGGCCGACCGGTGGCATCGGGGTGCACGCCGTCGTGGTCGATCCAACCCCGCAGGTGCAGGAACGTGGCCACGCTGCTCTTGTACGCGGGCACCGGATCGCGGAACGCGAGATCGCCCAGCGCCTGCAGCGCGTCCTCCAGCTCGTGTGCCCGCGGATCGCGCGAGCGCAGCCAGCGGTCGCGCCGAGCGAACAGGTCCGGTGCCGCGGCCGAGAGCCCGAGGAGGTAGTCGCTGCCGTAGCGCACCATGTCGATGGCGAGGTCGTTGCCGGTGAAGACGTGGAAGGCGGGCCGCACCTCGTCGCGCAGCGCGAGGCGCTGCCACTCGGGCACGCGGTGCAGCGACGAGTGCTTGGCGCCGATGCAGGACTCGATGTCGAGGATGTCGCGGTAGGTGGCGAGCGACCAGATCCGCCCGAAGGGGGCGAACACCTCGCCGAGCTCGAAGCCGATCCACGACGGCACGCCGCGGGCGATCGTCCGGTAGGCGGCGGCGAGCTCGGCGTCGGGGACGGTTGCCAGCCCGAAGCTCTGGAACAGCACCGGCGCGCCCGAGCGCTCGACGATCGGCTCGAGCGCCCGCCGGTGGGCATCGGGGTCGAAGCTGGCGCCGGGCTCGTCGCGCACGAAGGCGCCGGCCACGAACCCGGGGCCCACGACGTCCGCCGCGATGTCGAGCACGCGCGTCGCGGTCGCATCGTCGAGAAGGGCGACGTAGCCGGTGTCCATGTTCACCGCCGGGGTCAGCCCGGCGGCCACCGTGCGCTCCAGCAGGCCGGTGAAGCCGTGCCAGTCGACGCTCCCAGCGGCGTCGAAGGGCAGCAGCACCGCAGACAGCCCGGTGATCTCGCGACCGGGCCGCAGCAGCGACTCGGGGTGACGCGCCCGGCCGACCGCGCCCTCCACCTCGGCGGCGCGCGCTGCCGCGGCAACCGCGCGCTCGTCACCACCGTCCACCTCCGACATGGAGGCGGACCCTACCGGCGCACGCTTGCTCAGCGGGGGCGGAGCTGGGTGACCCCGGCGGGCACGTCGTAGGTGGCGCCATCGAGCTCGAGGGTGCAGCGGCCGCTGGAGCGCAGCGTGACCAGACGCCCATCGCTCTCGAGGTCGAGGCGCAGATCGCCGACGCGCAGGCCCTTCACCCCGTGGCGGCCGGCGCCGGGACGTCGGTGCCACCGCACGCGCCGCGCCACCGCGTCCACCTCGTGGATGCCGATCACGTGCTCGAGCAGCATCGAGATCGGGCCCAGCGCGCTCCACCCGCAGAAGTCGGGTCGCACGGTCGAGGCCCGCGGCCAGCCGTGCTTGCCCGTCGCCGGCTCATCTGCGCTCGGCGAGTACGCCTCCCACAGGGTGTGCGGCTCGACCGCGTCGAGCGTGCGCCGCTGGTGCTCGACGACGCGCAGCGCCAGATCCGCCGCCAGCTCGACGTGGCCAGCTCGACGCAGCGCCGTCGTCGCCACGTGGGCCAGCGGCACCCACACGCTGCCGCGCCAGTAGCGGCCATCGGCGTGGAAGGCATGGTGCGACCGGTCGACCGACGGGAAGGGGCGATCGCCGCCGAGTCGGTCGGGGTCCGCGGCGAGCTGCGCGAGGCGCTCGGCGCGCTCGGGGCTGCACGCACCCGCGAGCAGCGGCCAGAACGTCGCCGGCGTCAGCACCCGCACCGGCTCGTGCGGCGGTCGGCTGCGCACGTCGTGGTAGCAGCCATCCACGTCGTCCCAGTGCAGCGCGTTGCAGGTCGTGCGCAGCGCATCGGCCCTCGCCTCCCACAACGCGTGCTCCTGCTCGTCGCCGAGAGCCAGGTGCAGCTGCGCGATCGACGTGGCGGCCAGCGCCTGCTGGGCGAGCAGGTCGAACCACAGGATGCGGCGCGGGAACCCCCCGCCGCGCGGCGTGTCGTCCATGCCGCTGGCGACGCCGCTCCACACGTAGCCGCCGTGGCGACGCCCGGCGGTCGTCGGCACCGCCGCCCAGCGAGGCCGGCGCCACCGTCGCGGCTGCGCCATGGCCTCGAACCACCGCTGGGGCCAACGGCACTCGAGGATGCGCTCGACGCGCTCGAGGTCGCCGGTGGTGCGAAGCAGCTCGAGCTCGGCCCACGCCAGCAGCGGCGGGTTGTCGGGGTGCTGGATGCGCAGCGGGCAGCTCGCGCCCTCGAGCGCGACCTGGTGGAGGAGCTCGAGCGTGTCGGCCGCGGGCAGCGCGTCGGGTGCCCACCGGGCGAACTGCACCATCAGCGCGCTGTCCCAGATCCAGAGGCGGTCCGGGTCGAACCCCTCGTCGAGGTAGCGCGGAACGGGAAGATCGTCGCGCTCGACGACGTGCGCTGCGGCCAGGTCCCACGCCCTCCACCACAGGTCGACGAGCGCCGGGTGGTCGTCGAGGATCGGCGCGGGCACGAGCGTCCGGTCGATCCCTCCCACGACCGCAGCGTGCCACAGCGATCGGCCGCAGCGACGAGTCGGCGGTCAGGATCGGCGGCGGACGCCCACGAACGCGAGCGACCCGTGGACCGCGGCCAGGAACGATGCGACCGCGCGCCCACCGTCGTCGCTCGCCACCAGGACGCCGACGATCCACACCGCCGCCAAGACCGCGTTCACCGCGATGACGCCGGGGTGGCTGAGCACGCCGGGAACCTATCGGAGGCTTGCGACCCACCGCCCGCGCCCGCGAGGCTCTCTGCGGTCGTGTGACCACTGAGGGGGAGATCATGGGGAAGCGCACGTTCGGAGCACGCATCGCCGCAGCCGCTGCCATCGGCGCGCTGCTGGCCCCGCTGGCGGTCGGCACAGCGACCGCGACCGCGGAGGCCCCCGGCGGCGGGCAGGTCGCCGAGGTGACCGACACGCTGCGCGTCGGTCCGCTGCACCTCGCAGCGTCGGGGTCGCCGGGTGACATGCACGCGGGCAGCGACCTGGTGCCGCGCCCGACGGGGGACTTCGTGCTCAAGGGGTTCCGCGCCGACATCGTGTACGCCGACGGCACTCCGGTCGCACGCAGCGACGTGCACCTGCACCACATCGCCATCGCCGAGATCGACCGCGAGGACCCGGCGTGCCCGGGACGCCACGCGCCGGGATTCCCCGAGATCCCCGTCAACGTCATCCTCGCCTCCGGTGCGGAGCGGACCCCGATCCGCCTCGACGACCCGTTCGGGTACTCCTCGCCCGATGGGGCATGGGGCGCCAACTGGCACGTCGTGAACGCGTCCGCCGCCGAGCAGGACGTCTTCATCGAGTACGAGATCGACTACCTGCCGGGGCTCGACCACCCCGACCTGGTGGAGGCCACGCCGTACTTCATGGATGTCGCCGGCGACTGCGGCACCGCCGAGTACCCGGTCCCCGGCGACGGTGGCCCCGGCAGCGTCCACACCCGGGAGTGGGAGTTCCCGATCGCCCGGTCGGGCACGATCCTGGGCACCGGCGGGCACCTCCACACGGGTGGCATCGCCACCGAGCTCCACGCCGGCAACGGCGACCTCATCTGCCGCTCGGAGCCCACGACCGGCCACAGCGGCCACGCAGCGGAGCGAACATCGCACCACCAGCACAGCCCCGGGGTCGAAGCCATGACGCAGTGCAGAGGCATCATGCGCCCCGTCGCCGCAGGCGAGGTGCTCCGACTGGCCGCGATCTACGAGAACGACGAACCGGTCGCGGACGCCATGGGCATCAACATCACGTTCATCGCCCACGGCTGGTCGCCGCCGCTGCCGCAGGTCACGAGCTCGACCACGAGCACCTCGACCACCGCGCCGGCGACCACCACCACCGCACCGGCCACGCCGGCCGCGCCCGTGAGCGTGACGCCGACCTACACCGGCTGAGTCACTCCTCGGGGGCC
Organism: Acidimicrobiales bacterium; assembly: GCA_038206295.1. Classification (GTDB taxonomy): domain Bacteria; phylum Actinomycetota; class Acidimicrobiia; order Acidimicrobiales; family JBBRAZ01; genus JBBRAZ01. The sequence goes on from JBBRAZ010000001.1 coordinate 132,613, forward strand.
ACCGGTGCCGGCCGCCAGAACCCGGCGAGCAGCGCCACGCCACCACCGACGCCGGCAACGAGCCCGATGAGCAGGCCCGTCGACCCTGCGAGGTCGATCTCCAGCACGTGATCGAGCGAGAGCTCCCCCGCACCGAGCGCGCTCAGCGCAATCCCCGCGACGGTGAGGTTCATCACGTACTCCCAGCCCTCGCCCGGCCGGAAGATGAAGAACCCGTTGGTGCGGTGGTTGGTGATCCAGGCCACCACCATCACGCCGACGACGCCCGCAGCCGCCAGCGGGGTGAGCAGCCCGACGATGAGCAAGACGCCCGCGACGATCTCGACGATGCTGGCCATCCAGGCGTGCAGGACGCCGGGCTTCATCCCGAGGCTCTCGAACCAGCCGGCGGTGCCGGCGATCTTGCCGCCGCCGAGGACGTGGTTCCAGCCGTGGGCGAGGAACGTCGCCCCGACGGCGCAGCGCAGCAGCAGGAGGCCGACGTTGACCGCGTCGAGATCGGACATCGATGGACCTCCTGGGATCTGATGGACCGTCAGGTGAGACTACGCCGCGCTCAGCGCGCCCGCGCGGCGCCGTAGGCGGCGAGTGCTCGCTCCCGAGCCTCCGCGTGATCGACGATCGGAGCGGGATAGGTGTCACCGAGCACGACGCCGGCTGCAGCGAGCGCGACGGGCGCAGCCTCCCACGGTGCGTGCCGGTCTGCGCTGCGCAGACCGGCCACCTCGGGCACCCACCGCGCCACGTAGTCGCCGTGCGGATCGAATCTGCGGCCCTGCGTCACCGGGTTGAAGATGCGGAAGTACGGCGCCGCGTCGGGACCGGTTCCCGCCACCCACTGCCAGCTCCCGACGTTCTGCGCCACGTCGCCGTCGAGGAGGTGGCGCCGGAAGAAGCGCTCGCCACGGCGCCAGTCCACCAGCAGGTCCTTGATCAGGAAGGAGGCGACGATCATCCGGACGCGGTTGTGGACCCACCCCGTCGCTGACAGCTGGCGCATGCCGGCGTCGACGATCGGGTAGCCGGTGCGACCCTCGCACCAGGCGTCGAAGCCCTCGGGGTCGTCCTCCCACCGGATCGCCTCGTAGGCGGGTCGCATCGGGCGCGCCACCAGCTCGGGGCGCTCGGAGAGGAGGTGCGCCCACCAGTCTCGCCAGGCGAGCTGTCGCACCAGCGCCGCCCGCCCGGACGTCGCGTCGCCGATCTCGTCGACCACCCGCCGCGGCGAGATGGTGCCGATGTGCAGGTCGACGCCGAGGCGGCTGGTGCCCTCGACGTCCGGGCGATCCCTGTCGCGCTCGTAGCGGTCGACGACGTCCTGGAAGGCTGCGAGACGCTCGAGCGCGCCGCTCTCCCCCGCCCCGCCCGCGTGCACGCCAGCCCTCCAGGTCCCATCGTCGGCCGGAAGCGGTCCGACTGCGGCATCGAGCGTGGGTGGCGGGATCGCCGGAGGTGCGGGCCACGATGCACGCTCGAGCGCCGCCCACCGTCGGTGGAAGGGCGTGAAGACCTGCGACAGCGTGCCCTTCGCCGTCCGCACCGAGCCCGGCTCGTGCACCAGCGACCCCCACCACCACCCCATGTCGACGCCGCGCGCAGCGAGTGCGGCCTCCACTGCGGCGTCGCGACGCGCGGCGTGAGGCGTGACATCCGCACCCGCGTGCACGATGGTCGCACCGAGGTCGGCCGCCGCCCGCGGCACCTCGACCGCCGGATCCCCGTGCACCACGCGCAGCGCGCCACCGCGCTCACGCAGCGCCGCGTCGAGCTCGACGAGGGCGGCGGCGACGAAGGACGAACGCCGTGGCGACGACCTCCACAGCACCGGCTCGACGACGAAGAGGGCCGCCACGGAGCGCCCGCTGGCGCATGCGGCGTCCCAGGCCGGGTTGTCGTGCAGGCGGAGATCGCGGCGGAACCACACCATCGCCACGTCGTGCACGTCACCACCTCCTGCTCGAGCGCGTGCGCTGGGGAGCGTCGCCGGCTGACGATGCGCAGCGCTGCGCACGGAACCAGAAGGTTAGTGGTAAATTGAGCGCCTGCACCCCGACCCAGGGAGACGTGCGCGCATGGCTGAGCTGATCACGCTCCCCGAGGCTGCCGAGCTCCTCGGCGTCCACTACATGACCGTGTATCGCTACGTGCGCACCGGTCGCCTGCCTGCGACCAAGGTCGGTGCGGAGTACCGCGTCGACCCGGCAGATCTCGAGGCCACGAGGGCCACGCCGGCGACGCGCAACCGGCGACGCCGCACAGACTGGGCCACGCGAGTCGAGGAGCGCCTCCTCGCCGGCGACGAGGCCGGGGCGTGGGCCATCATCGAAGACGCGCTGACCTCCGGCGTGGAGCCGACCGAGATCCACCTGCGCGTCCTGAGCCCCGCACTCGCCTCCATCGGCGACCGATGGGCCAGCGGCGAGGTCACGGTGGCCGACGAGCATCAGGCCTCAGCTGTCGCACTCCGCGTGATCGGCCGGCTCGGGCCGCGCTTCACGCGTCGCGGCCGAAAGCGCGGCACCGTGGTCATCGGCGCCGCGCCGCACGACCAGCACGGCCTGCCCGCGGCGCTGCTCGGTGATCTGCTGCGAGCGCGCGGGTTCGCGGTGGTGGACCTCGGCGCCGACACCCCCGCTGCCTCGTGGGGCGAGGCAGCGGCCGGCGCCGAGCGCCTGGTGGCGGTCGCCATCAGCGTCACGACCGAGGGCAACGACCGCAACGTGCGCGCCGCGGTGCGCGCAGTGCGCAGCGCGGCGGATGCTCCCGTCATGCTCGGCGGCCGAGCCATCGCAGACGCCGCTCGGGCCGAGGCGCTCGGTGCCGATCTGCACGGCGCCTCCGGCGAGGACGCGGTGGCGAAGATCGACGCCCTCGCGACCGGCCGCTCCGTCGCCGCCGACTGACGTCCACGGCACCGCATCCTGGAGAGCCGGGCCAGGCCTCGGTCGCCCAGATCGCGATGCCCAGCCGGCGAGCGACAGAAATTCCTGCTGATGCTCATCCGCTTCCGGTGCGCGCGCCGTAGACTTAGTGTTAATTAACCCCCCCCTCCCAAGGAGAGCCCCATGCGCACCACCCGACCCATGAAGCTCGCAGCGCTCGCGCTCGCCAGCACCACGTTCCTCGCCGCCTGCGCCGAGGACGAGGCTGAGGCGCCCGCCACCAGCGCTGCGACCGTCGAGGAGACCACCACGAGCGCTGATGCAATGATCGGCACCATCCCGGAGGTCGCTGCCGCCGACGGTCGCTTCACCACGCTGCTCGCCGCCGTCGAAGCCGCCGGGCTGGCCGAGACCCTGTCCGGCGACGGCCCGTTCACGGTCTTCGCACCGACCGACGACGCCTTCGCCGCCCTGCCGGACGGCGTGCTCGATTCGCTGCTCGCTGATCCCGAGGGCGCGCTCACCGACGTGCTCCTGCACCACGTGGTGGACGGCGCCGTGCCCGCCGCCGAGGTGGTCGAGCTCGACAGCGCCACGACGATGGGCGGCGAGGAGGTCTCGATCTCCGTCGATGGCGAGTCGGTCATGGTCGGCGACGCCACCGTGATCGTGGCCGATGTCCAGGCCGCCAACGGCGTGATCCACGTGATCGACACCGTGCTGGTGCCGTCCTCGGTCACCGATGCTCTGGGCGGCGAGGGTGAGGCCGCCACCGGCACCATCATCGAGGTCGCCGCGGCCGACGGGCGCTTCACCACGCTGCTCGCCGCGGTCGAAGCCGCCAGTCTGACCGAGACCCTGTCCGGCGAGGACGAGCACACGGTGCTGGCGCCGACCGATGACGCCTTCGCCGCCCTGCCCGAGGGCACCGTCGACGCGCTGCTGGAGGATCCAGAGGGCGCGCTCACCGACATCCTCCTCGCGCACGTCATCGCAGGCGCAGTCCCCGCGGCTGACGTCGCGGCGGCCACCGAGGTGACCACCGCCAACGGCACGGTCCTACCGGTCGAGGTCGACGGCGACGTCGTGACCATCGGCGGCGCCACGGTGCTCATCGCCGACCTGCAGACGGCCAACGGGATCATCCACGTCATCGACGCGGTGATCGTCCCTGAAGGCTGACCCCTCTGGCGGTGCCGGTCGGCGTCCCTCCCCGCCGGCCGGCGCCGCCACCTCGGCCACGCGATCGCTCCACGTAGGCGAGATTGCAGCCAGAGGTGTCATAGTGGCACGGTCACACCGACCGCCCGATGGCCACGACGGCCGGGCACCGCACCACCTCCGGAGGGGAACCATGTCCGACGCACCCGACATCAGCAGCCAGGAAGCGCTCGCAGAGCTGCTCGAGGGCCGCACCGACGACGAGATCGCGGCGTTCGTCGCTGAGATGGGCATCGACACCCTGCTCGAGCAGGTCTCCGGCGCCATCGCCGAGCGCTTCGATCCCACCAAGGCCGCCGGCCAGTCCGCGGTCATCCAGTGGGACGTCACCGATGCCGACGGCACGCACTCCTTCCACATCACCGTCGCCGACGGCACGTGCACCGCGGCCATGGGCGCAGGCGAGGCGCCGCGGGTCACCCTCGGCTTCACCGTGGCCAACTTCCTCAAGTTCATCGCCGGCAAGCTCGAGGGCATGCAGGCCTTCATGGGCGGCCAGCTCAAGCTCAGCGGCGACATGATGTTCGCCCAGACGATGCAGGCCTGGTTCCCGACCAGCTGACGCACCTTCGCTGATGCTCGCTGCGGCCCGGGCCCTCGTGGCCCGGGCCGCTGCGCGCGCCTGCTCAGGTGCCGTGGCGGCGGTGGCGCCAGGCGGCCTCGGCCTCGCCCATCGGCGTCGACGGAGCGGCGTCCACGAACGGCCACACCTCCTCGGCGAGCCGTCGCCAGTTCCCCGTGGCGCCCATCTGCGCGAACAGCGCGTAGAGGCCGAGGTTGATGCGCTGGATGATGACCATGCTCGGGGGCAGGTTCGACGCCTTCATCACCTCGGTGTACGGCCCGGTGTAATCGAAGAACCTGCGCACGGTCTCCGACGCGTACTCGGGATCGATGGTCGAGACCTCGTCCACCATCACGAAGTCGTAGAAGTGCCCGAAGTACTCGCCGATCTGCTCGTCGGTGAGCTTCGATCCCTTCGTGAGCACCCCGACCCGCTCGATGATCTCGCGGAAGCGCGGCACGTCGCGCTCGAGGACCATCGCCTCGATCATGTCCACGAACACCGCGATCTCGTCCTGCGTGAAGCGCTTGCACAGCCCGTAGTCGAGGAAGGTGACCTGACCTCCGGGGCGGAAGAGGTAGTTGCCCGGGTGCGGGTCGCCGTTGAAGGCGAGGAACTGGTAGAGGCTGCCGAACGCGAACCGGTAGAGGGTCTCCGCCGCGAGGTCGCGCTCAGCTTGGGACCAGGTGAGCATCTCGTCCCAGCGCGACCCGGTGGCGAGCTCGGTGGTCAGCACGCGACCCGACGAGAGATCGTGCCGGACCTTCGGGACGTGGATGAAGGGGTGGTCCTCGTAGTAGTCCGCGAACAGCGACTGGTGCTCCGCCTCGAGCTCGTAGTCGAGCTCCTCGAGCAGACGTGCGCTGAGCTCCTCGACGAGCGGCCGCGGCTCGAGGCCCGGGAAGAGCTGCCCCATGATCGCGAACAGCAGGTCGGTGTTCTCGAGATCGGCGCGGATCGCCGCCTCGACGCCCGGGTACTGCACCTTCACCGCCACCGCCATGCCGTCGTGCGTGATGGCGCGGTGCACCTGGCCGATGGACGCGGAGGCGATCGGCTCTGCGTCCCACTGCGCGAAGAGCTCCTCGGGTGCGCGCCCCAGCTGCTCGCGCACCACGCCGTCCACGAGGGCAGCCGACATCGGCGGCGCATCCTGCTGCAGCTGCGACAGCGCCTCGCGCACCGGCTCGGGCAGCCCCTGGTCGAGGTAGCTCGCCATCTGGCCGAGCTTCATCAGCGCGCCCTTCATCTGCCCGAGGGCGGCGGTGACCTGCTCCGCGGTCTGCAGCTCGAAGCTCCGATCGAGCTCCTCGCGCCGCTCGGCGGTGGCGAACGCCTTGCGCGCCTGGTGCACCGCGAACGCGCCGCCGGCGCGTCCACCCACCTTGGCCAGGGCGGCGTTTCGCTGCGAGCGGGTCTGGTGCCGCACCACGCGCTCATCGTCGGGACGTCGTCGAGCGCGCCCGAGGAGCACCCCCGCCGCCACGCCGATCGCCATCCCAGCCACCACCACGCGCGCTCGTCGGTTCACGTGGCGCACCCTACGCGGCGCTCAGTAGAGGCCGAGCATGTGGCCGGCGAGGGCCACGACCGACAGCACGAGCACCGGGCGGACGATCCGGTCGCCGTCGCGCACCGCGAGGCGGGCGCCGAGGTAGCCGCCAACCGCGGTGCCCGATCCGAGCACGAGCCCGGGCCCCCAGTCGACGAGCCCCTGCGTCATGAACACCGGCAGCGCGACCGCCGTGAGCGCCAGCACCACCAGCGACTTCATGGCGTTGCCGGTGACCAGGTCGTAGCCGGAGTGCGCGAGCGCGACGAGCAGCATGAGCCCGACGCCGGCCTGGAACGCGCCGCCGTACAGGCCGATGACCACGAACACCACGATCTGCATCGCGCGAGGCCACGGCCGGCCCACCGAGCCCTCCTCGACGCGGGGCGTCCGCAAGCCGAGCAGCACGAGCGGGATCATCAGGAACCCGAAGATGGTCTCGAAGGTCTCATCTGCGAGCTGCGAGACAGCAAGCGATCCGACGAGCGAGCCTGCGAGCAGCGGGATCAGCACCGGCACGATGTGGTGGCCGACGTGCACCCCGCCGCGCCGGAAGCCGCCCGCCGCCGCTGCGGTCTGGGTGAGGACGCCGATGCGGTTCGTGCCGTTCGCCGTGGCACCGGGGACGCCGGCGAGCACGAGCAGCGGGACGGTCACGAGCGACCCGGCGCCGGCCATCGCGTTCACCACGCCGGCACCGACGCCGCCCACGACGAGCAGCACCGCCTCGAGGGTCGTCATCGTCTGTGCCCGGCGAGTGCTCCACCGACGCCGGTGCTGCGAACGTTCCCGCTCACGCCAGGGGTCGGCCGAACGGCAGGTCGTCCTGCCAGGTGGCGAGGAAGGCCTCGGCGCGCGCGCAGGCACCGAGCAGCGCACCATCGGGGTGCGCGACCACCTCGGACATCGCGCCGCCGACTGCGACCGCGGCTGCGGTGCGCAGCTCCTCGACGGTGGCTCCGGGCGCTGCGCCGACGGCGGTGAGCGCGCCGGCGGTGGCGATGAAGTCGGGCAGCACCGCGACCCCGCGGCGGCGGAGCACGGCGAGCCCACGCGCCGTCACGGGCACCGGCCCGACGGGCACGATCGTGGTGGCCGCCACCGATGACGCGACGTCGTGGTCCACGATGCCAGCGCGCGACCCCACCAGGAGCACGTCGGCCTCCACCTCCAGCAACGAGCCCACCGGCGTCGAGCCGCCGAGCGAGTCGGCCAGCGCGACCCCAGCGCCTGCATCGAGCGCCGCACGCAGCGACGAGCCTCCGTCGGTCGCGCACCGCACCGCACCCGATCCACCACCGACCGCCACGACGATCGCCCCGACGGCGAGCAGGCGATCGATCACCGCGACCGCAGCGGGCGAGGCGACCTCGATCGCAACGGTCCGTCCCTCGAGGCCACCGAGCGCGACGTGCGCGGAAGCAGCGACGCCGTCCGCGACGAGCAGGTCGCTGACGCGGTGGCCCGACGCGAGCCCCCAGAGCGCGGCGGGTCGCGGGTCCACCGATCGCAGCGGCGCGAGGTCGGACTCGCTCACCCCGCGCGCCGCGTCGAGCAGCAGCCGGCCGGCAGCGACCTCGGGCTCCGCCGCTCGCACGAACGCTGCCAGCGCGTCGGCCCGGGCCTCTGCGGAGGCATCGATGCCCACCGATGCCCCGCTGGAGCGCATCTCGAGGGAGGCGAAGCCGTACGTCAGCGACCGGGCGAGCAGCTCAGCGCCGTCGCGCAGGATCTTGGGTGCGAGCCGGCACGCGGCGAGCGCGATCTCGGCGTCGGGCAGGTCGAGGGCGACGAACGCGGGTGTGCTGTCGAAGGGTCGGATCTCCACCGGTGCATCATGGCACCGGGTCAGCTCAGAAGGCCTCCTGAGCCTGGTCGCGTCCGGCCTCCTTGGCTCGGTACAGCGCCTCGTCAGCCCGATCGAGCGTCTGCTGCGGCGTCTCGCCATCGACGCGAATCGCCACACCGGCGCTGAACGTGGTGCGCGGCCCCGACTCGCGCCACCGAGCCACCAGCCGCTGAGCGGCCGGCAACGCCCCGCCCTTCACGTCCTTGGCGACGATGATGAACTCCTCGCCCCCGAAGCGCGCGACCGCATCGGAGCCCCGCACCTCCTCGCGCAGGTAGCGGCCGAGGTGGCGCAGCACCTCATCGCCCGCGCTGTGGCCCTCCGTGTCGTTGATGATCTTGAACTTGTCGAGATCGATGATCATCAGGGCGTCACCCGGTCGGAGGCCGTTGATGAGGTCCTGGGCCATGCGCCGGTTTCCGAGGCCGGTCAGCGCGTCGCGCCGGGCGTCCTCCGCGGACGCCTCCACCGTGGCGCGCTGCATCAGCGCGTGGCTGGCGACGCCGGCAAAGCGCCGCGCGCTGTCGAGCTGGAAGAGGTCGGCGGGCTGCGTGAGCCGAGCGGCGACCACACCGAGGATGCCGATGGGCCCCATGAGCGGGATGGTGAGCAGCGCCGCGCCATCGGAAGCCGCAGGGTCGAGCGGCTCCTCGCGCACGCTCGCATCGGACTCCGCGGCCACCAGGAGCGACGCCGCATCGAGGCCGCCGAAGAGCTCGAGCGTGCCGCGCTCCGCTTCGATGTGCGAACCGTCGCGACGACGCACCACAGCGACGACGTCATCGCTGTCGAAGGTCTGGCAGGCGAGGTCGGCGAGCATGTTCGCCGCTCGCTCGCTCGAGGTGCGCGCCCGCATCTGCGACACCGCCGCCGACAGGCCCTCGAACGCCTCCGAGCGCCGGCGTTCCTCGTCCTGCTGCCGGCGAAGCCCCTCCGAGGAGTAGGCCAGCACCTCGCCGACGAAGGTCGCCATCGGGACTGCGACCATGATGCCCGCCACCGCGTTGATCGATCGAGGGTGGACCGGCAGGTCCTTGAGGAAGTTGTCCGCGTTCTGCAGCATGAGCCACAGCGACACGGCGGCGAACGGCGAGAAGACCAGCACCGATCGCTGCGGATGGGAGAACCCGACCCACGCCAGGGTGAGGAAGATGAGCGCGGGGTAGGTGTACTCCGGGTCGGAGATGTGCGCGTAGCCGGTGGCGTAGTCGACCGCGGGGATCACCGGCAGGCCGATGAGCGGCACGAACAGGGAGGCGCTCGCGGGCCAGCGGTCCCACGGGACGAACCACAGCGCGGCGCCGATGGCGATGAGCGCGACGGGGTAGACGAGGGAGTCGGGGAAGTTCTCGACGTCGTCGCCGAGCGCGCGTCGCAGCAGCTGGCCCGCGGCAAGGAGGAACCCCGCCCCGGCGAGCAAGATCGCCGCTGACCGTCCCGCGAAGCGCGGGCGGCTCATGTCCCTCACACCCGAAGCCATCGGCACCCTCGACGGCGGGGTACAGCGCATTGGGCCGCTGTACCCACCTCCCGGGGGCACTCTAGGTCGTACGGCCCATGCGCGAGACGATCGCGTCCACCGCCACGCCAGTGATCGCACCGATCGACGCTCCGGCGACCACGTCGAGCGGCAGATGGGCGCCGGAGGTCATCCGACCTAGGCCGACGAGCAACGGGAGCAGGACGAGCAGCGGCCGCCAGCGGGCGGGCAGGAGGGGCGCGACGGCGACGGCGACGGCTGCCGCAACCGCCGTGTGGCCCGATGGGAACCCCGGCCCCGATGAGACGTCGCCGTGGAGGTGGACCCCGTCGAGGATGGCTGCGGGGCGACCCCGGTCCACGATCGCCTTGCCGAGCTCGGCGAGGACCCACGCCGAGATGCCCGCCGCCGCCACCCGCGCACCGGCGCGGCCGTCGGCGAGCAGCACCGCCACCAGGGCGATCGCCGGCAGCAGGAGGATGCTCCCGAGCTGCACGACCGGCCACAGCGCGCTGCTCACCCAACCGGGCAGCCCGTTGACCGCCTCGAACGCGGCCTCCTCCCCCGCAGCGAGGCCCCCGACCGCCACCAGCCACGACACGAGGAGCGCGACCGCGGCCCCGACGGCGAGTCCAAGGCGGGTGCGCGCTGCGAGGTGGTCGGGCTCCTCCGCTCCGTCAGGAGGGCTGGTGGCAGGCGCATCGGGCACGACCGCCAGTCTCCCGCTTCAGCGGCGCGATGATCCACACCGTGACCGAGCGCGTGGACGTTGCGGTGGTCGGCGGGGGGATCGTGGGGCTCGCCACCGCGCGCGCCGTGCTCGCGGCGCGACCCGGCGCAACGGTGGTGGTGCTCGAGAAGGAGGCCGCCGTCGGCACGCACCAGAGCGGCCGCTCGTCGGGGGTGCTGCACACCGGGGCCTTCGACCGGCCGGGCTCGGCGAGGGCGTCGATGGTGCAGGCAGGCCGAGCCGAGCTGCTCGAGCTCTGCGACGCCTTGGACCTGCCGGTCGAGATCGTGGGCAAGGTGATCATCGCCACCGACGACGCGGATGTGGCGCGACTCGGCGTTCTGGCCGAGCGCGCCGCGTGCAACGGCGCGCCCCACGAGCTCGTGGGCGCCACCGGGCTGCGCGAGATCGAGCCGTTCGCTCGTGGCGTCGCAGCGCTGCACCTCCCGGGCGCGGCGATCGTCGACTTCGCTGCGATCTGCCGAGCGCTGGCGCGCGAGGTGCGCGCGGCTGGCGGCGAGGTGCGCGTCGGCACCCCGGTGCACGGCGGATCGGTCGATCGCGACGGCATCGTGCTGCGCGTCGGGGCCGGCACGCTGCGCGCTCGCGTCGTGGTGACCTGCGGCGGCCTGCACGCCGATCGGCTCGCAGCGCGCCTCGGCTGCGACCTCGGCGGCGTGCGCATCGTGCCGTTCCGAGGTGACTTCCGGGCGCTGCGTCCAGACCGCGCCCACCTGGTGCGCGGCCTCGTGTACCCGGTGCCCGATCCGCGGTTCCCGTTCCTGGGTGTGCACCTCACCCGGGACCTCCACGGCGGGGTCCACGTCGGGCCGAACGCCGTGCTGGCGCTGGCCCGAGAGGGCTACCGCCGCGGCCAGCGCGACCCAGCCCAGATCGTGCGGACGCTGTTCGACCCCGCGATGCGGCGCCTCGCCGGCCGCCACTGGCGCACCGGCCTCGCTGAGCTGCGTCGGGCCAGCTCAGATGCGCTCTTCGCCGCCTCGGCACGCTCCCTGATCGCCGGCATCGGGCCCGGCGACCTCACCTCGCTGCCGTCGGGCGTCCGCGCCCAGGCGGTGCGCGACGACGGCACGCTGCTCGACGACTTCGCGTTCGGTCGCGGGCACCGCGTGGTGAGCGTCCTCAATGCGCCGTCCCCCGCGGCCACCGCCTCGCTGGCGATCGGTCGCCACGTCGCCGACCTCGCCCTGGCGTGGGAGTAGCCTCCGGCGATGGCAGACGACGCCTTCCGAGAGCAGCTCACCGGCCTCGGCGGCTTCATCCGCGACCAGCGCCACCAGGCGCAGCTCACCCTGCGAGAGCTCGCTGAGCGGGCGAACGTCTCCAACCCGTACCTCAGCCAGATCGAGCGGGGCCTCCACGAGCCGTCGGTGCGGGTGCTCAGCTCCATCGCGTCTGCCCTCGACCTGTCGGCGACGACGCTGTTCTCCCTGCTGGGCTTCGATTCCGACGAGGACCGGCCCGAGACCGAGCGCGCCATCCGCACCGACCCGCTGCTGACCGATGAGCAGCGGTCGTCGCTGCTGGCGGTGTACCGGTCCTACGTCGGCACGCGGCCGACCGCACCGCGCGCAGCGGTTGCAGCGGACGCCGCAGATCCACCCGCCGGCGAGGACGCCGCTCGCTGAGCGCGCATCGAACGCCACAGCACCCGAAAACGACCTGAGAGGACCCACGAGGGGCCCTCTCAGGGAACCTACGACAAGGGGGGATTGTCGCTAGGTTGACCAAGCGGCACTGGGGGGAGCGCCGGTTGGAGGTTTGGTCAGGCGGCAGCCTTGGTGGTCTTCGCCTTGGTGCTCTTCACCGGCGCCGCGGGGCGGAGCTGGCTGGTGAGGGGGGCGAGCGCCGCCACGATCGCCGAGATGAACTCGTGCTGGGCATCGAGGAGCTTGCCGGCGAAGGCGAACTGCTGGTCGATCAGCTCGTCGGCGGCGGGCAGGCGGTCGAGCACCGCCACGGTCGGGAGCTCGGGGAGCTTGGCATCGACGAAGCTCACCACGCGGGTGACGCCCTCGACGACGGGCTCCTGGGCGGACTTGACGGTGTCGACGAGCTGCGACTCGAGCTCGGCCAGCTTCTCGGTGATGGTGCTCATAGCGATGCTTCCTTCGGTCTTCCACCACATGCTTGCGGCGGCGGGGGGATGTGCTCACTATGCCAAGCGCTGCTCGCTTCGTCAACCCTCATGCTCGCGATAGTTAGCGACATCGGTCACACGCACGCCGCCGCGCATCTTCTCGTCCCACGAACGTGCCGCTGTGGGATCGGTGGGACCAGAAGGCGACGGCGAAATCCGACCTGTTGGGTCGGGATTACGAGCTCAGGACGGTAGGTTCGCCGACGGCAACCCGTTCACAAGTCCTGGAGGGACCATGACCATCCGCTTGGGCGATGAAGCGCCCGACTTCACCGCTGACACGACCGAGGGCCAGATCAGCTTCCACGATTGGAAGAGCGGTGCCTGGGCGGTGCTCTTCTCGCACCCGAAGGACTTCACCCCCGTGTGCACCACCGAGCTGGGCTACACCGCGAAGCTGTCCGACGAGTTCGCATCGCGCAACGTGAAGGTCATCGGGCTGTCGGTCGACTCCGTGGATGAGCACAACCGCTGGGCGGCCGACATCGAGGCCACCCAGGGCGTCGCGCCGAACTTCCCGATGATCGGCGACGAGGACCGTGCGGTTGCCGATGCGTACGACATGATCCACCCCAACGCCGACAACACGCTCACCGTCCGCTCGGTGTTCGTGATCGACCCAGCCAACAAGGTCCGGCTCCAGATCACCTACCCCGCCTCCACCGGGCGCAACTTCGACGAGATCCTGCGGGTCATCGACTCGCTGCAGCTCACCGACGCCCACAAGGTGGCCACGCCGGTCAACTGGCGCAACGGCGACGACGTGATCATCGTCCCCGCGCTGTCGAACGACGAGGCCAAGGAGCGCTTCCCCGACGGTTGGGACGAGCAGCGCCCGTACCTCCGCGTCGTCAAGCAGCCGGGCTGAGCACCCCGCGCTCTCGTCCCACCGATGCGCCGCCACGCGCGATCGGTGGGACGAGAGCGTCAGGGGGCTGTGGAGTCGGCCAGCGTCGTATCGATGGCATCGACCACCGCTGCGAGCCAGCCCGTCGCAGGTACCCGCAATGACGTCAGCTGGCGCTCGCCCTCGGCAAGGAGCTCGTCGCCGGGCGCGCCCGCCGCATCCAGGACCGTGCCGCCTGCGACGCGAACCACCGCCTGCATCACCGTGTCGGTGGTGGCGTCGGCCTCGTCGAGCAGATCAGCGACAGCGGAGATCGCGTCGGTCTCATCACCTGCTGCGATGCCGGCGAGCGCAAGGCGCGCGGTGATGCGGTCGAGGTAGGTGGCGGCGCCCTCCAGCACGACCGCCGCCGCAGCCCGCGCCGCAGGCGCGTCGCCGAGTGCAGCGTGCGCGAGCGCGTCCACCGCGAGCGCGTACGTCGATTGATCCGTGCGTCCAGCGTGCACCGAGGCGAGGATCGGCAGCGCCTCAGCGGCACGTCCGCTCTGCACGAGCGCGAGCGCTACCGCGACCACCTGATCGGACTGCCCGAGCACCGCTGGGTCAGCGCCTTGGATGCTGACGACCGGTGCCACCTCCAGCGCCAGATCCGGATCGCCCAGGTGCACAGCCACCCCCAGCAGCGCCACGTCGACGCCGTTCACGATGTTCGGCGACGTCGCGGAACCGTCGCGCTGGAGCAGCTCGACGCCGTCGTGCGGACGCCCTGAGGCTGCGAGGGCTCGCCCCAGGAGCTGCAGCGCCTGTCCGCTCGTGAGCGTGTCATCGACCGCCTCGAAGTGCTCGACCGCCTCCTGCGCCGCCAGTGCGGCCTCCGCCGTTCGGCCGCTCCACAGGCGCACCGACGCCAGCAGCATGCGCATCATGCCGACCGCCCAATCATCACCGCGCTCTCGCGACTCGCTCAGCACGTTCTGTGCGATGAGATCGGCCTCGGCGTAGCGGCCCTGGTGGTAGCGCACGTAGGCGAGCAGACCGAACGCCCACCCGATGCCACCGAGATCTCCGACCTGCGTGAACATCGCCGCCGATCGCCCGATGCGCGACTCGGCCTCATCGGTTCGCCCGGCCATGAACGAGATCCACGCCAGGTTCTGCAGCGCCCAGGCCTCCCCCGCCCGATCTCCGAGCTCGCGGTAGGCCTCCAGCGCCACCATGATCGATGCGTCGGCCGCTGGAAGGTCGAACGTGAAAAGGTGCGTCATGCCGAGAGCTCGGCGGGTGTCGGCGATCCCCTTGCGGTCGCCCGCCTCCTCGAACCCCGCCAGCGCCTCCTCCAACGAGGTCAAGGCGTCAGCCAACCGCCCGTCCTTCTGCTCGAGGTCCCCTCGAACCAGCAGCACCGAGCTGGAAGCTGCTCGGTCATCGCCCGCCGCTCGCAACGCCTCGTCGACGCCAGCGAACGCCTCATCGAGTCGCCGGAGCTCGCCGAGCGCCCGGGCGGAGCCGAGCAGGAACGGCACCTGCTCCGCAGTCCGCTCACCGCTCAGGTGCACCGCTCGCTCGTGGAGCTCGTGTGCGCGCCCCCAACGCTGCGCGCGGGCCTGGCGGAGCGCTGCGTGGCCCAGCCAGCAGCGGGCATCGCCGCGCAGGTCATCGGGAAGTCCGCGCACGCCGTGCAGGTCGGCGATGAGCTCGGCCGCGGTCGCCATGTGGTTGGCGACCACCGACACCGTCTGATCGGTCGCCTCGTCCATGGGCCCGCCGAGCTCGGCGAGGTGCGCGGCGATGCCGTGGTGCCGTCGTGCGCGGTCCGCCTTGGTGAGGCGCTGGTAGGCCACATCGCGGATCGCGTCGGATCGGAACGCCCACTGGGTGCCGTCGAGGAGGAAGAGGTCCTTGTCGACGAGCGAGTCGAGCAGCGAAGGCACGTCGGTGAGCCGGTGCACCTCCTGGCCCATCTGGACGAGCGCCTGCACCGGGCCGCGCCGCCCCCACACCGCCGCGTCCTCCAGCACCCGGGCCTCGGCAGGTGAGAGGTGATCGAGGCGCGCTGCGACGAGGCCCCGCAGGGTGTCGGGGAGCGAGAGGTGGACCTCGCGCGGTGCGGTGCCGGCCTCGCCGACGAGCGCGACCAGCTCCTCGAGGAAGAACGGGTTGCCGCCGCCGTGGTCGAGCAGCTCGGCGCGCAGCGCAGCGGGCACCGCACTCTCCGCCAGCGCGTCGAGCAGGCGACCGGACGACTCCACGTCGAGCGGGTCGAGGTGCATGACCAAGCTGTTGCACCGACCCAGCGGCGGCTGCCAGCGATCGGTGAGGCCCTCGCGCGCGGTGCCGAGCAGCACCAGTCGCTCACGCCCGACGCGATCCAGCAGGTGGCCGACCAGCTCGAGGACCACGTCGTCGGCCCAGTGCAGGTCCGAGAGGATCAGCACCACCGGGTGCTGGCGGCAGAGCGCCTCGATGAACGTCACCAACGAGCGCGCCGCCTCGTCGCGCGCACGCGTCGGATCGACGTCGCGCGAAGGCTCCGCGTAGCCGAGCAGGTGGACCAGGCCGCTCGCGACTCGCACGACCTCGGCGCCGCCGGGCTCCGCGCCGAGCGCGTGGGCGACCGTGGCGCGGACCTCGTCGACCGCGACGCTCAGCGGATCGTCGGTGGTCAGGCTGCAGGCCTGGCGCAGCGCCTCGGCGATCGGCCACCACACGTTCGCCTCGCCGTAGGGCACGCACCGACCCTCCAGCACCCGCGCCCCGACGCGGCCGGTCGCGTCCTGCGCCACCTCCTCGGCCAGCCGGGACTTGCCGACGCCGGCCTCGCCCAGCAGCAGCAGCGCGTGCACGCGCTGGGCGGCCACCGCTTCGTCGACCGCGTGCTCGAGGAGGCCGAGCTCGACATCGCGACCCACCAGCGGCGCGCGGGCCTTGTGGGGACGGTATCCCGGGGGGAGCATCGCCTCGACCGCTCGCCACGCCGCCAGGGGCTCCTCACGGCCGCGTGCCTGACGGAGTCCGAGCGCCTCGTAGGCGATCACCTCGGCGGTTGCCGCGTGCGTGGCCTCGCCGACCACGACGGTGCCCGGCTCGGCGATGGTCTGCAGGCGCTGCGCCGCGTTCACGACGTCTCCCATCGCGGTGTAGTCACCTCCGGCGCGCAGCGCGCCGACGAGCACCTCGCCGGTGTTGATGCCGATGCGGAGCCGCACCTCGGTGCCGATGGCAGCGACCTCGGCCTCGACGGTGTGCTGCATGCGCAGCGCGGCGCGCACCGCGCGCTCGGCGTCGTCTTCGTGCGCGACCGGGGCGCCGAACAGCGCCAGCACCGCGTCGCCGATGAACTTGTCGACCCGGCCGCCGAAGGCCTCGATGTCGGTGGCGAGACGCTCGAAGCAGCGGTCGATGAGACCCTTGACCTCCTCGGGGTCGCGGTGCTCCGACAGCGACGTGAAGCCGACGAGGTCGGCGAAGAGCACCGTGGCCACCCTCCGCTCGTCGTGCGAGCGCACGAGGAGGTCGTGCCCGCACACCGAGCAGAACCGCGAGGCGTCGGCGACCTCCGAGCCGCACGACGAACAGCGCATGTGCGCAGCATACGGGTGGCCACCAGCTGCGGCCCCGCCCGTTGCGCCGCCGGACCATGCTTCACCACAGGAGGCCGGAGGTAGCCTCAGCGGGTCGACACGCACTCCGGGAGGCGCCATGTCCGCAACGACCACCACCGAGGCCGCGGCGCGTGCCGTCGACGCGGTCAAGGTCTACGGCCGCGGCGACACCGAGGTCCGCGCGCTCGACGGCGTGTCGGTCTCCTTCGACACCGGTGCCTTCACCGCCATCATGGGGCCGTCCGGCTCGGGGAAGTCCACGCTCATGCACTGCGTCGCTGGCCTCGACGACCTCACATCGGGCCACGTGTTCATCGGCGACACCGAGCTCGGTGCGCTGAAGGAGAAGGAGCTGACGCTCCTGCGGCGCGACCGGATCGGCTTCGTGTTCCAGGCCTTCAACCTGGTGCCGACGCTGACCGCCGAGGAGAACATCACGCTGCCGCTGCGGCTCGCCGGCCGCTCGCCGGAGACCGCGTGGTTCGACACCGTGATCGACACCGTGCGCCTGCGCGACCGCCTCGACCACCGACCCGCCGAGCTGTCCGGTGGCCAGCAGCAGCGCGTCGCTGTGGCGCGCGCCCTCGTCACGCGCCCGGAGCTGATGCTCGCCGATGAGCCCACGGGCAACCTCGACACCCGCAGCGGCGGCGAGATCCTCTCGTTCATGCGGTCCGCGGTCGACGACCTGGGACAGACGATCATCATGGTCACGCACGATCCGGGAGCCGCGGCGACCGCGGACCGCGTCCTGTTCCTCGTCGACGGCCGCGTGACCGACGAGATGCGCTCCCCCACCCGCGACGCGGTCATCGACCAGCTCAAGGCGCTCGGCGACTGATGCTCCGGCTCGCCCTGCGCAGCGCCATCGAGCGCCGCCGCCGATTCGTCGCGACGCTGGCGGCGGTCGCGCTGTCGGTCTCCTTCATGAGCGGCGCGCTCATCTTCTCCGACACCCTGCGCGCCACCTTCGACGACCTGCTCACCACCGTCAACGACGGCACCGATGCGGTGGTCCGCTCCTCGGAGACGGTCGAGGGCTTCATGGGCGAGCAGCGCGCCACGCTCGACGACGGGGTGCTCGATGTGATCGGGGGCGTGGAGGGCGTCGCGGCGCAGGCTGCGGGCCTCGAGAACCGCTTCGCCCTCATCGTCGGCGCCGACGGCGAGCCGGTCGGCCAGGGAGCCAGCGGTGCGCCCACGTTCCTGTTCGCGTGGACCGACGCCGCGTCGCTGAACCCGTTCGAGCTCGTGGCCGGGCGCGCACCAGACGGACCGGGTGAGGTGGCCATCAACCAGAGCGCGGCCGAAGAGGGCTCGCTGGACATCGGCGACGACGTCACGGTGATCACCGGCGAGGAGCCCGCCACCTACGAGCTCGTCGGCATCGCGACGTTCGGCGGGCAGGGAAACGCTGCGGGATCGACCGCAGCCCTGTTCGACCTCGCCACCGCGCAGGAGCTCGCCGGCCAGCCCGGCCGCATCGACGCCGTGGCGGTCGCCGGCGTCGACGGGCTCAGCCAGAGCGAGCTGCGAGACCGCCTCGCCGCGGCGCTCGATGGCCAGCAGCTCGAGATCCTCACCGGCGACGAGTACATCGCCGAGCAGCAGGAGGCGATCGCTCCGTTCCTCGACGGCTTCAGGACGTTCTTGCTCTTCTTCGCAGCGGTCACCCTGTTCGTCGGTTCGTTCATCATCTACAACACCTTCACCATCCTGCTCACGCAGCGCACGCGCGAGCTGGCCCTGCTCCGCGCCGTCGGGGCCAGCCGACGCCAGATCCTCTCCGCTGTGCTGGTCGAGGCGGTCGTCGTCGGGATCTTCGCCGCGTGCATCGGCCTGGTGCTCGGCCTCGGCACAGCGACGATGATCAAAGGGCTGCTGGCCGGGCTCGGCGTCGACATCCCCGCCAGGGGACTGGTGCTGACCCCCGGCACCGCAGCGGTCTCCATCGTCACCGGCCTGATCGTGACGTTGGTCTCCGCAGCAGTTCCAGCGATCAAGGCGGCGCTCGTGCCTCCGCTTGCAGCGATGCGCGGCGTCTCGGTGGACTCCAGCGGCAGCTCACGCGTGCGTGCCGCGTTCGGTGTGCTCATCACCGCGATGGGAGGCGGCAGCCTCCTCTTCGGGCTGTTCGCTGCCGATAGCAACGAGGGTGCCTTCGTCGGCGTCGGTGCAGCCGCCACCTTCCTGGGTGTCGTCGTGCTCGGACCGGTGCTCGTCGGTCCCATGTGCCGCCTCCTCGGGCTACCGCTGCCGCGCGTGTGGGGAATCAGCGGCACGCTCGCTGTGCAGAACGCGACGCGCAACCCTCGACGGACCGCAGGCACCGCAGCCGCGCTCATGATCGGCGTCGGCCTCGTCAGCCTCATCACGGTGTTCGCAGAGTCGGTGCGCACCACGATCAACGACGAGATCGAGGAGCAGTTCAGGGGCGACTTCGTGATCGACTCCGGCAGCTTCGGCTTCGGGGGCCTGCCCCCAGCGATGGCGAAGGAGATCAACGCCCTGGACGAGGTCGATGCAGCCGCGCCCATCCGGTTCGCTCTCCTCGGCATCGATGGGAAGGGACAGCTCGCCCTCGGCATCGACCCGGAATCGCTTCGGTCGATCTTCGATCTGAAGGTGGCGGAGGGCTCGCTCGAGGACCTCGCACCCGGACAGGTGGCGGTGTCGCTCGGCAGCCTCCGGTTCCACGGATGGGACCTAGGCGACACGATCGATCTGACGTTCCCGGAGACGGGGGCACAGCCCTTCACCATCGCTGCGATCACGAGTGACTCGGTGCTCGGCGGAGGCGGTGGGAGTCCCGAGTACGTGCTGCACAACGACGACCTCGACGCCAACATCCTGCAGCCATTCGACGTGCTCGTCTACGTCAACCTCGCTTCGGGCGTCACCCCAGAGGCCGGTCTCGACGCCGTCGAGACCGTCACGGACCGCTACCCCAACGCTGAGGTGCTGGACCTGAACGGCTACAAGGAGCGCCAGAGCGCCCAGGTCAACCAGATGCTTGGCCTCATCTTCGGGCTGCTCTTCCTCGCCATCCTTGTGGCGCTCATCGGCATCGCCAACACGTTGAGCCTGTCGATCGTCGAGCGCACGAGGGAGATCGGCCTGCTGCGCGCGGTGGGCATGACGCGGGTCCAGCTCCGACGCACCGTGCGCGGCGAGGCGATGGTGATGGCGGTGTTCGGCACCGCGCTCGGCCTCGGCGTCGGCGTCTTCTTCGGCGTGTCGCTGGTGTCATCGCTCAGCGATGACGGCCTCACCCTCACGGTCCCCGTCGGGCAGCTCGCAGTCATCGCTGTGCTCGGTGCCCTCGCCGGCGTGCTGTCCTCGGTCATCCCGGCGCGGCGTGTGGGACAGCTCGACGTCCTCGACTCCATCGGGGCCGAGTAGCCCCCACGTCACCACGTTCGCCTGCACGACGACGCGCTCGCCGATACGATGCCGTTTCCCAGCGACACCACGCGCGAGACGGCACCTCTGACAACCCGCGTCGACCGGAGATCGTCCGTTCGGCGCGCCGATGAGCGGGGGACCAACGTGGAGGAGTCGATGGAGGACACGATCACGGTCGTGGCTGCATTCGCGGACGCGCAGCGCGCGGCCATGACCGCGGCGTTGATCGAAGGCGACCTCGAGCTCGTCGGCCGGGCATCGAGCACCGGCGCGCTGCTGGACCTGACTCGCAGCGAGCTCCCCGATGTGGTGCTGCTCGAGCTCGACGGCGAGGTCGATGCGCGCGAGGCGATCGGCACCCTGCGAGCCGAGCTCCCCGTGGTGCGGGTGCTGGTCGTCGCCGACCACCTCGATGCCAGCTCGTACCCCCTGCTGCTCGCCGGCGCTGCGGGCGGCCTCGACCGAAGCGAGCACACGGCCACGATCAGCTCGGTGCTCACTGGCACGGCGCGCCGCGAGGTGGTGCTGCCCAGCGCCTGGGCCGAGCAGATGCTCAGCGATGTGGTCGCGGCGAGCTCCGATGACCCGTTCGCCGACGTGCTCAAGCTCACCGAGACCGAGCGCGACGTGATCGAGCGGATGGCACAGGGACGCACGATCGCGGACATCGCGACGGAGTTCGCGGTGACGAACCGGCTCGTGGCGCTGCACGTGGGCTACGCCGTCGCCAAGCTGCAGCGGCACGCGGGCTACGTGCTCGCGGACGCCAGCACCACCAGCGACTGAGCGGCTTCGCCCAGCTCAGCTCTCCGCCGGCCGCATCGCGGCAGGATCCCAGAACGCCCGCATCGCCACGATGCGCGCCGCGTCGTCGAAGCGCATCACGTCGATGATGTCGACGATGAACTCGACGCCGCCCATCCGCGGTCGGGCCTGCATGGGGAACGCGGCCTCGTCGCCCGCGATGCGCACCGGACCGGTGGCGACGAGTCGCAGGGCGTCGGCCATGGTGTGGCTCTGGTCGAAGAAGGCGCCGATCTCGTCGTGGCCGCGCATGACCGGTGTGCCGACCGGGTCCTCCATCTCTGCATCGGGCGCCCAGAGATCGAGCCATCCGGCTCGATCTGCCTCGGAGAACCGCTCGAGGTACTGCTCGATGGTGCTGCGGATGGCGTCGGCCTCTGGCACGGGTCCCCCTCGATCGTCCGGCGCGCAGATTAGCGGCGACCGAAGATGAGGCGCGGACCCCGATCCCACGTGAGGTAGTTCCACGCCCAGTTGAGGAACACCGACAGCCGGTTGCGGAACCCCATGAGCTCGATGAGGTGCAAGCCGAGCCACGCTCCCCACGCCAGCGTGCCGCGCAGGTGGATGCCGCCGGGCAGCTCCGCCACCGCCGCGCGACGCCCGATGGTCGCCATCGAGCCCTTGTCCCGGTAGCGGAACGCACGCCGAGGCCGACCGTCGAGGTCGGCCAAGATCTGCTCCGCGGCGAGCGACCCGCCCTGCATCGCGACCTGCGCGAGCTGCGGCAGTCGCCCTCCGGTGCCGTCGTCGATGTCGGCGATGTCGCCGATGGCGAACGCCTCCGCGTGTCCTTCGATGGCGAGGTCTGGGCCGACTGCGATCCTCCCGCCGCGCCCGGTAGGCACCCCGAGGCTCGCCGCGAGCCCGCCGGCCTGCACCCCCGCCGCCCACACGAGGGTGTGCGCGCGCAGCACCTCGCCATCGCCGAGGCGCACCCGCGTCGGCTCGACCTCGGCGACCGACGCCTCGAGGCGCACCTCCACGCCGCGCCTGCGCAGCACGCTGCCGGCGTAGCGGCGCGACCCGTTGGAGAAGGCGCCGAGCAGGTGCGGCGCCTGCTCGACCAGCACGATCCTCGCCCGATGCACGTCGAGGTGATGGAAGTCGTGCTGCAGGACTCGGTCGACGAGCTCGGCGAGCGCGCCGGCCACCTCGACGCCGGTGGGTCCGCCACCCACCACGACGAACGTCAGCGCGCCGTCTCCGATCAGCGCCGGATCCGCCGCGGCCGCCTCGAAGCGCTCGAGCACGTGGTTGCGCAGGGCCGTGGCACCATCGAGCGAGTAGAGCGGGAAGCCGTGCTCCTGCGCTCCCGGCACGCCGAAGAACGCTGGCGCCGAGCCTGCGGCCACCACGAGGTGGTCGAAGGGCAGGCGGCCGCCATCGGCGAGCAGCACGTCGCGCTCCGCCCAGTCCACGCCGTCGACGGCGCCGAGGCGGAAGTCGACGTTGGCTCGCCGCTGGAGGATGCCGCGCACCACCGACGCGACGTCCGCCGCGTTCAGCCCGGCGGTGGCGACCTGGTACAGCAGCGGCTGGAACGTGTGGAAGTTGTTGCGATCGACGACGGTGACCTCGACCGGCGCGCCGGTGAGGCTGCGCGCCACCGCGAGGCCGCCGAACCCCGCACCGATCACCACGACCCGGTGCGCTGCATCCGCCATGGCAAGAGTCTGCCCGCCTGGATCGGAGGTGTGCAGCGAGTTCACGTGCGCCACTCCTCGCCCGTCGGAGCGAGGCCCGAAGAGCCCCGCCGATCCAGCACCATCCGAGAGGAACCGACCGCTGAGCGTGGCGGCTGAACGTCGGCTACCTTGCGCCGCCGTGGGCATCGTGCGGCGGGTTCGAAGAGGCGACGACGAGGTGCGCGCGCTGCTCGACCTGCAGCGCGCCGACCTGCACATCGGATTCGACGACCTCCCCGACGACGACGAATCGATCGTCGTGGTCGAGACCACCGACGCCGGCTACCTCGTGCTCCCCGACGAGGTGTTCGAGGCGCTCGACCTCGACGCGCTCAGCCACGGGCAGCGCAAGCGGGTGCTCACCCGCGTCCTCACCGGCATCGCTGCCGACGCCTGATCCCCGCACCGGACGCGGCCCGCGGGCCGCGCCGTAGGATGCGGCCATGGCGGAGTACCAGGCACCCGAGTTCCACCCCGCCTTCGAGGAGTACTGCGAGACCATCTTCGAGTTGCACGAGGACGACCTCGACGTCATCCAGGCTCGCATCGCGGAGCGGCTGGAGGTGTCCCGGCCGGCGGTGAGCGAGATGATCCGCAAGCTCGAGGCCGAGGGGCTCGTCACCGTCGACCGCGCCGTGTCGCTCACCGCGGCGGGGCGCCGGCTCGCCGAGCGCGTCGTGCGCCGGCACCGCCTCGCCGAGCGCTTTCTCACCGACGTGCTCGACCTCTCGTGGGCCGAGGCGCACGCGGAGGCCGGGAAGTGGGAGCACATCATCTCCCCCAGCGTCGAGGCCGCGCTCGCCCGGGTGCTCGGCGACCCGACCACCTGCCCGCACGGCAACCCCATCCCGGGCTCCGCCTACGAGCAGCCCGACGCCGTCGCGCTCGACAGCCTTCCCGCCGGCAGCGCGTTCGTGGTGGAGCGGATCCCCGAGGAGCTCGAGTTCACCGCCGGGCTCCTCGAGTTCCTCGAGGACGCGCACATCCTCCCCGGGCGAGCGGGAACGGTCACCGCGGTGTCGCCCGACGGCACCACCACCGTGGAGATCGACGGCCGCCACGTCGGCGTCGGCACGTTCGCCGCGCAGCGCATCCTCGTCTCCGCCGCCTGATTCACCGGCTGCCGGCCACTCCCGTGGCGGCCAGGACCCGCTCCGACCAGCGGCGCACTTGACACCATCGCGTCCTCACTCGGTATGGTAGGTATACCTAACAACTTCTGTGACGGAGGATGTCATGCGTCGATCCCGAACCCTGCTGGCGAGCGTCGCCGCCCTCGGCCTTCTCGCCGCGGCCTGCGGCAGCGACAGCACCGAGCCCTCGGCCACCAGCGGCAACCCCGCCACATCGGTCGGCGCCGGCGACCTGGAGGACACCCTCGTGGTCTACTCGGGCCGCAAGCTCGATCTCGTCGAGCCGATCATCGAGCGCTTCGAGGAGGCCACCGGCGTCGAGGTCGAGATCCGCGAGGGCGACAGCGCCGAGATGGCCGCCCAGATCCTCGAAGAGGGCGACGGCTCCCCCGCTGACGTGTTCTTCAGCCAGGACGCCGGCGCGCTGGGCGCGCTCGCCGACGAGGACCGCCTCGTCGAGCTCGACGACGAGGTGCTGGAGCGAGTCGGCGCAGGCGTGCGCTCCGACGACGGCCGCTGGGTCGGCGTGTCGGGCCGCGTGCGCGTCGTCGTCTACAACCCCGACCGCGTCAGCGAGGACGAGCTGCCCGACTCCATCCTCGGGTTCGCCGACGAGCAGTGGACCGGCAAGGTCGGCTGGGCGCCGACGAACGGCTCGTTCCAGGCGTTCGTGACCGCGCTGCGCGAGCTCGAGGGCGAGGACGTCGCCGAGCAGTGGCTGCGCGACATCGACGAGCAGGGCGCGATCGCCTTCGACGGCAACAGCGACATCGTGGCCGCCGTCGCGAACGGGGCCTCGAGCGATCCCGTGGTCGGCTTCGTCAATCACTACTACCTCGAGCAGATGAAGGTCGACGACCCCGAGATCAGCGCCGCCAACCACTTCTTCACGAACGGCGACGTGGGCGGGCTCGTGAACGTGGCCGGCGTGGGGATCATCGACACCGCCGAGCACACCGGTGCGGCCGCCGCTCTGGTCGACTTCCTCCTGGGCGAGGAGGCGCAGCAGTACTTCGCCGAGGAGACCTTCGAGGTGCCGCTGGTCGACGGCGTCGAGACCAGCGCCGGGATCCCGGACCTCGATGCCATCACGGTGCCGGAGATCGACCTCAACAGCCTGTCGGACCTGCAGGGCACGCTCGCCCTCCTGACCGAGCTCGGCATCGTGTGATCTCACCGACGCGGTGGGCAGCGTGGCGGTGACCAGCACGCTGCTGGCCGATCGCGCACCCGACGAGGCGCCGGCCGCACCACGGCCGGCGTCGCCGTCGCGTCCGCGACGAGCGCCGGGGCTCACCGCGCTGAGCGCGATGGTGGCCCTCGCCACGCTGATCCCCATCGGCTACCTGCTGCTGCGCAGCTCGGAGCTCGGGCTGGCGAGCAGCTGGGAGGTCGCGACATCGGCACGCTCGCTCGAGCTGCTGCGCAACACGGTCACCCTCGCGGTCGCCGTGACCGCCACCTCCATAGCCGTCGCGGTGCCCATCGCGTGGCTCACCGTGCGCACCGACCTGCCGGGCCGCCGCCTCTGGGTGATCCTCACCGCGCTGCCGCTCGCGGTGCCGACCTACGTCGGGGGGTTCACGTTCATCGCCGCGCTCTCGCCGCGCGGCATGGCGCAAGGCTGGCTCGCGCCGCTCGGGGTGCAGGAGCTCCCGCCGCTCTACGGCTTCTTCGGTGCGTGGCTGGTCCTCAGCCTCTTCTCGTATCCGTACGTCCTGCTGACGGTGCGCGCCGCGCTCGCTCGGCTGGACCCGCAGCTCGAGGAGGTCAGCCGCAGCCTCGGCCACGGCCCGGTCTCCACCTTCGTGCGGATCGTCCTCCCGCAGCTCCGGCCGGCGGTCGCCGCCGGCGGTCTGCTCGTTGCGCTGTACGCGGTGAGCGACTTCGGCGCCGTGTCGCTGATGCGGTACGACTCCTTCACCCGCGGGATCTTCACGCAGTACCGCGCATCGCTGGACCGCTCCACCGCTGCGGTGCTCGGGCTGGTCCTCGTCGCGCTGACCGTCGTTGTCGTCGCGATGGAGGTGCGCGCTCGCGGCCGCCAGGCGCAGCACCGGCTCCACGGCGGCACCCGTCGCCCTGCGCCCCCGGTGCGACTCGGCGCGTGGCGTTGGCCGGCGGTGGCGCTCTGCGCGGCGCTCGTGGCGCTCGCCATCGGCCTGCCCACCTACGTCATCGCCTACTGGCTGCGCCAGGGGATCGAGGCGGGCGAGCCCTTCGGCGAGGTCGCGACGTTCGCGGGCAACAGCCTGCGCGCCTCGCTCGCCGGCACCGCGCTCGCCGTGGTGGCGGCGCTGCCCGTGGCGGCGCTGGCGGTTCGCCACCCGAGCCGCGGCTCGCGCCTCATCGAGGCGGCGTGCTGGGCTGGCCACGCCTTGCCCGGCATCGTCGTGGCGCTCGCGCTCGTGTTCTTCGGCGCCCGCGTGACCCCGGCGCTCTACCAGACGATGGCGCTGCTCGCATTCGCGTACGCGGTCCTGTTCCTGCCCCAGGCGCTCGGGGCGACGCGCTCCTCGCTGCTGCAGATCAGCCCATCGCAGGATGAGGCGTCCCGGATGCTCGGCCAGGGTCCGCTGCGCACGTTCACCCGGGTCGTGCTCCCCCAGGCGCGCCCCGGCATCCTCGCTGGCGCGGCGCTCGTGTTCCTCACCTGCGTCAAGGAGCTCCCCGCGACGCTTCTGCTGGCGCCGACGGGCTTCACCACGCTCGCCACCCGCGTGTGGAGCACGACGTCGGAGGCGCAGTTCGGTCGCGCCGCCGCATCCGCGCTGGCGCTCGTGCTCCTGTCATCGGTGCCGATGGCGGTCCTGGTGCTGCGCGAGGAGGCCCCCACCGCCAGCCGATCGTGGACCGAGCGCCTCAGGCGCCGGGCTCGCTGAGCGCGAACGCCATCGCCGGCGCGCCGCGGTGCACGACGCGCACCGCGTCGCCGCGCCCCGCCACCGGAGCGCCCGGCTCGCGCACGCGCAATCGGGTGCCGTCGGCGAGACGGGCCACGAGCACCGTGTCGTGGCCGTAGAACTCCACGAGCTCGACGACCGCCGCAGCGCCGCCTGACGACGAGGCGGGCAGGACCTGGAGCTCCTCAGGGCGCAGCAGCACCTCTGCGGATCCCTCGAGGTGCTCGACGAGCTCGACGGGCCCGAGCGGGGTGGTCGCCGTCGCACCCGACGCGACGGCCGGCACGAGGTTCGCCTCGCCGACGAACGCCGCCACCCACCTCGTCGCCGGCCGAAGGTAGATCTCCGCCGGCGGCGCCTGCTGCACGATGCGGCCCTCGTGGAGCAGCGCGACCTGATCGCCGAGCACGAACGCCTCCTCCTGGTCGTGGGTGACCACCACGGTGGTGATGCCCAGCCCGACGAGCAGCTCGTGGATCTCGGCGCGCACGCGGGTGCGCAGGTTGGCATCGAGGTTGGAGAACGGCTCGTCGAGCAGGAGCACGGCGGGCTCCACCGCCACCGCACGGGCGAGCGCGATGCGCTGCTGCTGGCCGCCCGAGAGGGTGCCGGGCATGCGATCCTGCGTGCCGGCGAGGCCGACCAGCTCGAGCGCGGCGGCCACGCGCTGGTCGTGCTCGGCGCCCTTCGGTACGCCGTAGCCGACGTTGCGGCCGACCGACAGGTGCGGGAACAGCGCCCAGTCCTGGAACACCAGCCCGATGCGACGCTGCTCCGGCGGCACATCCACACCGGGGCCGACGAGGCGACGGGCGCCGACCTCCACCGTGCCCGCGTCGGGCGACTCGAGTCCGGCGAGGATGCGCAGCAGGGTGGTCTTCCCGCAGCCGCTGGGGCCGAGGAGGGCGAGCGTCGAGCCGGCGGCGACGTCGAGGTCGACGTCGGAGAGCACCACCGGCCCGCCGAACGACTTGGTGACGCCGCGAACCTCGATTGATGCGGCTGCAGCCGCGGCGGCGTCGGGAGCGCTCGGCATCGGTGCATCGTACCGGCGCTGCTCCAGCGCACCTCTACCCTCGGCGGTGTGCCCTCCATGCCGCCGCTGCCTGACGAGCGCCGGACGCCGCACCCATCACGTCTGCCGCTCGACGCGCCAGGTCGCGACGCGATCCTCGCCGCCCACGAGGAAGCTCTGGTGCGTGGCGAGGCCGGCTACCTCGATCCGTCGACGGGCCTGTTCGTCCTCACCGCGCAGACGCTGTGGGACCAGGGCACGTGCTGCGAGCGCGGCTGCCGGCACTGCCCCTGGCTCGACCGCTGACGACGGCGCGCGCTCTCCCCGCCGTCGTCAGACCCGCAGGCGTAGGGTCGTGCCATGCGAGCACGGCTCGACCCGGCACGGATCGCTGGCGTTGATCAGCCGAGCCGATCGCCCACCGGGCGCGTCGGCGCCGGCCTGGCGCTGGTCTGGCGCGCCGCTCGAGCGATCGGGCGAGGTCTCGTCGGGCTGATCGGCGGCTTGGTGCTCATGGTCACCCTGCTCGCGATCGTCGGCGCGCTGCTCGTGTGGCTCGTGCCCGGAGGCGACTCCGGCTTCTCGGGGACCTCGAGCGTCAACGACACGTGGGACGGGTCCAGCTGCGCCAGCTCACCTCTCCCCGTGATGCGAGCTGCCGCCGGAGGCGACGCCGCTGCAGTGCGCGAGCAGGTCGACGGGCCGCAGGACGCCAACGTCACCGATGACGACGGCCGCACGCCGCTGGGCTGCGCGGCGGCCGGCGGCGACCTCGCGACCGTGCGCACGCTGCTAGAGCTCGGCGCGGATCCGGGGAGCACCACCGAGGATGGCGACACCGCGCTGGTCGCGGCGCTCGTGCACTGCAACGTGTCGCTGGTCGCGCCGCTGATCGCCGGAGGCGCCGACCCCGAGGCGCCCGGCTCGTACCCGGTGCGACCGATGCGGCTGGCCATCGACCTCGGGTTGCGCGGCGCGGTGCAGGACCTCCTCGCCGCCGGCGTGCCCGTCGACGACCTGACCGGTCCGGTCTCTGGTCGTGCGGAAGGCCGGTGCGGGGCCGCAGCACCGGAGGTGATCGCTGGCCGCCAGGCGGACTCGCTGGCGCTCGTGCTCGATGCAGGAGCTGATCCGGCATGGGTGCTCCAGCAGGCGGCGATGCTCGGCGAGGCCAAGCTGGCCGAGGCCGCGCTGGCCGCGGGAGCGACCGTGGACGATGGTGCGCTCATCGTGCGCGGCGACGAGTTCGAGCGGCTGTGCCGCCTCCAGCTGCCGACGGCCCGCGACCGAGGCTGCTCGGTGGCGCACTCGCTCGCCCACCGCAGCGCAGGGACGTCGCTCGCGCAGGGCACCTACCCGCTGCCCCCGCTGCTCGAGGCTTCGGGACGTGGCCACCACGAGGTCATGGTGCTGCTGCTTCGAGCCGGTGCTGACCCCGAGGCATCGGGCCCCGCAAACGTGCAAGCGATGGACGCCGCCGTCGAGCGCGACGACCCCGTCGCCATCGAGCTCCTCCGCGGCGCCCTCGTCGAGCCGTGACGCCCGACGAGGGGCAGGGGGCCGGCGGGGGCTGCAGGCGGGGGCTGCTTGTGGCGCTCACGCTCGTGGTGGCACTCGTCGCCATCATCGGCATCGGCATCGCCCGGCTCGACCGCCGCACGCTCAGCTCTGCCGAGCGCGCGTGCACCGCCTCTGGCGAGGAGCTCGTCCTCGCTGCCGCAGCCGGTGACCACACCGAGATCGACGTGCTCCTCAGCCGCGGGGTCGATGCCGGGGTCGTCGATCGAGCCGGGAACACGCCGCTGGCATGCGCCGGCGCAGCGGGTCACCTCGAGGCCGTCGAGGCGCTGCTCGACGCGGGGGCGTCGCCCGATCGCCTGGCCCGCGACGGCGACACGCCGGTGTTCGACGCCGTGCAGCACTGCCGCCCCGAGGTGCTCACCGCACTGCTCGATGCCGGTGCAGATCCGGACGCCACCGGACGCTACGAGGTGCCGCCACTCCGCCTCGCTGCTGATCGTGGCCATCTGGCGATCGTCGAGCAGCTCCTCGAGGGTGGCGCCGACCCGTCGAGGATCGATGGCGTCGGCATCGGGTTCCCGGAGCACTCGGACACGTGCTCGGCGCAGACGGTCGCCATCGCCCTCGCCGCGAGAGCGGTCCTCGACGCGGATGGCGATGCCGGCTGGGTGCTGAGCGTGGCGGTGCGCTCCGGGGACGCCCCCCTCGCTACAGACGCCCTCACAGCCGGTGCGGGCGCGGATCACCGGTACGCAGCAGGTAGCGGCTCGCTGGAGGCCGTCCTGTGCTTCGTCGACGGGCTCGACACCCTCGGGCCAGAGCACTGCTCGTCGATCGATGTGCTGCAGGTGCTCGTGCTCGATGAAGGTCGAGCACCGGGTGCAGTCCCGGTGCTCGTCGAAGCGGCGGGCCGGGGACAGCTCGACATCGTGGCGCTCCTCCTCGATGCCGGCGCCGATCCCGACGACGCGACCGATGAGGGACTGCGGGCGATCCACGCCGCGACCGCGTTCGCGCACGAGGACGTCGTCGCGCTGCTCATCGATCGAGGCGCCGACCCGAATCCGACGGAGCCGATGACGCCCGCAGCGCTCCGAGAGCTGCTTCTCGATCACCAGCAAGCCATCCAGGCGACCGTCCTCCCGCCGGGCACATCGAGCGCAGCACCCATCCCCTGAGGCCATCGGCAGGATCGACCCCGTTGCGCAGGGCGGGGAGGCGAGGTGCGGCCAGGACGCCGCCGCACACGTTCTGGCACCGAGCGCGGCAGCTCGGCCCTCCTGACGCAGCACGCGTCAGCGCGCCCCGGGCGCGTCTGCGCCGGGCCGTGCTGGTGAGGGGTGGTGGTGCTCGGGCGTCGGAGGTGACCTGGGGGTGGGGGCGGGCGCCTCGGATCCCTTCGCCGGTGCGGCTTCGCTGGGGCGGTCGCTCCGGCGAGCTCGGTCCGTGCGCTGGTTCCCTCGGTGGGGGCCGGCCGGGTGCTGGCTATCCGCCTGGTGGTGGTCGTCCTGCGGTGGTGAGGAGGTCGCGGAGGCGTAGGGGGCGGGGGTTGCGGGGCTGGTCGACGCCGTTGAACATCACGATGGGGATGCCGTTGGGGTCGGTGCGGATGGTCCAGCCGGTCTTGCGGTGCATGAGGCGGTGGTGGCGGCGGCACAGCAGGGCGAGGTTGTAGAGGTCGGTGGGGCCGTGGTGGTCCCATTCGTGGATGTGGTGTGCGTCGCACCAGCGTGGGGGCCGGTCACAGCCGGGGAAGATGCAGCAGCCGTCGCGTTCGGTGAGCGCGGTGCGCTGCGCTGGGGTGGCGGTGCGCTTCTCGCGTCCGACGTCGAGGATCTCGCCGTCTGCGCCGATGATGATGCGCCGCAGGTGGCAGTCACAGGTCAACGTGTCGATCTCGGAGCGTGGGAGCAGCAGCGGGACGTCGTTCAACGTGACGGGGATCAGATCGCCCGGGTCGTGCTCCTTGCCGGGCAGGCACAGGACGTCCGCTGCATCCAGGCGCAGCGAGACGCGCGTGGAGCACGCCGGGGTGCGGGTGTCGTCCTCGCCGGTTCCCTCGCCGCGGGCCAGTGCGTCGGCGCCGGCGTGGACCAGATCCAGCAGCGCATCGGCGCGGTACTGCGCCGGGGCGCGCAACGCCTCAGGCACGTACTCGACGCCCTGTTCCTTGGCTGCGTCGGCTGCAGCCTTCTGGGCGTCGATGTCGCGGCGACGCAGCCACGCCGCGCGCGCGTCGACCGCTGCGACGATCTGCGCCCCGGAGGTCGGATCGAACCGGCCGTCGAGGTAGGCGACGCCGTCGAGGGAGGTGGACAGGTGCAGGGCCCGGCCAGCGACCAGCGCCTCGTAGTCGTCGTCGCCACCAGGCTCGCCCGGGGGTCGCACCAGCTGCGTCCACTCGCGCAGCACGTTGCGCAGATCCTGCAGGGCACCGCGCGCCGCGACCTCGCTGAACGCGTCCTGCAGCTCCGCGAACGCCACCGGACCTGCCGCCGCGGCATCGGCGAGCATCCGCGCGGCGCGGGCCCCGATGCGCCCCTCGCGCAGCGCAGCGGCGACCTCGGGCACCGCAGCGAGGCGCTGCGCGCACCGCAGATCACCCGCCGCCGTCTTGCGATCCGTCGGCGTGTTGCGTGCCAGCCACCCCGGCGCGGTCGCGGAGCCATCGGCCTCGAACGCCCCCGAGGACGCCAACGACCCGATCGCCTCGAGCCGAGCCGCCTCCACCGCAGACGCCACCGCGGTCAACCCCACCACCTGGGCGCGCACCAACGCACCATCGAGCAGCGACGCACCCTCGACGCGCACCACCTCGACCTGGTCCAGCAACGAGGAGAGCGACGGCCGCAACACACGCGCCTCAGCGAGCGTGCACCCACCAGGCGAACCCGACCCGGTCACCTCGCTCGGTTCGCTCGACACACTCGACTCGTACATGTGTTCGACTCTAGCCGCCCACCCCCACCCCGTCAACCACAAAAGGTTGTGGGCACACAACCACCGACCGTGACCACAACCCCCGCGCGCCACACCCCCCGAGGTGGCAGACTCAGACGCACGAAGTAGCGCGCCTGGCGAGCAACTTCGGCACAAGTTCAGCGGTTGGGAATGGGGTCCGTGAAGTGTTCACGCCGTATCAGGAGAGCCTTCGTGAGCGCATCCGAGGATTCGCAACGGAGCCTCCGCCAGCACCCTGGCGCGTAACGGCAACCCACTTGGTCGGAGGACTGGTGGCTGCCGGCTTCGCAGAACCGTCGGAGGGTGAACTCGTGCTTGTCGTTTCTCACGACGGGCTCGGCGTGTTCGATAGCTCAACAGGGGAACGGGTCGCTCGGCACGCGGGAGCCCTTGGACCAGACCCGGATAGCTACCTGCAAGTCCAGGGAATCGGGCCGCTGGAAGGCCAGACGGTCGACACGGCGGGACTCTGGGGTGGGGGTCTCAGCATGATGACCGCCGACGGCTGGTCTCTTGCGGTGATTCCGGTCGATTGGCCCCTGGCCGACCGGGTCATACTTCAGCCAAGTGGATGTGACGTGCTGGTTGAGGATCTTGCGGCCGGATGCGTGCAGATCTCGACCCCCGACGAGGCCCGGGTCGTAGGGTTCTCTCCATCGGGTCAGTCAGCAATCGTTGCCAGCCCAGCCGATCTCATGATGCTTAGCCGCGCATGAGGCGAGTAACACTGCCGGGTCTGGGGCACGGGGTGTCCGATCGTGACTGAGTTCGAGATCAGGTTCACGCAGGATGGCTCGAACCGCGCCGAGATCGTCCTTGGTGAGTTCCGGGAAGGCCTGGAGGTCCCACTACACCACTGGAGCAAGGGCGACTACGAGGACTCGTGGCGACGAGCCTGCACTCGAGTCCTAGCCGGCGCTTCTGCAGCGCTCTGGGTATCTGTCTCAGAGCCAAGCGCGAGCAACTTCCTAGTGTGGTGGCCTATGTATCCGATCGGTGATCGGGTGGCAGTGCACAATCACTTTCTCTTCATCGATCAACTCGACGGGCCGCTCGATCTGAGAGAGCCGTGGGAGCACGTTCCCCTGCGCTCGCAGACTTCCGAGGACGGTGATGCGATCTCGGAGTGGATCGTGGCTCGGAGCGCGGTCCAGCAATTCGTTGATGAGGAGGGCGAGTAACCATGCCGGTTTGTCCCCCAGCGTGGAGGTGAATCCGGATTGGGGTCCACCTCGATCTGATCCGCCGCCGCAGCCACCCGCGGCTCCTGGTCCTGGTCTTCGGCCCTTCGTCGTGGCGTGGGCGGGTGTGATCCCGCTGCTGGTGATCGCAGCTCGCCCACTCGCTGCTCGGGCGGTGTATGCGCCGCCGGCAGGAATAGGGGGGCGTCCGATCAGTTCGGGCCCGGAGATGTCAGCCATTGTGAGCGAGGCGATCTTCCTAATCGTCGGATGGACAGCAGTCGTCGTCGGAGCGGTGATGGCCACACGAGCACGCCCCGGTGG
Organism: Acidimicrobiales bacterium; assembly: GCA_038206295.1. Taxonomy (GTDB): domain Bacteria; phylum Actinomycetota; class Acidimicrobiia; order Acidimicrobiales; family JBBRAZ01; genus JBBRAZ01. The sequence goes on from JBBRAZ010000001.1 coordinate 166,437, forward strand.
AGGTAAGTTGCCGGCTGCGTTGTGGTGCGTGCTGGTGCCGGTGATGATGGTTGCCATGTTTGGTGCATATTCCGGGTCCCACAAGGGGTGCGGAACGGCCTACCGTGAGATGGTTACGCCAACACCCGCCGCGGGTGTGGTCGTCTCCGAGGACTATGGGCCCGCGGGAGCCGGGGGGCCTGGTGTGACCCGCTGGATCACCATGGAACCACGGGAGGGCTCCGCTGAGATGCTGTTCACGGAGACAGTGGTGCAGCTCGAATCCCTCGGCTGGGAGATGAACGTAGGGAGGTTCGGCCCGCACGCTCAGGCATCGGGAGAGAACGGGGACTGGTCGGTGGACGTCGGTGGCCCCGGTCTCTACCAGTCAGGCGAAACTGTGGACCTCGTATTGGATCACCTCCCCTCAGACCCGGAATGGTGCCTTCACTGATGCATCTCGCGTCGGATTGCCAGCAGCGTTCAGGCCATCGCGGCGCGCGCCTCACCCTGCCGGGTCTGCGGCGCCAGGTATCGATCGTGCTGGTGGTCGGCGTGGTCGTCTGTGGATGTTCGAACGATGGGCTCGCGACAAGTGACCTCGGCGCTCCCGAACCGACCACGACGGCGCTTGTTCCCGACCCGGCGTTGGCTCACTACCCCGGAGGGGGCTTTGAGCCGTTGGCGATCATCCACGGACGCCTCGTTGCGGATGGTCCGTGCCTCCTGGTTCGGTCCGCCGGTCAGGACGACCTGCTGGCGGTGTGGCCCCCGGGGGCAACACTCGATCGGTCGCAGGCGCCGGATCTAGTTCGCTCCGCTGATGGCGACGTGATCGCAGTCGTCGGCGAGGAGCAGCAGATGGGCGGCGGTGTGTTCAGGTGGGGCAATCCTGCCGACCCTGACCAGACGTGGCGCGATCGCTGCCCCACCGAGAAGTGGGCGTGGCTCAACCCCCCACGTGACAACGACCCGGACAAGCAGGCGAACGAGTCCACCGAGACGAGCGCACAGGAGTCGTCCGACTGATGGGGAGATCGGCCACAAGCGCCATCACGACGCGCCAAACCCTGACGGGGAGCGGGCTGTGGTCGGTGCTCTGGCTTCCGGTCCTGCTCTCCGCGAGCTGCAGCGACGAGCCGTCGGCGATGTCGCCCCCGCCGGTGATCGAGTGCCCTCCGCTCCACCTGGAGCGCACGGGAGAGACAGTCGATGCGCACGGGTACTGGTCGGTCTTCACCGGACCTGGTCCTGGGTCTCCGACTCCACAGGCTGCTGTGGCGGCGTCCTGGCCGCACGCGGGCCCGCCCGCCACCTGGGAGGAGGTCGAGATCATGGAGACGCCCCGGGACGCTCTGCGTGCAACCGCCGGGTCGGCGACGTCGGACCTCACCGCCCTGGTGCTCCCGGACCGCGGCGGCACCGCGCACCTGTACGGAGAGGGCCGGGAGATCGTCCGCTTCGATGTCACCGAGAACTCGGACGGGACCTTCGTCGTGTCGGGCGGAGCGAGGTGCTGACCTGCCGCCCGACCCACGGCAGGCGAGCACCGCAGTCCGTTCGACGGCGGCGGGTCCCGCCTGCACCTCCCGATCGAGCTCCTGCCGCCGCCCGAGCGTCGCTCAGGCCCGAAGCACCTCGGGCAGCGGCCGCGCGTGGACGACCGCGAGGCGCTGGGTGGCGCGGGTGAGCGCGACGTACAACGAGCGCATGCCCTGCGGCTCCTCCTCGACGATCGCGGCGGGCTCCACCACCACCACGGCGTTGAGCTCGAGGCCCTTCACCAGCGGGACGGGCACCACGGTGACCTGCTGGTCGAGGCCGTGGCGCGTGGCGTGCCCGTGCACCACGCCAGCCTCGTCCATCGCCCGGCTCACCGCGTCGAGCAGCGACACGGGGCACACCACCCCCACGCTGCCGGGCCCGACCGCCTCGATCTCGCTGCGCACGGCGGCGACGACGGCATCGCCGAGCGACCTGTACCCCGCGTCGAGCAGGCGTGGCGCGTCGCCGGTCTCACGGATGGAGCGCGGTGGACGCAGCCCCGGCGCCGCCTCGACCAGCACCTTCGCCGCCAAGGCCATGATCGGCTCGGGCGTGCGGTAGCCGACGGTCAGCTCGACGACACGGGGCGGGCGGCGGTCCGGGAGCTGGTCGAGCACCTCCTGCCAGTCGGCGTGCGCCCACGCACCGGTGGCCTGGGCGATGTCGCCGACGATGGTCATCGAGCCGTTGAGGGAGCGGCGCGTCAGCACGCGCAGCTGCATCGGCGAGAGGTCCTGCGCCTCGTCCACCACGATGTGCCCGTAGGTGCGCACCTCGTCGTCGCGGCGCCTGCCGATCCGGAGCCCGAGCAGCTCGCGCGCCTCGTCGAGCAGCGGCACGTCGTCGTCGACCCAGACGACCTCGTCGACGGTCGAGCACCGCGGGCGGTGCAGCGCGGCGATCTCGTCGTCGCCGATGATGCCCCGCCCGGCGTGCGCCAGCAGCGCCTTGCTGCCGAACAGGTCGTGCAGCAGCTCGGCGGGGGTGAGCACCGGCCACATCCACTCCAGCGCCTCACGGACGTCCATGGTCTCGCGCAGGCGGTGGCGCACATCGCGGGGGTCGATCTCGGCGCGGGCGCTGTGCGCCAGCGCGGCGAAGAGCTCCTGCTCGACGTGGCGGCGCGCCGCGTTGTGGGTGCGGAACCGGCGTCGGGCATCGGCCACGATCTGCGCCGAGCGCTCCACCGAGCAGCGCAGCGTGGTGAGGCCGTAGCCGACGACCAGGTCGCTTCGCAGCGCCCGCTCCCGGTCGCGCACGGCGCGGCGGATGACCTTCACCATGCGAAGGTCGCCCTTGATGCGAGCGGTGCGACCGCGGTCGAAGCCGGCCACGGCCACCTCGGGTACGAGATCTGCGAGCACCGCCAGGTCCACCCCGGCCTCACCCAGGCTGGGGAGGACCTGGTCGATGTAGCCGAGGAACAGGCGGTTGGGCCCGACGATCAGCAGGCCCTGGCGCTCGAGCGGGAACCGGTGCGTGTACAGCAGGTAGGCAGCGCGGTGCAGCGCGACGACCGTCTTGCCGGTGCCGGGGCCTCCCTGGACGATCAGCACGCCGTGGAGATCGGAGCGGATGATCTCGTCCTGCTCGGCCTGGATGGTGCCGATGATGTCGCCGAGCTTGCCGGTGCGCGACGTCTCGAGCGCGGCGATGAGCGCTCCCTCTCCCTGGATGGCGCGGCGGCCGTCGATGACCGGGGCGTCGTCGAGCGCAGCCGCGGCGCTTCCGAACAGCTCGTCCTCGATCGCCAGCAGGGAGCGCCCCCGGGACACGAAGTGACGGCGGCGCAGCAGCCCCATCGGCTGCGGGCCCGTCGCTCGGTAGAAGGCCTCGGAGATCGGAGCCCGCCAGTCGACGATGGCGGGGTTCTGCTCCTCGTCGAAGACCGCGACCCGGCCGATGTAGTACGACTCGGGCTCCTCGCCGTCGGTCGGCTCCGGGTCGATGCGCCCGAAGCACAGCGCCTGGTGATCGCCGAGCTCGAGCCGGGCGAGGCGCTGCGCCATCTGCTCGTAGATGACCTCGCGCTCGTAGCGCGCCTGCTCGGTGCCGCCACGGCCCACCTCGACGAGCGAGCCCATCTTCAAGGCGCTGGCGCGCGAGGTCTCCAGCAGCGCGTAGGCCCGATCGAGGTAGGCCTGCTCGGCGGTGAGGTCGGGGTGGACGTCGGTCACAGGTGGTGTGGCCGCTGGAGGCGACGGTGCCCCCGACGGCGAACGGAAGAGTGTACCGGACCCCCGTTTTGGGCGCGCCGGCGCGGGTCCGCGACCATGGGGGATGCCATCGATCGCTCTGGTGCTGGGAGCCGGCGGTGCCGTGGGCGGTGCCTGGCACGCAGGTGTGCTCGCAGCGATCGCCGAGGCGACGGGCTGGGACGCCCGTTGCGCCGAGCTGGTCGTGGGCACGTCGTCGGGGTCGATCATCGCCTGCAGCGTGCGCGCCGGCCTCTCCCCCGCCGATCACCTCGCTCGGGCGCTGGGCAAGGCGATGTCCGACGAGGGCGAGCGCATCCTCGCGGACGTCGACGAGATCGCTCCCATCGAGCTCCCCGAGCGTCCGGTCATGCCCAACCTGCCAGTGCTGCCTGCCGCGCCGCAGATGCTCCCCGCCGCCCTGGCGCCGTGGACCCCGACGCGGCCGCGCGCCGCTGTCGTCGGCATGCTCCCGCGCGGCCGCGTGCCGATGGAGCGGCTCGGCGACCGGATCCGGGCGCTGCCGCTGCCGCCGTGGCCGGTGCAGCCGACGTGGATCTGCACCGTGCGCATGTCTGACGGCCAGCGGGTCGTGTTCGGCCGCGACGACGTGGAGGTGCCCGATGCCGGCGTCGCGGTGCACGCGTCGTCGGCCATCCCCGGCGTGTTCCAGCCCGTGCGCATCGGCCAGGAGGAGTACATCGACGGCGGCGTCCACTCCCCGACGAACGCGGACCTCGTCGCCGGGTGCGGCTTCGACCTCGTGATCGTGAGCTCGCCGATGTCGACCGACGCTGCCGGAGCGGGCTCCATGCGCGATCTCGCCGACATGGCGCGGTCGGTAGCCTCGCTCGGCGGACGTGTGCTGCCGAGCTGGTCGCTGCGCCAGGAGACCGGGCAGATCCGCAACGAGGGCACGCCGGTGCTCACGATCCAACCGACCGCGGCGGACCTGCCGGTGCTCGGCCTCAACTCGCTGGACCGCAACAAGGTGCCCGCGGTCGCCGAGCAGGCCTACGGCTCGACGCTGCGACGCCTGGACCACCCCGGTGCCGGACCCGAGCGCGCCATCCTCGAATCCGCGACCTGATCGACCACCAGGCGGTGGCTCACGCCACGGTGCACCAGGCGCCGTAGCCGCCGAGGAGGTCGCTGACGTCGGCGAAGCCGTTGGCCTCGAGCATCGACGCCGCCACCGACGAGCGATAGCCCCCAGCGCAGTGCACGACGGTGGGACGGGCCGGATCGAGCTCGGCGAGGCGGGTCCGCAGCTGAGCCAGCGGGATGGCGATCGCCCCGTCGATGGCGCCGAGGCGGACCTCCGCGTCGTTGCGGACGTCGACGAGCTGCACCGGGACACCGCCGTCGGCGAGACGCTCGGCGAGTGCTGCGACCGTGAGTCGCGAGCTGCGCGCGGCGCGCTCGGGGTGCGTGGCCAGCACGCCGTAGACGTCGTCGAGGTACCCGAGGACCCGGTCGAAGCCGATACGGGCGAGACGGACCGCGGCTTCGTGCTCGGTGCCCGGTTCGCACACCAGCACGATCGGCTGCTGGGGCCCCACGACGCTTCCGGCGTACTCGGCGAAGCGTCCGCCGAGGCCGACGTTCACCGCGCCGCGCAGGTGGCCGGCGGCGAACTCGGCGTCGTCGCGGGTGTCGAGCACGGCCGCGCCGTCGGCCACCGCAGCGTCGAGCGCCTCGAGGTCCAGCGTGGCGAGCGCAGCGCCCTCATCCAGCAGCGGCCGGTCCTCGCGGTTCCGCTGCGCGTCGTAGGAGAAGTACGCGGGGGCGTTGGGCTGACCCTCGGTGACCACGTCGATGAACTGGTCGCGGGTCATGGGTGCAAGCGCGTAGTTGGCCGATCGCTGGTCGCCGATCGTCGACCACGTCTCGGTGGAGAGGTTCTTGCCGCACGCCGAGCCAGCGCCGTGGGCCGGGAACACCCGGGTCGGATCGGGCAGGGTGAGCAGCTGCTCGTGCAGCGACTCGTAGAGCCGGCCGGCCAGGTCCTCGGCGGTGACGCCGATCGACGCGAGCAGGTCCGGCCGTCCGACGTCGCCGATGAAGAGCGTGTCGCCGGTGAGCACCCCGTAGGGCACGTCGTCCGCGGCGCCGGCGTAGACGACGACGCTGATCGACTCCGGCGTGTGGCCCGGCGTGGCGCGGACCTCCAGCCACACCTCGCCGAGCACGATGCGCTCGCCGTGGTGCAGGGGCCGGAAGTCGAACTCGGCGCCGGTGGCGGCAGCGCCGTAGGCGATCTCGGCACCCGTGGCCTGGGCCAGCTCGAGGTGGCCGGAGAGGAAGTCGGCGTGGAAGTGGGTCTCGATGGCGAGCTCGATGGTGAGCCCGAGCGCATCGGCGTCGGCCAGGTACTCCTCGACGTCACGGCGCGGATCGACCACGACCGCGCGCCCGGTCGTCCGATCGCCGATCAGGTAGGAGGCGTGGGAGAGGCAGTCCAGGTAGTACTGCTGGAAGACCAGCGCCGGTGCGGTCGGTGCATCCAGCGTCTCGTTCGCCGTGCGCTCCATCGTGGGTGCTCCTCGTCGTGCGTGGCTCATGTCGTGCAGTATACCCCCCGGGGTATCGATCCCAACCCGAGAGCTCGGTCGCATGATACCCCGGGGGGTGCACGCAGCGTCTGGGCCGGTACGCTCGGGTGATGGCAGCGAGCGCCAGGTCCAGCCCGAGCACCGTGGAGGTGGGGATGCACCTCCCCGTTGACGTGACCGATGACATCCAGAAGCGCCTGCGCCGGCTCGAGGGGCAGATCCGCGGCCTCCAGCGCCTCGTCGACGAGGAGCGGGACTGCCAGGACATCGTCACCCAGCTCGCGGCGGCGAAGGGCGCGCTGGACCGCGTCGGCTTCCGACTCATGGCCGCCGCCATGCGCTACTGCGAGACCGAGCCCGCCGCCGCACGCGAGGCCGGCATGGACCCCGACGAGCTCGAGCGCCTCTTCCTGAAGCTCAGCTGACCGACCCTTCTAGCTCACCGACCCTTCTGGGTGCGCTGCGGGTACTGGGAGTCTCACGACCCTGCCCAGAACGCGGGATGAATGAGGAGGCATCACGCGCCCGGATCTTCGCCCAGCTCGACCAGCGCGTCGCGCAGCGCGGTGCGCAGGCGCCGCACGCTGGTGGGGCCGAGGTGTGCGATGAGGCCGTACCCGGCGCGGGTCGCCTCCTCCACGGTGAGGACGATCCGAGGTTCAGCGTCCGCGTAGTCGTCCGCGATCGCCACCGCCCACCCGACGGGCTGCAGGTCGTCCATCTCCCAGTCCGGCGGCATGCGGGCGGGGTCGAAGGGCTCGTCATCGATCGATCGTCGCATCGCCCACCATCCTCCCACCCCCACCCCCATGTGCGTAGGTGGGTGCGCGCATCGATCACTCCCCTACGCACAGGGCCTTGGGGGAGGCTGCGAGGACCGGGGTAGGTTGCGGACGTGACGAGCCCGCTGCCGGCAGGACATCCAGCGCACCGCCTCGGCGACGCGCCGTTCCTCGCCGCGTGCCGCGGGCTCCCCCACGACCGGGTGCCCCTGTGGTTCATGCGCCAAGCCGGCCGCTCGCTGCCGGAGTACCGCGCCATCCGCGGCACGGGCTCGATCCTCGACGCCATCGCGGACCCGGCGCTGTCGGTCGAGATCACCCTGCAGCCCGTGCACCGCTACGGCACCGACGCCGCCATCCTCTACAGCGACATCGTCGTGCCGGCGCACGCGGTGGGCTTCGGCATGGACGTCGTGCCGGGCGTCGGCCCGGTGGCCGAGCAGCCGTTCCGAGCGCGCGCCGACCTCGAGCGCCTACGCCCTCTGGAGCCCGAGACCGACACCGCCGCGGTCCTCGAGACCGTGCGCCTCCTCACCGGTGAGCTCGCCGTCCCCCTCATCGGGTTCGCCGGTGCGCCCTTCACCGTCGCGTCGTACTTGATCGAGGGGCGGCCGTCTCGCACCTACGCCGCCACCAAGGCGCTCATGCACACCGACGAGGTGCTGTGGCACGACCTGCTCGACCGCCTCGCCGAGCACGCCATCGCCTCGCTTCGCAGCCAGGTCCTCGCCGGCGCCAGCGCCATCCAGCTGTTCGACTCGTGGGCAGGCACGCTGTCGCCGCCGGACTACGAGCGCTACGTCCTCCCCCACAGCCGCCGCGTCCTCGAGGCGGTGGGCGAGCTGGGCGTGCCGCGCATCCACTTCGGCGTCGGCACCGGCGAGCTGCTCTGCCTGCTGCGTGACGCGGGGGCCGATGTGGTCGGCGTCGACTGGCGCATTCCGCTCGATGTCGCCCGCGGGCGCCTCGGCGACGGCGCCGCGCTGCAGGGCAACCTCGACCCGGCCCTGTGCCTGTCGACCTGGGAGGTCGCCCGCGATGCCACGCGCGATGTGCTGGCGCGCAACGGTGGGCACCCCGGGCACATCTTCAACCTCGGCCACGGCGTGCTGCCCGAGACCGACCCCGGCATCCTCGAGCAGGTCGCGGCCCTCGTCCACGACGAAGGCCGCGCTGACGGCGCGATCGCGGCGGCTTCGCGATGAGCGACCGCGAGCTGGCGACACGCCTGCGGTGGCTGGCGGAGCGCGAGTTCCACGAGCTCTGCCCCACCTACGAGCGCATCGCCCGGGCCCTGGCAGACGACGACGCCCTGCTGGCACGCCTCGAAGACGTCGACGACCAGAAGGTCCTGCCGGTGAAGCTGCTCGCCGCTGTGCACCAGGTCGTCCGCGCCGAACCCGAGCTGCCGCTGGCGATCGCGTACCGCGACGGCACCGATCCCTGGCCGGCGTTCCGCAGCCTGCTCGAGGACCGATTCGATGAGCTGGCAGCGAACCTGCAGGTGCGCGCCATCCAGACCAACGAGGTGGGTCGCACCGCCGTCGTGGCGTGCGCGCTCGAGGTCCTTCGTCGCATCGACGACCGACCGGTGGCGCTCATCGAGATCGGTGCCAGCGCGGGGCTCAACCTGGCGATCGACCGCTACCGCCTCGACTGGGGGCACGGCGATGCCATCGGACCTGCCGACTCGCCGGTGCACGTCTGCTGCGAGCCCCTCGGCGACCTCGCCCCGCCCAGGCCGCGCCGCGACCTGCAGCTGGCGTCGCGCGTCGGACTGGACCGCGAGCCGATCGACCTCGCGGACCCCGAGGCCCGCGGGTGGCTGGAGGCCTGCCTGTGGCCGAACGACGACGCTCGCTCGACGCGGCTCGCCGCTGCGATCGACCTGGCGATGGCATCGCCGCCTCCGGTGCTGCGCGGCGACGCCATCGCGCTGCTCCCCGGTCTGCTCGACGCGCTGCCCCCCGACGTGCTGCCCGTCGTGGTGTCCACGTGGGTGCTGGCGTACCTGACCCCCAACGAGCGCCGTCGTCTCGGCTCGCAGCTGGCGGCGGCGGGGCGTCCCGTGGCGATCATCACCGGCGAGTACCCAGGGGTGGCGCCGTGGGTGCCGGAGCCGGCACGCCCGCCCAGCCGTGCTGATCACGGCGCCTCGCTGCTGGGCCTCGCTCGGTGGCACGGGTCGAGCGTCGAGGCCACGGCGCTGGCGTGGCACCAGGCCCACGGACGGTGGATCGATTGGCTCGACGCCGAGAGCTCCGACGGCCCTCTCGAAGGCGCACGGTGATGAGCCCGACCCTCGGCGTGGTGGTGATGGCGTACGGCACGCCGGCGACCCCTGACGACCTCGAGGCGTACTACACCCACATCCGGCGAGGCCGCCCGCCGACGCCCGAGCAGCTCGCCACGCTGCGCGCCCGGTACGACGCGATCGGAGGATCGTCTGGCCTGCGGGAGCGAACCGAGGCGCAGGTCGCCGCACTCCAGGCCGCGCTCGACCGCCGCGCCCCCGGTCGGTGTCAGGTGGTGCTCGGCCAGAAGCACGCGGCGCCGTTCATCGAGGATGCGGTCGCGACGCTCGGGGCGGACGGCATCGTCGAGGCGGTCGGCCTGGTGCTCGCGCCCCACTACTCCGGGTTCAGCGTCGGCGAGTACCAGGCGCGCGCCACCGAGGCGGGCGTGCAGCACGGCATCGCGCTGCACCGAGTCGATCGGTGGAGCGACCTGCCGGCGTGGGTGGCGTTCCAGGCTGCGGCGGTGCGATCTGGGCTCGCAGAGCTCCCGACCGGCGCCAAGGTGCTGTTCACCGCGCACTCGCTGCCCGAGCGGGTGCTCGCAGAGGACCCGTACCCCGAGGAGCTCCAGCGCAGCGCGGCCGCGATCGCGTCAGCTGCCGGCCTCGGCGCGTGGCCGGCGTGGGGCATCGCGTGGCAGAGCGCGGGTGCCACCCCCGAGCCGTGGCGCGGCCCCGACATCCTCGAGGTGCTGCGACTCCTCGGTGCCACCGACGGCGCGACAGGGGTGCTGGTGTGCGCGCAGGGCTTCACCGCGGACCACCTCGAGGTGCTCTACGACCTCGATGTCGAGGCCCGAGCGGTCGCCGGCGAGGTGGGCATCGCGTTCGCCCGCACGGCCATGCCCAACGACGACGCCTCGATCATCGACGCCCTGGCCGAGCGGGTGCTCGATGCCGCCGACGCGGCTGCGGACGGAGCCACCGACCGGTGAGCGACCCGGTGCGGCGCGTGGTCGTGGTGGGCGGCGGCATCGCTGGGCTGGTGGCAGCCTGGCAGATCGAGCAGGACGACCCCGATGTAAGGGTCGTCGTCCTCGAGGCATCCGAGCGCACCGGCGGCAAGCTGTGGAGCGAGCCCTTCGCCGGCCACGTCGTCGACCACGGCGCCGACGCCTTCCTCGCTCGCGTGCCCGACGCCATCGACCTGTGCCGGCAGATCGGCCTCGGCGACCGGCTGCTCAGCCCGTCACGCCGCGAGGCGCTGCTGCTCGTCGACGGCCGCGCCCACCCGTTCCCTCCCGGCCTCGTGCTCGGGGTGCCGACGGACCTCGACGCGCTGGCCGCATCGGGGCTCGTGTCGCCTGCTGGGGTGGCCCGTGCGGCCGAAGACCTCGAACGACCAGACGATCGACCCGGCGGCGACGAGGCGGTGGGCGCGCTCGTGCGACGTCGGCTCGGCGACGAGGTGTACGAGGTGCTCGTCGAGCCGCTGCTGTCGGGCATCAACGCCGGCAGCGCGGACGAGCTGTCGCTCGAGGCGGGCGCGACGCAGCTCGCGGCCGCGGTGCGCGACCAGCCGTCGCTCATCGCCGGCGTGCGAGCGCAGCGCACCGCCGCCACGGCCACGGATCCCGATGCGCCGGTGTTTCACTCGCTGCCGGGCGGCACCGGCGAGCTGGCCCGCGCCGTGCACGGAGCGCTGCGCGGCGAGGTGCGCACCGGCGCAGCAGCCACCGCGCTGATGCGCGTCGGCGTGCGCTGGGAGGTCGCCGTCGAGGCCACCCCCGTCGGTGCAGCGCCCCCGGGCGCCGCGACGCTGGCCTGCGACCAGGTGATCCTCGCCGCCCCGGCATACGCGATCGCACCCCTGCTCGCCTCGCTGGCACCGAGGACCTCCGCCGGCCTGGAGGCGCTGCGCTACGCGTCGGCTGCGGTCGTGCTCGCCGCGTGGCCGAGGGACGACGTCGGCCACGCCCTCGACGCCAGCGGTCTGCTGGTGCCCGCGCGCGAGGGGCTGCTCACCACCGCGTGCTCGTTCGGCTCCTCGAAGTGGCCGCAGTGGTCCGACCCCGACGTGGCGGTGCTGCGCGCATCGGCGGGTCGCTTCCACGACCGCCGGATCGACACGCTCGACGACGAGGCGCTCACCGAGCAGGTCCTCGCCGAGCTCCGCCCGATCCTGGAGCTCCACGGCGATGCGCTCGCAACGGCCGTCGTGCGCTGGGACCGGGGGCTGCCGCAGTACGCGCCGGGTCACCTCGAGCGCGTCGACACCTGGGACGAGGAGCTCCGGGCCGCATGCCCCGGCCTCGTCCTGTGCGGGGCGAGCACCCGCGGCCTCGGCATCCCCGCGGTCATCCGCGGCGCCCGCGCCGCCGCCCGCGCCCTGCCCTGATCCGTCGTTCTGTGCATGGTGGCTTCCGGCTACCGGAAGCCACCATGCACAGAACGGGCAGTTGGCGGGGGAGGCGGGTCAGCGGCGCTGGACCTCGAGCTCGGCGAGCACCGGCTCGCCATCGGAGTCGATAACCGCCTTGAAGACCCGGACCTGCTGGCGACCGCTCACGAACTGCCCGGGGTGCACGAGCACGTCGAACGCCCGCTCGTCGCTCGCGAACGGCTCCAGCGGCGACACGCCGACGATGGTGCCGTTGAGGCTCACCGCGACGAAGCCACCGACGCGCACGGAGGGATCGCCGACGATGCCGCCGGTGATGTCGGCACGCAGCGGACGGTCGCCGGCGAGCAGCGCGTCGAGATCGTCGATGCGCGCCACCGCGGGGGGCCCGTCCACGATCCGCAGCTCGCTCAGCGGACGATCCACGATGTCGCGCAACGGCGTGATCTCGTAGAGCCCGCCCACCCAGTCGTTGCGACCGCTCGCTGGCGAGAACGCCGTCGCCAGCATCCGCTCGAGCCCGGCGACCGGATCGAGCTCGAGCACCGCGTCGCCGCCCCGGGCGATGTCCTCGAACCAGTGGTATCGCTTCGTGCCGGTGATCGGCGCATCAGCGGTGGCTCCTGCGGCCGAGCGTCCGTCGAGCTTCCAGGGCACATCGACGCCGACGAGCTCGGCGATCGTGGGCAGCACGTCGGGCGACGTGACGTTGATGTCGGTGCGCACCCCATCAGACTGCCTCGGTGCCTTGATCAGCAGCGGCGCCCACAGCAGATCGGCCTCGTTGCCGCCGGTGTAGACGCGCACCCCGTGCCCAGGAGTGAAGCCCACGCCGTGGTCGGCGACCACCACCACCAGAGCATCGTCGTACAGCTCGTTCTCCTCCAGACGATCGAGCATCTGGCCGACGAGTCGATCGGCGTACTGCGCCTGGAGGATCTCGCGCTGCAGCTGCACCCGTGCGTGCCACGGCGCATCCTCCGGGTAGCGGAGGTCGTCCACGACCAGCGTGCGCTCCGGTTCCGCGTACTCGGTGCCGTCGGGGAAGAAGTGCCACGGCCGGTGCGGCAGCAGCACGTGGGCGAGGTGGAGCCCCGGCGGCTCGCCAGCCACCCGCGGCTGGAGCGAGTCGAGGAACTCCGTGAAGCGCCGCGGCTGGCTGACGAGCTGGCGGTCGTCCTCGAAGTCGCTCCAGGGGACGGGCTCGTCGTTGGCATCCAGCGCCTCCTCGACCAGCGCCTCCTGCTCAGAGCCCGCAGCGAGCTGGTCCTCGTCGAACATCGTCTCGGGGTCCGGGGCCTCGCCATCGGGGCGCAGGAGCGCGCTCCACACCCCCGACGCATCGCCCAGCAAGGAGCGGACGGTCGTCACCGCGTCGTGGCTGGCGGAGCGGGCGACGCCGCCGTCCCGGCACAGGCTGGGTGCGCAGAGCTGCGTCATGACCTCCCAGACGAACAGCTTGTGCGAGCCACCGAGCAGCGTGAAGAGGTTGTCCGGGTGCTCGAACCAGAAGGGGTTGCTCCCCTTGGACGGCTCCCGGCCGCTCAGGATCGACGGCACCGCGTGGATCGTGCTGCCGGACTGCGTGGTGAAGTTCCTGTACCACGTGGCGTCGCCTGCCAATCGCGCCAGGTTCGGGAAGCGGACGGGATCGATGTCGCCCGCGTCGTCGACGATGCTCCCCGTCGGGAGCTCATCGAGCACGAGGACCACGACCGGGGCGTCGGCCGCGCTGGCGGCCAGCTCCACGTCGCCGCTGGCGAACACCAGATCGCCGGTGGCGGAGTTGCCCAGGAACAGGGCGATGAACACCAGCGGGGCGATCGACAGCGCCAGCACCCAGCTGCGCACCGCGCGGACCGCGGGGTAGAGCACAGCAACCAGCGCGCCGAGGCCGAACGCGACGATGACGGTGAGCGACGCACCCCAGGCGAGCGACGTCCTCAGCCCCTGCAGGAGCAGCACCGCGGTGAGGCCGCCGAGCGCGACCAGGTGCAGGCCGCGGCGCAACGGGCGCGAGACCAGACGGACCGGAGCGAGCAGCGCCCACAGCAGCAGCGGGGGAAGCACGGTGACGAGGAGCGCGAACAGCACGATGTCGCCAGCGCGCGCTCCCCGGTAGGCGAACCACTCCGGGCTGCGGGCGAACACGTCGAGCACGGGCTGCGCGATCGCCAAGCCGCACAACGCGACGAGCTCCGCCCCGAACGAGAGCTCCTCGAGGGCGGAGAGCCGTTGGCGCTCGCGCTCGTCACGACTGCGGCGGCGCTTCTCGTCGCCGCGCAGCACCCAGGTGCCGGCGTCATCGAGCGCGCCGTACACCACCCACCTGACGCGGGCGATCGGCCCTCGCAGCTCAGGTCGACGGGCGTCCGGCACGACGCAGCACCCTAGGCCGTCCGGCGGCCCCACCCACGTCACCGCCGCGGTCCTTGTTGCGCTCCCGTGCGCTACAACGTCGCCATGGAGCTCGAGGAGCCATCGACAGCTGGTGACGTCACGACGTCGAATCAGCGCTCCGACGAGGCGGCCGACCCTGCCAGCCGCTGGATCCTCGTGGTGCCCGTCGCCCTCGTTGCCTTGGCGGCCGCCGCTGCGCTCGCGATGGTGCGCGTGCAGGACCCGTCGACCGCCGACGACACGGCATCGACGACGCCGACGACGGCCCCCGACCGGGCGTGGCGGCCCCCGGTCACCGAATCCTCGCCGCGCGTGTCGGGGCGTGCGCCATCGGGGCTGCGCGTCATCGACGGCCCGCCGCTGTCGAAGCCTGCGCCGCTGCCGTCGGACCCGTACGCACCGACGCCGCCCGAGCAGGTGGGGACGATCGAGATCCCGGCCATCGGTGTGCACGACGAGATCAACGTCGGCATGACCCTCACGGCCATCGACCGGGGGCCGAGCTGGTGGCCGGGCACCGCCGAGCCCGGTGGCGTCGGCACCACCGTGATCGCTGGCCACCGCACCACGCACTCCCGCCCGTTCGGCGACCTCGACCGGCTCGTGCCGGGCGACCACGTCCTGCTCACCACCGAGGACGGCCGCTTCACCTACGCGGTCTCATCGGTCGACGTCATCGATCCCCACGACACCTCCATCGCGGACCAGCGCTGGGAGCACGAGGCCGTCCTGTTCGCATGCCACCCGAAGGGCTCCGCCCGCTTCCGCATCGTGGCGCGCCTCGTGCTGCTCGCAGACGACGGCGCACCGCTCGATGACCAGATCGAGTGGCGGTTCGACCCGCCCACCTTCACCGACCCGCTCGTCGCCCTCGACGCCTTCGGTGACGAGGTGCTCGGCAGCACCGATGCCAACCTCACCGTGATCAACATCAACAACCGGCGCTACGAGCTGGCTGGTCCGCCACCGGATGAATCGATGGCGTGGGTTGCGACGCCGACGACCGCTCCCCCGCTGGACCACCTGGGCGACGGCGCCACCGAGCGCTGACTGGAGCGCGCCAGGCGCGGGCGGTCAGGATCGTGGGGCCATGGACCGCATACCCGTCGCCGTGCGCTGCGCCGTCGCCGGCGCGCTGATCTGGCTGTCGCTGCCGCCGTGGGGATGGTGGCCGCTGGCGATCGTCGGCCTGGCGCTGCTCGATGACCTGCTGAGCGACACGTCGTGGGCGACCAGAGCGCGCCGCATGTGGCTCGTCGCGCTGTGCTGGCTCGCGCCGGGCATGGTCTGGATGTGGGACCTGACGCCGCCCGGCTACCTCCTGGCGTCGGTGGTCTACGCCGGGTACTTCGCGGTCGGCGCCGCCTTCACTCCGCCCGGCGACGGGCGCCGCGTGGCGCTGCCCGCAGCGATGGTGATCGCCGAGCTGTGCCGCTGGTCGTTCCCGTTCGGCGGCGTGCCGCTCGCCACGCTGCCGCAGTCGCAGGTCGACACGCCGTGGGCGCAGGTGGTGCGCATCGCCGGTCCGCTGCTGCTGGCTGCGGCGACCGTCGTGCTCGGCCAGGCCCTCGCGTCCGCCGCCCGTCGTCAGGTGCGACCGGCCGCCGTCGGCACGGCGCTGGTCGCCGTGGTGTGGATCGTCGCGCTGCTCGCTCCCAGCGGCGAGGTCACCGGAAGCCTCGATGTCGCTGCGGTGCAGGGGGGCGGCCCCCAGCGCACCCGAGCAGAAGACACCGACGACCGGGTGGTGTTCGACCGGCACCTGGCTGCGAGCGAGCTCATCGAGCAGCCCGTCGACCTGGTGCTGTGGCCCGAGAACGTCGTGAACGTCGACGGCCCCCTGCTGGAGAACGTGGAGCACATCGAGCTCCAGGCACTGGCGCGCGCCCTCGACGCCACCCTGGTCGTCGGCACGGTCGAGACCATCTCCGACACCGCATTCCTCAACGCCGCGGTCGCCTACGGGCCCGACGGCGAGGTCGTCGACCGCTTCGACAAGGTTCGCACGGTCCCCTTCGGCGAGTTCGTTCCGCTGCGCTCGCTCATCGAGAAGCTCTCATCGGAGATCCCCGGGCGCGACGCTGTGGCCGGCTCGGGACCGGGGATGATCGACACCCCGGCCGGGCGCTTCGGGGTCGTCATCTCCTGGGAGGCGTTCTTCGCCAACCGAGGCCGCTCGGGCATCGCCGAAGGAGGCGAGGCGATCCTCAACCCGACCAACGGGTCGTCGTACTGGCTCACCATCGTGCAGACCCAGCAGGTGGCCTCGCTGCGGCTGCGAGCGATGGAGACCGGCCGCTGGGTGGTGGAGGCGGCGCCGACGGGCTTCAGCTCGATCATCGACCCCGACGGCACCGTGCACCAACGCACCGCTGTCTCCGAGCAGGCCGTGGTCCACGGCACGATCGAGCTGCGCACCGGCGACACGTGGTACGTCGTCGTCGGCTTCTGGCCCATGCTCATCGGATCGATCATCGCCCTCGCCGCCGCCTGGGCGATCGACCGCCAGCACTCCGGTCAAGGCACCCTCAGCCTTTGATCAGCGATTTCGTTCAGGTAGCGGCACGTCCCCTCGACGTACTCCCGCCGCGTGCGCACGACGCGTAGCCCTCCATGAGCGATGCCCGATCGCACGCACCGTACTGGCGATGGACCGATGCAGGAGGGCCTGCCAGCACCACCGAGACCAACCTCACACGGTTGACTACCAGCTTCACGCACCACCGGCTACCAATTTCACGCACCGCCGATTACCAACCTCACGCACCACCGGGGCGTGATTCCGTCACCGCGGATGGGTCAGTAGGCTCCGAGCGCACCGTCTTGGGGGAGGCCCGATGCACCGGCTGCTCGCTGCGCTCGCCGCAGCAACCATCTCGACGACCGCGCTCGTCGTCGTCGGCCCGCCGGCCGCGCCGACGACGGTGGCCCCGGCACCGGCAGCCGGCGGCGGCGCCGCCACCCCGGCCTACCCCTCGCTGTGCACCGATCCGTTCCCCGACGTCGCCTGCACCCACCGCTTCGCCGACACGGTGCACCTGCTCGTGGAGGAGGGCCTCGCGAACGGCTACGCGGACGGCACCTTCCGCCCCACCGCACCGGTGAGCCGCCAGGCCTTCGTGGCGTTCCTGTGGCGCCGCGCCGGCGAGCCCACCCCGACGGTGGACGACCCGGGGTTCAGCGACGTGCCCGTCGGCCACCCGTTCCGCACCCCGATCGCGTGGGCGGTCGAGGAGGGCATCACCGACGGCTGGGCCGACGGCACCTTCCGCCCCACGATCGCGGTGAGCCGGCTCGCGGCGACTGCCTTCGTCCATCGGTCGCTCGGCAGCCCATCCACCCCGCTGGCCCCGACGGGACCCTTCTCCGATGTCGGCGCCGACCACCCCCTCGGCCCGGGGCTGGCCTGGGCGGCGCACCACCGCGTCGTGGGCGGCTACGTCGATGGCACCTTCCACCCCACCGATCCCGTCAGCCGCCAGGCGGCGTCGTCGTTCCTGTTCCGCTCGGCGAACCTGCGCACGCCGTGCGAGCGGGTCGATGACGCGGAGTGCTTCCTGCCCTACCCGTCGAGCTGGTCGATGGTGCCCGACCCCTTCAGCGACACCGGCCTGCGCGTCGACGTCGACCCTCGCTCCCTGCCGCCCAACACCGACGGCGACCCCGTCATCGCGGATGAGTGGATGCGCAACGACGGCTTCAGCCCCGGCACGCCGATCATGGCCCTGCTGCCCGGCGTCGACCTCACCCAGAGCGGTGCGCCGCCGATCACCGACATCCAGGCATCGCTGCTGCCCGACAGCCCCGTCGTGCTGCTCGACGCGGACACCGGCGAACGCCACCCGGTCTGGGCCGAGCTCGACAGCCACGCCGATGGCCCCGAGGAGGCGGTGCTCATCATCCGCCCCGGGGTCAACCTCACCGAGGGGCACCGCTACGTGGTCGCCCTGCGCCACCTGCGCGACGGTTCCGGCGAGCTGCTCGAGCCCGTGGCCAACTTCGCCTCCCTCAGCGGCGGCGACATCAGCTCGGACCCTGCCACCGAGCAGCGCCGGGCCATGCTCGAGCAGGCCCTGACCGACCTCGAGGCCGACGGCATCGACCGCTCCTCCCTGCAGCTGGCGTGGGACTTCACCGTGGCCTCGGAGCGCAACCTCGCCGAGCGCCTGCTGTGGATCCGCGACGACGCATTCGCTCAGCTCGGCGGCGCGGCGCCCGCGTTCGAGATCACCGCGGTGACCGAGTCGCTCACCGACGACACCCGGCGCACCGTGCACGGCACCTTCGAGGTGCCGCTGTACCTCACCGGCACCGGTGCCGCGGGAAGCTCGTTCCGCTACGCACCCGGAGACCTCGGCCGACATCGCCTCCCGGCGCGCAACGGCACCTACCAGGCGAGGTTCCAGTGCCAGATCCCGCGAGCCGCGTTCGGCCTCGGCATCCCGAACCCTTCACGGCTCTCGCTCTACGGCCACGGCCTCCTGGGCGACCGTGGCGAGGTCGACGCAGGCAACGTCCGCTCGTTCGGTCAGCGCCACAACATCACGTTCTGCGCGACGGACTGGATCGGCATGGCCACCGACGACATCGGCAACGCTGCGAGGATCCTCGACGACATCAGCGGCATGCCGACGCTGGCGGACCGCTCGCAGCAGGGCATCCTCAACACCCTGTTCCTCGGCCGTCTCATGAAGCACCCCGCGGGGCTCATCGCGGATCCGGCCTTCCGCTCGTCCGGCCAGCCGCTCATCTCCACCGCGCAGCTCGCGTTCGACGGCAACAGCCAGGGGGCGATCATGGGCGGGGCGGCGACCGCGGTCGCGCAGGACTGGACCCGGGCCGTGCTCGGCGTGCCGGGCATGAACTACTCGACGCTGCTCGACCGCAGCGTCGACTTCTCGGCGTTCCTCCCCATCGCCGAGGCCGCGTACCCGCGCCGCATCGACCGCCTCGTCGGGTTCGCGTTCGTGCAGTCGCTGTGGGATCGGGCCGAGACCAACGGCTACGCCAACCACCTCACCGACGATCCGCTGCCAGGCACCCCCGCGCACCAGGTGCTGCTGCAGGTCGCGTTCGGCGACCACCAGGTGGCCACGGTGACCGCCGAGATCGAGGGCCGCACCATCGGCGCCAGCGCGCACGAGCCCGCGCTCGCCGACGGGCGCCACACCGACGTCGATCCCCTGTGGGGCCTCCCAGCGGTCGGGGCACCCGGGTTCACGGGGTCGGTGCTCGTCTACTGGGACAGCGGCACGCCGGCGCCGCCGCTCGGCAACGTCCCGCCGACCACCGGCGCAGACTCGCACGAGGACCCGCGTCGCATGCCCGCCGCACAGGACCAGAAGGAGGCGTTCCTCTTCGACGGGATCTTCCTCGACACGTGCAGCGCGCTGCCCTGCCTGGCCGACCCCGCCTGAGACCCCGACCTCTCCGCCCACCTCCCCCCACCACATCGCGGTCCGGTGCGCTGCCATGCAGCCATCTGCGGGGGTCAGAAGGAGGCGAGCTGGCGGCCTGCGACGATCAGCCCGCCGCGTCGAGGTCGTGGAGGAACACGGCGGCTGCCTGGCGGCTCACGGCGTCGACGGGGTGGAACCCGCCATCGGCGTAGCCCTCGGTGATGCCGTGCTGCACCCCCCATGCGATGGCCTCGCGGAACGGGTGGCCGGCGGGCACATCGGCGAACCCCGTCGCCCCAGATGCCGGAGGCGCGCCCTCGAACCGCCACAGGAAGGCCATGGCGGCCTGGCGGCTCACCGGACCGGTCGGGTGGAACAGACCATCTGAGTAGCCCTCGAGGAGCCCTGCGCCGACTCCCCAGGCGATCGCCTCGCGGAACGGGTGATCCGCCGGCACGTCCGCGAACCCCGTCTCGCCGGTCGCCGGCGCCGGCTCGCCAGCCATCCGCCACAGGAACGCGACGAGCGCCTGGCGGCTCACCGATCCCGTCGGGCGGAACGAGCCGTCGTCGAAGCCCGTCGCGATGCCGAACGAGGACAGCCACGTGATCTCGTCCACGAAGCGGTGCCCGGCGCCGACGTCGGTGAACGGATCGAACGACAGCGGGCCGATCGTGAACGTCCCGGTCACCAGCGCGCCGTCGCCGCGCACCCGATAGGAATAGGACTCGCCCTCGACCATCGGCGAGCGAGGAACGATCACCACCGCGCCTCGCTCACCGAGCTCGGTGCGACCCACGTAGGTGAGGATGTCGCTGGGGTTGGTGTAGGTGCGTCCTGTGATGACGCAGTGGTTGAGCGGTCGACCGTCGCGGTCGCGCACCAGGGTGACCGCCACCTCAGCTGGGCTGTGCTCGAAGAACGCGTAGATCGGCTGACCGACGGGGCGGTCGTAGCCCGGGCACGCCGTCAGCGGATCCGGCAGCTCGGCGGACAGCTCGGTCAGCGGCACGGTCGCTCCGGTCGATGGCCAGCTCGTCGGGTAGCGGCGGTGCGACCCGGGTTCCAGCCCTCGCTCGACGTCGATGGTGGCCGCGGCGTTGACCTTCGGGTTGGCCAGGTCGAGGAAGGAGCCGTACCCGGTGGTGCGCAGGTCCGGGTCGAGCAGCGCGACGGCGTGGAAGGGGCTGGCGAGCCACTGCGGCAGGGCCAGGGCCGGATCGCTGCCGGGGCCGATGAACGCGGAGAACATCCCGGCGGCTCCGGCTTGCGCTCCGCCGGTGGTGTACCAGACGCTGGCCGGGTTCTCGCTGGGCCCCACCGAGTCCGTCTGGACCATGTACCGGCTGTGCAGGCGAGCGCCCTCGCTCCACGCCGCGTCCTCGACGAGAGGCGCCACCCGAGCCTGCGCCCGGTAGACGTGGAGCTCGGCGCGCCACGACGCGTCACCCGCGCCCGCGGAGCTGACGACCGGGGCCGGAGCGCCAGCTTGCGCGGCCAGCGGGCTGCTCCCCGCCATCGCCACGAGGGCCACCGTGAAGGCGCCGACCGCCGGCAGCGTGCGTCGAAGGGTCCAGCCGAGTCGAGGTGGGCGTTCCATCCGCGTGCCATCGACGCGGCCGGAGGTCACCTGTAGACAAGTGAGAATCCGTTGATCTCTCTCAGAAAAGTTGCGATTGCGCCGTCGCCGTGCTTCTGATGCACGGAAGGACGCTCGGCGTGGGGATCAGGGCAGCGGAAGCCGATGCAGGAACGCCGCTGCAGCCTGCCTGCTCACCACCGCGCCCGGGTGGAACCCGCCGTCGGCGAACCCCGTGGTGATGCCCTTCTCCACCGCCCACGCGATCGCAGGCCGCAGCGGGTTGGCAACGGTCACATCGGGGAACCCGGGGTCCGGGTCCTCCGGTGGGGGCTCGCCGACCGAGCGCCACAGGAACGCCACCGCTGCCTGGCGGCTGACGTTGAGCGTCGGACGGAAGGTGCCGTCGGCGTACCCCGTCGTGATCCCCTGCTCCACCGCCCACGCGATCGCCGAGCGGAACGGGTGGTCGACCCCGACGTCGGAGAACCCCGGGTCGCCCTCGAGCGGTGTCGGCTCACCGGAGAGGCGCCACAGGAACGCGACCATCGCCTGACGCGACACCGCCGTCGTCGAACGGAACGTGCCGTCGTCGAACCCGTTCGCGATCCCCTGATCGACCAGCCACTCGATGTCGGCGACGAACGGGTGGTCTGGCGGCACGTCGTAGAACGGTCCCCACGCCAGCGGCCCGACGGTGAACGTCGAGGTCCGGCTCTGGCCGTTGGCGGTCACGGCCAGCTCGTAGCTCGTGCCCTCCACGAGCGGCTGCCTCGGGATGATCACCACGGCGTGGCGCTGCGCGAGCACCGCTCGGCCCAGGTTGCGCATGTCCGCATCGGTGTTGGCGTAGGTGGTCTCGGTGAACACGCATCGCTCGAGCACCGCTGCGGTCGCGACGTCGCGCAGGACCAGCGAGGTCACCGTGGGCGCGCTGGCGTAGAACACGTACAGCGGCTGGCCGGCAGGTCGGCTGTAGCCGGGGCAGGAGGTGAGCGGCTCGGGGATCTCCGGCGACAGCGTCGTGAGCGGGATGACCGCCCCGTTGCCGGGCCAGAGCCGGGGGTAGCTGGCGTTGGCCCCGCTCTGTACCCCGCGCAGCACGTCGAGGACCGCAGCGGACCTCACGCCGCTGCTCGTGCCGTCGCTGCGCAACCCGAAGCCGGACTGGCGCAGGTCGGGGTCCAGCACCCCGACGCCGTGGAACGGTCCACCCAGCCACAGCTCGATCGCCTGCTCGGCGGTGACCGGTGCCGAGAACCACCCGGCGACGTTGCCGTTGGCGGCCGCAGTGGCACCGGCGTCGGTCGCGAACGGCGCTCCGGGCAGCTGCTGGTGACCGATGGCGTCGTTCTCCACCACGTAGCGGGCGTGCTCACGGCCTCCCTGGCTCCACGTCGTCACCTCGCTCAGCGGAGCGACGCCGGCCTGCGCCCGGTACAGGTTGATGATCGCTCGCCAGTCGTTCGGATCAGAGGGGGTGGCACCTGCCCCCGCGGCGTCGGGCGCGGACTGAGCGGCGACCTGCGGTCCGGCGCCGAGCGCCGCCAGGGAGAGCGCTGCGAGGAGCACGAACGCCATCGCACGCCGAGCTCCGGGCGCGCGAAGAGGAGGCTGTGCGCCGCCGCGCACGTGAACATCGACCATCCCAGTCCCTTCGACACCTGGCGCCGCATCCTGAAGCCCGGGCGCGCCGTGACCCCTGCCACACCTACCTTCCCCCGTACTTGACCGCGTGGTCAATCCCTACAAGGCTTGCCCGACCATGCGCCCCGATGACGACTCCCCGCTGCGCATCGCGTACCTGACCTACCGGGGGAAGCCTCACGTCGGCGGCCAGGGCGTGTACACCCGGCACCTGACGAAGGCGCTGACCGATCTCGGCCACCACGTCGAGGTGCTCAGCGGCCAGCCGTACCCTGTGCTGCACGAGCGGGTGCCGCTGCACGAGCTGCCCAGCCTCGACATCTACAACGACCACTTCCCCATGCGGATGCCAGGGGTGTGGGAGCTCAAGAGCCGCGAGGACTGGCTCGAGGTGATGTCGTTCTCGCTCGGCACCTTCTCCGAGCCCCTCGCCTTCTCGATGCGAGCGTGGCGAGCGCTGCGCCCCAGGGTCAACGAGTTCGACCTCGTCCAGGACAACCAGTGCCTCGGCTACGGGCTGCTCGGCATGCAGCGCGACGGCCTGCCGGTGCTCGCCACCATCCACCACCCGATCACCGTGGACCGAGAGCTCGAGATGGCGCACGCCACCTCGCGATGGCAGCGCATCGGCAAGGCCCGCTGGTACGGGTTCACCAAGATGCAGAGCCGCGTCGCGCAGCGCATGCCACGGATCCTCACCGTGTCGGAGAACTCCAAGAAGGACATCGCCACCGGCCACGGCGTGCCCATCGCTCGCATGCACGTGGTTCCCGTCGGCGTCGACCAGGACATCTTCCGACCTCGGCCCGACGTGGCGCGCATCCCCGGCCGGCTCATCACCACCGCCAGCGCGGATGTCGCCATGAAGGGCCTGAAGTTCCTCCTCGAGGCACTGGCCAAGCTGCGCACCGAGCGCCCCGAGCTGCACCTCACCATCATCGGTCGGATGAAGGAGGGCGGCACCTCGGCGCAGGCCATCGACGACCTCGGGCTGCGCGGCGCGGTCGAGTTCGTCACCGGGGTGCCCGAGGAGCGCATCATCGAGCTCTACGCAGAAGCAGAGCTGGCGGTCGTGCCGTCGCTGTACGAGGGCTTCTCGCTGCCGGCCATCGAGGCCATGAGCTGCGCCGTTCCCCTCGTGGCCACCACCGGCGGCGCGCTGCCCGAGGTGGTCGGTGACGATGGCGTCTCCGCCCTGCTGGTCCCGCCCGGCGACAGCGGCGCGCTGGCGATGCGCATCGCCGAGGCGCTCGATGACCCCGAGCTCCGAGCCCGCATCGGGGCCGCCGGCCGACAGCGCGTGCTCGACCGCTGGACCTGGCGCCACACCGCGGACGGCACCGTCGAGCAGTACCGCGCCACCTTGGCCGAGTCAGCCGGCATCGAGTCCCGACGCCCCGGCGGACGCTCGCTCGCCCCGCGCTTCACGCACGAGAGCACAGCCTGATGCTCACGGTGGACTACGACCGCCTCGGCCTGCGCGCCGGCGACCTGCTGCTCGACCTCGGCTGCGGCTTCGGTCGCCACGCGTACGAGGGCCTGCGCCGCGGTGCTCGCGTCGTCGCCGTCGACATGGCGCACGACGAGCTCGTCGAGTGCCGCACGATGTTCGCCGCCATGCGCTCCGAGGGCGAGGCGCCCCCGTCGGGGCTGGCCGCAGCGGCCCGTGGCGATGCGACCCGCCTGCCGTTCCCCGACGACACGTTCGATCGCATCATCGCCTCAGAGGTCCTCGAGCACATCGGCGACGACGACGCCGCTCTCGCCGAGCTGCGGCGCGTGCTGCGTCCTGGCGGCACCTTCGCGGTGACCGTGCCGGCGTGGCTGTCGGAGTCCATCTGCTGGAAGCTGTCCGACGACTACCACGCCCCCATCGCCGAAGGAGGCCACCTGCGCATCTACACCGAGCAGGTGATGCGCGAGAAGCTGCGCGCTGCTGGCCTCGTGCCGGGCGGCGCTCACCTCGCGCACGCGCTGCACGCGCCCTACTGGTGGCTCAAGTGCGCCGTGGGCGTCACGAACGACTCGCATCCGCTCGTGCAGGCGTACCACAAGCTCCTCGTGTGGGACATCACCAAGGCGCCGGCGGTCACCCGCATCGCGGAGCGCGCCCTCAACCCGGTGATCGGCAAGAGCATCGTCGTGTACTCGACCAAGCCGGAGGTGATCCGTGCCGCAGCATGAGACCCCGTCGGTGGAGGGGATCATCACCCCGGCCGAGGTCAGCGCCACCGTCGACGCCATCGCGCAGTGGCAGCTCCCCTCGGGGATGGTGCCCTGGTTCCCCGGCGGCCACGCTGATCCGTGGAACCACGTCGAGGCCGCCATGGCCCTCGCGCTCGGCGGGCGCATCGACGAGGCGGAGCGGGCCTACGAGTGGCTCGTCGCACAGCAGCGCCACGACGGCTCGTGGCACCAGTACTACCTCGCAGACGAGGTCGAGCAAGACAAGCTCGACGCCAACACGATCGCCTACGTGGCCGCCGGCGTGTGGCACCACTGGCTCCTCACCTCGGACCGCGGGTTCGTCGAGGCGCTGTGGCCGACGGTCGAGGCGGCGGTCGACTTCGTGCTCGATCTCCAGACGCCCCGAGGCGAGATCCTGTGGGCCCGCCACGCCGATGGCACCCCGTGGTCCTTCGCGCTGCTGACCGGCTCGTCGTCGATCGTCCACTCGCTGCGCAGCGCCATCGCCATCGCCGAGCTGCTCGGGCACGAGCGCCCCGACTGGGAGCTCTCCGCCGCGCAGCTGGCCTCGCTCATCGCCCGTCACTGCCGCGGTGAGGTCGAGGCGTTCGCACCCAAGCACCGGTGGGCGATGGACTGGTACTACCCGGTGCTCTGCGGCGCGCTCACCGGCGACGAGGGCCGCGCCCGCCTCGCCGAGCGGGCAGCGACGTTCCTCGAGCCCGACCGCGGCGTGCGCTGCGTCTCGGACCGCCCGTGGATCACCGTGGCCGAGACCTGCGAGTGCGCCATGGCCTACCTCGCCGTCGGCGACCGCGACCGGGCCCTCGAGCTCTTCAGCTGGACGCAGCAGTTCCGCACCGACGCCGACCGCTACTGGACCGGCACCGTGTTCCCGCAGGAGTCGCGCTTCCCCACCGACGAGCAGTCCACCTACACCGCGGCCTCCGTCGTGCTCGCCGCCGACGCCCTGTCGTCGACGACCCCGGCGTGGCAGCTGTTCGTCGACCACGACGCCGTGCTCCCCGCGCTCATGGACGCCGACGCAGTCGACGAGCACTCGCTCGACTGATCGCGAGGCCCCCCTCCCCGTTCTGTGCACGGTGACGTCCGATAGTCGGAAGTGTGTTGTTTCACGACATCGCTGACAGTTGATGTCGCGCGACATGGCTGACACTCGATCGGCCGTGATGCTTTGTCATGGCCAAGAAGGTGACCGCGATGGATGCACGTGTGCTGGCTGCTTCGATGCGGCCGGAGC
>JBBRAZ010000002.1:0-177012 GCA_038206295.1 Acidimicrobiales bacterium
CCAAGATCCGACTCATCACCCGAGTCGCGTTCGGGTTCCACGGCCCCGAACCCCTCATCGCCCTCGCGATGCTCAGCCTCGGCAGCCACCCACCCGTCCTCCCAGGCCGGAAATGACCCACGGATCAGTCAGGAGAGCCCAAATTGCGGTGCTCAGTGTCCACATGGAGCACGTTCGGGGGGTCAGATCGAGGCTGGGGCGGGTCGGAGCCAGGTCGGGGCGCCGGCGAGGTGGATGGCGTCGTAGCGTGACCCCATGACCGAGGCGACGTGGCACGAGCCGGCACGGGACCTGCCGATCATCGCCCGGCCCGACGTGCTGGTGGTGGGCGCGGGGTCCGCCGGCATCGCCGCCGCACTGGCCAGCGCCCGCCGCGGTGCCGACACGATGCTGATCGAGGGGCAGGGGAGCATCGGTGGGCTCGCCACCTTCGGCCTCATCAACCTCCTTCTCACCCTCGACGACGGCGAGGGCACCCAGGTCGTCGCCGGGCTCTGCCAGGAGGTGGTCGACGCGCTCGACCGCGTCGGTGCCGCGCGCTTCCCGCAGCACGACGAGTGGGGCAGCGAGGATCTTGCCGCGGTCGACCGGTGGCGGCGCTTCGGGTTGATCTGGGGCGCGCCGCCCGAGGTGGTGCGCTACTCGGTCGCCTTCGAGCCCGAGGCCTTCGTGACCGCAGCGTTCGACCTGCTCGACTCGGCCGGCGTGCGCGTGCGCCTGCACACGACCTGCGTCACGGCGCACGCCACCGACGGGCGGATCGAGGCGGTGGTCGTCGAGTCGAAGGCGGGGCGCGAGGTGATCGTGCCCGGCGTCGTCGTCGACACCACCGGCGACGGCGACGTCTTCACGCGCGCCGGCGCGCCCGCCGACTCGGTCGAGATCTACCCCTACCAGTGGTTCCGCATGGGCGGCGTCACCGGGCTCGAGGAGCGTGACGACGCCTTCGCCGGCGGCCTGTACTTCCGCACCACCGATGCCGGTCGGGTGCTCGTGCCGTGGGGCGGACCGGGCTTCGCGCCGAGCAAGGTCGATCCCCTCGATCCCGACGCGGTCACCCAGGCGACGCTCGATTGCCGCCACCTCGTGCTGGCCGAGGTGGCGCGGCTGCAGGCCGAGGCGCCGGGGTTCGAGCACGCGTGGCTCGACGACGTGGCGCGCACGCTGGGCGTCACCGAGTCGCGGCGGCTCCTAGGCGACTACGTGCTCGAGAAGGAGGACGGCGACCGCCGCTTCGAGGACTCGGTGGCGCAGACCGGACACTGGACGCGGCGCGGCGTCACCTACGACATCCCCTACCGCTGCCTGACCACGCCGTCGCTCACGAACCTGCTCGCCGCGGGCCGGTGCATCTCGGCCAGCCGCTACGTGCACCAGGCGACGAAGGAGATCCCCGCTGCCATGGCGACCGGCGAGGCAGCGGGCGCCGCCGCGGCCGCCGCACTCGGTGTCGATGCTCGGGTGCACGACGTCGACGTGGGCGCGCTGCGTGCGGACCTCGCGGCGGGGGGAGCCATCGTCGGTGGCGCTCAGCCGGCCTAGCGCGTGGCGGCGACGATCTCGTCGCCGATGGCGAGCGCCAGGGCCATGATCGACACCTGCGGGTTCACCTCCGGACACGTCGGCAGCACCGTGGCGTCCGCGATCCACACGCCGTCGACGCCGCGCAGTCGACCTCGCTCGTCGACCGGCGACACCTGCGGGTTCGAGCCGGCCGCAGCTGTGCCGGTGGGGTGGAACGCGGCCAGGTGCAGATCACGCATGCGCACCGAGTCGACGGTGGCGTGCAGCTCGGCGACCGAGCGCACCGACACCGCGCCGGGCACAGCGGTCAGCACCTCCTCGGCGCCGGCGGCGAACATGAGCTCGCCCATGGCGCGCATGGCGAGCACGATGCGCTTCGTGTCGCGCATCGACAGGTCGTAGCGCAGCACCGGTCGGCCGGTGCGCTTGCCGAGCACCCGGCCCGACGGCTCATCGGCGATCATCGCCCCGAACACCGCGTTGTGGTCCGCGGTGGCGACTTGGTGCACCAGCGCAGGCCCGTAGCCGGGCAGGACCATCGATCCCATCCCCGGCGGCGTCGCGGTGGCCTCGATGAGGATGCCGTGCTCGGCGTGGAGCTGGTCGACCGCCGCGCTCTGCAGCACGCCCTCCCACGCCACCACCTGCTGCGGGAACGTGCCGGCGAGGCCGAGGGCCGGGTGCACCGTGAGGTTGCGCCCGATGCGCGGGTGGTCGCCCAGCGAGCTGCGCCACAGCAGCGCCGGTGTCTCCGCCGCGCCGGCGGCCACGACGACCGTCTCGGCGTGCACCTCGAAGCGAGATCCGTCGGGGCGTCGCACCTGCACGCCGCGGGCCCGACCGTCCTCGTGGAGCACCTTCGTGACGAGCGCGTGGCTGATGATGCGCGCACCGGCTTCGCACGCCTGAGGCAGGGCGTTGAGGTGCACGCCGAACTTGGCGTTGCGCGGGCAGCCGATGGCGCACTGGCACGACCCGACGCAGTCCGGCGCGTTGCGCGGGATGGGGTGCGAGCTCCACCCCTTCTCCTTCGCCCCGGCCAGCAGGAGCAGGCCGTTGGCGCCCATCACGTCGAGCGGCACCGGCGCGACGCGCAGCGTGGCCTCGACGTCGTCGAGGTGCGGGGCGAGAGCGTCTGGGTCGGCGAGGGCCAAGCCGAACTCGTCGCGCCACCGGATCTGCACGTCGTGCGGTGGGCGGTAGCAGGTGCCGGAGTTGACTGCCGTGGTGCCGCCCACCGCTCGACCGATGGGCAGCACGACCGGCGGCCGCCCGAGGGCGATGGTGGTGCCGCCGTCGCGGTACATGCCGGCGAAGCGGTCCATGGGGTGGCCGTCGCGGAGGTCGGCCACCTTCCAGCGGCGACCCTCCTCGAGGATCACGACGTCGCGCCCGGCGCGCGCCAGGGTGCGGGCGACGAACGCGCCGCCGGCACCGGAGCCGATGACCACCGCATCGCAGCGCACCACGTGCATCTCGTCCATCGACGAGGTGATGGACATCTCGGCGTCGGGCCGTGCCGGCTCGAAGCGATCGGCGCGAGCGCGGATCGTCGCCGCGCTGGTGCTGGCGCCGTGGCTCAGCAGGACCATGGTTTTGAGGCCGTCGAGCGCCATGGCGAGCTCGGGGCGGATGGCGGTGATGCGCTGGAGGACCGCGGCGCGAGCATCGGGGTCGAGGTCGGTGAGGCGTCGGCGGGCGAGCACGCGAGCGGTGGCGTTGATGGCGACGAATCCGCCGACCGCGCCGCGAGCGATCACCGGCGGTAGCTGGTGGAGGTAGCGCTCGAGGTGGTCAGCCGCGTCCGACGGCGTCGGCCCGCCGGCTTCGTGGGGGAGCAGCGCCGCGCAGACGGCCTCCGTGCTGCGCCGCGCCAGCGTGCTCACGAGGCGGCGAGCGACCGTGGCGACGAGCGGCGGCCGATGCGCCGACCGAGCTTGAGGAAGAACGGGTACGTGGCGTAGATGGCGCACGACGCGACGTCGGTGCCCCAGCCGTGCCCCTCGGTGTCGACGTGGAAGACGCCGCTGTTGATCATGAAGTCGTGTCCGTCGCGGGACTTGAACGGCTTCCAGAACGCGCCGAGGCCCGGGGCGTTCAGGTACAGCGCGAACGAGATGCCGATGAAGGTGCCCATGGTGGCGGCCTCGGCGAGGTCGCGCTGCTCCTCGGGCAGGGCGCGCTCGATCAGGATGCCCGACGCGATCAGCATCGGCGGGTCCAGCAGGAAGCTCATGTGACGATCCTCTCGTTCAGCGGCGGCGCGCTCGGTGCGCGCAGCCCGACCTCGGCGTGGCCGGTGCCCTGCAGGGTCCACGACCGCTCGTTCACCCAGCGCTTCTGGTCGCGCCGCTCGACGGTGATCGCGACGTCGGCGCGCTCGGTGTTGGTGCACACCGCGCGCTCGCCGTCGGGATCGATGTACTCGAGCGCGACGCAGCGATCGGCGGGCTGGTCGACGACCACGCGGATGCGCCGGCTGCCGATGCGGCCCTCGACCTTCCACCGCTCCACGCCGAGCGTCGTCTTCGCCCGCACCGCCGGCAGCGCGCTGGTCGGCCAGTCCGCGCCGTCGACGCGCAGCTTGAGGAACGCGAGCGGCGGCAGCTTGTTGAGCCCCGGCGACATCGACGTCGTGGTGATGAGCTCGAGGACGTCGTCGCCGCCGAGGTCCGCGTGCAGCCATCCCCATCGCTTGGTGTTGCCGTGGCTGTAGATGTGCGCCACGCCGCCCCGGCCGCCGTCGAAGCCGTAGGTCGTGTCGCCCACCTTCACCGATCCGCTCCACGTTGCCGTCGGCGCGAGCAGGTTCTGCGCGCCGGGCAGCAGCTCCTTGTCCCACGCCACCTTGTGGAAGGTCCACAGCGGCGCTCCGCCGTCGCTCCAGCGCAGGTCCCACGTGACCGGCCCCGCGGTGCCCGACCAGCGGCCGTCCTCGGCGGCGGCATCGGGAATCGTGAACCACGGCTCGCCATGGGTCCACGGCTCGATGGGCGCGGGGCCGAAGCGGGCGGTGACCGGTGGGCCGTCCACGGGGAACACGCTGATCCAGCCGTGGCCGTAGGGCTCGCCGCCGCGCTCGGGGGTGGGAGCGATCGTCTCGTAGTGGATCCACAACCCGGTGCCGGTGGCGGGATCGGTGATCGTGGCGTACCAGACCTCCATGCGTCCGGCGTCGCCCTTCCAGCGCGGGGTGGCTGCCAACGACACGTTCGGATCCGGCACGGCGATCTCCTGCTTCCGCTGCTGCGCTCGCTCTGGGTAGAGTATTGGTTGAGCCAATGAACCAGTCAAGCGCGCTGCGCCAGCCCGAACGCATCCGCCTCGACGAGCAGGTGGCGAGCGCCATCGCGGACGCGATCGTCGACGGCGTCTACGCACCGGGGTCGCTCCTGCCGCCCGAGCGCGAGCTGGCCGATCAGCTCGGCGTCAACCGCACCTCCCTGCGGCAGGGCCTCGCCCGCCTGGAGCAGATGGGCCTCATCGAGGCGCGGCAGGGCAGCGGCAACCTGGTGCGCGACCCCGCCGGCCTCGCGGACCCCGCGGTCATCGAGGCGCTGGTGCGCCGACTGGGCCCCGGTCTGCTCATCGAGATGCTCGACGTGCGCGAGGCGCTCGGCCCGCTGATCGGTCGCCTGGCCGTCGACCAGGCGCAGGACGCGGACCTCGAGGTGCTGCGCCACGCGGTCGACGCGGTCGCAGCGGCGACGTCGTCGGGTGAGCGGCAGGAGGCCGACCTCGCGTTCTTCGCCGGCCTCATCCACGCCACCCACAACCGGGCGCTGTCACTCCTCTTCCGGTGGGTCGAGTCGGCGTACGGCGGACGAACGCACGAGCTCACTGCGTCGTTCGATGACGTCGCGCCCGTGCTCGATGGCCTCACCGCAATACTCGCCGCGGTCGCAGCGCGCGATCGTGCCGCCGCCGAGCACGCCGTCGAGGCCTACCTGCGCGATAGCGCAGCACGGATGATCGACGCCTACCTCCGCGGCCTGCCTGCCACCTGATCGGTGAGCGGTCGGACCGAGGAGCGGGACGGGATCGCGCTACCGGGTTGGGTACGCTGCTGCGGAAGCCCCGCCTCCAGGCGGGACGATCGTGCGCACCGGGCTGAATCACCTCCCGGCGACCGAGGGGAAGATGACCATGGACGACGAAGCACCCGGCCCGGGCTGGTGGAAGGCCAGCGACGGCAACTGGTACTCGCCCGAGCAGCGCCCGGCATCACCTGTGCCGCCGCCACCGGTGCCGCCGACGTCGCCGAGTACGCCGCCCAGCTCGCCTGGCACCGCCCCGACCGAGCCGGTCATCAGCGGCGGACCGCTGGGTGAGGGTTCCGGCGGCGGCAAGGGCGGGATGATCGCCGCGATCCTCGTGGTGGTGGTCCTCATCGCCGGCGCGGCGGTGTTCGCACTCGGTGGATCCGATGACGACGATGCGAGCGGACCGCTCTCGACGCGGCCTGACTCCACCGAGGAGCCGGATTCCACGGACGACCCGGACCCGACGGACCCGCCGGAGACGACCGAGGAGCCGGACGAGGAAGAGGACGAGGAGACGCCGACGACCGAGGCGCCGTCGGGCGATGGCGAGTGCCGCCTCGAGGGCGTGGACTTCGCCGACGACATGCAGGTCGAGATCCTGCTGGCCAACCCCCTCGGCGCTGTGCCGTCCCTCGAGGTCACCTACGCGCTGACCGATGCCGACGGCGTGCGCTTCGCCACCGGCGGCGAGACGATCGACTCGCCGCAGCGGGGCGAGCAGTTCCGCCTGAGCAGCGACACCCTGGAGGAGCTGCCGTCGTCGGTCGACGAGGATGACGTCGGGTGCACGATCCTCGAGGTCGAGGAGGGCTTCGACTTCGAGTACGAAGACCCGGGCCCTGACGACGAGTGCGAGTTCGTCGAGCTCGACTTCGCCGACGACGTCCAGCTCGAGGCGACCGTCACCAACCCGTTCTCCGACACGGTCGATCTGAACGTCGTCTACGCGATGCGCGGCGCCGATGGCGTGCGGTTCGAGACCGGCACGCAGATCGTCGACGTCGTCGCGCCCGGCGAGGTGGTGCGCGTCCAGATCGACACCTTCGACGGGCTGCCGGACTGGGTCGACGAGGACGACCTCACCTGCGAGGTCATCGCCGTCAGCTCCTTCTGACCACGACATCACGACGACGCGGGGCGAGCCGACCATGCCGACGAAGGTGATCCAGTGGGCGACGGGAACCGTCGGCGTCCACGCCGTGCCCGCCATCGTCGAGCACCCCGACCTCGAGCTCGTGGGGCTGTGGGTGCACAGCGACGCCAAGGTGGGCCGTGATGCAGGCGAGCTGTGCGGCATCGCGCCCGTGGGCGTGACCGCAACCACCGACGTCGATGCGCTGCTGGCCACCGACGCCGATGCCATCAGCTACATGGCGCACTCCGATGTGCGCCCCGGCGAGGTCATCGCGGACCTGGCCCGCATGCTGGCAGCGGGCAAGAACGTGGTCAGCACCTCGTACGTACCGCTGCTGCACCCCAAGGCCGCGGGCGAGGGGGTGTTCGACGCGTTGCAGTCGGCGTGCTTGGAGGGCGGCACGTCGTTCTACTCGTCGGGGATCGACCCGGGCTTCGGAAACGTCGCCCTCGCGGTGCACGCCACGTCGCTGTCGAAGCGGATCGATCGCATCACCATGATGGAGATCGTCAACTACGCCACGTGGGACAACCCGTTCACCATGTTCGAGATCATGGGGTTCGGCAAGCAGGAGCCGACCGAGTCGCTGCTCCTGTCGCCGGGGTCGACCGCGCTGGCGTGGGGCCCGGTCATCGAGCTGGTCGCCACCGCGCTCGGCGTCGAGCTCGACAGCATCGAGGAGCGCCACGAGGTGCTGCGCGCGGACGACGACATCGAGATCGCCTCTGGCACCGTGGCCGCCGGCACGATCTCCGGCATGCGCTTCGAGATCCTCGGGATGCTCGGCGGCGAGCCCCGCATCGTCGTGGAGCACGTGACGCGCCTGCGCGACGAGGACGCACCGAGCTGGCCGCACGGCGCTGGGTATCGCGTGCTGGTCGAGGGCGAGCCGAACCTCAAGCTGGAGCTGGAGCTCTCATCCGATGCAGGCGATCACAACCACGCCGGGTGTCTCGCCACCGCCATGCACGTGCTCAACGCCATCCCGCACGTCGTCGCCGCCGAGCCGGGGGTGCTCACCTACCTCGACCTGCCGGTCTACGCCGGGCGTCACCTGCTGCGCTGAGGCGATCGCACGAGCGCGCTGCTGGGGGCTCGCTATCCCGCAGCACCTTCGATGATCGGTGATGTGCCGCAGCGATCGCACTCGGTCTCGCCGTGGCGCTCGCACCGCCACTCGTCGATGAGGATCCACCACGTCCGCGGTCGACCCTCGCAGCGAGGCTGGCGCGGAAGCTGACCGGGGTGGGTGCCGTTGCGGAACAGTCGCAGCGATCGCAGCGACTGCGTCGCCAGCTGCACCTGCAGGGGCGAGCGCTCGCGGCGCGCGTCGAGGTCGCGGTGCACCGCAGCAGCGTGCTGCAGGTGCGCGACGGTGACGGGCCCGAGGCCGGTGCCGCGGTGCAGCAGCATCGTGACGTCGTTGGCCGCGGCCAGCCACGCCTCCTCGAACTCGCGCTGGTGCGAGGGCTTGCGAGCGACGGAGCGTCCGCACTTGGCGCAGCGCCCGACCTCGCTGCCGGGGCGCAGGCTGGTGAGCCGCCCGCAGGAGCAGCGCACCGCGTCGGCCTCGTGGTTCTCGGCGAAGAGGCGGCGCGCCCGCGGCGGCCGCGCGATCGCCGGTCCGGCTGGGAAGCCAGCGCGCTCGATGGTCCGCAGCGCCTCCTCCAGCTCCTGGAACTCGACCGCGGTGCCACCTCGGTCGGGGTGCAGGACTCGAGCCAGCGCCCGGTAGGCGGCGCGCACCACGGGCTCGGGCGCGCCCTCGACGACGAACAGGCAGGCGTAGGCCTCGCTGAGCGCCAGGTCGTGGGTGATCACCGCGGGTGCCGGTCCATCGTCTGCCCCTCCGAGCCTCTGGCGCGAGGGTACGCCGGATCGGCCGAGAGGGGAAGGGCGGTTGCTCCGGTCTCGCTGCCGTCGTGGCGAGTTCGACTCAGGGGCCGCTGAACACGGCGTCGGCGCCGGGGCCTCGCATGCTGGCGGCCTTCGGGTCGTAGTCCTTCGCCGCCTCCTCCCAGCGGGCGAGCTCGGCGCGGCCGACCACGAACCAGTGCACCTCATCTGGGCCATCCGCGAGGCGCAGCGTGCGCTGACTCGCGTAGAGGTCCGCCAGCGGCGTCCACTGCGAGATGCCGGTGGCGCCGTGGATCTGGATGGCCTCGTCGATGATGTGGCACACGCGCTCGGGCACCATCGCCTTCACCGCGCTCACCCACACGCGGGCCTCGGCGTTGCCGAGCACGTCCATGGCCTTCGCGGCGCGCAGCACCATCATCCGCATCGCCTCGATCTCGACGCGGGCGCGCGCCAGGACCTCGGTGTTCTTGCCGAGGTTGCTGAGCCGCTTGCCGAACGCCTCGCGCGACAGGCCGCGCATCGCCATCATCCCGATGGCGCGCTCCGCTGCGCCGAGCGAGCGCATGCAGTGGTGGATGCGGCCCGGGCCGAGGCGCACCTGGGAGATCTCGAATCCGCGGCCCTCGCCGAGCAGGATGTTGTCCTTCGGGACGCGGCAGTCGGTGAAGCGCAGGTGCATGTGGCCGTGCGGCGCGTCGTCCTTGCCGAACACGTGCATGGCGCCGACGATCTCGACGCCCGGGTTGTCGGTCGGCACGAGGATCTGCGACTGGCGCAGGTGCGGCGGGCCGTCGGGGCTCGTCTGCACCATGACGATCATGATCTTGCACCGCGGGTCGCCGGCGCCGGAGATGTAGTACTTCTCGCCGTTGATCACCCACTCGTCACCGTCGAGCTCGGCGCGGCACGAGATGTTCTTCGCGTCTGACGACGCCAGGTCCGGCTCGGTCATCGCGTACGCGGAGCGGATCTCGCCGGCGAGCAGCGGCTCGAGCCAGCGCTGCTTCTGCTCGGGGGTGCCGACGCGCTCGAGCACCTCCATGTTGCCGGTGTCGGGCGCCGAGCAGTTCAGGCACTCCGAGGCGATCGGGTTCTTGCCCAGCTCGGCGGCGATGTAGGCGTAGTCGAGGTTGGAGAGGCCCTGGCCGGTCTCGGCATCGGGCAGGAAGAAGTTCCACAGGCCCGCCGCCTTGGCCTTGTCCTTGATGCCGTCGAGCAGCTCGAGCTGACCCGGCGCCCACGACCAGCGGTCCTCGCGGCCCTCGCCGAGGCGGAAGAACTCGGCGGTGACCGGCTCGACCTCGGCGGCGACGAATGCGACCACGCGGTCGAGCAGCGGGCGTGCCTCCGGCGACATGCGCAGGTCGAACATCTCGTCGGTGGTCTCGAGGCCGGCCATGGGCGCTCCTCCGGATCGTCGCGGGACCCCGAACGTAGCGGAGGCCCGGCGCCGGCCCCTCGCCGACCGTGGCGGTGGCGCAGGTCCGCGGCAGGTCGGCGGCAGGTCGATGGTCAGAGGCTGTAGACGCGCCGTGCGGTGCCGGCGAAGAGGTCCGCCTGCTCGGCTGCGTCGTAGCGCGCCGCGATCTCCTCGAACGCAGCCCACACCACCGGATAGTCGACGGTGGTCTTGTCGACGGGGAAGTTGGACTCGAACATGCAGCGGCTCGGCCCGAAGCACTCGATGGCGTGGCGGTACCAGCGCTCCTGCACGACGAGGAACCCGGCCACGTCGGGGCGCTCGCCGCCCAGGGGCCAGAAGCCGTTGTCGGGCATGGCGAGGCCACCGAGCTTGGCCACCACGTTCGGACACTCGGCCAGCGCGGCGATGTCGTCGCTCCACGTGGCGAACACCTCGTCATGGCGCCCCGCCCACGGCCCGACGCCCAGCGGCGTGCCGAAGTGGTCGAGGACGATCGTCGTGCCTGGCACCGATTTGGCCAGCTCGAGCAGGTCGGGGTTCTGGAGGTGGTGGTGCCACGAGTCGTAGGTCAGGCCCCGCTCGCCCAGGTGCGCGACGCCGCGGCGGAAGTCGGGGTCCGCGGCCTTGCCGGCGGGCGCGTGCGCGGCGATGACCAGCGGCGTGTCGGGCGGCTGCGTCGCCAGCGCGTCGCGGATGCCGCGGAAGCGGCCGCCCGCCGCGGCGATGTGCGCGTCGAGCACCTCGTCGAGGAGGTCGATCGGCAGGGTGAGATCGGCGTGGCCGACGATGCCGAGGATCGTCGCGCCGGGTGCTCGATCGCTGGCTTCAGCGACCTGCGCCACGAGCTCGGTCTCGCCGACGGGCCGGAGGTGCTCGGGGCCCTCGGTGCGGAAGGCGGTGCCGCACTCCATGAACATCGTGCCGACCACCGCTGGCACGGTGTCGGTGTCGGCGTGCAGCTCCTCGAGGAGGTACGGGCCGAGCAGCCCGCCCATGAACTCGGCGGTCCACAGGTGGTGGTGCGGGTCGATGATCTCGCGGTCGGCCGGTGAGGTGGGCATGTCGACGAGCCTACGGCGGGTCTGAGGACCCTGGTCGGGCAGCGTGTTCCGCGGTAGGGATACGCCAACTGCCCGAACCTGGAGGTCCGATGCTGTCGGTCGCCGTCGCCCCATCTGTCGCCGAGCGCCTCAACGCAGCGAGCGCCACCCGCCGCTGGTTCCCCTTCGATGACGACGTCATCGACTGGTCGGTGCCGCTCACCGACGAATGGGCCTACATGCCCGCAGGGACGTCGATCTTCCACGACAGCGCGGTGTGGGAGCGCCTCGACCGCTCAGGTCGGGCGTTCGTCGAGCGCTGGGAGATGACGCAGATGATGCGCAACATCGCCCACGGCGAGCACCTGCTCAACCAGGGCATCCTCGCCATGCTGTGGGCGATCGACCCCTACGACCCGTCCTATCGGTACCTGCTCCACGAGGTCGCCGAGGAGTGCCAGCACATGGCGATGTTCAACGCCTGGGTGCGCCTCAACGACGACATCGTCGCCCCCGGTGTCGGCGAGGAGGCGTGGGGCAAGGGCGTCGCTGACTTCACGCAGGAGCTCGCGGCGCGCCTGCCGTGCGCGTTCTGGATGAACGTGCTGCTGTTCGAGTTCGTCGGCGACGACTTCAACCTCGCCATGCGCGTCGACGACGGCCCACCGTTGCACCCGATCCTCACGAGGATGGGCACCGCCCACGTCGCGGAGGAGGCGCGCCACATCGCCTACGCGCGGCACTGGCTGCGCGACGGCATGCCGAGCTGCACCGACGAGGAGGTCGCCGAGATCCAGGGCCTCACGCACCTGGGGGCGAAGGCGATCATCGATCGCGGGTCGCTGCTGCCGATCCGATGGGGCGAGCAGCTGGCGCCGCACATGACCCATGACGAGTTCCGCGAGGTGCGCACCGCGTCGCTCGCCGGTCGCCGCACGCTGCACCAGCTCAAGGAGCTGCTCGATGAGTTCGAGGAGCTGCGCATCGTCAACCCCGAGCACATGCGCAGGTGGGAGGCTCGCGGCGCCTTCGACTGACGGGTCGCCCCGCGGCTCGCGTTCTGGGTTGCCGGGGCGTGGACAGGTCACGCTGCGGCCACCCAGAGCGCGGCGACGGGGGCCGGGTACGGTGCCGCCATGCCCGCTGCCCTGACCAAGCCCGCCTTCGATCTCGGCATCGTCACCGCCGACATCGAGGCGTCCCTGCGCTTCTACCGCGACCTGCTCGGCCTCGTGCCGCTCATGACGTTCCCCACCGCCGGCGGCGACCTCCACCTGCTGATCGCCGGCGAGATGATGATCAAGCTGCTCGACTCGCCCGGATCGCCAGCTGGTCCCAAGGGCGACATCCCCGAGGCGACGGGCTTCCGCTACCTCACGTTCTGGATCTCGAACCTCGAGGAGCTGCTCGGCGAGCTGACCGACGCCGGCGTCGAGGTGCTGCGCCCGCCGTTCGACGTGGCGCCGGGAACGACGGGCCTGCTCGTGCTCGACCCCGACGGCAACGTCGTCGAGTTCCTCCAGACCGCCAGCTGATCGAGCCGTCGCTCAGCGGCGTGGTGCCCTTCCGCCAGGCGGCGGCCAGGCGAGCATCGATGTCAGCAGCGGCGCATCGGAAGCGGTCGCCGGTCGGATCGTCGCCACCGCCCCAGCCTCGCGCCCGCGCCGATCGGGCGCTGCACGCGGCCAAGGAGCGCTGCCGCGACCAGGTCGTCGCCGCCACCACCCTCTGACCCTCCGGTCTTCTCGGCGTCCTGCGTGGACTCCCAGTCTCACCAGCGCGCCGAAAAGGTGGGGTGGGGCAGGATGGGGGAGACGTCCGAGGAGGAGCACCCATGAGCGACCAGTCGTACCCGAGCCTCGCGATCGGCGATCTGTTCAGCGTCGAGGGGAAGGTGGCGCTCGTGACCGGCGGGTCGCGCGGCATCGGCGAGATGATCGCGGCAGGTCTGCTCGCCAACGGGGCACGCGTCTACGTCTCGTCGCGCAAGGCGATGGCGTGCGACGCCACCGCCGCGCGCCTGGCCGAGCGCAGCGGTGGCGAGTGCATCTCGCTGCCCGGCGACGTCGCCACCCTCGAGGGCATCGACGCGCTCGTCACCACGCTGCGCGAGCGCGAGCCCCACCTCGATCTCCTCGTCAACAACGCGGGCGCGTCGTGGGGCGCGCCCATCGACGAGTTCCCCGAGGTCGGCTGGGACAAGGTGATGGACACCAACGTGAAGGGCGTGTTCTTCCTCACCCAGCGCCTGCTGCCGTTGCTCGAGGCGCGGGCCACCGCTGAGGACCCGTCGCGCGTCGTGAACATCGGCTCCATCGACGGCATCCGCACCTCGGGCTTCGACAACTTCTCCTACGGCCCGTCGAAGGCTGCGGTGCACGCGCTGACCCGTCAGCTCGCCG
Source organism: Acidimicrobiales bacterium (assembly GCA_038206295.1). GTDB lineage: Bacteria > Actinomycetota > Acidimicrobiia > Acidimicrobiales > JBBRAZ01 > JBBRAZ01. Next base: position 13,428 of record JBBRAZ010000002.1, read on the forward strand.
CCCGGCTCGTGCGCCGCAACATCAACGTGAACGCCATCGCTCCGGGGCCGTTCCCCACGTGGATGCTGTCGACGGGGGTCGGCACCGGCGGCGACGTCGAGGGCACCGACTGGGACGCCGTGGGGCGCACCAACCCGCGGGGCCGAGTCGGCTCGCCGGAGGACATCGCCGGGCTCACGATCTTCCTGTGCTCACGCGCCGGCGCCTACACCGTGGGCGAGGTCATCACCTGCGACGGCGGCGTCACCGTCTCCTGAGCCCCAGATCCCGTGTCCTGGGTTGCCGGGGCTTGCGGGGTCCAGGCTGCCGCTACCCGGAACGGGGTGGGGGGTTGGACTCGAGCCAGCGGTCGAGTCCGGCGAGGCCGGCGCGCAGGGCGCTGGTGAGCTGGCGACGCAGGATCGGCGTGAGCGGCTTGAGCCACCCGGCGACCTCGAGCGCCTGCACGTAGGTGACCCGCGTGCCGCCGTCTCGCGCCTCGAGCGTCACCACCTCGACGAGCGCGGCGAAGGCAGGCAGGTTGGCCTGGAGCACGACGAACGCGTACCGCTCGTCGGCATCGAACGCGAGGAGCTCCTCCTCGACGACGAGACCCTTCACCTCGACGTGGCGTCCTGCGCCCACGCCGTGGGGCGGCGGCGTCGTGTAGCGGCACACCTTCATGCCGCCGAACCAGGCTGGCCACTGCTCGGCCTCCGCGATCGCCGGCCAGACCGCCGCCGGTGGTGCGGCGAGATCGATCGACGCCTCGATGCGCACCGGCGCCCGGTCGACGAAGCCCAGGCCCTCGCGTCGCAGCTGCTTGGCCATGTCGTCTCCCTCCCGAGGCTCGGCGAACCCGGGGGAGCGTAGGCGGCGCCACCTGGTCTGTGGTTGGCTGGCGGGATGATCCCGGCGGCCACGTTCGAGCCCACCGACCTCGAGAACGTGGCCGATCCGTACCCGACGCTCGCCGAGCTGCGCGCCACCGGGTCGTTGGTGCAGACGCCGTCGGGGTTCGTCGCGGCGGTGGGGCACGCGGCCGCCACCGACGTGCTGCGCAGCCCCGTCGCCACCTCGGGGCTGATCGGCCTGCGCTACCAGGCGGCGCTGCCTCCGGGGGCGGCGCGCGACGAGATGTCGCACCGCATCAACTTCCTCGACCCGCCGGACCACCCCCGCGTGCGCGGCCTGGTGTCCAAGGCGTTCACGCCACGTCGCATCGCCGCGCTGCGGCCGTTCGCCGAGCAGACGACGGCCTCGATACTCGATGCGCTCGCCGGGTGCGGGCCGCGCTTCGACCTGCTGCACGACGTGGCGCACCAGGTGCCGTCGCTGGTGATCAGCGAGCTGCTCGGCGTGCCCGCGGCGGACCGCGATCGACTCACCGGTTGGAGCGACGCGGTGACGCCGCTGCTTGGGGTGCAGGTCGACCCGCAGGAGCGTGACGCCGCCATCGTCGCGGCCGAGGAGATGCACGCCTACCTGGGCGACCTCCTCGAGCGTCGGCGTGCCGAGCCCGCCGACGACCTGCTGTCGGGGCTGCTGGCGGCCGAGGAGGATGGCGAGCGGCTCAGCCGCGTCGAGCTGCTGTCGCTGGCGGCCACCCTCTACTCGGCAGGCCACCGCACCACCCGTGACCTCACCACCAACGGGGTGTCGGTGCTGCTCGGCGACGGCGCGTCAGGGTGGGATGCCGTGCGGTCCGGGCGGTGGCCGGTGGCGGACGTCGTGCAGGAGATGCTGCGCCACGAGACCCCGACCCTGTTCGTTGCCCGGGTGCCATCGGATCCGCTGGTGGCCGACGGCGTCGAGATCCCCGCCGGCACCCCGGTCCTCGTCTACCTCGCCGCCGCGAACCGCGACCCAGCGGTCTACGAGGAGCCGGACCGCTTCGATCCCGGCCGCTGGGCAACGGGCGCAGCGTCGCCCCCGACACCGCTGTCGTTCGCGTTCGGCGCCCACTTCTGCCTCGGGGCGTCGCTGGCGCGGATGGAGGCGGAGGTCATGGTCGGCGCGCTCGCCGAGCGCTTCCCCGGCCTGCGTTCGGATCCGGACGCGCCGCCGCCAACGTGGCGGCAGCGCGGACCCTTCCGCAGCCTCACCTCGCTGCCGGTCGTCGCCGGCTGATCTGTCGACCGCGCGTCACGACCAGAGGCGGGACCCGAGGCCCGAGGCGCGGGCGACGGGGGTGGCGATGGCGGTGCGCAGCGCCTCCTCGGTGGCGAGCACGGTGACGAGGCGCCTACCGCGGGTGACTGCGGTGTAGAGGAGCTCGTTGGTGAGCACCCGGGAGCCGGCGCCGGGAAGCGACACGACGGCGTGGTCGAACTCGGAGCCCTGGCTCTTGTGGATCGTCATCGCCCACCACGTCTCGACCGCGGCGAGCTGCGCGGTGGCGAAGCGACGCAAGCCGGTGGCGCCGGCCATGACGATGGCGGTGCGCTCGCCGTCGCGCACCACCAGGCCGGTGTCGCCGTTGAACACGCCGGTGATCGAGTCGTTGGCGGTGACGATGACGGGACGTCCCGCGTACCAGCGATCGTCGGTGCGCATGCCCTCGACGAGGCGGGGCAGGCGCCGTTCGATGTGGTCACGCCACGCGTAGGACCCGGTGGCGCCGAAGCGGGTGCCGCAGAGCACCTTGAGCTCGAGCGCCGCGGCGTGCGCAGCCTCAGCGTCGCCGGACCGCGCGGCGAGCGCGACCGCGGCCGCTGCGTCGAGGACCGTGGCGCGCAGCGCGCGCACTGCGGCGACGTCGTCGGGCTGCACCCACGTGACCTCGGGGCGCCGCGGGTCGCGCAGCACGGCGAGCGCTTCCTCCGCGTCGCCGGCGCGCACCGCGGCGGCGAGCGCGGCGATGCCGGAGCTCTCGGCGAAGCGGTGCGCCCCCTCGAGCACCACGATGCGATCGGCCAGCGGGCCAGCAGCGGCTGTGGCGCCGCGCGCCGCGGGGCCGACGATGTCGCCGAGCACGGCGCCGGCCTCGACGCTGGCGAGCTGGAACGGGTCGCCGACGAGCACGAGGCGCGCTTCGGGGCGCAGGGCGTCGAGGAGCCGGGCCATGAGCGGCAACGCCACCATGGAGGTCTCGTCGACGACGACGACGTCGTGGGGGAGCGGGTTGGTGCGGTCGTGGCGGAAGGTGACGCCGTCTCGGTAGCCGAGAAGTCGGTGCAAGGTGCTGCCTTCGGTGGCGCGCAGCGCAGCGGTGACCTCGGCGGGCAGGTCGATGTGCTCAGCGGCCTCGTGGACGGCTTCGGTCATGCGTGCCGCGGCCTTGCCGGTGGGGGCGGCGAGCGCCACCTGCAGGTGCATCCCACGTCGAAGCGACAGGTCGTGCAGGGCGCCCAGCAGACGGGCGACGGTGTGCGTCTTGCCCGTACCCGGTCCGCCGGCGAGCACGGTGATGCGGCTGCGCAGCGCGACCGCGGCGCTGCGGCGCTGGAGGTCGGTGCCGTCGGGGTCCGATCCGAAGCAGCGGTCGAGCGCGGCGTCGAGCTCCGTCTCGTCGTAGGCCACCGGCTCGGGGCCACCTGCGCCGGGAGCGGCGAGGAGCGCGTCGCCGACCTGGCGCTCGTAGCGCCAGTAGCGCTCGAGGTAGACGCGGCTGCCGTCGAACACGAGCGGGCGCAGCACGCTGGGATCGAGTGAGTCGATCGCTGCGCCCGTCGACGTGTCTCGCACCGCGACCGCAGCCGACGAGCGCAGCGTGCCGGCCCACGCCGCTGGCTCCGGCCACCGCAGCGCGCCGAGCGCCACCTCGCCGCCGGCGGTGCCGATCGCCCCGTCGGCCTCAGCGGCGGCATCGGCGTCGATGCGTGCCGCGACGGCGTCGATCTCGATGCAGACGTGGCCGAGGCTCAGCGCGCGCACGCACAGCGCTGCAGCCAGCAGCACCTCGTCGCTCGTGCCGGGCACGACGCGCCCGATGGCACCGGCGACCTGCACGTCGGCCTCGCGCAGCACCCCGGCATCCACGAACGGCTCGAGCGCCTCGGTGCCCGAAGGCAGCAGCGGCGTGTGTCGGGTGCCATCGGCTCGGACGGGGGCGGTCATCGGCCCGCTCCGTCGAGGAGGTCGGACAGGTCGGTGACGAGGGCGGCGGTCGGCCGCCAGTCGAACAGGCCGTGGGGCACGCCGTCGACCGTCGGGGTGGCCGGGCCCACCATGCCGCGCACGAACAGGTAGCCGACGCCGCCGAGGTGCACGGCCGGGTCGTAGTCGGCAACTCGCCAGCGCAGGTAGCGGTGCAGGGCCACGCCGTAGAGCAGCGCCTGCAGCGCGTAGTGGTGCTCGGCCATGGCGGCGGGGAGCTGGTCGGGGGCGAAGTGCGCAGCGGTGGCGACCTCGCCGCGGGCCGCGAGGCGGTTGGTCTTGTAGTCCGACACCACGAAGCGCTCGACGCCATCGGCGTGCCGGACGCGGGCGACGAGGTCGATGGAGCCTGTGAGGTGGCCCGCCAGCACGGCGTCGAACGGCCCGCTGGCGAGGCTGGCGGCCCACGGGCGCATCGGGTCGTCGGCGGAGAGGTGGTCGAGCACCATGGCGCCGAGCTGCGCGTCGGTGGCGCGCTGCCCGCGCTCGCCGAGGGTGAGGTCGAACGAGAGCTCGTCGAGGCGGTCGACCGGCGCCAGGTCCGCCAGCGCTCGCCCGGCGAACAGCGGGCCGAGGGGGGTGCGGACGACCGCCGCGAGGCCGGCGACGAGCTGGTCGCGGTCGACGGGCCACGGGTTCCAGGCCAGGCGGTCGTCCACCCAGAGGGCGAGCTCGGCCTCGAGGTCGGTGGAGGTGAAGTCGATCTGCTCGAGGATCTCGTGCACGAGGGTGCCGAACCCGGCGCCGCCGGCGATGTCGCCGAGCAGCAGGGTGGCTGGCGCGTCACCACCGGCTGCAACGCCAGCCCCAGGCCCAGCGGCGTCGAGACCGGCATCGGCGACCACGTCGACGCCCTCGTCGGCGGCTCCGGCGTCGCCCACCGCGTCGTCGAACGGGTCGCCCCATGCGTGCTCGGCGTGGGACCGCGCGGTGATGGCCGTGAACGACCAGCGGGCGCGGTGGCGGTCGAGCGCCCGATCGAGCGTCGCCACCGACAGATCGAGAGCGGCGAGAGGCGCAGCACCCGCCCACCGCCGCGGTCTGGGGCCGGGGTTGCTCACCGCGCGCACCTCGAGGGTGCCGCCTGCTCGAGCGGCAACCGGCGTCAGCAGCGCCGCCGACGCCGCAGCATCGAGGTGATCGAGCTCATCGGATTCGAAGAGGGCTCGGTCGATCACCCCGTCGGGGGTGCGAGCGAACAGCACGCGTGCGAGGGCGCCCTTCCACACCTCCCTCGTCGGCAGCCACCAGACCGCTGTGTGGTGCTTCGCTCGGGTCAGCGCCACGTACAGCACGCGGAGGTCGGACCCCACGTTCTCCTTCGCGGTGCGTCGCGCTCGGTCGGCCTGGTCGTCGGTCGACCCCCAGCAGATCCTCGATGCGACGTCGATGGTGCGCTTGCCGGCGGTCTCGTCCCACCAGACGTGGTCCTTGACCTTCGCGCCGTACGGGCTCCACAGCGTGGGGCAGCACACGACCGGGAACTCGAGGCCCTTGGCGACGTAGGTCGTCATGATCTGCACCGCACGCGACTCGGACTCGACGCGGCGTGCGGCGAGGTCGGCCTCCGGGTCGCCGTCGTCGCTGCCGCCGGAGAGCTGCTCGAAGGTGGTGAGCAGCGTGGCTGGGCTCGTGCTCCGTGCGGACGCGATCGACAGCAGCTCGGCGATGTGGTCGAGGTCCGTCATGGCGCGGTCGCCGTCGGGCAGGGCCAGCACCCGCCCCGCGAGGTCGCTCTGCGCGAAGACCTGGCCGGCGAACGCGGCGACGCCGCGGGCGATGAGGTGCTCGCCCCAGCGGTGGAGCTGCTCCTGCACCTCGGCGATGTCGTCGTCGCCGGCGGCGGCGAGCCGACCTGCATCCCAGCCGAAGAACCACGACAGCGCTGCGCCACGCGCGCGACGGACGTCGGTCGGGCGCGCCACGGCGTGCAGGAGGTGGTGCCAGTGGGAGGCCGCCTCGGAGGCGAGCACGTTGTCGCCGCGGGAGATCACCGCGGGGATGTCGAGCGCGCGCAGCGCGTCGCGCACGACGGGGCCGTGGCGGTTGGCGGCGATGAGCACGCACACATCGTCGGGACGCAGCGGCCGGATCCCGCCGCCGTCGACGTCGTCGCCGTCGGGGACCGCGGCGGTCTCGAGGAGGTCGCGCACGTAGGTGGCGACCTCGCGGAACACCATCGCCTCGCCTGACCCGGCGCTGGCGACATCGCCACCGGCGAGGCGGATCGACATCGCGGGGAGGACCTCGCCATCGGTGGTCGTGAAGGTGCGCTCGGCATGGCCGGCCGGCGCCTCGACGTGCTGGAAGCGGATCTCGTCCGCGCCGAAGGTGACGCCGTCGAGTAGCGCCTCGGTGGCGCGCAGCGACGCCGGATCCGATCGCCAGTTCCGATCCAGGCTGGTGCGCGTCGTGCCTGGAGCGCGCGCCGCGTCGAGGTAGGTGTGGACGTTCGCGCCCCGGAACGCGTAGATCGCCTGCTTCGGGTCGCCGACGATCACGACGGCACCGTCGCTGCCGACCTCGCCGAAGACGGTGTCGAAGATCTTCCACTGCACCGGATCGGTGTCCTGGAATTCGTCGATGAGCACGACGCGGTACCGCTCGGCGAGGGTCGCCCGGGCCGCAGCACCGTCGTCGACATCACCGAGCGCGTCACGCAGGCGGCGCAGGAGGTCGTCGAACGACAAGGTGCCTGCGGTGAGGCGCCGCGCCCCGATGAGGTAGACCACCTCGTCGACGAGCGCGCGCAGCACTGCTGCCTGGCGGTCGGCGAGGAGCTGCTCTGCTGCTGCCTCGTCGTCATCGATCTCGCCTGGCGACCGCTGCGATGGCAAGGCGACATCGGGCACCAGCACGGCGTCGGGGTTTCCGAGCGAGAGGCCGACCGCGACGCGCAGCTGGTCGAGGTCGGGGAGGGCATCGATGTCGAAGTGCGGAGTCACGGACTCGCTCACGAGGACGTCGGTCGCCACCTGCTCGGTGAGGGCTGCGGCGTCGTCGACCAGCACGGCGTTCGGGTCGATGCGCGCTGATGCCCCGAGCGTGCCGATGACCTGCTGGGCGAAGCCGTGGATGGTGGTGATGGTGGCGGTGTCGAAGTCGGTGAGGGCGCGCTCCACGTTGCGCAGTCGCTGCTCGCGGTCGGCCGCCCACACGACGGCGAGCGCCTCGTCCGCTGGGCGATCGGGGTTGCGCAGCACCGCCGCGAGCTCGACGAGGCGGCGTCGCACACGGTCCTTCAGCTCGGCGGCAGCCGCGCGGGTGAACGTCACCACGAGCAGCTCGCCGATGGGGACGCCCTCCTCGGCGACGTAGCGAGCGGCGAGGGTGGACAGCGTGTGGGTCTTGCCGGTGCCGGCGCTGGCTTCGATGGCGAGCCGGCCGTGCGGCAGCGGGTCCTCGAGGCGGAATGCGCTGAGGTCGCTCACCGCATGCTCCTCATCGGCTTGCTCGGTGCGGACGCCGCGATGGTCCCCCACAGAGCGCTCGCGAACAGCTGGGCGCGGCCGTCCGCTGTCCCCTGCGGGTCGTCGGGTCCGACGGTGATCGTGGTGATCCGCTCCTCGGTCGCATGCTCGAACGCGACACGGATCCACGGGTCCGCGTCGTCGCCGGTCCTGTAGTCGTCGCTCGTCCACAACCCGGTGGTCGATGTGCCCTTGTGGAGGGCCGGAGAGAGCTTCGGGAAGATCGGCAAGGGCTCGCGCTGACCACGGCGGTAGAGGTCGACCACGGCCGCGAGCGCATCGAGCGCGCGCTGGCCTCGGGCGGCCGGCTCATCGTCGATGGCGAACGAGCGGCCGGAGATGCCGCTCTTGTTGTCCTTGTTGGCGTTGATGTACACGGCTCGCCACTCGGGGGTCGGGTCGTGCGCGGTCAGTGCGACGACGTCGAGCCATGGTGCGAGCGCCTGCTTGTCGCTCTTGGCGGAGACGGTGACGGTGACCGGTCCCGGGCGGTTGCCGCGGTCGTCGCGCACGGTGCCCACCACGCGGGTGCCGTCGGCCAGCGTGATGTCCACCGGGTGGTGCTCCGGCGGGTGATCGAGTGCGCCGACGTCGCGCAGCGCGTCGAGCAGAGGGGTGACCTCGTCGATGACGGCGTCGAGGTGCGCCGCTGCGAGTCGTCCAGGTGGCAGGTGGCCGGCCGCGCGCTGGCGTCGGGCGAAGGCATCGACGTCGCCACCAGCCTGGAGGTGGGCGAGCAGCGCGTCGCGCACCCCCCACCCATCGAGTCCCTTGACGGTCAGGACCAGCTCGCGTCCCTCAGCCGCGCGGGGGATGCCGCTGGCGCCGACCGTCGGTGCAGCCAGCTTCCCGCCCCTGCGCTCGGGGACGCTGGGGAGCGCCACGTCGAGCACTCGCTGGAGGAAGTGCTTCGGCGGGTGGGCCAGGAACTCGTGGAGGTCCGCGAGCTCGATGACCGAGACGTCAGCCGCAGCGAGCGGCGCGGGGAGGAAGCCTGGAGGTTCGAGCTCGGCTTGTCGCGCCTCGGCGCCGGTGCGGGCGGTCGGGTCGAAGCTCCACGGACCGCTGCGCGCCGCTGCGGCGGTGGGGGAGCCCTCGGCGAGGAAGTTGCGCTCGTCGAACCCCTGGCGCGGGTGCACGATGTCGAGGCGCTCGAGCAGCGCTTCGCGCTCCTCGGGCACCACGGTGGCGCGCACGGCATCGAGAAGCTCGGCGACGACGACCGCGTCGGGCACCGGCTGGTTGGTGACGACGCTTCGCCCGGTGCGGATCAGCACGAGGTGCTCCTGCGCAGCGGCGACGGCTTCGAGCAGCGCCTGGCGAGCGTCGGCGCGGCGGTCGCGGTCGCCGAGGTGGGCGTTGGCGGCGACGAGGTCGTCGCCGTCGGGTGCGCCGGAGGCGAAGGCGGTCTCGTCCATGCCCAGCAGCAGCACGGCGCGGTAGGGCACCGAGCGCAGCGGGGTGAGCGAGGAGATGGTGACGCCGCCGCGGAAGAAGTCCGAACGCCCGGCGGTGCCGCCGAGCTGCCGGCCGAGCAGGTGGCGTACGTCGGCGAGCGACAGCGGCACGTCGCACGGGACGTCGTCGAGGGTGGCGTCGATGCCGAGGGCCTCCAGCACGCCGCGCAGCCGCGCCTCCTGCCAGCGCTCTTCGGCGTCGACGGCGAAGAGGTCGCCCGACGCGGTGCGAAGCAGCTCGAGCCACTCGTGGATCGGCCTCTCGTCCTGCACCTGCTCGACGAGCGCTGCGATGCGCCCGAGCAGGTCCGCCACGCGACCGGCGAGCGACGCGCCGGACCCCTCGACGGCGATGGGCAGCACCTCGCCGGGAGCGAGCGCGGACGGGTCGTCGCTCACCGCGATGCCGAGGAGGAGGCGATCGAGGGTGGTGCGCCACGACCCGTCCTCGTGGGCGGCGGGGATGCCGAAGCGGGCGCGGTGCTCGCCGTCGAGGCCCCAGCGGGTGTTGGCGACCTGCACCCAGTTGGCCAGGACGGCGAGCTCTCCGTCGGTGAGCGAGTAGCGGGCGCGCACCGGCGCGAGGTCGGCGAAGTCGAGCACAGCGGCGTCCGACACGCGGCTCGCGAGCAGCTCGACCAGCGCCCCGAGCGCGCCGAGCAGCGGCATGGTGGAGCGAAGCGAGCGATCGGTGATGCGGTAGGCGAGGGCCGGCGGACCGTGCGCGGCGGCCTGGTCGACCGACGAGCCGGCTGGCGGGCCGAGGACGGACTCGATCCACGGCGCGAACTCGTCGAGGGCGGGGCACAGCACGACGATGTCGTCCTCGGTGAGGGAGTCGTCCTCTGCGAGGAGGTGCAGGATCTGATCGCGCAGCACCTCGACCTGGCGCGTGGGCCCGTGGCACGAGTGCAGCTGGATCGAGCGGTCGCCAGGTGGGGGAACGAACGTGGCCTCGGGGGTGCGGTCGGCGCGCACGTCGGCCTGCAGCCGCGCCAGCAGCGTGGCGGACGGCTCGGCGTCGGCAGCGTCGTCCGGGTGCGCCAGCGAGTCGATCGGCCGCGTGCCCAGCAGCACGGCGGCCTCCCGTGCCGGGCGAGCCCAGGAGCGCAGCAGCGGGTGGTCGGGCTCGGCCAACGCCGCCGCCTCGGTGCGCAGCCGTGGCACCTCGGCCAGCTCGCCCACCGAGCGTCGCACCCGCGCCGCGAGCGCAGCCGACGGGTGGTGGACGAGCAGGTGCACCTCGCGCTGCGTGCCGAGCGCGTCGAGCAGCTCGAGGAACGTGCCGCCGCCGGGGATGGTGCTGAGGCCGAACAGCGAGATGCGCTCGGGCACCTCGTCGGGGCAGTCGCCGTCTCGCAGCGCGGTGAGGCGGGCGGCCAGCAGCTCGGGCGGGCTGGGCTGGGCGATGCGCGCCCGCACCAGGCGCCACAGGTGCGGCTGCCAGCGCGCCCGCGCCCCGAGCGAGACGCCGGAGCCGTCGACGTCGTTGCCCGCCGCCCACAGCCGGATCATCTCGGGGCGGTGCGTGAGGTAGCGGTCGAACAGGTCGGCCACGCGTCGGGCGCGGCTCCAGCGGGTGGCGCCCGGCGGGAGACGCCGTAGCGGCCCGAGGCGCTCGTCGTCGGTGCCGGCCTCGAGCAGCTCGAGCACGACCCAGGCGACGGACTCGAGGCCCCACGGATCGGCCTCGCGCTCGGTGCCGGGGTGCAGGACGCGCCGGGTGAGCGAGCCGGGGAAGAGCAGGTCGAGGTTGGCGGCCACGCCGTCGGTCGCCCCGGGCCCCGAGGCGCCGAGGTGGCGGGCCAGCTCGAGGCGCAACCAGCGGTCCATGCCGGCGGACACCACGACGATCCACTCGGGGGCCATCGGGTCCGCCGGCGGGGTGCGCAGCACGGACGCGAGGGCACCCGCGAGGGCCTCGGTTCGCTCGGCGGTGGTCACGTGCAGCACGAACGGCACCGTAGCCAAGGGGTGTGACGCTCTGGCTGGGGCCGGCACAACAGTTGCTTCGTGCGCCACGATGACAACCAGTGGTCGTCCCAGCTCCGGGGGTTCCGCCCGCCACTACTGTGTTGGCATCTGCCAACACACTTCAAGGGGCGCGACGATGAGCATGTTCAACATCTCGATGGTGCTCGGGGGTGTGTCGCTCACCGATGACGTCGCCGAGCGCACGTTCGCGGTCCTGCCTGATGCGCTCCTCAGCGAGGTCAGCGACGCCGTTACCGTCACCGCACCCGTGGCAGGTCCCGACGCACGGCGCGCTGCGTTCGTGCTGATCGACGCGCTGGAGCGTGCTCTGCCAGAGGCGAGGTGCATCCGGCTCGACCAGGACCTCGTCGCCATCCCGGACATAGCGGATCGAAGCGGCCGAAGCCGCGAGTCGGTTCGCCTCCTGGTCGAGGGCAAGCGTGGCCCGGGACGGTTCCCCGTGCCCGTAGGGACCGTCGGCGACGGCATCAGGGTCTGGCCGTGGGCGATGGTCCTCGACTGGTTCGCTGGCGAACTCGGCGAGGACCTCGGCGAGCACGGGATCTCCCCCGAGGACGCGGCTGCCATCGACGCCACCCTCGCGGCTCGCCGCGTAGCCATCGCCTGACTGCACCCGCACCCACCCGGTCCTACGATCGGGGCATGCCCTACGGACTGCTGCCCATCGCCGCGCTCGACGCACCGGACCTCGCCACCCCGCAGGCGGTCGTCGAGGCCTTCCTCGCCGCGCTCATGGACGGCGACGTGGACGCGGCGATCGACCTCGTCGACGACGACATCCTCTACGTGAACGTCGGGCTGCCTGCGGTGCGCGGCCGTGCCGAGGTCGACCGGGTGATGCGCCTGCTCTCCCGACCTGGCGCCGCGTTCGAGGTGTACCTGCACGCCATCGCGGTCGACGGAGCGACGGTGCTCACCGAGCGGACCGACGTCCTCATCTTCGGGCGCCTGCGGCTCCAGTTCTGGGTGTGGGGCCGCTTCGACGTGCGCGACGGGAAGATCGCCCTGTGGCGTGACTCGTTCGACTTCCTCGACATGACGCGCGGCACGGTCCGGGCCCTGGCGGCGCTCGCCATCCCGAGCCTGCGCCCGGCCGCCCCCACCCGCCTCGAGGCCCCGCCCGGCCGCTGACCCGCCCGCCGCCCCGCCCCGCGTACCGGCGGGGTCTCGACCCAAGTCGCGGGCCCAATCCCCGCCGGTACGCAATGGGGGTACGCGAGGACCCGACGGGACCGATATGGCGGTGTGGCTACGGTCACACCCATGCGCCGATCCACCTCGCTCGTCCTCGCGCTCGCCGTCACCGGCTCGCTGGTGGGCACCGCCTGCTCCGACAGCTCCGATCCCGCCGACGCGGCGGCCGATCCGACCACCACCGCGGCCGCCGGCGGCGCCACCTCCACGACGTCGGCCCCGTCGACGACCGTCGCCCCCGTCGACTGGGACTTCTCCGCCATCACGCCCATCGTCGAGGACTTCATCGAGGAGAAGGGCCTCAACGGCGCCGGGCTCGTCATCGTGCACCGCGACCACGGCGTGATCGACGAGCAGTACTTCGGCGAGTTCGACGCCGATCGCATCTCGCTCATCGCCTCGTCGTCCAAGATGATCACCGCCGGCGTGCTCGCCCACCTCCAGGACCAGGAGCTCCTCGACATGGACGCCCCGGTGGCCGAGGTCGCCGAGTGGGGCGAGGCCAACCCCGACATCACCCCGGCGCAGCTCGTGTCCAACAGTTCGGGGCTCGTCGGGCTCATCGACATGGCGAACAGCACGCCGTACCTCTGCCAGTACTCGCCCAACGGCACGTTGCAGGAGTGCGCGGAGACGATCTTCACCACGCCCGACGACGACGAGCACGTGGTGCCGCCCGACACCGAGTTCCGCTACGGCGGCGGGCAGTGGCAGGTCGCCGGCGCGGTGGCCGAGGTGGCGTCGGGCAAGAGCTGGGCCGAGCTCATCGAGGAGATCTACGTCGAGCCGTGCGACCTCGACGTCCTCGCCTACAACAACCACTTCCTGCAGGGTCTCGCCGGCGGCGCGGCGGCGTTCTCCTACCCGCTCGACTTCGACGGCGACCCGTCCAAGCTGAAGGCGACCGACAACCCCAACATGGAGGGCGGCGTCTACGTCACCACCGGCGACTACGCGAAGCTCCTGCTGATGCACCTGCGCGACGGTCGCTGCGGCGACACCCAGGTGCTGTCGCCCGAGGCGCTCGACATGCTGCACAGCGACCGCATCGGTGAGGCGTACGGCGGCGGCGCGTCGGCCGGGCGCCTCGCGGGCTCGGAGACCGGGTACGGCATGGGCTGGTGGGTCGACCGCGAGAGCGGCCGCATCACCGACCCGGGCGCGTACGGCTCGGTGCCGTGGCTCGACCTCGAGGACGGCTACGGCGCCTACCTGGTGGTCGAGTCGACCTCCGAGACGGGCATGGCGCTCGCCGCGCAGCTCTTCGACGTGGTCGAGGAGGCGGTCGCCGCCGGGGTCGCCGGCTGATCTGCCGGTCATCCATCGACGCTCGCTCGACGGCGCCGAGGGCGTGATGCGAGCGGCGACACCCGCACGGCTGCGATGATCGTGCGACCGACGAGCGAGGGGGTTCGGTGCGAGCAATCGGACGACGGGGGTTTCTGGCCGGGACGATTGGAGTGGCGGGCGCGGTGGCGCTGGGCGCCTGCTCGGACGACTCGACCACATCGGGCACCACCACCACCACGAAGGTGCCGGCACCTGGTGGCGGCACCGGAGCAGATGGCGTGCTGGCCGCACCCGGCTCGCCGGGGCTCGTCGAGGAGGCTGCGTGGCAGGCGCGCATCGACGAGTACCTCGCCGGCGCGACCGCCGACATCGACCCGTCCAACGTGTCGGCCATCGTCTCCGCGCTGGTCGCCGCGCACCGCGACCCGGAGTTCACCTGGGACCCGACGACGGTCACCGTCGATGCCCTCCAGGAGCGCTGGGACCAGATCGACGAGTGGCGCGACACGCGTGACTTCGCCCTCAACTACATGCACTGGGTGCTCGCGCTCGCCGACGGCTCGACGCCGATGACCACCATCGACGCGTCGGTCATCGAGGCCATCGAGCAGCGCCTGCTCGACAACCGGTACCGCTACGACGACCCGCTGCCCGACGATCGCATCGACCACCAGTGGTTCTGGTCCGAGAACCACATCCTGATCCTGCTGGTCGACGAGTACCTCGCCGGCCAGCGGATGCCCGACAAGACGTTCACCATCACCGGGCTCACCGGCGCCGAGCACGTGGAGCGCTCGAAGCCCCTCATCCTCGAGTGGGTCGCCGAGCGCGCCAAGTTCGGCTTCTTCGAGTGGCACAGCCACGTCTACATGAAGAAGAACGTCGAGCCGCTCTGCACCCTCGTGCAGTTCGCGGACGACCCCGAGCTCGTGCTCGCCGCTGCCATGGCGCTCGACCTGTGCGTGCTCGACATGGCCGGCCACTGCCACGTCGGCACCTACACGGCGTCTCGCGGCCGCACCTACGCGAAGGACAAGACGTCGGGGCGCGAGGGCACCTTCGACATGTTCAAGCTCCTGTTCGACGACACGGAGCTCCCCTACGGCGGCGGCTCGGACGCAGGCTCGAACCACCTCGCTGGTGCCACGCGCTACCGCCCGCCGCAGGCCCTGCTCGACATCGCCGCGGGCGACGCACCGGGCGTGACCCGCGAGCGCCACGGGATCTTCGTCGACGGCGCGGCACCGGTGACCGAGAACCCGGAGGCCCCGTTCGGCTACGACTTCGACGACCCCGACAACCTCGAGTTCTGGTGGTCGCAGGGCGCGATCGGCATGTGGCAGCTGGCCGGGGTGAGCCTGGCCGAGGCCGAGAAGTTCCGGCTGCTCGAGAGCGAGCTGATGGCGCCGGTCAAGGCGCTCGTCGCGCTGAACGAGGGTGACCCCGATCAGGTGCGCGCGTTCGTGCAGCGGAACCACGCGGTCATCAACTTCGGCCAGCTGCGCGAGGCCAACACGTACGCGTGGCGTGGCGACACCGTGGCCATGGCGACCGTGCTCGACCACCGCTTCGGCCAGATGCGCGACCAGATCCACGTGTGGCAGGCGACGGTCGACCCCGGGGCGTACGTCTTCACGACGCATCCCGCCAAGGACCTCGTCGAGGGCGAGAGCTGGTCCGACGACAGCAAGCCCGGGTACTGGACGGGCGAGGCGTCGATCCCGCGCTCCGCGCAGCACGAGCGCACCGGCATCCACATCTACCAGCCGGCCTGGGACGAGACGACCGTCGACCCGATCCTGTGGGCGGCGTTCGGCTACCAGGACTACACGCACGCGTTCGTGCCGCAGGACCGCTTCGACGAGGTGGTGCGTGACGGGCGCTGGACGTTCGCCCGCAAGGGCGACGGCTACATCGCGCTGTGGTCGTGGCGCGAGCCCGACTGGCGGGTGTACAACCCGGCGGTCAACCCGACCGACGGCATGACCCAGCCGTTCGACCTCGTCGCCGCCGGCGGACCGGACAACGTGTGGATCGTCGAGGTCGGCGACGCCGGCAGCGCCGACACCTTCGAGGCGTTCACCGCCGCGGTCAAGGCGTCGGAGCCGGCCGTCGAGCGCACCGCCGAGGGGTTCACGGTGGCGTGGACGTCGCCGACCTCTGGCGAGGTGGCGTTCGGGTCGACGGGGCCGTTCACGGTGGCGGGCGAGGAGCAGGACATGGCGGAGTTCCCCCGGCACGAATCGCAGTGGGGCACCGTCGATCGCCTCGCCACCACCTTCGAGCTGGCCAGCGACGACGCCACCCTGGCGCTGGACTTCGAGAAGAGCACGCGCCAGGTCGCTGCGCCGTAGCGACGACCGGCGCCCTCCGCCGCCGGCGGTAGCGTCGCCGCATGCGCGAACCCGTCCTGCACGCCTTCGGCGATGATGCCCTCGGCGATGCCGACGGCGTCGAGCTCGCCCGCCGCATCCGCGCCCGCGAGGTCACCGCCGCCGAGGTGCTCGACGCGGTCATCGCCCGCGCCGAGGTCATGGAGCCCCTCGCCGCGGTCGTGATCGACGCCTTCGAGGCCGCGATGGTCGAGGCTCGGTCGCACGTTCCCGAGGCGGCGACCGGTGCGTTCGGCGGCGTGCCGACGTTCATCAAGGACCAGATCGACGTCGCCGGCCTGCCCACGCGGTACGGGTCGGACGCGCACCCCGGCCACCGCGTCGCGAAGCGCACCGACCCGGTCGCCCAGCAGCTGTTCGACATGGGGATGATCTGCGCGGGCAAGAGCACGCTCCCCGAGTACGGCTTCGTCCCGTCGACCGAGTTCCCCTCCGGCCCACCCACGCGCAACCCGTGGAACCCTGCGCGCACCGCCGGCGGGTCGTCGGGCGGCGCGGCGGTGCTCGTCGCCTCCGGGGTGGTGCCGATCGCGCACGCCGCCGACGGCGGCGGCTCGATCCGCGTGCCCGCCTCGTGCTGCGGCATCGTCGGGATGAAGCCGAGCCGCGGCCGGCTGCCGCACTCGGCCATGCACGAGCCGTTCGTGGGCCTCGTCACCGACGGCGTCGTGTCGCGTTCGGTGCGCGACACGGCGGTCTTCCTCGCGGAGGCGGAGCGGCTCGACCCGGCGAAGAAGCTGCCGCCGGTGGGAGCGGTCACCGAGCCCGCGCGCCGGCCGCTGCGCATCGGGCTGGTGACTGAGTCGCCGACGGGCGCGGCGCTCGATGCGCCGACGATCGCGGCGGTGCAGGCAGCCGGGCTGCTGCTGGAGTCGCTCGGCCACCATGTCGAGGCGTACGTGCCGCCCGTCGACGAGCAGTTCGCCGAGGACTTCGCCCTGCTCTGGGCGACCCTGGCGTTCCTCACCCGCGAGACGGCGCGGCTGCGCGTCGACCGGCACTTCGACAAGGCCGAGCTCAGTCGCTTCACCCACGGGCTCGCCGACGGCGCGCGCTCGTCGCTGCGGCGGCTGCCCGGTGCGGTCCGCCGCCTGCGCGCGTCGCAGGACGCGCTGCACGAGGTGCACCCGATGCTCGACGTGGTGCTGAGCCCCACCGTCGGCCAGGTGCCGCCCGAGCTGGGCGTGCTCAGCATCGATCAGGACGTCGACGTGCTGATGCCGAAGCTCGTGGAGTGGGTGTGCTTCACGCCGCTGTCGAACGCGAACGGCTCGCCGGCGATCAGCCTGCCGCTGGGCTTCGACGAGCCCACGGGCATGCCGATCGGCGTGATGCTGTCAGCGGATGTCGGCCAGGAGCGCACGCTGCTGGAGCTGGCCCTGCAGATCGAGCAGGCCGCACCGTTCCGCCGCATCCAGGACCAGGCGCAGGCCTGAGGCCGATCGACCGCTGCGTCGCGTGGCGCGCACCGCGCACCTGGCCACCGTCCCGGATCGATCCGGACCGATCCGGGTCGTGCTCAGCGGCGCCAGGTGCGAACGGTGCCCTCCCCGGCGAGGAGCAGCGTGCCGGGGAAGACCCGCAGGCGCGTCGGGCGCAGCTCGAGAGCAGCGAACGCCGGCGAGGTGGGACCGCCGGCCCACGGCGGGATGATCGCCGGGTCGTAGCCGACGGGCTCGGGTGCCGACGCGAAGCGCTCCCACACCTCGGTGCACGTGGCGTCATCGGTGTGCAGCACCGCGTCCGCATCGGCGGTGCAGGTGTCGTGGCTGGCGTCCCAGTAGGTGACCGACACGTACGGGTGCGCGTCGAGCGCCCGCGTCTTCACGGGGGTGGGGCCGGTGGCGATCCACCCGGTGAGCGACGTCTCGTCCCACTCCCAGATGGGGTGGAGCACGCGGGTGCGCGGCCTGCCATCCGGATCGGTGGTGGCCACGGTGGCCCACACGATGCGGTGCGCCATGGCGACGAACGCGGGCGCGACCTCGTCGAGGGCGTCCATCAGACGCCCGCCGGCGCCGGGCGGACAGAGGCGGTGGCTGTGCTGCCCAGCGCGCAGCGTCCTCGTGTGGTGCAGCGCACGACGGTCACCGTCGCAAGGTAGCGCCGTCGCCCCGGGCGATCGACGATTACCAGTCGACCTCGGGGTTGGGCGGGAACAGCTCGTCGCGCTCGGCGGCCAGGCGCTCGCAGTCCCACGTGTCGTCGACGCGCACCCAGATCACCGGGTTGCGCTCCGGGTCGGGGTGCTGCACCCACGCGCTCTGCACGTCGAAGAGCGGGTCGCTGGCGCCGACGATGAGCTGCTCGGAGCGGTCGGTGATCGTGCCCTCCATGCGGTCCGGGCTCTCCTGCACCACGTCGTAGGAGAAGATCTCGCGCCGGGCGATGTAGAGGTCGGCCTCGACCCCGCCGGCCAGGACGAGGCGCGCCGAGACGCCGGGCTTGCCGTCGCCGTCGTCGTCGGTGATGCGCGGGTCGGCCGGGTCGGTGGGCAGCGGGGTGGTGGCCGGGTCCTCGAGGTCGATGCCGATGGGCGTGGGGGTCTCCGGTCGCACGACGCGCAGGCGCCCGTCGTCGTCGGCGGTGACCTCCACGGGGGTGTCGATCGGCACGATCGCCTGGGTGGCGGCGTCGGGCATGATCACCTCGATGCCGAGGCTGTTGGCGGTGTCGGCGTGGCAGAAGCGCTGCACGTTCCACAGCTCGCCGTCGCGCAGCTCCAGGTTCGCGAACCCGGTGCTGATGATGAGCGTCTTCATCACCGGGTCGTCGTAGGCGACGACGTCGAAGTGCGCCCACCGACCGACGAGGTCCTCGGCGCCCGGCGGGAGGTCGCTCGGGGTGGTGGTCGTGGTGGTCGGCTCCGCGGCCGTGGAGTCGTCGTCGCTGCACGCGGTGGCCCCGACGGTCAGGGCGATGGCGACGGCGAGGGCGCCGGCGGCGCGTGGGTGCAGGCGTCCTGGTGGCATCGATGCTCTCCCCCTGGGCGCGGTGGTCGGCTACCGCCGGTGCGTCATGAGGTGAACACTGTATACCTACCCGGTGAACGACGGCGTGTCGACCACGGCGTGCGCCGGAGGGGCCGGAGGGGCCGGAGGGGCCGGAGGGCTATCCGGCGCGTGAGGGGTCGTGGTCGGCGCTGTGGTGGTCAGCGGAGCGGTGCTGCCCGTGGTGCTCGTCGGCAGCGTCCCCTCAGCCACGACCGTGAAGACCGCTGATCGCTCCTGGATCGAGATCGACGAATCGCGGGACTCGCACCAGCCCCACACCCGGTACTCGGCCGGATCGGCGTCCGCGGGGACCCGGAAGAGGCCGGTGTAGCTGCCGTCGACCGCCACCTGCATGATTGGCCCGGGCCACCGAAAGAACGGGTCGGGGTACGACACCGGATGGATCGACGGCCTCGCCTCCCCGCCATTGGGACCGAGGCCGCAGGTCCCCCGGATCCGGACGAGGTCCCCCGGCTCCACCGCGGCCGGCTCGACCGAGAGCGTGGCAGGGACGAGCGGGTCCCCGGTCACCTCGAACGATTCCCCCGCCGCGATCTGGGTCGCCTCATCGCCGTACTCGCATACGACGGAGAGGTAGTGGCGACCTCGAGGTGCGGAGTCGCTGATCGTGTGCGTCACCGTCCACGAGCCGTCCAGCTCCACCGGATCGAGCTGGGTCCACCGGAAGATCGATTCGAGGAAACGACCGATGGAACCCTCGCTCCAGTAGAAGCTGACACGGACCTGCGTCGAGAACGGGTCGCAGGTGCCGCTGACGGTGACCTCGGTGCCTTGGGGACCGGACAGGGGAGCGTGGGTGAACCCCTCGACGGCCCCGGCCTCGTCGGCCAGTAGCGGCGCCGACGACATCGCGGCCATGAGCCCGCCGACCAGCGCGAGCCAGGACCCCGCGATCGATCGCGAGCGTCCATGTCGCGACATCCATCGCGGCTCCAGCCGCCGAAGCCAAGTAGTTCCCTGCCCTGTTGGGCAGGTCATGACGGTCCGATCCGCAGGCGATTTCCGTCGGGACCGACAACCTCCGTCCGACACCTTGAAGACTGGTGCGACTCGCTCACTCATCGGTGGATCGCCTCTGGCAAAGGCGAGCGCCGCAGATTCAGAGGTGCTCGCACCAATCAACCTTCAACCCACACGACCGCAACTGATCCGCTGTCCTCGTCTTGCGGCTCATGACCCAGGACTCGCAACGAGACGATGCCGCGTTCCGAGGAGTCCCGGTGTTCGACGAAGAGGACGAATTGGGATCCAGGGTGCCGCTCCACCACGAGATTGATCACCTCGGTCACGTCAGCTGCACCGCTGATCCGAAACGTCGTCCGTGCCCCCCAAGGTGCATCAGGGGGGCCTAACGCAAGCTCAAGCCGATAGTTAGGGGTGTCGTAGTACCCCACCTCGTCTCGCGGATCGATCTCCTCGACCTGAATCATGAGGTGGAGGTGCCCGACCTCTGGGACACCAGCGCGTGCTGCACGACCCACATGGTGCGGCGCCCCGACTTGGTCCGAGCGCTTGATTCAGCAGTCACGGCAGTCCTCCCGACGCGCCGACAACGTGCCGAAGTAGCGCGCCTCTGCGTACCACTTCGTGGAGGGGAGTCTTGCACCTGAATGGTCTTGGCGGGGCCGAGATGAGCAGGCTGGCTGAATCGATGCCGTATGCCTGCGGGCACGCGAGCGCAGCCTGGACACCGATGGCGCAGCGGCGGCTCCGCTCGGC
Organism: Acidimicrobiales bacterium; assembly: GCA_038206295.1. Classification (GTDB taxonomy): domain Bacteria; phylum Actinomycetota; class Acidimicrobiia; order Acidimicrobiales; family JBBRAZ01; genus JBBRAZ01. Next base: position 34,037 of record JBBRAZ010000002.1, read on the forward strand.
CGTGGCCCTGTCGGTCGAGGGCCGAGCTGGCGGGCCCAGTGGTCGGGTGGGCCCAGCGCACGCCACCGGCACCCCACGGGCGGCGAGGCCTTGGCGCGACTACGATCCACGGGGTTAACAGCGTTCAGCCAGCAGGTCAGAGCGCTCGTCGTCTGCAGATCGACCGGGGGACATGGCCGACCACACGCGCGTGCTGCTCAGCGGCGGCACGGTCATCGACGGCACCGGTGCCGCGCCCCAGCCGGCGACCGACGTCTTGCTCGAGGCGGACCAGATCCTCGCCGTCGGCGCGGACGCCACGGCCGCCGCGGACGCCCCCCGCACCACCACGATCGACGTCGCCGGCTGCACCGTGATGCCGGGGCTCATCGATGCCCACTGCCACATCACCTTCGGCGAGCCCGCCAGCAACGACGAGCTCTTCTTCCACCGCCCGCAGTCCACGTCCGCGCTGCTCGCCGCGTTCAACGTGCCGAAGCTCCTGCGCGCCGGGGTCACCGGGTTCCTCGACGCGGACTGCATCTACGACATCGGCCCTGCGCTGCGCGACGCCATCGAGGCCGGCCTCGTCGAAGGGCCGCGCATGAGAGCCGGCATGAACGCGCTGCTCACCGCGGCGGGCGGCACCGCCGGCCGGCTCATCCCCGACGCCGGCACCGCCGCCTACGCGCACGTCGTGCGCGACCGCGACGAGATGGTGCGCACCACCCGCCAGCAGATCAAGTACGGCGCCGACTGGATCAAGATCCACGTGACCGGCTCGGTCCCCGGCTCCAAGGGCGAGCTCACCGTCTGGACGCTCGACGAGCTGCGTGCGGTGGTCGACACCGCGCACGCGCTCGAGACGCCGACCGTCGCCCACTGCCGCAGCGCCGAGTCCACCCGCCTCGCGGCCGAGGCCGGCATCGACCTGATCCTGCACGCCTCCTACATCGACGAGGCTGCCCTCGACGCCGTGGTGGCCTCGGGCGCCGCGATCGCCCCCACGTTCACCTTCCTCGCCAACCTCGCCGACCACGGTGCCGCGGTCGGCGCCGCGACGACCCAGGTCGACATCTTCCGGGGCGAGATCGCCGCCACCGCCGCCATACTGCGCACCGCGCACGACGCCGGGGTGCGCCTGCTGTGCGGATCGGAGAGCGGCTTCTCGCTCACCCCTTACGGGCACTGGCACGCCCGCGAGATGGAGGTCCTCGTCGACCAGCTCGGCCTCACCCCGCTCGAGGCGATCACCTGCGCGACGCGCAACGGCGCCACCGCGCTGCGCATGGACGACGGCACCGTCGGCGTCGTGGCGCCCGGCGCGGTCGCCGACGTGCTGGTCGTCGACGGCGACCCGGCCACCGACGTCACCGTGCTCGGCGACCGCCGGAACCTGCGCCACGTCTTCTCCCGCGGGCGCGCGGTCGACCTCGACCGTCCCTGGCCCGAGCGGTCGCCGCTGCCGGGGGAGAAGGTCGGCATGTGGTCGGCGGAGCCCCTCACGTGGGATCGGGTGCACCCGTGACCATCCCGCTGCGCGCCGCGCCGCGACCCGGAGGTGGCTCGTGCCCGGCGTGATCGTCACCGGCGCCGGCGGGGGACTCGGTGCGGCGATCGCGGGGCGCCTCGCCCGTGACGGGTGGACCGTCGGCGTGCTCGACCTCGACGCTGACGCCGCGGCGCGCACCACGGACGCCATCGGCGACGGTGCGGTGGCGCTCGCAGCCGACACCACCGACGAGACCGCCGTCGAGCGGGCGCTGGACCTCTTCGCCGAGCGCACCGGGGCTGCGGCGCCCGACGGCATCGTCTGCAACGCCGGCATCGTGCGGTTCGGGCCCCTGCTCGACCACGACCTCGAGGCGTGGCGCGCGGTGGTCGACGTGAACCTCACCGGCACCTTCGTCACCGCCCGGGCCGCGGCGCGCCGCATGGTCGCCGCCGGCACGGGTGGCGCCATCGTCACCGTGACGTCGATGAACGGCGTGGCTCCGGGCCCCAACGCCGGCGCCTACGGCGCCACCAAGGCCGGCGTCGCCCTGCTCACCCAGCAGCTCGCCTTGGAGCTGGGCCCCCACGGCATCCGGGCCAACGCGGTGGCGCCGGGGCTCATCGACGCCGGCATGTCCGAGCAGATCTACGCCGACCCCGACATCCGCCAGCGGCGCGCCGAGCGGGTGCCCGTCGGGCGCCTCGGCACCGGCGACGACGTGGCCGGCGCCGTCGCGTTCCTGCTCTCGCCGGACGCGGCGTACGTCAACGGCGTCGAGCTGCTCGTGGACGGCGGCGTCACGACGAGCGTCATCGCCACGCTGCCCAGGCCGGCGTCGGTCGACGGCGTCGGGGTCGAGCCCGAGGGGCGCTGAGGTGCGCTGCCTGCTGCTCGCCGGCGGCCCCACGCACGACTTCGCCGCCACCTCCTCGGCGCTGATCGAGGTGCTCGAGCCGCTCGGCGCGCGCACGACGGTCGTGGACGAGCCGGCCCTCGCCCTCGACGCGCTGCGCGCCGCGCCAGCCGGCGACGCCGAGCCGTGGGACCTCCTCGTCGTCGACGCGCTCCGCTGGCGCATGGAGGTCGACCGCTACGCCGCGCTGCGCGAGCGGTGGGCGTTCTCGCTGGGCGACGACGACGCCGCGGTGCTCGCGGCGCACGTGGCGGGCGGCGGCGGGCTGCTCGCGCTGCACACCGCGGTGATCTGCTTCGACGCCCACCCGCGCTGGCATGAGCTCCTCGGCGCCTCGTGGAGCTGGGAGCGGTCGTCGCACCCGCCGCTGGGCACCGTCGCGGTGCGCGCCACCGCAGCGGGCGAGCAGCACCCCGCGACCCAGGGCACGGCGCCGTTCGAGGTCGTCGACGAGCTCTACCGCGACCTGGAGGTCGACCCCGACGTCGTGCCGCTGGCGGTGGGCGCGACCAGCGGCGTCGAGGCGCCGGTGCTGTGGGCGCGGACGCACGGGGCGGGGCGCGTCGTCGTCGACCTCCTCGGCCACGGACCCGAGTCGCTGACCCACCCCGACCACCGCACGCTGCTCGCGCGCTGCGCCCGCTGGGCCGCGCGCGCCGAGCAGCCCGCCGCCCCGCGAGGAGCCCGATGACCAGCGAGCCGACGATCGTGACGATCAGCGACTACGAGGAGGCCCGCATGGCCTTCCGGTCGAAGGTCCTGCGCCAGGCCCTCTACGACGAGGGCGACGTGGTGATGGCCGACGTGCTCGTGAACCTGCACGGCACCGAGCACCGCGACCGCCGCCGCCTCGAGAACCGCCTCTTCCGGCGCGACACCCACGAGCGCTACGAGCGCGACCTGTTCCCGCCGATCGTCGAGGCCACGCTGCGCCCCCACGTCGAGCGGGGGCGCGCCGAGCTGGTGGGGCTCAGCCACCAGATGATGATGAACCTCGCCGCCTCCACCGCTGGCGTCGACCGGCCGCTCGGGACGCCGGAGGAGACCGCCCACCTCTACCGCTACATGATGCTGTTCATCGAGGGCGCCACCCTGGCCCACCATGGCGGCGACCGCGCCGCCAAGCGCGCCGAGGTCGCCGCCGCGCTCGAGGCGTTCGACGTCGAGTTCCTGCGGCCGTCGATCGACCGGCGCCGCGCCATCATCGAGCGCGTCGCGGCGGGCGAGGCGGACGAGGACGAGCTGCCCCGTGACGTCCTCACGGTCCTGCTGCGCAACCTGGACGATCTCGAGCTGCCGCCCGACGTCGTGCTGCGCGAGACGTGCTTCTTCCTGCTGGCCGGCGCGCACACCTCCGCCACCGCGTTCGTGCGCACCATCGACGCGGTGCTCGACCTCGACGCGGCGTCGATCGAGCGGGCCCGCTACGACCGGCGCTTCCTGCAGCGCTGCGTGCACGAGACGATCCGCCTCCACCCCTCCAGCCCCGTCGCGATGCGCTGGGCGCTCGAGGACGTGGAGCTCGCCGGCGGCACCCGGATCGCCGCGGGCGACAAGGTCGTCATCGACCTGCTCGCCGCCAACTGCGACCCGACGGCGTTCGGCCCCGACGCCGCCCGCTTCGACCCCGAGCGCCCGCTCGAGCCGGGCATCGCGCCGTGGGGGCTCAGCTTCGGCCTCGGCATGCACGCGTGCATCGGCCAGGAGATCGCAGCGGGCGTCGACCCGCTCGGTGCCGAGCCCGACGCGGACCACCTCTACGGCCTGGTGCCGATCGCCGTGCAGGCGGTGCTCGCCGCCGGCGGCCGCCGCGACCCCGACGACCCGCCGCAGCTCGACCCGCAGAGCGCCCGCGGCTACTGGCTGCGCTACCCGGTCGTGTTCGGCTGATGGACCGCGACGTCGTCTGGACGATCGACGACGCCGGCCGGCAGCGCTCGACGACCGCGCGGTTCATGGCCGAGCACGGCATCGAGCGCTACGACGACCTCGTCACCCGCTCCATCGACGACCCGGAATGGTTCTGGGGCGCGGTGCCCGCGTTCGTCGGGCTGCCCTTCGAGCGGTCGTGGACCCAGGTGCGCGACGCGTCGCGCGGCGTCGAGTGGACCACCTGGTACGACGACGGCGTCATCAACCTGTCGGCGGTGTGCCTCGACCGGTGGGCCGACGATCCCGAGCACGCCGGCCGTACCGCGCTGATCGTCGAGACCGAGGACGGCAGCACGAGCAGCGCCACGTTCAGCGCGCTGCGCGACCGCGTGGCCGACCTCGCCGGGGCGCTCGTCGCACGCGGCATCGACCGCGGCGACCGGGTGGGGATCATGGCCGGCATGGGCGACGCCGTCGGCGCGCTGCTGGCGATCGCCCGCATCGGCGCCGTGGCGGTGCCGATCTTCTCCGGCTTCGGCCCCGCCGCGGTGGCGGCTCGCCTCGTCGACGGCGGCGTCCGGATGGTCGTGTGCGTCGAGGCCGTCGCCCGACGTGGCCGGCCGGTCGGCGTCGCGGCGGTCGTCCGAGAGGCCGCGGCGCTGGCGGCGGTGGAGGGGGTCGACGTCGAGGTCGTCACCGTCGAGGAGCTCACCGCCACCGGGGTCCGGCCGGCGGCAGCGGTGCCGACCACGGCGGAGGACCCGGTCCTGCTCGCCTACACGTCGGGCACCACCGGCAGGCCCAAGGGCGCGGTCCACGTGCACGGCGGGTTCACGGTGAAGATCGCGCAGGAGGGAGCCTTCCAGTGCGACCTGCAGCCCGACGACCGGGCGTGCTGGCTCACCGACATGGGCTGGATCATGGGGCCGTGGATCACCGTCGCTGCGCTCGCCAACGGCGCGTGCCTGGTCACCTTCGACGGCGCGCCCGACTGGCCCGACGCCGGCCGGCTGTGGTCGCTCGTCGCCCGCCACCAGCTCACGTTCTGCGGGGTGTCGCCGACGCTCGTGCGGGCCCTGGCCGCGGCCGGTGACGAGCACGTCGACGCCGACGCGCTCGGGTCGCTGCGCGCGTTCGGCTCCACGGGGGAGCCGTGGAACGAGGCGCCGTGGTGGTGGCTGTTCGACCGGGTGGGGCAGCGTCGCCTGCCGATCATCAACCTGTCGGGCGGCACCGAGGTCGGCGCCTGCCTCCTGTCGGTGAACCTGCTGGCGGGCTGCGTGCCCTGCTCGGTCGGGGGACCGGCGCTCGGTGTCCCCGTCGACGTCGTCGACGACGACGGACGCTCGGTTCGCGGCACCGGCGCGGTCGGCGAGTTGGTGGTGCGCGGCGCGTGGCCCGGCATGACCCGCGGCATCTGGGGCGACGACGACCGCTACCTCGACACCTACTGGTCGCGCCTCGCCGGCACGTGGTGGCACGGCGACTGGGCCGAGGTCGACGACGGCGGACACTGGTTCCTGCACGGCCGCAGCGACGACACGCTGAACGTGGCGGGCAAGCGCATCGGCCCCGCCGAGATCGAGTCCGCCGCGGTCGGCGTCGACGGCATCGCCACGGCCGCCGCGGTCGGGCTGCCGCACCCGGTGAAGGGCGAGGTGATCGCGCTCTGGTGCGTGCCGGGCGCGGGACGAGACGGCGACGGCGCGCTGGCCGATGCGGTCGCCGACGCGGTGGTGGCGTCCTTCGGCAAGGCGTTCCGCCCCTCGCTCGTGCGCTTCGTCGACGCGCTCCCGCACACCCGGTCGGGGAAGGTGGTGCGACGCGCCGTGCGGGCCCGCGCCACGGGCACCGACCCCGGCGACCTCTCCACCCTCGAGAACCCGGCGGCGCTCGACGCGATCGACGCGGTGGCGCTGGCGTGATCGACCTCCACGCCCACGTCGTGCTCGAGGGGGCGCTCGGCGCCGCCGGCGACCTCGGTCCGTTCCTCGACGACGGCGACGAGGCCGCGGGGCGTCCGCCGTGCTTCCGCGTCGGCGGCTACGAGCTCCACGGCGTGCGCTACCGCGGCACGCCGTTCATGGACCTGGGCGCCCGCCTCGAGCGCATGGACGCGCTCGGCATCGAGCTGCAGGTGCTGTCGCCCAACCCGCTCACGTTCCTGTCGCACGTCGACGCCCCCGTCGCCGCCGGCTTCTGCCGCCGCCACAACGACGAGCTCGCTGCGCTCGTGGCGCACGCCCCCGACCGGCTCGCTGGCTGCGCGCAGCTCCCCATGCAGGATCCCGCCGCCGCGGTCGCCGAGCTCGAGCGCGCCGTCGGCGACCTCGGGCTCCTCGCCCCCTACCTCGGCACCGACCTCGGGCGCCCGCTCGACGACCCCGCCTTCGACGACGTGTGGGCCGCGTGCTGCGCGCTCGACGTGCCCGTGCTGCTGCACCCCGCGCCCGACGGCATCGACCGGCCTCGACGCGACGAGCGCCTGGCGCGCTTCGACGGCGACCTGTGGATCGGCTTCCTGCACGAGGAGACGATCGCGGTGGCGACCCTCGTGCTCGGCGGCGTGCTCGACCGGCACCCGCGCCTCGACGTGTGCGTCAGTCACGGCGGCGGCGCCACCTCGTGGCTGGCGGAGCGCATGGCGCACGGCGCGCGGACGCGCGGCTGGGGCGGCGCGGCGCTCGCCGAGGAGGGCGCGGTGGCCGAGCGGCTCGCCCGCCTGTGGTGGGACGCGCACGTCGGCGGCCCGGCGGCGCTCGGCGCGCTGGTCGCCGCGTTCGGCACCGAGCACCTCGTCGCCGGCACCAACCTCGCCGGGTGGGACCAGACCGCCGACCCGTCGCACGGCGACGCCGCGCTGGCCGACGTGCTCGACGCCAACGCCCGCCGCCTGCTGCGCCTAGATCGGCGGCGGTGAGCAGGGAGGGCCGCGCGCAGCGGCGATCAGCAGGGTCCGCGCCGCCGGCGCGGCGACGGAGGAGGACGACATGGATCTCGGGCTAGCGGGTCGACGAGCGCTCGTCGCCGGATCGTCGGCCGGGCTCGGCCTCGAGGCGGCGCGCGCGCTCACCGCCGAGGGCGCGCGCGTCGCGCTCAACGGGCGCGACCCGGCGCGGCTCGAGGCCGCGGTCGAGCAGCTGCGCGCCGCGGGCGGCGACGTCGTCGGCGTGCCCGGCGACGTGTCGACGCCCGAGGGCGCCGCCGCGCTGGTGCAGGCGGCGACCGAGGCGCTCGGCGGCCTCGACGTGCTCGTCGCCAACGCCGGCGGCCCCCCGTCGGGCACGTTCGCCACGACGACGATCGACGCCTACCGCGCCGCGCTCGAGCTCAACCTGCTGTCGACGGTCGCCATGTGCCAGGCGGCGGTGCCCGCGATGCAGGCGCAGCGCTGGGGCCGCGTCGTGGCCATCACGTCCATCGGGGTGCGTCAGCCCATCGGCACGCTCATGGCCTCGACCACCGCGCGCACCGGCCTCACCGGGTTCCTCAAGGTGCTCGCCACCGAGGTCGCCGCCGACGGCGTGACGGTGAGCTCCGTGCAGCCGGGCGTGCATGCCACCGACCGCCTGGCGTCGCTGGCGCCCGAGGCGCTCGCTTCGCTGCGCGTCGACATCCCCGGCGGCGAGCTCGGCGACCCTGCCGACTTCGGTCGGGTGGTCGCCTTCCTGTGCAGCGACAGCGCGCGCTTCATCACGGGCACGAGCGTGCTCGTCGACGGCGGCGCGTCGCGCGGCCTGCTCTGAGCGTCCCTCGTTCGGCGGCCCGCCGGGTCGCCGGCGCTCAGCCCATCGGGTGGGCGGCGAAGAACGACCAGATGGTGTCGCTGGCGTCGATCTCGTCGGTCGCCGGGCCGAGGATCGCCGTGCTGGCGGCGGCGAACGCGCTGCCGGGCCACGTGTGGCCGGCGCCGTCGAGCACGTAGAGCTCGACGTCCGCGCCGCCCTCGCAGCCCCCGTAGGCCACGACCTCGACGTGCGTCGCCGCGGCGGTGCTGGACGGCTCGGCGTCGCACCCGTTGCGGCTCGCCCAGGTGGCCGCCGCGTCGCGCACGTCGCCGAACGGCAGCCCGTCGAACGCCCGGGTGCTGTCCTCGTCCCAGGTGAGGTCCTCGAGGCCCGGGTTCGGCGGCCCGGCGAAGGAGACCAGCTGGTCCTCGGTGCCGTGCATGGCGAGGACGGGCATCGGGCGGGCCGGGTCGCAGCCCGCCGGGTCCTGCAGGCCCGAGAGCGCGGCGACGGCCGCCACGCGGTCTGCGAGGCGGCACGCGGCGAGCGAGGTGAGGAACGCCCCGTTCGAGAAGCCGTCCACGTAGACGCGGTCTGGGTCGATGCAGACGCTCTGGCCCACGTCGTCGAGGACGTCCTCGACGAAGGCGAGGTCGTCGGGCAGGTCGTCGTGCGGCACGGCGTTCCAGTACGGCATGTCGCCGGAGCCCTGCGGGGTGACCACCACGAAGCCCTCCCGGTCGGCGACCACCCCCATGTCGCTCATCGCCGCCTGGCCCGCCGCGCCGCTGAGGTAGCCGTGCAGCTCGATCACGAGCGGGACGGGCTCGCCGTCGTAGGTCGGCGGCACCCACCGCGAGTACCAGCGCTCGGCGTCGTCGCCGGCGACGTCCACCTGCTCGTGCGCCGAGCGCTCGCCCAGCTCGGCGGGGTCCGCGTCGCAGCCCGCGCCGCCGCCGGGTGCCGGCGCGGCCTCGGTGGTGGTCGGCGCGGTCGTGGCGCCGCCCGTCGAGGTCGACGGGGTGGCGACGTCGTCGCCGCCGCAGCTGGCGAGCAGCGCCAGGACCGCCAGCAGCGCGGCGATCGACGAGCGCCTCGTGCCGGTCACGCCGGGTCACCGAACCAGTTGGCGTGGAAGCCGAACGGCACGCGGCGCGGCAGGTGCACCGTGGCGATCGGCCCGGCGGCGACGTCGTGCGCGTCGAGCACGACGAGGTCGCTGGCGTCGCGGCTGTCGTCGTAGACGATGTTGAGGATCCAGCCGTCGTCTTCGGCGGTGCCGTCGGGGTCCGGGGCGAAGACGTTCTCGCCCACGTGGCCGTGCGGGCCCGATGACCACATCGTGCGGCTGCCGTCGGTCTCGTCGTACTTGACGATGGTGTCGAAGTCGCCGATCGGGCGGTCCGGCTCGGTGAACGCCGACATGTACAGCCACCGGGCGCGCACGCCGTTGTAGTCGTCGTTGATGCGGTTGAAGTCGCCGGGGAGGTCGTCGATCGGCTCCCAGCCGGCGGTGCCCTTCGCCAGGTCGACCCAGAAGCGCGCCGGGCGACCGGACTCGCCGTCGGTGGTTGACTCGTCGAGCGGGGCGTCGGGCTCGATGCCGAAGTCGGGGGCGTCGAAGCGCGAGCCGGACAGCTCGAGGCGGTCGCCCTCCACCCAGCCGCTCCAGAAGTGCTGGATGTGGCCCGGCTCCACCTCGTACCAGGTGACGTCGTCCGCGCCGCCGAGCCGCGGCATGACGCCGATCCGGGTGCCGTTCTCGGGCTTCCACGACACCATCGGGCCCTGGCCGATCGTCTCGACGTTGAACACGATGGGGGAGTCGAGGAAGACGGTGTGGTGCTCGGTGATCACGAAGTCGTGCATCATCACCGGCGCCGGCAAGTCGATGGCTGCCTTGTGCACCAGCGCACCGGTCGCGTCCACGACGTAGTACCGCAGGTACGGGGCGAACATCGAGTAGGCGAAGAAGAACATCTCGCCGGTGCGCGGGTCGAGGCGGGGGTGCGCGGTCATGGCGCCGCGGAGCTTCCCGCCGAAGTCGTACTCGCCGATGGTGTCGAGCTGCGGCGTCACCTCGGTGGGCAGCCCGCCCTCCCACAGCGCCAGGTAGTGGCCGGCGTGGCGGATGATGTGCGTGTTGGCCGGGTTCTTCACTGGCCCGGCGTCGCCGGTGAGCGCGGCGTCGGGGAAGTCGAGCACGTTGCCGAGGCCCGGGTACACGGCGTGGCCCAGCGCGACCTCGGCGCCGAGGCCGCGCGAGCGGATCCACCGGTTGCGGTACGAGACGCGGCCGTCGCCGAACGTGACGCCGTGCAGCATCCCGTCGCCGTCGAACATGTGGTAGCGGCCGAGGGGCTCGAAGGCCGGGTTGGGGCCGTTGCGCACGAAGCTGCCGCGCAGCCCCGCCGGCAGGTCGCCGGTCACCGCGCAGCGATCCACGTCGAGCTCGTCGCCGACGGGGAACAGGTTCCCCGCGAGCGCCGGCTGGTGGCCGGCGTTGGTGACCGTGCTGGTGAGGGTGTGGAGGTCGCTCATGGTGTGGGTCCCGTCGTGTGGGGGGTGGAGGGGTCGTGCGCGGGTGGCGGGCGTCGGGTCACTGCTGGATCTCGTCGAGCTCGGCGGCGACCTCGCGGATCGCGCCGTGCAGCTCGGTGGGCACCTTCGCCATGAGCTCGTCGCTCAGCTCGTCGGAGAAGCGCAGGCGCTCGGCATCCGCGAGCTCGGTGCTCGCCGGCATCCACGAGGAGTGCAGCACCAGCGGCACGCACTCGTTGTTGGTGCCCTTGAGCACCGCGATGGGCCCGGCGCCGACCGCGGCGGCGTCGAACAGCTCGACGCGGAACCCGTCGTCGGAGCACACGGGTTGGATCACGTAGCCGTCGTGGCCGCCGGGCTCGCCGCCCGCGTAGGCGCTCTGGCCCGGGGTGGCGCCGACGTTGCGCGGGGCGAAGGTGGGCGAGGTGATGTGGTCGCCGAGGTCGCTGTACTCCCAGCGGGCCTTCAGCTCCATCGAGCCCCGCTCGAAGGTGGCGAGCACGCCGGGCGTCTCCTCGCGCACCTGGTCGAGGTCGATGCGGCCCTCGTAGAGCTTCGCAGCGCGCTGGGAGATGTTGCCGGGCCGGCACCCCTGGTAGCTGACGTGGTGCAGCGTGGGGTTCGTCTGGCCCTCGACGCTCCAGTCCATCGCGGAGAGCTGCAGGTTGAACGTCCAGTCGCTCTTGTAGATGCCGCGCTCGATCGCCTTGCCGGTAACCGGGTCGAACAGCACCTCGACGATCGTCTCGGGCGCCATCGCCATGTTGTAGAGGCCGACCGCGGCCGGGTCGACGGGGTTGCCGTTGACGTCGAGGTCACCGGGCTTCAGGTAGAGCGCGAGGTCCATGAGGTCCATGCCCTCCCACACCACCGAGATGCCGTCGCGGTCCTCCCAGCGGGCGTAGAAGTGGCCGGTCGGGGGCGACATGCGCAGCGCCACCGGGGTGATCGGCGTGCCCGATGCCAGCCCCTCGAGCTGGTCCTTGCGCACCAGCCACACGTCGACCTCGTCGTCGATGGTGAGCTCGCGCTCGCCGCCGAACATCTCGGCCGGGTCGGGCTTGAAGTTGCCGGAGTCCGCCAGGATCACCCAGTCGCGAGTCTGGCTCACGGTGTGGGTCGAGCCGCCGAAGGCGATGCCCTCCAGCGGCCACCACTTCACCTGGGTGCCATCCGCGCGGTTGTAGCGCACGACGGCGGGGCGCATGCCGAAGGTGGGCTCCATGACGAAGTCGAGCTTCACGCTCCACAAGCAGTCGCGGTCGGGGTCCGCGACGGGGTGCGCGCTCGAGAGGATGAAGGGGAGCACGCCGGGCATGTCCATGGAGCTGCCGCCCCACGAGTCGAGGTGGCCGACCTCGGCCACGAACTCCATGGTGTCGGGGTGCAGCTCGACGGGCCGGCCGGCGTCCCAGGTGGTGTAGAGGCGCCCGCCCCACGGCAGCGGCGCGGTGTTCGACGCGTTGGTCGAGCCGAAGGGCGACTGGTAGCCGATGCCGCTGGGGGCGAAGTGCTCGGGCATGCGGTTCCACAGCCGCTTGCCGGGCGTCTCGATGGAGCGCACCTGCCAGGCGAAGCGGTCGGGCGCTGCGCCACGGGTGCCGGCATCGAGCGACAGCCGGCAGATGGAGCCCCAGTTGAAGATGGCGTAGTCCATCTTTCCGTCGTTCTGCGGGCTCGAGAACACCATGTCGCCGCTGATGTCGCTCGGCCACGTGCCGGCGACGACCTCGAGCTCGAAGTCCTGGTGGGCGGCGGTGGTGAGCGTGCGTGGTGCTGGCATGGTTCCCCCGGTGTGCGTGGCGCCGTCGTCGGCGAAGCCCGTCGGCTAGCCTGGTGAACAGTGTTTACCACAGGGGGAGCAGCACGCGAAGGGGGTCCGTCGGCGGCCCTCGGTGCGCAGGTCGCGCCCCTCTCGCGTCGCGGGCTGCGCGGCCGCCGGGCCCTGAAGCGCTTCCTCTATGCGCAGATGGCGCTGCGCCAGGGCCTCATGATCGCCCTCGGCAAGGAGCAGCCGCTCCTGCCGTTCACCGTGGAGGCCGAGCCGCCGTCGGTGTACTGGGTCTTCCGCATCCGCGCCGATGCGGTCGACGGGCTCGCAGCGCGCCTCGGCCTGCCCGAACACCTGGTGCCGGTGCCGATCAGCTGCCTGGAGGGGGAGGAGCCCGCCCACCTCCTCACGCTCAACGTGTACCGGGTGTCGGGCCTCACCAACGGGGTGCGCGCCGAGTGGTCGCTGTACGTCAGCGACGCCGGCAGCCCGCCGCGCTACCTCATCGTCGACGCCCGCTCGTCGACCACGTCGATGGACCCGATCAGCATCATCACGAAGGCCACGCCGGTGACCCACGAGCGCGACGGCGACGTGTTGCGCACCGTCGTGGGCGACCGGGCGAGCGCGTTCCGCTGCACCCTGCAGCTGCCGAGCGGCGAGCAGCCCCCGCTGGTGCGCGCGGCGCCGGCGTGGGTCACCGCCAACGACTCGATCTACTGGGGCAACGGCGTCAGCGATCGCACCTACTACGACGCCGGCATGGCCGACGCCCGCCAGATCGACCTCCCGGCCGCCGCAGCGACGATCGATGACGGCACGCCGTGGGCGACGATCGTGGATCCCGATCCCGTGCACGTCCTGGTCCTCCTCGACAAGATCGAGCTCGTGATCTCGCCGTGGGAGAACATCGACCGCCTCCGCCGCTGAACCTTCGCCGCCCGCACCACGACCGATCCACGAGGGGACCCCATGGACACCGACGTCGAGCAGATGATCCGCACCCGCATCGAGGGCGAGAAGGCGCGCACCGCTCCGCCGCCCGAGGCGATCCCCGTGCCGCTGATCCCGACGGAGCGCTACACCGACCCCGCGTTCTACGCGCTGGAGATGGAGCGCATCTTCCACCGCACGTGGCTGTTCGCCGGCCACGAGAGCGAGTGGCCCGAGTCCGGCTCCTACCGGCAGTTCGACCGGTCCGGCTCGCCCCTGGTCGTGGTGCGCGGCACCGACGGCGAGCTGCGCGCCTTCTACAACTCGTGCCGGCACCGCGGCGCCCCGGTGACCCGCGACGCGTGCGGCACCTCCAAGCGCCTCACCTGCCAGTACCACTCGTGGTCGTACGACACCGAGGGCGTGCTGCGCGCGGTGCCCGACCAGCGCTCGTTCGCCGGCATCGACAAGGACGAGCTCGGGCTGGTGCCCGTGTCGTGCGAGACGTGGGAGGGCTGGGTGTTCGTGAACGAGGACGCCGACGCCGCGCCGCTCATCGACCAGCTCGGGGCGATCACGACGCTCATGGCCGACATCGACGGCCCGTCGCTGCGCTCGGTGGAGCGCCGCGTGCACCGCGTCGAGGCCAACTGGAAGCTCATGGTCGACGCCTTCCTCGAGGTGTACCACATCCGCACGATCCACCCGGAGAGCGCGGCGCTGCTCTACGACGACCAGTCGGTGACCGTCGCCATGCTGCCGGGCGGCAACAGCCGCCTCACCGTCGAGAAGCGCGAGGCGCTGCGCGACTTCGCCATGGTGCCCGAGCACCTCGACAACCCGTCGGTGCCGCTGCTGTGGCGCCAGACCTCCACGTCGTTCGGCATCTTCCCGAACCTGGTGGTGCCGATGGACTCCGGCGCGTTCACCGTCATGTGCATGTGGCCGGTCGACGAGCGCACCACCGATCTCGAGCTGTGCTGGTACGCGCCGGCGTGGGAGGGCGACGACGTCCCGCCGGAGTACGTCGGCCTGCTCGATCTCTACGACACCGTCATGGCGCAGGACCAGGCCAACATGGCCCCGATCCAGGCATCGATCGAGTCGCCCGGTGCCCGGCCGTTCCAGCTCGGGTGGCACGAGCGGCTGCTCCACCACTTCCAGCGCGCCGTCGACCTCGCCATCGGTGAGGACCGGCTGCCGCCGGGGACCGCGGTGTCCGGGGAGCTCGACCGCTTCGTCGAGCCGATCTGATGACCGCCGCAGGTCCACGCCGAGGGCCCGCAGCGCTCGCGGCCTGCGCGGTCGCCCTGCTGGCGGTGGCGTGCGCGAGCGACGACGGCGCGGGTGAGGAGGGCGCGTCGACGACCACGGCATCGGAGGCGAGCACGACCAGCACCACCGTCGCCGAGTCCCTCGAGCAGCTGCCGGAGCCGGTGCAGGTCCTCGACATCGACGGCACCGAGTACACCTTCGACATCAGCCCGGACCCGGCATCGGGCATCCGGCCGGGCTGGACGCTCATCCGCTTCCACAACGTCGGGGCCGAAGCGCACCAGGTGATGTTCGCCCGCCTCAAGGACGGCGTCGACCTCGCCGAGGTGGCCGCCGCCGGCGCCGGCGACTCGTCGGGCGCGGGGGCGATCGAGTTCGTCGACATGATCGGCGGGGTCAGCTACATCGATGGCGGCCACGACCTCACCGCGCTGGTCGACCTGCCCGAGGGCACCGTCATGGCCATGTGCTACGTGCCCGACGCCGAGGGCGTGGCGCACGCCCTGCAGGGGATGTCGACGCTGCTGGCGGTCGCCCCGCCCGCCGCCGGGGTCACCACCTCGGTGTCAGGTGGTGACGCGGAGGACCCGGCGACCACGTCGCGCGACGTCGTCGGCACCATCGAGATGGCCGCCGACGGGTACCGCTTCCCCGACGAGGTGGGCCCCGGCTGGTACCACGTGGTCAACACCGACACGGCCGACCCGGCGCGGGGGCTGCACGAGCTGTCGCTGATGCGCCTCGGCGAGCCGGTGCCCGACGACGACATCGATGCGCTGGTGGCCGACCTCGCCGCCAACATCGCACCGAGCGTCCCGCTCGAGGCGGTCGGCGGGCTCGGTGCCATCTCCGCGGGCTTCGACGGGTACCTCTACCTGGACCTCGATCCCGGCCAGTACCTGGCGGTCGACTTCATGCCCGATCCCCGCGACCCACGCCCCCACATGCTCGACGGCTACGTCGGCACGTTCACCGTCGCGCCCTAGTCACCCGCCGCGTCGCCGCCCCTGTGCGTAGGTGCGTGCGCGAAACACTCACTCAGGTACGCACAGGCGCGTGGGGCGGGCCTCGGTGCGTAGGTGAGTGCGCGAAACAGTCACTCAGGTACGCACAGGGGCTTGGGTGCGGGGGCCTGGTGGCTCAGGTCGGGCAGAGGGCCCAGAGGTCGAGGTCGAGCAGGACGCCCGGCGCGTACTTGTCGTCCTCGCCGCGCAGCGTCATGGACTCGTCGCGCCCTGCCGTCGCCACGAGGCGCAGGCGCAGCGCGCCGACGCCGGGTGCCGCCACCTCGGCCTTGTCGATCACCTCGGACCAGGCGTACACCGTCGTGCCGGCGAACGCAGGCGCGGTGTGCGCGCCGGCGTTGATCGCCGCGATGAGCTGCGCGTTGGCGAGGCCGTTGAACGACAGCGCGCGGGCCATGGAGATGATGTGGCCGCCGTAGATGAGGCGGGTGCCGTCGGGGCGGGCCTCGGTGTTGAAGTGCACCTTGGCGGTGTTCTGCCACAGGCGCGTGGCCATCATGTGCTCGGCGTCGGTGAGGGTGACGCCGTCGACGTGGTCGATCTTCTCGCCCACCGCGTAGTCGCCCCAGCGGTGCGGCTCGCCCGCGGCCCCGAAGTCGTAGCTGGCGAAGGTCAGGCCCTCGGGGACGACCAGGTCCTCGGGAGCCATCGCCGAGGCGAGCTCCGGCACCACGGCGTCGGGCGCCGGCGCGGCGTGGTCGCGCTTGTTGACCATGACCCAGCGCGCCCAGTCGATGGCGGTGCGGTCGAGCTGGTCGGTCGCGGTCGAGCGCACGTAGACGACGCCGGTGCGCCCGTTGGAGTTCTCCTTGAGACCGATGACCTCCGAGCGGGTGCGCAGCGTGTCGCCGGGGTGGACCGGTCGGTGGAAGCGGAGCTCGGCGTAGCCGAGGTTCGCCACGGCGTTGAGCGACACGTCGGGCACGGTCTTGCCGAAGGCGATGTGGAACCCGAGCAGCTCCTCGACCGGCGCCGGGTCGAGCCCGCACGACGCTGCGAACGCGGCGGATGACGGCAGGGCGAAGCGCGTCGGGTACAGCGCGCCGTACAGGGCCCGGTCGCCCTCGGTGACGGTGCGCGGCGTGGCGTGCTCGATCACCTGGCCCAGTTCGAAGTCCTCGAAGAAGTTGCCGGGGTTGGTCTTGCTCATCGGTCCCTCGCTGCTGCGTCGGTGAACGGCCAGAACCTACCGACCCGACCACGCGCCGGGCGAGGCGCCGAAGAACGGGGGATGGCGCGGCGGCAGTACGGTGAGCGTCCGATGAGCGACTCCTCCCCCTGGGCCTCTGGCCGACCGGCCGCGTCGCTCGTCGACGGCGGCGGCCCCGTCACGCTGGTGGAGGGCTCGTCGTTCTGCCTGTCGGGGCGCACCGGCGACATCGACGCCAGCCTCCCGCAGGGGCTCTTCCTCCTCGACACGCGGCTGCTCTCCACGTGGTGCCTGCTCGTCGACGGTCGCGCTCTCGAGCCGCTCGCGGTGTCGCACAGCGCCCCGTTCCAGGGCACGTTCCTCGGGCGGGTGCGCACCGACGTGGGCCGCGCCGAGAGCGACGTGGTGGTGTTCCGCCGCCGCAGCGTGGGGCGTGGCATGCGCGAGCAGCTCTCGGTGCGCAACTACGGCTCGGCGCCGGTGTCGGTGCGCCTCGAGCTGTTCGCCGACACCGACTTCGCCGACCTCTTCTCGGTGAAGGAGCTGCGGGCGCAGGTGCCCGACGGGATGCGCGCCTCGTGCGGACCGACGCAGCTGGCCTTCGAGCAGGACTCGCCCCGCGGGCTGCTCGAGGTGCACGTCGCTCTGTCGGAGGAAGCGGAGGTAGCGCCCGGCCACGCCACGTGGGACCTCGAGCTCGAGGCGAAGGGCACCGCCGAGCTGTGCGTCGAGGTGCACCTGCGCGTCGCCGGCCAGGGGTTCGATCCTCGGTTCCGCTGCGGCGAGGAGGAGCACGACGCCGAGCCGATGGCGCGCCTGGAGCAGTGGCGAGCGGGAGCGCCGCGGCTTCGCACCGACCACAAGATCCTCGAGCGCGTCGTGGCGCGGTCCATCGAGGACCTGGGCGCGCTGCGCATCTTCGATCCCGAGCACCCCGACACGCCGGTGATCGCGGCGGGGGCACCGTGGTTCATGACGCTGTTCGGCCGCGACTCGCTGATCACCGGGTGGATGAGCCTGCTGGTCGACCCGTCGCTGGCGGTCGGCGTGGTGGAGACCCTGGCGCGCCTGCAGGGCACGACGGTCGACCCGGATTCGGAGGAGGAGCCGGGCCGCATCCTGCACGAGGTCCGCTTCGACACCTCCTCCAGCCTGTCGCTCGGCGGCGGGTCGATCTACTACGGCACCGTGGATGCCACGCCGCTGTTCGTGATGCTGCTGGGCGAGCTGGGGCGCTGGGGCCTCGCCGATGAGGTGGTGCACCGGCTCCTGCCCGCAGCGGACCGGGCGCTGGAGTGGATCGAGCGCTTCGGCGACGAGGACGGCGACGGCTACGTGACCTACGAGCGCTCCAGCGAGGGGGGGCTCGCCAACCAGGGGTGGAAGGACTCGTGGGACGGCATCTCCTTCGCCGACGGTCGCCTGCCCGAGGCGCCCATCGCCCTGTGCGAGGTGCAGGGCTACACCTACGCGGCGTACCTGTCGCGCGCGTACTTCGCGCTCGACGCCGGCGACGGCGCCACCTTCGACCGCTATCGCGACAAGGCCGCGGCGCTCAAGGAGGCCTTCAACCGCGACTTCTGGCTTCCGGACCGCGGCTGGTTCGCGCTCGGGCTCGACGCCGAGCGCGCACCGATCGACGCGCTGGCATCGAACATGGGCCACTGCCTGTGGACGGGCATCATCGACGAGGACAAGGCCGCCGCGGTCGCCGAGCGCCTGCTGTCGCCGGAGATGTTCAGCGGGTGGGGGATCCGCACGCTGGCCTCGACGATGGCCCGCTACAACCCCGTCAGCTACCACAACGGGTCCGTGTGGCCACACGACAACGCGCTGATCGTGGCCGGGCTCATGCGCTACGGGTTCATCGAGCAGGCCCACACCGTGATCGAGGGGCTGCTCGAGGCGGCGGACGCGATGGGCGGGCGACTGCCCGAGCTGTTCGCCGGCTTCGACCGCGACGAGCTGCCGGTGCCGGCGTCGTACCCGGCGTCGTGCGTGCCGCAGGCGTGGGCCGCGGGCGCGCCGCTGCTGCTGCTGCGCTCGATGCTGCACCTCGACCCGTGGGTGCGCCGGGGGCGGCTCCACGTCGCGCCGACGCTGCCGCCGGGCGTCGATCGCCTGGAGCTGCGCGACGTCGCGCTGGCCGGTCGGCGGGTCACCGTGCGCTGGGCCGATGGTGTGACCGAGGTCGACGGTCTCGACGACATGGTCCTCGACCGGACCCCACGGCCCGCGTCCAGCCGGGCGCTCACCCTCGAGCGCTGAGCCCCCGGGAGGAGATGCGGGGTCGTCCCCGTACGCTTGGGTGACCGAGTGCCCTAGTCGAACGGGCCCTGCACGTGATCCTCTGCAAGTGGGTAGAGGCGAGGTTGCTCGTCAGCCCCCGAGAAGCGAGGACAGAGATGCGAATCGCGATGATCGCCCCACCGTGGGTGGCCGTCCCTCCGCCGGCCTACGGCGGCACCGAAGCCGTCATCGACCAGCTCTGCCAGGGCCTGGTCGCTGCCGGACACGAGGTGACGCTGTTCGCCACCGGCGACAGCACCTGCCCGGTGCCGGTGCGCTCGGTGTACCGGGATGCGAACGGCATCGACATGGGCAACGCGGCGATCGAGCTGCGCCACGTCTTGTTCGCGCACGGGCAGCTCGGCGAGTTCGACGTCGTGCACGATCACACCCTCGCCGGCCCCGTCCTGGCCGCCGCCAGCGGCGACCTGGCGCTGGTCACCACCAACCACGGCACGTTCAACGACGAGCTGGCCGCCATCTACCGCCAGGTGGCCAACCGGGTGCCGGTCATCGCCATCTCGGCACGCCAGGCCGCCGGCGCCGGCGACATCCCGATCGCCGCGGTCATCCACCACGGCGTCGACGTCGACGCGTTCCCCGTGGGTCCCGGTGGCGACGGCCTCGTCTTCCTGGGGCGCATGGCGGAGTCCAAGGGCGTGCACCTCGCGGCCCGCGCCGCTCGCGAGGCCGGGGTGCCGCTGCGCATCGCGGCGAAGATGCGCGAGGCGCCGGAGTACGAGTACTTCGAGCGCAAGGTGCGTCCGCTGCTGGGTGACGGCGTCGAGTACCTCGGCGAGGTCGGCTTCGACGAGAAGCTCGAGCTGCTCGGCGGGGCCCGTGCGCTGCTCAACCCCATCCAGTGGGAGGAGCCGTTCGGCATGGTGATGATCGAGTCCCTCGCGGTGGGCACCCCGGTGCTCACGTTCCCGCTCGGCGCCGCGCCCGAGATCGTCGACCACGGCGTGACGGGCTACCTGAGCGACACGTGGGACGAGCTGGTCACCAGCATCGACGGCGCCTCGGCGCTCGATCGCGCCGCGTGCCGCGCCGCGGTCGAGGCGAGGTTCTCGACCGCACGCATGGTGTCGGACCACCTGGCGCTGTACCAGCAGACCATCGCCGCAGCCGCCATCCGCGGCGTCGTCACCGCCGCCTGAGGATCATCACCTGGTCCACAAGGCGGAGATCGGCACGGCCCACACGTCCGGGCCGATGGGCAGGACGTGGCGTCCGGCGTAGAGCACCAGCCCGCGCCGGAGCCTCGACGCGTAGCGCGCTCGGAACGCGTCGATCCCCGCGGTTGCGCCGCGGGGCACCTCGCGGGTGCGCTTGACCTCGATCGCGACGAACCCGCCATCTCGTTCGATCACGAGGTCGACCTCGTCGCGGTTGCGGTCTCGCCAGTGGAAGAGCCCGTCGACGCCGCCCAGCCACTCGATCTGCGTGGCGATCTCGTTCACCACGAACGACTCGAGCAGGGCCACGCGGCGATCGTCGCTGATCCCGCCGGGGTCGGGAGCGACGAGGATCGGATCGGCCATGTGCAGCTTGGGCACCGCTCGCTCGGTGTCGGTGGCCTTGAGGCGCAGTCCGGGCAGCCGGCGGATGAGCCCCATCTCCTCGAGGAGGTCGAGGTAGCGCGCCGCCGTGCGGCGGTCGATGGCGAGGTCGGCGACCAGGTGCGAGATCACCAGCTCGTGGCCGACGACGCCGGCGATGCCGTCGAGGAGACGAACGAGGCGCCGATGGTCCACGACGTGATCGGACTCGGCGAGGGTCTGCGGCACGATGCTGCGCAGGTAGTCGCGCCGCCACCTCCGCTGGTCGGCGTCGGACGTCACGAGGAGTGGGAAGCCGGTGGCGGCTGCCTCCTCGTCGTAGGTGGTCGCGGGGAGATCGGCGACCGCGAGCGTGCTCGGATCGCCCGACAGCAGCACCTCGAGGGTCGCGTCGGCGTGGCCGTGGCGCTCAGCGGCGTTGAGCGGACCCAGCTCGAAGCGGGTGAGGCGACCGGCGAGCGGGTGGGTGCCACCCATGGTGGGCAGGTCGACGCGGGTGGATCCCGTCAGGAGGAAGTGGCCGGGCCGTCCGTCCGCGTCGACCGCCTCCTTGATCGGCACGAGCACCTCGGGGACGAGCTGCGCCTCGTCGATGATCGTGCCGAAGGGCAGGGACTCGATGAACAGGAGCGGCGAGGCGTGTGCAGCGGCGCGAACGTCGGGGTCGGCGAAGGTGACGGAGCGTTGGTAGGTGCCGTCGTCGGCGAGGCGCTGCACCAGCGTGGTCTTGCCGCAGGCCCGTGGCCCGATGAGCACCGTCACCGGCAGGCCACCCGAAGCGGCCCGGCGGATCGCGGGGAGCAGACCCCGGTCGATCCATGCTCGGCTCATGCCGGCAATGTACCAGACCGCCACGAGCGGATGTCATTTTCCGCCAGCCTCGAATGTACATTTCGGCCAGGATTGGATGTATATTTCAGCCAGCGAGCTCCCCGCTGTCGTAGGCCTCGGCCAGGAGGTGGACCGAGCGCACGCGGTCCTCGATGGTGAGGGCGTTGAGCACGACGATCACCTCGTCCGCGTCTGCGTAGCGCCGGAAGTCCTCGAGCTCGGCGGCGACGCGCGCCGGGGTGCCGACCGCGGTGTGGCGCATCATCCCGGCCACCTGGTGGCCCTGCGGCGAGGCGACGAGCTGGTCGATCTCCTCTTCGGTGAAGCGCCGACCGCCACCCAGGAACGACGCCACGCGCCGTCGCTTCACGCGCTCGAAGGTGGCGGCTGCCTCGTCGGCGGTCTCGGCGATCACGACGTTGATCCCCGCGGCGACGTGCGGCCGCTCGAGCGCGGCCGATGGCTGGAAGGTGCGGCGGTAGAGCGCGACAGCGCGCTCGAGGTCGGCGGGGGCGAAGTGCGAGGCGAACGCGTACGGCAGGCCGAGCTGGGCGGCGAGCTCGGCGCCGTACAGCGACGACCCGAGGACCCAGATCGGCACCTCGGTGCCGGCGCCGGGCACGGCCTTCACCCCGGCGACGATGCTCTCGCCGGCCAGATACGCCTGGAGCTCGAGGACGTCGTGGGGGAAGGTGGCCGCCGCGTCCCACGTGCGGCGCAGGGCGAGGATCGTGGGCTGGTCGCTGCCCGGTGCCCGTCCGACGCCCAGCTCGATGCGTCCGGGGTGCAGCGTGGCGAGCGTGCCGAACTGCTCGGCGATCGCCAGCGGCGAGTGGTTGGGGAGCATGATCCCGCCCGCCCCCAGCGTGATGGTGGAGGTGTGGGCGGCGACGTGGGCGATGAGCACCGCGGTGGCCGAGCTGGCGATCGACGACATGTTGTGGTGCTCCGCGTACCAGACCCGTCGGAACCCTCGGGCCTCGGCGGCCTGGGCGAGGGCGACGGTGCCCGCCAGCGCCTCGGCCTCGGTGTCGTCTCGCCCGACGACGGCCAGGTCGAGGATGGACAGCGGGACCGAGGTGGAGCTCATGCCCGAACGCTACGGCCCCCTGTCCGGACTTCGGCGCTGCAACACCGCATGGTGGGCTCCTGCGCCGAAGAACGCCGGGCGCGCCGAGGCCGGGGCGCCGTGGTGGCGCCCCGGCCCCGCCGGTGTCACGAGTAGGAGACGTGGAGGGTGACCGGCACCGAGAAGTTGAACCAGTGCGGGTCGCCGTAGCCCGGGGGCAGGGCGCCGTCGCCGGCCGCGGGTGCCAGGGTGCGCTGGACGGTGGTGCTGGTCCAGTGGTTGGTGCCCGCCGGGATCGTGTCGAGGTCGATGTCGATCGACGTCGAGTTCCACGCCAGGCAGGCGTCGTCGTCGTGGCCGTGCGACGCCTGGCCAGCGGCGGTCCAGAACTGGGGCAGCTCGCAATCCCAGCCGCGAGTCACCCAGAAGTCGAGGCCGACGGTGCGGGGCAGGTCCTTGTAGAGCAGGATGCCCTGGTAGCCCGGCGTGGCGGACTTGATCGGGCCGTCGAGGCCGAGGTACCAGCCGGTGTGGTCGATGCCGCTCGGCCCGCCGACGATCTCCAGGTCGCCGAACTCGACGAAGACGTCTCGCTGCGACAGCGTCGTGAAGTGGCCCCAGGCGTACGAGGTGTGGCCGTGCTCGTCGGTGGCGGCGACCATCGCGTGGTAGGTCGTGCCCGGCTCGAGGTGGTCGAGCGCCCAGAGGTGCTTCGTGGTGCCGTGCGGCGTGGTCTCGAAGTGGGTGTCCTCGTACTCGCCGTCACCATCCAGGTCCGCGATGGCGCTGATGAACATCTCGGTGGGGACGGTGGTCTCGACCACGAGCAGGGCGCCGAAGCCTCGGGCGTAGGCGTCGCCGCGCGAGATGCACTGGTGCGAGCAGCTCGGTGCGACCGCCAGGCCGGTGGGGCCGCCGCCGATGGCGGGGGTGCCCTGCGGAGCGGGCGGGGCGACGAAGTCGAAGCCGGCGGGGACCGGGCCGTCGTCGTCCAGCTCGCCGATGGGTTCGCTCGGTCCGCTCGGCGGCGGCGGGGTGCCGCCCCCGGGGAGCGTCTCGTGGACGGGCGCCGCGGCCGGGGTGGGCTGCGGGTCCTGGTCGCCGGGCGATGGTGCGCCGGGGGTGTCGGTGCCTGCCGGCTCGCCGCCGAGGGCGAGGGCCGTCGGGGTGTCGGCCGGGGAGGTGCGGGCAGCAGCCACGGCCTCGGAGACCACGTCGATGGCGGGGCCGAGGTCGATCGTGCTGTCGGGGCGCTCGCCGGGACGCTCGGTGGGGCGCTCGGCGACGGTCGTGGTGCTGGGGGAGGCGGTGGCGACGGTCGTGCTGTCGCTGCCGCCGAGGGCGACGGCGCCGCCGGCGGTGGTGGCCACCAGGGCGATGGCGGTGGCGATGGTGCGGGTGCGGTGCATGGGGGGCTCCTCTGGTCGGTGTCGACCCCTCCAGTGGGGCCGTCACCACTCCTGACCGACGACCCCCGATCCCCTTACACCCCGCCCCGACCCAACCGTCCCCCGGCGTGTTGCGGTGTCCCAACCTCGATCTGACCCCCAGAAAGTGCTCCATATGGACACTGAGCACCGCAATTTGGGGAGTCGGTGTGGGAGGGGTCGGCCCTCGCCGGTCGGGGGTCGCGGTTCAGGGGCGGGGGGTGCGCAGGCCGTCGCCGGCGCGCCAGGCCGCCCAGGCTCCCGTCGACCAGAGCGCCCACGCCACGAGGACGGGCTGGAACACCAGCCGCACGGCGCGCGCCGTGTCCGAGTCGAGCCCGAACGCGTCGTCGCCATCGACGAACTGCGAGATGTTGCCGGGGAAGACGGCCACGAAGAACGCGGCGACGACCCAGCCGACGAGCACCCGCTGGCGAGCGAGCAGGATCAGCGCGGCGCCCAGCACCAGCTCGACGACGCCTGACACCACGACGATGACGTCGGGGTCGAGCGGCATCCAGTCGGGCACCTGGGCCTGGAACTCGGTGCGAGACGAGAAGAGGCGCCCCCTGCCCGCGGCGAGCAGCGCGACGCCGAGCAGGATGCGCAGCGCGAGCTGCACGCGGCGCGTCGCGGTGCTCGACTCGGCCTCGGCTCCCGAGGCGCCCATCAGGTGACCGGCTGCTTCCAGGCGTTGAGGTAGGTGACGTCGCGCACCGATCGGAGTGGCGCGGGGTGGAAGTCGTCGCCGGTGTAGTAGCCGACGGCCAGCAGGCAGACCTGGGTGACCGTGGAGGGGATGCCGAGGTGCTCGGCGACCTCGGCCTCGTGCTCGAGGTGGAACGTCGTCCACGCCGAGCCGATGCCTCGGGCGCGCGCCGCGAGCTGGAAGCTCCACACGCCGGGGAGCACCGAGCCGTAGTAGGCGGCGGCCTGGCCCTGCGAGCTCTCCGGTGGCGGACGATCGAGCCGCATCGCCAGCACGAGGGCGGGGACCTCGGCGAGGTGGTCGACGAGGAAGGCGGCCGAGTCGAGCACGCGGCGGCTCCGCTCGTCGGCGGCGATCTCGGCGTTGAACCTGAGGTAGGGGCGGCCGACGTCTGCGAAGCGCTCAGCGATGAACGCCTTCGTGTCGGGGTCGTCGATGATCAGCCACCGGTTGCGCTCGAGGTTGCCGCCCATCGGCGCGTGCCCGGCGAGCTCGATGCAGGCCAGCAGCTCGTCGTGGGGGACGGGTCGCTCGAGGTCGAGGCGCTTGCGCACCTGCTTGGTGGTGGTGAGCAGCCGATCGACCTCGTCGAGGTCGAAGCCGGTGCGCTCGTTGGTGGCCATCGCGGGCTCCCGTCGTCGTGTCGCTGGGGTGAGTCTGCCCGCGACCCTGGTCACGGCCTCAGTCGATGAGGGTGTTGGCGAAGATCTGCCACGCCAGGAGGCTCTTGGCGACGAGGCTCAGCACGATGTAGGTGCTCTCGCCGAACGCGTAGTCCGCCCATCGCCCCACCCGGCGGTACTGCAGCCACTGGTTGACGGCGAAGCAGTTGAACAGGACGAAGATCGTCCCGATGATCCCGTAGACGAAGCTCGGCGGGCCCTGGCCACCCGGCTGGCTCACGTTCACCCACAGGTAGGTGGCGATGGCGAGCCACGGCCCGATGCCCGCGATGCACCCGAACCAGAACGGCGCCCACCACGTCTTCGTGCGCTCGGGCGGGTTCGCCACCTCCATGATCCAGCCGAAGAGGATCATGGCCACGTTGGCGAACGCGATGGCGATCAGCGCGGCGAGGTCGGTCACGCCGGTGACCAGCGCGATGAGCACGATCATCAAGGTGGCCGACAGCGAGTACTCGACCCATCGGAACCGGTTGCGCCCGGCGCGCAGCTCCTCCGCGTAGCGGGGGAAGCCCACCGGCGACGCGATCAGCAGGTGGAAGAGCGCGGAGAGGAAGAGGAAGCCGGCGGTGGCCAGCCCGATCGGCACCCCGCCGAGGTCGTTGAGGTTGCCGTCGGCCAGCGGGGTGCCGGGCGGGCCGTTGAGCGCCAGGCTCGAGACCGAGAGCTCGAAGTCGTTCGACAGGGCGACCATGGCCAGCCCCGACACCAGGTGCACCGCGCCGGCGACGCTGTTGCGCATCCGGAGCTTGCGCAGCCGGTCGTCGCTGATGACGTGCTGGGAGTCGTCGCTCGTGTCGCTGCGCTGGTCGGCCATCTGGTGGTCCTCGTCGTCGCGGTCGGTCTCTGCGGGAGGCGACGAGGCTCAGTATGCCGGGGGGACTCGGCTGGTCCTACGGCTGGGTGGCTTGTGTGCGAGAAGGGCCGCTCCCGACACAGTGGTGCGCTCGCCGTTCGAGCGGCGCTGGCTCAGCAGCGCGTCACGATGGCCGCGTCACCCGAAGATCGAGATCGCCGTCATCAAGATGCCGAGCGAGGCGAACGTACCGACGCTGCACCTGTACAGCGCGGTGTTGATGTCGGCGCGGACCGTTTCCTCGAACTTGTCGAAGCGGAGATCCACGCGAACCTCGAATGCGCGCAGGTCGGCATCGACGGTGTCGATGCGGTGGCCGAGGCGCTCCTCGGTGCTGCGCAGGTCGCCGCGGACTTCGGCGATGTCGGCTTTGGTGGCGACGTCGGCCCAGCCGACGGGTGGGAGGTGCTCGGCGAGCGTCATCGCCTCATCCTCGCCGATCGCGGCGCGGAGCGCCTCGAGCATCGTGTGGCGGCTCGCTTCGGTGATGGCCATCGTCGCGGGTCCTTCTGGTTGGACGGTCGGGAGGGAGGCTCGGGGGAAGGGAGCTCGGCCACGGATGCCTCCAAGGTGTGCTCGCTCGGCGTGGCGACTGCCAACCGGCGGTTGTGCTCATCGTAGCAGGGGGGTGCGACGTTCTCGCCCGACACACGTGAGAAGTGTGGATCGCTCGGCGCGAGCTCAGCCTTCGATGCGCTCGGCGACGAGCTCGATGAGCTGCTGGAAGGTGGGGCGGTTGGTGGTGCGCATCGTGTCCTTGATGAGCCCGGGCTCGAAGCCCGTCCGCCAGCCCTCGGCCAGCCACGTCTCGGGGTCCTCGCTGCCGTGCTCCTCGGCCAGGTCCGCGGCCACCGTGTCGATGGCGGCCCACAGGTCCGCCTGGCAGTCCTCGATCACGCCGCCTCCGCAGTACTGGAGGTTGAACGGCCCGTCGACGTCCTCGCCGAGCAGGGTGCGCAGGTCCTTGTCGAGGATGCTGGCGCCGTTGGAGCCCCGCAGGCCGCGGCGCTCGTAGACGTTGGGGCTCTGCTCGCCGAAGACGGGCTCGATGGCGGCGAGCACCATCGGCTCCCACAGGGCCTCGACGATGGCGGGCCCGGCGTGGTCGAACGTGCCGTCGTCGTCCGCGTCCAGGGCGGGGGCGTCGTCGGCCACCCACTCGTCCAGCAGGTCGACGACGGCCTGGGCCTCGGCCGACGGCGCCTCGCCGCCGGCAAGCAGCTCGCTGACCACGGGCCACACCAGCGAGTTGGGCAGCTCGGTGGCGGAGCGGTTCATGACGCCCACCACCCCGGCGAGATCCGTCTGCTCGGGCCACTGGTCGAACAGCTCGACGCGGTGCACCGAGCCGAACGACTCGCCGTCGCCGTGCATGAACCCGGGAGCGGACTGGTTGTTCCAGTTGAGCAGCCGGTGGTCGTCGCCGGCGGTGCCGTGCGGGTGGTCGTCGCGCTCGAGGAAGCCCTGCCACTCGTAGTCGCCGGTGCCGAGCGTCGGCAGGCGGCGATCCAGACCCTCGGGTCGCACGGGCAGCTGGCCGGAGGAGAAGTAGGCGACGTCGCCGCGCCCCACCCAGCCCCAGTTGAACGTGAACCCGAACCGGTTGGCGGTGTCGTAGAACGCGTCCGCGGTGGCGGCCTCGCCCTCGGTCATGCGCTTGAGGGCGGCGAGGTTCATGGCGTCGCGCCCGAAGGTGGAGCGCTTGCGGGTGAGCGCTACGGGCCGGCCGTCGGAGGTGGCGGTGGCGATGACGGGGCCGTGCACCGAGGTGGGGTAGCTGACGGGCTTCCCATCCAGCGTGCCGGCGTCGAAGATCTCGAACGGGCGGCACTCGCCCTCGAACTCGTAGTGGTCCGACTCGATCGTGGGCTCGGCGCCGTCGGGCTCGCAGAGGATCTCGGCGTACACGTCGCGCACGTCGTGGCCGGCGGAGGTGAGGCTCCAGGCGTAGTCCTGGGTGCGCCCGATGAGGATGTACATGGCGAGGCCGGGCACCGCAGCGCCCTGGGCCTCGATGCCGGGGCCCGACAGGTGGATCTGCTGGACGATCTCCGGGTAGAAGTAGCCGAGCTGCGGGCCGAGCACGCCGAGCGTCGTGCCGTTGACCGATGCTTCCTGGTCGACGAGCAGCCAGTTGGAGGCGTGGCGGTCCGGCGGCTGCTGAGCGGCCTCGAAGCGGCCGTCGCCCGCGGCGCCGCCGCCGCCGGCGGTGGCGTCGAACGAGGTGATGCTGCCGGCGTCGATGGCGACCGATCCGGTGACCTCGCCGCCGGTCAGTGCCGGGTAGTCGAAGGTCTCGGTCAGGGTGGTGGGGGCCTCCGGGTCGCCGATGAGCATGACGTCCTCCCATGCCTCGCGGCCCGGGCCCTCGCCGAGGCCGCCCTGGAGGGTGGCGAGCAGCTCGGCGTTGTCGGCCTCCGAGCCGCCGCCGGCGCCGAAGATCGACCCGATGAACGACGTGGCGCCGATGATGTCGTTGACCGTGGCGGGCGCCTTGCCGGGGTCGTTCTCGGCCCAGTAGGCCGAGGCGCCATCGGCGTAGGCCTGGGCATCGGCGACGATCTCCTCGCCCTCGGGGCCGAGCTCCTCGACGAGCAGGTCGACCTGGTCGGTCAGCAGCTGCTCGGTGGCCTCGCTCGGGATGAACTGGCGCGCCGAGGTGACGAGGCCGAAGGCGTCGACGCCGGGGATGTCGGCCACCGCGGCGCGCGACGGGCCGCGGGCGAGGTCGAGCAGCAGGCCGCGGTCGCGCGCGGTCACCCAGCCGGCGCCGAAGGCGAGGTCCTCGCGGGTCTCGCCGGTGATGTGGGCGACGCCGTAGGAGTCATACAGGATCGTGACGCCGTCGCGGCCGGTGGGCTCCTCGTTGGTGTCGCCGACGGGGGCGAAGTCCTGCGGGAGGAAGTGCTCCTCGATGTCGGCGTCGGTGACCTCGCCGCGCAGTGGGGTGAGGCCGTCGTAGAGGGGGAGCTGGTCGAGCGAGTGCTCGGTGGTGGGGATGCCGCCGTAGTTGCCGGGCGGGAGGATGTAGAAGGAGCGGTCGACGGCGTCGGGGCTCTGGCCCGTGCCGGCGGTCGTGGTGGTGGCCTCGTCGGCCGACGGCGTGTCGTCGTCGGAGCACGCGGCGGCGAGCAGCGCCGCGACGGTGAGCAGGGCCGCAGCCCGGGCTCGCTTGGAGGCCCGAGTCGACGGGCGAGGTTCGAAGCTTCGGCGCACAGTTCCCCCTGCGGTCGGCCTACGCAGCCGAGGCTAACGGGGGGCGGTGCGGGACCGACGACAGGGCCGGCGGGTGGGGCAGCTCAGCCGAAGGCGGCAGCGACTGCCGTGCCGACCGCGACCGCCGTGAGGATCGTTCCGATCGTCTGGATGTGCAGCCGCTTCATCTCGTCTCGCAGCGATCCGTCGAGCGATGCCATCTCCGTGCGGAGCGAGCCGCTGAGCGTGCCCATCTCCGTGCGGAGCGAGCCCATCTCCTTGCCGAGCGAGCCGCCGAGCGTCGCCATCTCGGTGCGGAGATTGCCGCCGAGCGTGGCCATCTCGGTGCGCAGCTCGCCGCCGAGCGCGGCAACCTCGACGCGGACCTTGGCGAGCTCCGCCTCGAGATGGTCCTTCGTGACGAGCTCGTCCCGGTCGTGCGTTGGGAGCTCTGCCATGAGGGCCTCCGACACCTCCTCGCCGAAGACAGGCACGAGGTGCTGATGAACGATGGTGCGGTGCTGCTGGGACAGGGTCATCGTGATGGTTCCTTCGCCTGAGGTCAAGGGGTCGAGGGGAAGTGACGCCAACCGGCGGTTGTGCCCACCGTAGCAGGGGGGTGCGACGATTCCGATCGTCACACGTGAGAAGTGTGAAGGACCTGGGGGCGATCCACGGCACACCAGTCATGTTGCGAACAGTCGTTCCATATCTGAGCGACGGAGGGGTCGGCCCCTCTCACTCGGCGGTTGGGCCCTGGCGGGCGAGGATCCCCTCGAGGAGGAACGAGACTCGCGCCTCGATCGGCCGGGTTCCGTAGAAGCGCTCGACGAGGTCGAGTCCCTGGTCGACGTCCTCGATGCCGCAGAGGTCGGCGAGGAGCGCGATGTCGTCCTCGTCGCGAGCGACCCGACTCGCGAGGAGCTTCGTGGCGAGCATGTACTCCGGCGACGCGGCGGAGACGGTGAGGTTGTCGCCCTCGTAGACGACGCGACGCGGTCCAGGATCGTCTCCAGGGAGGAACCCCTTCACGCTGTCGTTCAGCCAGTCGTGGTCGAGATCGTCGTGGTGCTCCGCGACACGCTCGGCCGCGTCGCGGATCTCCGACGAAGGTCGCCAGATGCCATCCACGTCTCGGGTGGCCGGACGAGCGTCGTAGGCGACTGCCATCGCGGCGCCGCCGACGATGAACAGGTCGCCGCGGACCCCGTGCACGGCCAGCTCGGAGTCGAGCTCGCCGAAGAGCTCGAGGATGCGCTCCTTGGTCAGCACGCCGACCTCACACGTTCACCAGCGAGGCGCGGTGGATGTACACGCCGTGTCGCTGGAACGAGACCGGACTCCCTGCGTACTCCGACGCCCGCAGCGACCTCATGGGCGTCACCCACCACGCACGGTCGAGGAATCGATCCGGCTCGTCGACCCAGGCCGGTGCCGGGAGGCTGACGCGGACGGCGAGCCACTCCGCCAGCGCGGCGAGGAACGCGTCCCAGCGCCGATCGCCGGTGGGCGGCGGTGGGGTGAGGAGCGGCTCCACCCCCGGGGTTGCCGCACGGAGGAACCGCGAAGCCAGCTCCGCCGAGCGCCGGACGGGGGTTGCGATGTCGTCTGGGTCGGCGTCGACGTCGGCGCTGATGGCGCGCGCCAGTCCTGCGAGCGTGGACGGGTCGGTCACGCTGCGCACGTCCAGGCGCTCGCCGGTGGCTGCAACCAGGCGCGCCAGCATCGCGACGGTGGGCTCGAGGCGTCCCCGCTCGATCCGATGCACCGTGCTGGGCGAGACCTGCGCAGCGTGCGCCAGCTCCCTGATGGACAGGTGAGCGCTGGCTCGAGCCTCGATGAGGACCGCCGATGCAGTGGACATGCTGTAAGCGTATACGCCTACAGCATCGGAGGAAACCCTCATCTGTGGGTCAGCAGCCGATGCCGTTGGCTGCTTGTGCTTGGCGGACGCGCAGGTCGGCGATCTGGGTCTGCAGCGAGGTGATGGCCTGCACGAGCGACAGGCGGCGGGCCCGCTCGCCGCGCAGGAGGTCCTCGGCCGTGGCCCGCACGCCGGCGTTGGCGGGAGTGGCCGGCATGGCTGCGAGCTGGGCTTCGAGCAAGCGGATCTGCCCCTCGACGGCGCGCACCTGCGCCTCGAGCGAGGCGCGCTGGCCCTGGAGCGCTGCGATGGCGGCGTCGTAGGCCTGGGTGGTGGCGTCGCACGGCGAGGTGATGCCCGCGGGACGCGAGCCGGCGACCGTGAGCAGCTGCGCGGGTGGGCGTGCGCCCGGCCGTGGTGGGGTGGATGCCGTCGGGGCCGGGCGTGAGGCGAGGCGTACAACGCCGCGGACCGTGTGGCCGCGCACGATGATGCCGCCGACGACTGCGTCGCCCCCGGCGGCGAGCGGCTCGTCGATGCGCACCAGCGCGTCGGTGGGGCCGGCGGCGCGCAGCTGGTGCTCGCCGTCGGCGATGTCGGTGCCGGTGATCGTGACGTCGATCGGCGCCACCCTGCCGTTGCGAGCGGCGGTGGGCTCGATGGGCGGCCCTGTGAGGCGCGCGGCGCCCTCCGCGCTGCGCAGGTCGAGCGAGCCGTCGTCGCCGGCGGTGCCGGTGAGCCAGATGCCGCGCTGGCCGTCGCAGAGGTAGGCGACGGCCCCGCCGTCTCGGATGCCGAGCGCCACGAAGGGTTCGCCCGGCGCGTCGACGGCGTCGATGAAGCGTGCATCGAAGACGTCGATGTCGTGGGCGCCGGCGAGCGCGTCGAGTAGCTCGTCGTGCTGCGGACTGACGGACGTGGCGGGCGCGGTGTCGGTGGGCGCCGGGGAGTGCTCGGTGGTGGGCGCGGCGGGGGAGGTCGTCGAGGTGCTGGGCACAGCGTCGGGGTCGTCGTCGGCGGCGCACGAGGCGGCGATCGCCGCGGCGAGGAGCGCGCAGACGGCGCCCTTCACGCACCGACCTCGTCGCATGGCGGGAACCCTACGTCCGCCGTTGAGGGGCCGGCTGGCTCGCTACTTGGTGATGAACCCGACGAGGGCCATGCCGCCGATGATCGACCACACCACCGCGTACAAGGTGCGGATGTTGATGTCGTACATCGCACTCGTGAGCTTGGCGATCTCTGTGTTCACGAACCCGCTGGTCGCGGGCTTGTCGTGGTCCGTTAGGGGGAGCTCCTTCATGAGGGCCTCCGTCTCGGCGTCCCCGAGGATCGGCGCCAACTTCCGGTAGATGGTCGTGCGGTGCTGCGGGGAGAGGGCCATCGCGAATGCTCCTTCACGTGATGTCGAGGCGCCGGCAGGTGGTTGCGCCAACCAATGGTTGTGGATACCGTAGCGCCCCGACGCGGCGGATCAGACGCTTACAATCAATAAGTGTGGAGATGGATCGATGGTCGAGGTGCAGCCTCTCGCGGCGCACGGGAGGTGCAAGTTCCGGGGTTGCGATTCTTTCGAATTGAGATACCCTTCGCTCGAGGAGGTTGTCACCATGGCGACGTCGGCAGATGAGCGGACGATCCTGCCCCCCACTGAGTCGCTCCAGGAGCTCCAGGCATTGCTCGCACGGCAGGACGCCGCGCCGACGACCACGCTCTCAGGACCGAACGGCGAGCACCTCGTGCTGCCCCCTGAGGTGTTCGAGGTGCTCCGAGGCATCGTGGAGGCCATGGCCAGCGGCCAGGCGGTCACCATCGCGCCGGTGCACCAGCGGCTGACGACCCAGGAGGCGGCGGATCTGCTCGGCATCAGCCGCCCGACGCTGGTCAAGCTCCTCGAGGCCGGCGAGATCCCATTCGAGCAGCCAGGGCGCCACCGACGGGTTCGCCTCGCCGACGTGCTCGCCTACCGAGACCGCGCATCGGAGATGCGGCGAGAGGCGCTCGACCGGATGGTGGCGATCGCTGACGAGGCAGATATGTACGAGCGCACCGCTGCGCCACGACGCACGCGCTGACCATCGGTGCGCTACACGGTCGTGCTCGACACGTGCGTCCTCTATCCGGCGCACCTCCGCGACACGCTCCTCCGGCTGGCTGAGCGAGGCTTGTATCGAGCGCTGTGGTCGCCGGACATCCTCGTGGAGCTTCGCCGCAACCTCATCGACGTGGGCATCACCCCCGTCGACGTTGATCGCCTGATCGCGGAGATGGGCTCGGCATTCCCCCATGCGTCGGTCTCCGGGTACCGATCGCTGATCGATGGCCTCACGTGCGATCCGAAGGATCGCCATGTCCTTGCCGCAGCGGTTCGCGCCGATGCCTCGGCGATCATCACCATGAACACCTCGGACTTCCCACCCGCGAGCGTCGACCCGTTCGACATCGAGGTGACCGATCCCGACCACTTCCTGCTCGACCAGCTCGACCTGGCGCCCGAATCGGTCGTCGATGAGCTGGCCCGCCAGGCGGCAGCGAACAAGCGCGAGCCGAAGAGCGTCGCAACCTTGCTTGATGCGCTGGCACGAGCGGGGGCGCCGGCCTTTGCTGACGAGGTCCGACGCGGGCTCCAGCGCTCGACGCGCTGAGGCAGGCGGCCCCCCAGCGCCTCCGTCACGGCGTGGCCGTACTGTCCTGTGGGTCGACGGGAGGGGGCGCGTGTACCGCACGGGTGGCGAGGGTGGCGATGACGGGGTGCTGGTGGCGAGCCCGTCGGATCTCGTGTCGTTCCTCTCGTGCGTCCACAAGACGTCCCTGGACCTGCGCGTGGCCGCCGGCGAGCTCGACGCGCCGGTCGAGGACGATCCCGACACCGCGGTGCTGCAGCGACGTGGGCTCGAGCACGAGGCCGCGTACCTCACCTCCCTCGTCGAGCGCGGCGCGGAGGTGGTCGAGGTCCCCGACGACCCGCTCGTCGGCTCCGACGCCGACCCAGGCGACGGCGGCCGATCCCTCGACCGCCTGCGGGCGCGGGTCGAGCTGACGAACGCGGCCATCGCGTCGGGCGCAGACGTGGTGTTCCAGGCCACGTTCCTCGACGACTCCGATCCTGCGGTGTGGTGGCGTGGCCACGCCGACTTCCTCACCCGCACCACCGACGCCCACCCCGACACCGGCCGACCCGCCTACGAGCCGGAGGACACGAAGCTGGCCAAGCACGTGAAGCCCGGCGCGGTGGTGCAGCTGAGCACCTACGGCGAGCTGCTCGGCGCGGTGCAGGGCGTCGAGCCCGAGCACCTGCACGTCGTGCTCGGCGGCCGTGACGTCGAGACCGTCGCCAGCCGTGACGTCGGCAGCTACGTGCGCCTCGCCCGGGAGCGCTTCGAGGCCACGGTCGCCGATCCGTCCGCCACCTGCCCGGAGCCGGTCGCGCACTGCGGCAGCTGCCGGTGGCGCACGGTGTGCGACGACCAGCGCCGAGCCGACGACCACCTCAGCTTGGTGGCGGGCCTCGGCCGCGAGCAGCAGCGCAAGCTCGTCGCTGCGGGCATCACCACGATGGCGCAGCTCGCCGAGGTGGCCGAGCGGGAGCGTGCCTCGTGGCCGAACGTTCCACGTCTCAGCGACACCACCTACGAGAGGCTCGTCGCGCAGGCCCGCCTGCAGGTGGTGCGCGGCGGTGCGCTCGACGAGCCCCCGCCCACCGAGATCCTGGAGCCCTCGGGCCCCGACCGCGGCCTCGAGGCGCTGCCGCCCCCGTCGCCGCACGACCTCTACTTCGACATGGAGGGCGATCCGTTCGTCGGCGACGGCGGCCTGGAGTACCTGTTCGGCATCGGCTGGTTCGAAGGCGATGAGTGGACGTTCCGGGGGTTCTGGGGCCACACCCCCGCCGAGGAGAAGGCGGCGCTCGAAGGCCTCGTCGACCTCGTCGTCGAGCGCCGGGCGCAGCACCCGGACCTGCACGTCTACCACTACGCCCCCTACGAGCCAGCGGCGCTCGGGCGCCTCATGGGCCGCTACGGCACCCGCGAGGACGAGATCGACGACCTGCTGCGCGACAAGGTGCTCGTCGACCTCTACCGGGTCGTGCGCCAGGGGGTGCGCGTCGGCGCCGAGTCGTACTCGATCAAGAAGCTCGAGCCGCTCTACATGGACGCCCGCGACGGCGACATCACCGACGCCGCCACGAGCATCGTGGAGTACGAGCGGTGGCTGGAGGAGGGCGACCAGGCGATCCTCGACGCCATCGAGCGCTACAACGAGGACGACTGCCTCTCCACCGCGCTGCTGCACCGCTGGCTCGAGGAGCAGCGCACCCGAGCGGAGACCGAGCTCGGCGTGGCACTCGAGCGCCCGGCGCCAGCGGTGCGACTCGGCGCGGCGAGCGACGACGCGTCCGGCGACGCCGCACCCTCCTGGCTCAAATGGGAGTCACATCCTCGAGTTGCAGGAAGGCGTTGCCTCGCCAACGCGTCGGCCGCCCCGCGCAGCGACGTTGGCACCCAATCAAACGCTCGATGAGAAGTCGTTCTAGAGTCCTGACGAGGAAAGTGAACCCACGAGGGCAGGTTGATGACGCTTCACGTCGAGTCTAGAGAGCGCCCTCGCACGTGGGGTCGTGCCGATGGCCGGCCCAGTGCCATGGCCTTGCTTGACTACGCCAACTTGGTGTCAGAGGAGTCCGAGCGGGACTCGCCGCTCATGAGCCACCTCATGATAGGGCTGGTACGGGCGATATCAGGGTTGGCCCCACAGATCGAACACCTCGAGATTCGCGCCTACGGCGGATGGCTAAACGAAGGAATAATTACGTCGAGTGCCTCGAAGGCAATGCGGGCGCTTGAAGGCGCTAATCCATTCCCAGTTACCCATCCTGCAAGACGTCACGCATTGCTACACGGTGAAATACGCATCGTGAATACGCTGCTTAGCCTACCGCATGTGGAGTTTGGCGAGACATATCGAATGCGCAAGCGCCCTCCAAGGATCAGGCTAGCCAAGTCGCCAGTACCCGATCGATGCCTTGCAGATGCCACGTCATGCCCAGCTGCCGTTCTTAAGCGCTTCACTAAGTCCGCCAGTAAGACATGCCCGACACCCGACTGTTCCGTTACGTGCGGCGAAGCCTTCATGACCTTCGAACAGAAGATGGTCGATACCATGATTGCCTGCGACCTCATCGAGGCTAGCCAATCGGCAGACCTAGCCCTCGTTGCTGTCCTGACGTGCGACACTGACTTCCTACCCCCACTGATCTACGCTTCGTCGACGGCTTCAGCTCAAGTTGCGGTAGTCACTCCCGATCGTTGTTGGCGTTCCGCCCACATCGAGATGCTTCAGCGAGCTGGAGTCAGACTTCTACCAGAAGAAGGTTCAAATGGCGACGCTTGATGACGTAAAGGCTGACCTCGCAGCATTTGCCGACGACGACGAAGACCTAATCATTGATACAAGTGGGCAAATACTATTTGTGCGCGGCGGCAGAGAGGTTTCATGTTTTTATGAGGAAGAGCCGGATGGACGACGAACCATTACCGTTGACAATCAGAGGATGTCGTACCGGGATTTTGTGGTCCGCTACCTTGCCCAACTTGATGTATTTGCGGAACGGCTAATCGCCAAGCGGTCGAGCCTCGGGCCGTTCGTTGATGGGCCGGCGGTTCTTGACTCACTCGTATCCGAGACGAGCCAAGGTTCTGCTGTCACACTTCTTGATGCTGAGTGCGCAAGGTCTTCGGGCTTCTCAGCCCGGGTCTGCTTCATTACTGCAGATGCTGGACACGGTAAGACTGCCCTACTCAGACACTATCAGGACCAGTGTGCGCGTCGCTTCTTGACTGGGGAATCGCCGTTCCTCTTCTGGCATTTAGACCTGCAAGGCCGACAACTCCTACGGCTCTCAGAGGCACTGATGGGCGACCTCGGCGACTTGCGTGTTCAAGGGCTATGGATGCCCGCGGTGATCCGCCTTCTCCAACACCGAGCGCTTGTACTGGCGATCGACGGATTCGACGAGCTCGCCGCTGAACAGGGCGGAACGGATGCGCTCGGTGCGCTGGCTATGCTTGTCCAGCAGATGGATGGTAGCGGTACTATTGTTGCCGCCTCCCGTCGGACGTTCTTTGACACGGAGGACTATTTGAAGCGGTCAGCACTATTCCGCCGATCGCTGGTTGCCGCCTGCGAGTTCAATCAGATTGCCTTGGAGTCATGGGGATCGACTGAGGCGATCCAGTATCTGACCGAGTGCGTGGATGATGGCAACAGATTTGACGATCCTGCTGCGATGTATCGAGAGATTGTTGATGCGCTGGGCGGTGACGTTGAACACCCAATGGTCACCAGACCGTTTCTCCTGACGCACATTGCTCGAGGCCTGCTCCGTTATCAGGTGCCGGCGCGGGATTTCGTTAGGCCCATCGCAGATCCAATGGGCGGAGTCGCGGAAGTCGTGGGTGCATTCGTTGAGCGCGAAGTTGCCACGAAGTGGCGCTATAAGGACACTGGCGAGCCGTATCTCACTCGGGAGCAGCACATGCGGCTGCTGTCGGACGTTGCTGAGGAAATGTACCGAGCCCAGAAGGATCGGCTAGATCTGGAGATCGTCGAGACGCTAGCGATTATTCTCTTGGAGGAGTGGAGCGTAGAACCGAGCCGACGTCAGCAGATAATCGAAATGGTAAGGATGCACGTTCTATTGACCATTCCTTCGGATGGGGACGGGCGGAGCCGTAGCTTTGACCACCCCGAGTTTCGTGACTACTTCATCGCTGTAGCACTTAAGGGACATCTCGATCGTGTCATAGATGGCGCGCCCTTTGGCGATCTTTCGAGGTACCTAAGTACAGCACATTTAAGCGACTCCACCGCTCGCTATGTGCGGCGGATGATTGACCTTGACGGGGCTCGTGCACAGCATCTCATTGGATCGCTAGCAAATGCAGTCGAATCCGAAGTCCGACCGACCTTCCTTCATGGAAATGTAGGAACATTGGTGGCGGCGATCCTTGACGGGCTTGAAAGCGAGGAGACGCTCCTGTTTGATGCCCCGGCGATCTTTACTGGCGTTGTTCTCGAGCGAACCCGACTAGCTAATGTCAATCTGTCGAGGTGTGTATTGGTTAACCCGAGCTTTCTAGGCGCCCGCTGGTTGGATGTGCGATTCATCGACTGCGCGCTCGGTGATGTGACGCTTGACACGTCGTCCGAGTTTCGTGGGGTGTCGTTCGACTCCTGTGCGGTGGATGGCGTTCGGGTGGTACAGGGGGGGCAGGAGGTCGACCGCGAGTATGCGCCTTCCAGAATCCGTATGTTGCTGGAGAAGCATGGGATTTCGTGGTCGGACAGCGTAGACGCGTCGGACGAGACTCCAGGCGTTCGTGATCCACATCCAGATAGCGATCTTTCGAAGCTCGCGCACCGGTTGTTGCGGCTCTTCAATCGGACAACAGTGGTCACCGATGAGATTATTCGAATCAGATTTCGGCATGACCACCAGAGGGTCTTGGATGAGCTTGTTCCGCTCCTTGTCGATTGTGGTGTGATCAAGGCTGGTACCTGGCGGGGACGAGGCTCACAAAGGATCTGGTCGCTGCAGTATCCGATCGATGTTGTGCTGGCAGCTGAGGATGATTCGGACATCGGCGATCTCGGAAGGTTCTGGCAACTTGCCGCAAGCGGCTAGGGATGGTTTGGCCGAAGTACTTGATTGGCGTCCATGCCAGATCATGTGAAGGTGAAGGGGTGAACCATTTCGTGTGATGGGATGGCGCGCTTCAGCGTTAGGCGTCGTCCGGGTGGCGGAGTGTGGTTGAGGGTCTTGTCCACGGTGTGTCTGATTGGTCGTGGACTGGCTCAACGGTGGTCGTCGAGTGGGCGGCGACCTTCTGCGCGATGGTGTCGAGCCGAGCCTCCATTCCCGCCGGCCGTTCGGTGAGGTCAAGGCGCCATGATTGGATGTGGATGCCCTGGTGCCTGATCGTGACAGGTGGGTTATCAATGCTCTCAACGCTTGGGTGTCCGACGTAAATGAGTGCTGCGTTGGAGATGTTGTGCGCAATTGCGTATGCGAGTACCTGGACGTTGTGTTGTATGGAGCCAACGCCCTCGCCTAGGAGGACGTACTTCACATCTGCGACGAAGGCCACGTTCGTTCCGTAGGTGACCGTGAGGTCCGGCTTGAGCATTAGTCGATGCTCGATGTCAAGGTATGTATGGGTATCGCCAGGACCCTCCACCGCAAGTTCCGGGTTGATCCGCCGAAGGCGATCCCTGAGCCCTTCCTCGACGAACACCTCGAAGAGGAAGTTCATGTCGACGAGGAACGAGTAGCCGCGGACACCTCCAGATGCCTCGTCGAAGGCGAGGTGGCGGAGCAGAATTGAGGCGAGGTGAATCGCGCGGCCGTAGTGCTGGTTCAGCCTCGTTGGCTCCCAGCGTTTGAGCGCGTCGAGGTTGGGCGCGACGAGGCTGACGTCTTCGAGAAGCGCTAGATGTCTCAGCAGCCTGATTCGGGCCCGATCCGGAACGCCTGCGACTGCGAGGACGTGAACCACCGCCGCCTTGAGTGCCTGGTTCAGCATCTCGTCAGGCGTGAAGTCGTCGTAGCGAACCGCGATTGGCACAGGGATCGCTGGCCGCCGAAGTTGGGCAGCGAGATCGATGCGGCCCCGCAAGGACACGAGGCGTTCCTCGCGCTGGACGTAGTCATGGAAGAGCCCGCCGCCGAGTGCTTCATCTAGCGATTCGACGAACATCAGTACGGCGCCTGCGAATAGGTCGTCAGAGACAGCGCTGGTTGCCTCGTCGCGGTACCACCACTCACGCGATTTGGTGACGCCGAGCATGTAGAAGACAGTCGACAAGTCCGCCTTCGGCCGAATTGACAGCTCGATGTCGCCGAACCGGATGGTGCCGACACGTGCCTGCGCCCTCACGCGCCAGCGGCCCGGCCGTTCGCCTGGCTCGATCTGGACTGGGCGCTGCGGGTGAGCGAGCAGGCTTGCCAGCTCGTTTGGCGCAAGCGCGAGCTCCTCAACCTCCCACTCGTTGATGGTGATTCGCCTCACGCGCCCGGAGTAGCGGCAGGAGCGACCGTGGCCGGCGCATCGGCCTCGGCATCTTGGGCTGCGAGCTCATCGATGGCCCCATTGCCTGGGCCGTAGGCAGACCACATCGTGGCGAAGTCGAACTTGGTTGCTCGGTCGGGCTGACCGAAGAAGACGTCGTCGATCAACGGGGTGATCCGGTACTTCCAGATTCGGCGGAGGCGCTCCTCGTCGAGCGTGCCCTCCTTGATCATGAAGTAGCTCGGACCGAGGACGAGGTGGCTCCCTTGCAGCTCGGACTTCAGCCGCTGATTGACGCCGTCCACGAAGGTGGCGATCCAGTCTGGCTGGCCGTTTGTCTCCAGCCAGCGACTGAGGAGACCGGCAAGAGGGTTGCCATCGGCTTCGTCTGGAACGAAGGGAACGAACTGGAAGCGGCGACGCAGCGCAGAATCGATGAGGGCGATCGACCGGTCGGCGGTGTTCATGGTCCCGATGATCCAAAGGTTCTCGGGAAGCTGGAAGGACTCCGACGGGCGGTAGAGGGGTCGAACCTCGCGGTCGCGGTACTCCAGGAGGAAGAACAGCTCTCCGAGGACCTTCTGGAGCTGCGCTCGGTTGATCTCGTCGATCACGAGCACGTAGGTGTTGTCCGAGTCGGCGGCGGCGTCCTGGGCGATCAGGCGGAGGGGCCCATCTTGGAGCACGTACCCCAGAGAGCCGTCTGCCCTGTTCTCTGGCCTGTACCCCTCGAAGAAGTCCTCGTAGCTCGTCGACGGGTGGAACTGGACGAGCATGTGACGCGACGGGTCGCCTGCGATCGCCTCGGCGAGCTCCTGTGCGACGAACGTCTTCCCAGTTCCTGGCGGCCCGTAGAAGATGACCTGCTTCGTCTCGTTGAGGAGGGAGACGATCTCGTCGAGGAAGCTCCGGTCGAGGAGCAGCGACTTCGCTGCGGCATCGATCGGATCATCAAGACTGGGCATGTCGACGGCGTCACCGTCGTCACTGCTCAATCCCGAGCGATCGAGAAGCCAGTACAGGAATCGGCTCTGGATCCATGCATCTTCTGGCAGCACAGGATCCAGAATCCCTCGCAGGACATCGTTGGCCTGAACGTGGCGTTCGCCAGCTGGCAGCGTGAGAGGCGGCACCGGCAGACCGAGCTGTGCCAGAGCGGCAGCCTTGCCATTCGGCCCGCCGAACGGGAACACGGGCAAGAACCGCTCGGGCTGGCATACCGCGAGCAGCTTCATGATGACGGAGTCCTTGAAGCCGCGAAACCCGAGGTCTGCGTCATCGAGCACGCGGTTGATGCGAGCCTCGATCGGCTCGACCTCGTCCCACAGCAGGTAGTGCACCGTCTGCAGGAACCGATCTAGCTCAGCTGTCGACGCGTCGCGAAGTGTTGCGTTGAGGATCGACTGGGGCCCTGGGTTCCCGTAGACCTTGCCGTTGATGAGCTTTCGCAGCTCGGCGAAGTCGAGAGTTGCGAGATGTGCCGACGAGAGCATCGCTGCATACCTCGAGCGTTCACGCTCGTTCGTGTCGTCATCAGCGTTGGGATAGCCACGTTCCGCCTTGAACTGAGCAACGAGTTCCTCGAGCGTGGTGATGTCGAAGGACGCGGAGTCCCCAGGCGCAGGTACTGGCGCTTCGCTTGTGCCCTGCTGCGCCAACGGGTCTGTGGGTACATCGCTGAGTTCCTCGATCGCAGCGAAGACCGGACGGAGCTCTTGAGCGATCGACACCACCTGCTGGCGGAGCTCGTTGATCGATGTTGCAGCATCAATCGGAACCTCTCGACCGAACAGCATCCGACTTGGAGTCGGAGGGAGGTCGTCCCGGCTCGTCCAGCTCCAGGTCAGCTGGTCTATCCCGGTTGGTAGTGATGCTTCGACGGCGGCGACTGCTCGAGCCGTGAACCCCTTGCCGTTCTTCCGCAAGTACGGATTGAGTGCTACCAGGACTCTTCCAGGCTCGACGACCAGCACCAGCGCCCCAGTCGGGCGGCCGCCGGAATCGGGTGTCCAGGCGACCCAGGCGTCTCCTCGAAGCCGCTTTCGCTCCGGCACCCAGTACTCGGACGGCGTCGAGACCTTCACCGAACGGCCGAGCGCGAGGGCCACGTCGTCTCGCAGTGCGCGCCCTACGCGGTCCACGTCAGCGAGGACGACGGAGATGGCCGCCTTGCTCGAGTTGTATAGCGCCGGATCACCGTCCGTCGGTTCTCGCGGATGGTCGAACACGCTCGCGCAGCGGGCAGGGCCGGTTGGATCGAGGCCAACAGCCTCTTGGTGATCGTGGAACCAGGCGAGAACCTGCTCGACGACAGGCCACGGTCCGAACTCAGCGCACTCGTCACGAAACGTGAGGTAGCGCTCGGCTTGTGCGGTGCTCGGGTAGCTACCTCCGACGAACTTCAGTGAGATGAGCGCATTCTCGGCACTCGGCCACAGCGCTGGCCATCGGACGCTGTCCTGGAGCCACCAGAACCACGACAGGAGGAAGGCAGCTCGCCCCACTGCTGCTGCGCTCCCGCCTTCACGCAGCTTCTCGGTGTACGAGACGAGCGACTTGATGGCTGCAGCAGCCTCGTCGTCGGACTGCGGGACAGCGAGTGCAGGGATCAGCACCGCAACAGCCTCGGCGGCGTCTCCATCGTTGACGAGCTGGTTGAGGTACATCATCCCGTTCGGCCCGTTGAAGCCGAACACCTGCTTCGACACGGCCCAGGAGTTCATGGCGGCTCGGAACGCCTTCGCGTCGTGGTTGGCGCGGAACGTCGCAACTGCTTCAAGAGCTTCTGGTCTCGCGTCATCCCGAAGCGCGGCGGCGTCCTCCGGGGTGCGGCGACTGGGATCGGCGAGCCACGCCCCGTGGATCTGAGCGAAGCGCAGTGACCGCATCTGTCGTTCTGCGACAGAAGGTCGATCAGCTCTCACCCGGGTACCTCGTCTCTTCCGACGCCATCGCCCTAGACCTCGAACACCTGGAGGACCTCGTCCCCGTAGTCGTTGATGACCTTGACTGCGATCTTGCCGGTAGCGGGTCGGTCGAAGGGGGTCGACTCCGTGCGGTAGAGCGTCGCCCAGACCTCCTCGTCGACCTCGGCCTTCAGATCGCTCTTGAGCCGCTTGTACGGATCCTGCCCTCCGGTGAAGTAGCAGTGGCGCACGAAGAACGACTCCTCGTTGTAGCTGGTATCGATCATCCACAGCGCGATGTGGTCGGTGTCGCGGCTGCGCACCTCGCCGGTGGTCGGGTCGAAGACGTCGACGCCGTGCAGCGTGACGACGAGCTGCCCGTCCGATTGAGGAGCGATCTCGATGTCGGGTTCGCCGAAGACGGTGAACAGGTTGCCGGCACCGGTCTTCTTCAGATCGTCGCCCATCACAAGGTCGCTGTTCATGCGCACGAGCAGCACGGGTACGCGGCCGAGCTTGCGCTCGCCGGCCACGCTGGCGAAGTCGTCGTCGGTGGTGACCGCCACGCCGGCGGCGCCGAGCGCGGTGGGGTCGAACGCGAAGCCGAGCACGCAGAGCAGGTCGATGTCACCGGCCTTGATCGCCTCTTTGACCGCCGCCTTGATGAAGGTCTGCCCGACCGTGCCGTACTCGGGGCCGATGGAGATGCCGATGCGGTCCGGTACGTCGTCGGCTTCGTCTTCCCCTGCGCCACGTCGCAGCGCGACTGCTTGGACGTACTCACCGGCGTAG
The DNA here is from genome assembly GCA_038206295.1 of Acidimicrobiales bacterium. Lineage (GTDB taxonomy): Bacteria > Actinomycetota > Acidimicrobiia > Acidimicrobiales > JBBRAZ01 > JBBRAZ01. The sequence continues at coordinate 77,970 of JBBRAZ010000002.1, forward strand.
GCCTCGACGGTCTCGATCTCGAGGCGCTCCTTGCGTCGGCCGTTCTGGATGCCGGCCTTCTGGAGATTGGCAAGGATCATCTGCTCGAACGATGCTGCGGAGGCGTCCGCAGCGGCGACCTGCTCGCTGGCTGGCTGCGCGGGACCACCGGCGAAGGCAAGGGAGCGGTGCGGCGAGAGGCTCTCGACGGTGAACGGTCCGGCCACTCGGACGCGCTTCTTGTCGATGTACGGCCTGTCGTAGAGGAGCTCGAAGTCAGCGTGGCGCTTGATCGCCGCGTCAATATCCTCCCTGGACATGCCCTCCTTAACGTCGGGGTTGTTGGCGATCGACTTCAGCGTGATGTGCTGCACCCGCTCGTAGACGAACCCATGCCGGATATCATCGGTCGGCTGTGAGGCAGCGAGCGTTGAGCCGGTGACAGCAGCTTCCTTCGCACGCCCCTCGGCCGAGTCGGCCAGAAGGTAGTACGGGAACTTCGCTCCCATGATCCTCTGGCGCGCAAGCGCCAACGCGACACGCGACGTGTCCACGGTGATCCAACGGCGACCCCATTGCTCGGCAACCGCGGCGGTCGTGCCTGAGCCGCAGGTCGGGTCGACGACGAGGTCACCAGGATCGGTGCACATGAGCATGCATCGCTCGATGACCCTGGTGTTCGTCTGGACGACATAGACCTTCTCGTCAGTGAACGCGCCGGTTTGCGTATCGGGCCAGACATTGTTGTACTCCGCCAGCGGGAAATCGTCGAGAAATCGAACGTAGGCGAGGGACCTCTGGGTCGGCGCACCGAGGCGACCGGCAAGGGCGAGCCGCTGCATGCCATCAGCGTTTGTCTTCCAGTGGCTGCCGCGCCCGGGGTGGAAGCGAACACCGCCGAAGTCGAACTCAACGGTACCGCTAGGTGTCGAACCCTGCGAGGTGAGGTTGTCATGCCGATAGACCTGAGAACCCCTCGGGAGGGTGGTCGGGTCAACTCGTTCAGTCGAAAGCATGGGCCGACGGGTTCCGTCGGTCATTTCAACGCGCCGATACCTAGCGCCGACGTCGTCCGCCAATGTTCTCCTGCGGTAGGTGCGCCGATACTTGAGTTGCCCGGTATCACGCGCGTACCAGATCACGAAGTCGCCGCTGCGGCCCAGCGCTGCAGATTGGGTGAACCCACTCGTTGTGGCAAAGCTAATCAGTGAGACGAAGTTCTCGCTGCCGAACACCTCGTCCATCAAGCAGCGCACGAGATGGACGTTCTCGTCGCCGATCTGTACGAAGATCGACCCGCTCTCCGTCAGCAGATCTCGCGCCACGAGCATCCGATCGCGCAGGTACCCGAGGTATGAGTGGATGCCGAGCTCCCAGGTGTCGCGAAAGGCCTTGATCTGCTCGACCTCGCGTGTGGCGTCTTCTAGCTTGCCGTCTTTCACGTCGCGCTTGCGCGTCGAGAGCTGCCAGTTGCTGCCGAACTTGATGCCGTAGGGCGGGTCCAGGTAGATCATCTGCACCTTGCCGCGAAGGGCCTCGCGCTCCGCCAGGCTGGCCATGACGGCCAGTGAGTCGCCGAGGATCATGCGGTTCGACCAGTTCGACTCGTGCTGGTAGAAGTCGACGAGGTCAAGGTCGCCGAGACCATCGAAGGAGTCGAACAGCGTCAACTCGGGCTCCGACTCTCCGGCGGCTGCGGTGGTGCGCAGGTTCTCGATCAGTACCCGCGGGTCGATCTTCTCCTGGATGTAGATCGGCGGGACGGTCACCTCCAGTTCGTCAGCGTCGTCGTCCTTGCCCTTCCACACGAGCTGCGGGTCGAGGCTCGGGTCACGATCCCAGCGCAGCGTGATCGGCTCCTCGACCTCTGGGGTCACGAACTCCTGCGCGTCGGCCGTGGGGATGTTGGCGCGCTTGTCGGCGTGCACGATGGCCTCGACGGGCTTGGGTGCCTTCGGGGCGGCGGCCTTCTTGCGGGCGGGCATGAGCTGCGGTGGTCTCCTACGTCAGCGCGCCGGCCAGCATGGCCGACGACTCAAGGTTCTTGATGGCTCGATCGATGCGGTGCCGGACGGTGTCCATGTCGCCAACCTCCAGGAACGCCCAGGTGCCCCAACCGCCGTGGTTATTGACTGCCGGACACCACTGGTCGCGTGCCGCTGCAGCCTTCGCCTTCGTGGGGCCGGGCGACTTCTGGCTTCCGGACACTTCGATGATCAGGGTGCGGGCCTCGCCGCCGGGGCCGTCGGCGAGGCGAGCGAGGAAGTCAGGCACGTAGATGTGACTGCGTCCCTCGTGCACGTACGGGATGTGGAAGCTGAGGTGATCGTTCTTCACGTAGGCAACCACCTTCGGGTGCGCCTCGAGGATCGCCGCCACCTTCTCCTCCCATGCGTTGCCCTTCTGGCCGTCGAGGGTGACGTGGCTGACGTGGGATTTCGTCGTTTCGATCACGTACTTCCGCGTGACGAAGTCGACGCCAGCGGTCGAGCCATGGGGGTCGTTGCCACGGAGCATCGGCCGCAGCACCTGCTCGCGGTGCTCGTCGCTGTCGACTCTCACCAGCGCCTCGTAGACCTTCTCGGCTGCGCGGTGGCAAGCGGCGTCGGAGAGGAGCAGCCCGGGGAACGCGTCGGGGTCGTAGGTGACGCACCGGTCGAGCCACACCTTGGTGAGGTCGACGAGCTGAGGGAATAGCCAGGGGCGAGGGTCGCCATCGAGGGTCGGCAACCGGCCGACGAGGATGCTGGCGATCTTGTAGGCCACCTGCTGGGGGCGGGCGTTCCGATGCTCCTCGAGGTCGATCTCGTCGGATGGGCCGACGATGCCCTCCATCTGCACCCACGTGGCGACCTCGTTGCGGCTCACGTTGAACCACGCGTGCTCAGACTCGAAGTCCGGGTGGAGCGGTTGGTCAGGCATCTCGATGCGGTAGCCGTCGAGCTTCGGGAACCGGATCTCGAGGGCGGCGCGATCGGGGAGGGCCTGCACGAGCACGGCAGGTTTCTTGGGCAGTGGATCGCCGACCTTCCGATCGGAAGGAATGAACGCGAACGGGACGCCGTACACCTCCGCGTACTCGGGCTCGAAGAAGCCCTCCTCGTTGACGGCGTAGCTCCGGCGGCGCAGCCCGCGGCCCACGACCTGCTCGCAGAGGAGCTGGCTGCCGAACCGGCGGATGCCCAGGATGTGCGTGACGGTGTTGGCGTCCCACCCCTCTGTGAGCATCTGCACCGACACGACGCAGCGCACGTGCTCACCGAGCTTCCCCGGCTTGCCGACTGTGTTCATCACCTCGCGCAGGAGGTCCTCGTCGGTGAGCTTGTCCGGATCCCCTCCGGGGGTGCGTCGTCGGTACTCCGCCTTGAAGGCCTCGATCTCGTGCGCCGCTGCTCGCTTCAGGTCGTCGGGGAACGAGTCGCCTGCCTCCAGAGCCGCGGAATCGATGAGGATCGTCGGCGGTCGCACAAGCCAGCGCCCGTCCTCATCCACATTGGACAGGAGGGGGAGGCGTCCGGGCCTCGGGATTGTGGTGCCGTCGTCGCGCTCCACGTCCACTCCAGCAATCCAGTCGAAGACGAGCTTCGACACCACCGTGTTCGGGCACACGACGATGAACACGGGCGGTGGCTCACCGAGCTTTGCCAACTCGTTCTGGTAGCGGGTGAACGATTTCTGGTAGCTGCGGTAGAGGGACTCGAGGGCACCCTGGAGAGCCTCGGGAGGTACCCAGCCCTGCGCGCCAGCCGCGGAGTCGACCTGAGCAGACTTCGCGGCTCGCGACTTTGGGAGCTTGTCGCCGACGTGGTCCCACAAGCGGAGGTAGCTGACCACGTCGCCGGCTGCGTCATCGTCGACGGGCACCCGCGGGATCTTCACGATGCCGCTCTCGATGGCGTCCATCAGCGAGAAGTCGCTCACCGTCCAAGGGAAGATGAACCCCTCGTTGTAGCCAGAGCCCTTCAGGTAGAAGGGCGTGGCCGAAAGGTCGTAGATGGTCTTGATGCCGATCTTCTTGCGGATGGCCTGGAGGCCCTTGAACCAGACGCGGGCATCAGCGTTGCGCTCCTTCGCCTCCTTGTCGGCGGATGGAACGGACTCGTCGGCATCGAGAAGCCGGTCCTGGTAGCAGTGGTGCGCCTCATCGTTGAGGACGACGATCTCTCCCTGCTTGGACTGCGTGCCGCCGCTGAAGCCCCGCATGAGATCGCTGACCATGTCATCGGGCGTCTGCTTGAACGGGTCGACGTCCTTGCCGCGGTTGAGGATCTTGCGCGTGTTGGCTGCCACCCCCTTGATCTCCTTGCGGTCCTGCAGGAGAAATGCGTGGTAGTTCGTGATGAGGATGTCGGCCTCGCGGAGGTGAGGGGCGAGGTCCGGCGGGACGAGGTCGAACTTCCGGTAGTAGTTGTCGGGGTCCGCCGGGTCGAGAACTCGCAGCCTGTCCCGGATGGTGATGCCAGGGGTGACGATGAGGAAGCGCTTCGCGAACCGGGCGTCACGCGGGCTGGTGACCTTGTTCGCGGTCTGCCAGACGATAAGCATCGCCATCACGAGGGTCTTGCCCGACCCCGTCGCCATCTTCAGCGCCACGCGGGGCAGGCCATCGTTGTGGGTCGCGTTCTGCTCGTCGATGCCGACGCGGAAGTCCGGTTCCCCCTTCCGTCCGGCAACCTCAGCGAGGTAGATGGCGGTCTCGGCTGCTTCGCGCTGGCAGAACAGCATCCGCTCGTCGCGAACCGGGGGAAGCGCCGCCCAGTGGAGAAGGAGGTTGCGCGTTACTGGTGTGACGCCGAAGTAGCCGTTGGCCCGCCACAGCTCGACGCGGTTGCGGATGAGGTTGATGAGCTGGTTGTGCTCGCGGCGTTCGCCGGTGGCATCGAAGTCGAGCTCGTCCTCGACCACCGATGGGGTGCCACCCGACTTTGCTGCGGCGCGGCGCTTGCCCTTCTTCGGTGCGGGGATCGGGATGAACGACTCGCTCGGCCGGCGACCGGGCACCAGTACACCGGTCGGACCGGCCGGACCGATCTCGAAGTGCTGCTCCGGTGGGTCGTAGGGCGAGTTCAAGATCGGATTGTCCAGCGCCCCCTCAGCCACGCATGCACACTACGCGGCTGCTGTGACAGCCGCTCCAGAGGGCATACCCCCGTGCCACGATCTCGCCATGTGCATCGAGGTGAGCTGCGTCGACGGCCGTCGGCGTCCTGGTGAGGCCGGATTGAACGGAATATCGATCAATTGTCCGATAGATCGAACATGAGTATCCTTGGGCACATGGATCTCCAGCGGCCCCACAACGACCTCGGCATGGGCACGACCGGCGACGTGCTCATGGCGTTGCTTCCCCTCGCTGCACCGGTGTCGGGTCGTCAGATCGCGCAGCGCGCCGACCGGTCGCCGTCGCAGGTCGCTGCGGTGCTCGGTGATCTGGTCCACGCGGGCATCGTCCGAGCGACGCCGGCACCTCCGTCGATCCTCTACGAGCTCATCCGTGAGCACGTCCTCGTGCCCGCACTCGAGGCGATCGCGGCGAGTCGGACGAGCTGGCGAGATCGGGCGGCACTGCTCATCGGCAGCTGGTCCATAGCCCCTGGCGCTGTCGTCGTGTTCGGCTCAGCGGCGACCGGCGCAGCTCATCCCGGTAGTGACATCGATGTGCTCGTCGTGGCGCCCACGCGCGCTGCTGCATCCCACGACACCTGGCAGCAGCAGCTGCTCGAGCTGCGAAGCTCGATTCACGCGTGGACGGGCAACGACGTCGAGATCGTGGAGATCACGCGCAACGCGCTGCGCAAGAACGCGCGCCTGCACGGCGATGTGCTGCGCGACGGCGTCGTGCTCGCTGGCACGCTGCCAGGACGCGCCGCGTGATGGCCCGAGGTGGAGGGCGACCGAAGCCGTGCTCCGTGCAGGATGCGATCGCCCGGCTGTCGAAGGCCGAGCAGTTCCTCCTGCTCGCCGGGCTCGCCGTCGACGACGCTGCGCTGCGTTCGGCAGAGGCGTCCAACCTCGTCCTGGCCGGGATCGCGGCCTCCGACGTCATCTGCTGCGCGCGATTGGGTCGACGATCTGGAGCGGCCGACCACACCGCTGCGGTGGCCATGCTCGCCACCGTCGATGTCTCGGCCGCGAAATCTCTCGACGCGCTGCTCCGCCTCAAGTCCGTCGCCCAGTACGACACGGCGAATCCGACCGCCCAACAACTGCTGTCAGCGCGTCGCGCCGCTCAGGCGTTGGCAGCTGCGGCGAGGCGAGCCCTCGCTGAGGTGGATTGACCGGTGCTCCACTGGTCCGCAGACGGCACTCGGCTCAGGACCCGCCGAGGTCCTCGTGCAGGTTCTCCGTGAGGCGGGCGCGGACGTGGTCGGGGATCTCGACTGCGCGTCGGGCGGCCACGTCGAAGGCGAGGCTCACGATCGTGAAGGTTCCCGCCACGGTGCCGTCGTCGACGTCGAGGACCCAGTGCCGCGACACCATGGTCTTGGCGGCGAGCGACACCTCGGCACCGAAGCTCTGCACCCGGTCACCGACGCGGGGCATCTGACCCCACGTGAAGCGCATCTCCATGGTCGCCCACCCGATCCGGATGCCATCGGGGCCTTCGTGGAACGGCTCGAAGGCGGCGCCCTCCGTCGGGATGCCACCCCACACGAGGTCCGGCAGGCGAACGGCCTCGACGTAGCCGTCGCCGTCTGCCTCCGCCTCGGTGATGGCGCGCACCTCGCGCATCGCCAGGCCGCGGCGCTGCAGCTCGGCGAGCGCGGGTGCGCTCGCGTGCACGTCCTCGTCGAGGCGGATCGATCGCGGCGTGCCGTGCTCGCCGATGGCGACGAGGCGCGATGCCGCGGCACGCGCCACGCCGCCGGGGATGGCCACCGCGGCGCGGGTTGCCCGGTCGACGACCTCGAGGCCGACGACGAACGCCGCCGCGACGTCGCCGGTGTCGACGTTGCGCAGCTCCTCGTAGAGCCGGACGCGACCTGCGTCCACGTCGACGACGCCGCCGTGCACCTCCAGCGGCGCGCCGACGAGCTGCTCGTGGTGGTGGCGCACGTAGTGATCTCGGTGCACCAGCGCCCGGTCACCGTCGTCGAGGAGGCCGAGCGAGGCGGCGAGCACCCGGGCGCCGGTCGCGGCGTGCATGCCGTAGAAGCGCACGTTCATGTGCCCGAGGTGGTCGATCTGATCGGGCGTGACCTCGGTGCTGTGCAGCAGCTCCACCGCTCGTTCCCCCTCGTGCCGGCTGCGACGTTCCTACCCGGGGCGCGGAGCGCCTCACAAGGTGAGCGGTCGCGGGACCTGCCCGCGGTGGGCGCCGGCCGCACCCGCCATCTCGGGTGGCGCACCCGACCCGGGGATCAGTCGTCGCGCTGCTCGGCCTCGATGACGATGCGCACCGTCACCTCCGGGTGGACCCGCACGGCCAGCAGCTTCGGTGGATCGAGCCCCCAGTTGCGCACGTCGAAGGTCTGCTCGCCCTCGATGCGCACGCCGTCGGTGGTCGGCGTGACCACCAGATCGCCGGCGACGTCGCGGTCGGTGCCACGGAATGAGATGCGACCGCGCACCTCGACCCGTGCGCCGTCCACGTCGTCGAGCGCGGTCACCTCGCCGACGATCAGCGGGTGTCGCCGAGCGTCGACGCGCCGACGGGTCTCTCGATCGACGAGCGGGTTGCCCGAGCGGAGGCGGTCGACGGCGATCTCGACCCGCCCGGCCACCGGCCCCGACACCGCGGCACCATCGAGCGCCGCCTCGAACCAGCCCGTGAGGCCCGTGGCCGACGCTCGGATCGGGTGCACGCTTGACGACCCGTCGATCCACACCTGCGACCGGTCCGGATCGATCACGTAGCGCATCGCTCCGAGGCTACGGCCACCGCCGGCACGCCCGCTGATGTCCTACCCCCTGCGTAGGTTGCACTGCTGTTGCAGCGCGCTTGTGTTGCCGAGGTCGCTGTCCGATTGCCTCCCGAGGTGATGCCGTATGCTCAGTGGACAACTACTTTCAGAAATTGCTGAACACTGCTATAGATTGAAGATATGGCAAGCCGGACGGCAGCGCGGCAACGGATCACGCACGATGACCAGCGGATCGTGGCCATGGCCACTGCAGCGGGCATCGCTGCTCAGCTCGGCGACGAGCGCGAGGTGACTGTGGGTGACCGGACGTTCCCACTCGAGATCGTGTCGGCCGACCGACGAAGCGTGGACACGATCCTGGCGCAGCTGAACGCGGTGCCCGATGGCGCGGTTCGCCTCGTCGTCGGCACCACCAGCCCCGGGCTGCGCGCCGCGCTCGAGCGACGCCGCATCTCCTGGCTCGACGCGCGCGGCGTTGCGCACCTCGTCGCGCACGGGGTGGACCGCACCTTCGGGCAACCGAGGCGCCTCGATGTGGCCTCGGCTCGAGACCGGCCTGGTCTCCGCCTGGGCCACGCAACCGTGCGTGCTGTGCAGCTGGTGCTCGACGGTGCACTCGAGCAGTGGGGGGTCAGCGTGCTCGCCGACCGCTCTGCCATCAGCATGGGCAGCGCGTCGAACCTCCTGCACGGCCTCAGCCACCTGGGGTTCCTCGAGGCGGTGGGCGTCGCTCCGCACCTCCACTTCGAGGTCCGGGACCGCGCCGGCCTGGCCGAGTGGTTCCTGGCCCAGCCGGCGGTGCGAGCGCGCCGAGCCCGGGCCGAGGCGTTCGTCTACGCCCGAGATCCGCTGGACCTGGCCCGCCGGCTGGCGCGTTCGACGATCGCCGACCAGATCGCCCTCAGCGGGGGCCTGGCAGCGGTGGTGTCAGGAGCCGGCATGACGGCGGTGCCCACCGCACGCGTCTGGGTCGACCCGACGCTCGATCTCGTAGATGCCATCGATGCACTCGAGGTCGACAGCACCAGCGCGGCGCCCAATGTCGTGCTGCTCCAGGACATCGGGCGGGTCGCGACGCTCGATCGCCGCGTCGTTGACGCGATCCCGGTGGCGCCCCCGAGCCGGATCTGGGTCGATCTGCACGACGAACCCCGCGGTGAGGACCAAGCCGTCATCTACCGAGAGACGTACGGTGCGTTCTGACGGCCATCGCATCGACGACTACAACCCGGCCACATCCGCGCTCCTCAGAACCGAGGCGGTCCGCCTCCTGCGCGGCCTCGGCTTCATGGCGGAGCACCTGACGCTGATCGGTGGGATCGTGCCGGGCATGCTCGTGTTGGATCCGGCCGGGAGCCACGCCCACATCGGAACCTCGGACCTCGACCTCTGCCTGTCGGTCGCGCTGGCTGAGGGCAGGACCGGCCAGTACGAGGTCGCCGAATCGGCCCTGCGCGATCTCGGCTTCGTGCCGGCGGCGCTCGACGGCTCGGCACGCATCCTCTATCCGGCGTGGCGGTGGCGACGAGAGAGCGACGGCGTTCCTGTGGTCGTCGAGTTCCTGTGCCCGCTCACCGGTGACCGACCAGCCGGTCACGTCGTCGGTGAGCAGCAGCTGGCGACCACCTCGCTCGGCGAGAGGCTCGGCGCGCTGGTGCTCACCGATGGTGCGCTCATCAGCCACGATCGCGTCGAGGTCGACACCACCGTCGTGCTCGATGACGGCGAGCTCACGTATCCGCTGCCCGTGGCCGGGTACGCCTCGTTCCTCGCCACCAAGGCCACCGCTCTGCAGCGGCGGAACAAGCGGAAGGATGCCTACGACGTCGTCTGGCTTCTCGAAGCGCACCCCGATGGGCCCGAGGGTGTCGCCGCTGAGGTCCGACGCTCGAAGATCTGGCGCGATCCGTCGCTTCGCTCGTCGCTCGAGCAGCCGTATCGCGTGCTGAAGGAGCAGTTCGACACCACAACAAGCAATGGTGCCGGGGCCTACTCGATGTTCCTTGCCGCAGACGGGACTGAGCGTGAGCGCGCGCACCTCCGAAGTCGATCGGTCGGCGCGGTCCGGATCCTGTGCGGTGAGCTGCAGATCTGAGGCGGCGGCCGATCGCTTCGTCTCGGTCACGTCTGCGGGCGGAAGGGAACCAGGGCGCCGACGTCCGGCGACAACACGGACGACCCCCGGCGTTGTCACACCCCCCTCCTATGGTGCGGCCATGGGCAAGGACAACAGGGCGCGACGCGCCGCGAAGGCGAAGAAGCGGGACCGCGCGCAGCGCGGTCCCCAAGGCGAGGCCGCTCGCTCGGCCGGCGGCCAGCGCGCGTCCGGTCGCCCGTCATCGGCCGACGGCGGGGCACCGCAGGGCGCCGGCCCCGCCGACCACGATGCGCTCCGCCAGGCGCTCGTCGTGGCTGCCCGCGCGCAGCGCGGCAAGAGCCCCGTGGCCGGACAGGCGATCGCCCGTCTGGCTGATGCCGACCAGCCCGCGCTGCTGCGCGCCGCGGAGGCGCTGCTGCTCGAGATCGTGGCCTCGGCGTGGGAGGGCGGGTGGCAGCCCGCCGAGCTGCACCGCCAGGCCCGCCGCGCCACCGCGAACGCCACTGCCGCTCGCGCGGTGCACGAGGCGATCGTCGCGGACGACGCGCAGCGCCGCGCCACCACGCTCGACGCTCGGTGGATGGCGCAGATCGCGCAGCTCGAGCTGCTCCCCAGCAACGGACGCGCCGGATGGCTCCGCCGGTGGCGCGACGCGGCGGGGCTCGTGGCGCCCGAGGTGGCGCGTGCGCTGGTGGACGCGGTCGCATCCATCGCCTTCGTCCCGCCGCTGGCCGTCGTGTTGCCGCGCCCCGGGCACCCCGAGGACGCCGCACGCGTCGCAGCTGGCGTCGACACCGACGACGCGCAGGGAGCGTCGAGCGACCCGGTGCTCGAGAAGATCCGCGCACTGCTGGCCAAGGCCGAGTCGACCACGTTCGACGCAGAGGCCGCCGCGTTCACCGCCAAGGCGCAGGAGCTGATGGCGCGCCACGCCATCGACGCCGCGCTGCTCGAGGCCACCTCCCCGACGAACGAGCGTCCGGTGCAGGTCCGCCTGCCCATCGACGCCCCGTACGCGGACGTGAAGGGCCTGCTGCTGCAGGTCGTTGCCGAGGCCAGTCGGTGCCGCGCGGTCGGTCACGCCGACCTGGGGTTGAGCACGGTCATCGGCTTCGCGGCGGACATCTCGGCGGTCGAGATGCTGTACACGTCGCTGCTCGTGCAGGCGCAGACCGCGCTGGCCGAGGCAGCGCGCCACGCACCACCCGGCACGCGCACGCGCAGCCAGTCGTACCGCTCCGCGTTCCTGCTGGCCTACACCGAGCGCATCGGTGAGCGGCTCGACGAGGTGAACCGCGCGGTGGTCGACGCGGCGGTCGCCGAGGTGGGCGACTCGTTCCTCCCTGTTCTGGCCGACCGCAGCACCGCTGTCGACGACTGCATCGACGAGGCGTTCGGCAAGCTGACCTCGTCGCGCGTGCGCGGCGGGTGGGACGCAGCGGGCTGGGCCGGCGGCAGGCGCGCAGCCGACGACGCCCGCCTCAACGCCGGCGACCTCGCCACCACCACCTCCGCCTCGAAGTAGCGCGAGAACCTCGCATGATCTGCCGACGGCGCGGGACTCGGCGGAGTCGCCTCGACGTCCAATAGCCTGAGCGGCCTCGCACGCCATCACCGAGGAGCCCCACCATGCCCGTCGACAGCGTCGCGATCTGATGCCGAGCGATCCCGAGCTGCTCGACGCGGCGCTCGACGCGTTCGCGGCCGCGGGCTACGACGGCACGTCGGTGCGCGAGCTCAGCCGCACGCTCGGCGTCAGCCACAACTACGTCCACCAGCGCTTCGGATCCAAGGAGCGGCTGTGGTTCGCAGCGGTCGACCACGGGTTCTCGCGCCTGGCAGCGGACCTGCTGAGCATCCGCCTCGACGACGCGGCGGACGACCTCGACCGTCTGCGCGCCAGCGTGGTGCGCTACGTCGAGTCGATGTCGCTGCGCCCCGCGCTGCTGCAGATCATCAGCATCGAGGCCACCACGCCGGGCCCGCGCCTCGACCACCTCTACGACAGCTACATCGAGCCGGTGCGCGTCTTCGGCGAGGAGCTGCTCGGCCGCCTGCACGCGGCGGGCCGGGTGCGCACCGATTCGGTCGCGCTCATGTACTTCATGATGACCCACGGCGCGGCGGGCCCCCTGGCGCTGCCGGCGCTCGGCGAGCGCTTCGGCATGGCCGTCGACCCCACCGACGAGGAGGCGGTGCGGGCGCACGCCAGAGCGGCCGTCGACGTGCTGTTCGACGGGCTCATCATCGATCAATAGCACCGCTGACCTGGGGCGTTGACAACTGTCATGGCGTGCGCCACACTCGGCGGGTGCAGCCTCTCGATCGCATCCGCGCCGACATCGTCACCCAGCTCGAGCTCGTGGGCGGTCGCCACGACGAGCCCGGCGTCTACGACGGCGAGCCGGGCGACCCCGGCCTCGCCGACGGGCCCGACAGCATCTCGTGGCGCATCAACGGCGACCTCGGCATCGTCGGCGCAGCCGGCATGGCGGCCATCGTCATGGAGATCCTGCACCCGTCGGTGATGGCCGGCGTCAGCACCCAGTCGACCTTCCGCACCCAGCCCCTGCGCCGCGCCCAGAACACGCTCGGCTACGTGCTGCGCACCACGTTCGGCTCCACGCCGGCGGCCACCGACGTCATCGAGCGGGTCAAGAAGATCCACGGCCGGGTGCGCGGCGTGCGCCCCGACGGCGTCGCCTACGAGGCGCTCGACCCGCTGCTCATCGCCTGGGTCCACACCTGCATCCCCTGGGCGATCATGACCGCGTACGACCGCTACCGCGCGCCCCTCACGCTCGCCGAGAAGGACCAGTACCTGCGCGAGCAGGCGGTCATCGGGCGCATGGGCGGCGCGGACGTCGTGCCCGAGAGCGTCGCCGAGCTCGAGGCGTTCGTCGAGGAGGTGCGCCCGCACCTGGCGGTCAACGAGCAGACCCGCGAGTTCATCCGCTTCCTCGCCGAGGGCGCCATCGGCGACCAGACCGTCGGCGCCCGCGAGCGCGCCGAGCGCTGGTACGGCATCCGCAGCTCGATGCTGCTCATGCCCGAGTGGGCGCAGGACCTCACCGGCCTCGCGCACGGCAGCCGCGCCGCGCGCCTCGCCGCGCCGCTGCTCGAGCGCCGCAAGGCCGACCTCGTGCGCTGGGCCTGCCCGGTCCTGCCCTGCGAGGAGATGGCGCGGCGCCGCGCCGCTGGCGCCCCCGCGGTCGCCGCGACGGAGGTGCTGGACGGTGTCGCGGTCTAGCTGAGCTGAGCATCAGCGCAGCTACCTCGGCCTCGCTGATCGGCCGGAACCCGTTGGCGTCGACGCCGACGTTGATCATGCGACCGCGCTGCGCCCAGCGTTCGTGGACGTGCCCGTGCAGCAGCCAGGAACCGCGGTCGATCGGTCGATGATCGCGGTACCGGTCGCGATCGTGGCTGTCGCCTCGGTAGGGGAAGTGGCAGAGCTGGACATCGGTGTCCTCGACACGCGTCGCACGCTCTCCCTGGTGGACCTCGTGGAAGCCGGCGTCGAGGTACCGGTCCGTCCAGCCCTCGGAGCGGCGGCCGTGGCCATGCCAGCACCGATCGTGGTTGCCGGCGAGGAGGAGCTTCCGCCCGTGCAGCTCCCTCACGAGAGGAAGGGTGTCGGCCAGCTTCCCGAGGGCGAAGTCTCCGAGCACCCACACCTCGTCATCGTCGGCGACCACCTCGTTCCACCGATCGATGAGAGCGCGATTCATCTCTGCTGCGTCGCTGAAGGGGCGGCCGCAGTACTCGATGATGTTGCGATGACCGAGGTGGAGGTCGGCCGTGAACCACGTCGTCATGGTCGGACACGATCCCATCTACACGCGTCGGGTTGGTCACGACTTTCGGGTTGTGCTGCGGTGATCGGGCTCCGAGCAGGGATCGACGACTCGTGCACCGATGGGAGCGTCGGATGGATGCGCAAGAGCGCGGACGTCTGCTTGCCGGTCCGGGCGACGGCAGTCCTACAACACCACATTGTGGACGCCCCCTGGACTGTCACACCCCACCTCTAGCGTGCATCTCATGAACGATCCACGAGACGCGGGGTACGCACTCGCCTACGAGGTCGGTGTGCAGGCCATCACCCAACAGGCGGAGACCATGAGGGAGACGCGCGATCGCGCGGGCTCGCTCATGTCTGCTGCTGCGGTCGCTGGGGGCCTCGCTGCCGGCTTCGCCTTCAACGCCGACCATGCAGCAGCCATCGGACTTCCGGGAACGATCGGCGGTGTCCTCGCTGTCGCAGGATTCATGGGTGTAGCCGTCTCAGCAGTGCTGATCTGGTCTCCGAACGACGTCGTCGTGGTGCAGGACGGCGGCGTCATCATCAACGCGTACATCGAAGGCGACCCCCCGCTCGAGCTATCGCAGATCCACCGAGAGCTCGCCCTGTGGATGGGCAACGATGCTGATGAGAACCGGGAGGCGCTGGCTGTACAGTCGAGAACGTTCACGGTCGGTCTGACGGCCTTGCTGGTTCAGATCGTCGGGATCGTCATCGCGATCGGAGATGTGGCATATGGCTGAGCAGACGCACACCGAGCACCTTCCTCCGCCAGCGACGATGCCGCCGACCCCGACTCGCCCCAACCCGGGCATGTCTGAGCGGCGGGGTGCTCGCCCCTCATCGGGCCGCAAGCGCAGATCGATCTTCAGCGTCTGGCGACGACCTTCTCGCCCGGCCAGCGCCTGACTCGGCTATGCCTACTCCCGTCCCTCAGGGCGACGGTCGGCCGGCGGCGAGGGCTTCGCGCACGGCGTCGTAGGCCGGCTTGGGTTGCAGCTCCGCGTCGAACAGCAGCGGCCTCGTGCCGGGCTCGAGGAACGAGTCCAGCCAGGTGTCGCCGTCGTCGAACCCCCAGAACGTGATCGACGAGCAGCCGGCGACGGCCAGGCACGAGCGCACCACGTGCGCCATCGTGTCGGCCTGCACCTCGAGGGTCTGCTCGGGCTTGCGCAGCGGGAAGTCCAGCTCGGTGACGGCCACGTCGAGGCCCAGCGCGTCGAGGCGCACCAGCAGGTCGTCGAGGACGGCCCAGTCAGGCTCGCCGGCGAAGAGGTGCACCTGCAGCCCGACGCCGTCGATCGGCACACCCCGCTCGACGAGGTCCTCGGCGAGCGCGACCAGCGCGTCGGCCTTCGCGGGGACGTACTCGACGAGGTTCTCGTTGAGCACCAGCATCGCCTCGGGCCAGATCTCGTCGGCCATGGTGAACGCCTCGGCGATGTAGTCCTCGCCGAGCACCTCCCGGAAGTGGTTCGCGGGCTCGAGCTCGCCGGCGTTGGTGAGCGGCTCGTTGACCACGTTGAGGCGGTCGACGCGCTCGCCGTAGCGATCGTGCAGCGTCGAGAGGTGGTCGCGCAGCACGGCGCGCAGCGCCTCGGGGTCGTTGATGGCCCGGACCCAGTCGGGGAGGACCTGGCGGAGCGCGGGCGGGTCCCACAGGAAGTGGGTGAGGGTCATCTCCATGTCGTGCTCGTCGGCGAACTCGACGACGCGGTCACCGCCCTCGTACGCCCAGTCGTCGGGCTCGGGGTGCACGACGCTCCACAGCAGCTCGTTCTCGTTGGTGATGGCGGAGAACTCGCGCTGCTGGAGCCCGATGCGCTCGGGCGTGGAGAACTTGCCGGCGGTGCCGACCAGGACGTCGGAGAGCGCTCCCGCTTCCGCCAACGTGCACGTCTCGATCGGGATGCAGCTGTCCGGCGCGCTTGTCGGGGGAGCGCTGGTCGAGGGGGCGGCTGGAGCCGACGTCGTGGGACCGCCCTGCTCGGAGGTGCCGGTGCACGCCGCGGCGAGCGCGAGCGTCGCCGCCAGGACGGCGGTGGCGGCTCGGCGTCGGGGGCGTGGCCGGGACATCGCCGGCAACCTAGCCGGGACGTCAGCGGCGACCCAGGCCTCAGGTATTGCTACACTTTTGCCTATGTTGTCGCATAACTCACAGCCGTCGTCGACCTCCAGCCGTCCCGCTCCTGTTCGTGGCGGCTGGTCGCCGCGCCGCTCGCGCCCGGCGCTCGTGGTGGTCGCGCTGCTGGCCGCGACGCTGGCCGCGTGCTCCGGTGACGACGCGCGGGACGCGGCGACCACGACCACGCAGGCTGCGGCCCCCGCCGGCGACCTGCTGGTGGTGGACGTCGAGGCGCTGAGCATCGAGGAGCAGCTCACCTTCGCGGCGCTCCAGGGCATCGTGAACCGCGACGCCCCCACGCTCTACCTCGTGGGTCTGCGCAGCGCGCAGGACTTCGACGTGGATCCCTCCGGCGAGGTCTGGCTGACCGACGCCGTCGACCTGCCCACCGAGCGCATCGAACCCGACGAGGCGCTGCGCCGGCTCCTGCCGCGCACCGAGGGCCTCGTCGTGTGGGACCCCGAGGTCCCGTACGAGAGCCAGGACGTCGCCACGACGATCGCCGGCCTCGAGGACCTCGTCCCTGTCGACCCGGCCACCGCCGAGCGCCTCACCGAGGACTTCGGCGTCGAGGTCGTGCGCGACCTGCGCGACCTCGAGCTCACCACCGGCTACGAGTTCATCGAGTGGGCCCTCGACGAGCTCGAGCCTGCCGAGCCCTACCCGTTCCCGGTGTGGACCGGCCGGCCGCGCAACGGCAAGCCCATCCAGCCGGGCCTGCGCGACTGGGCCGTCATGCACCGAGCGTTCGTGTTCGACGCCGACCCCGCCGCCGAGGGGGCCCTGCTGCGCCGGGTGCTCGACCTGTTCCCGGCGGGCACGCCCGTCTACGGCTACCCGTTCTTCGACACCGAGGTGTACGCCAACATCGGCCTGCCGGTGAACGAGTCGGTCGCCGCGGGGATCGTTGCGGAGGAGGGCCACTGGCTGGTCCCCACCACCGACGCCGCCAACCTCTCGGTGCACGTGCACCAGGGCCCCGCCACCGCGAAGGCGCCCTGGGATGACACGCCGCGCACCCCGGACCCGGACACCACCTACGTGGCGTTCACCATCTCCGACGGCGACGCCATGGGCTACAACGAGACGCTGCTGCGCCACCTCCACCTCGACGACCTCGACGAGAGCTCGGTGCCCGTCGGCGTGAGCATCTCGCCCTACCTCGCCTCCGACGCGCCGCGCCTGTGGGACTGGATGATCGAGAACGTCCCCGACCAGATCCGCTTCGTCGCCGGGCCCAGCGGCGCCGGCTACGCGTACCCGTACGCCATGTCGGACCTCGACGGCTACCTCGACCACAGCAAGGCGAGGCTCGACGAGCTCGGCCTGCGCTCGACGTGGATCCTCGAGCCGCCCCTCACCCCGTCGCCGACCCTCGACGTGCTCGAGCGCTTCGTGGCGCGCACCGACCCGTCGCTGCTGCTCACCGACTACGGCGGCAGCCCGCCGGAGCCGCCGACGGTGCAGTTCGTCGACGGCGTGCCCGTCGTGCACACCGTCACCATCTCCAACGACTCGATGGACATGGCCGCCATCATCCGAGCGGTGGCCGCCACCCAGCCCCCCGGCGCCCGCTTCGTGTCGATCGGGCTCATCGCGTGGGGCGTGAACGCCGAGGACGCTGCGGCCGCGATGGCCGAGCTCGGCGACGGGTTCGAGGCCGTCCCCACCGACGCCTTCGCCGGCTACCTGCGCGGCGCCCACGCCGAGGGCTACGAGGGCAGCGGCGAGCCGCCGCGGGTGCCGCCGGCGCCCGAGCCGGGCCAGTGCCGCGCCACGGTCACCACCATGGATGCCACCGGCGATCCCTTCGCTCGCCGGTTCCTCGCCTCGCTGCTCGCCGCCACGTCGCTCGACACGTCGCTCGCCGTCGAGGCCACCTCCGGCGGGGCGACGATCAGCGTCGACACCGACGCCCTGGCCGCGGACGCCCTGGCGTTCGCCGCCAGCAACTTCGCCCTGGCGTATGGCCCGAAGGCCATCGAGACCGCGGACATCGACGTCGCGCTGCGCGACCTGCGCATCGACGGCACCGACCTCGTCGCCACGAGCGACCTCGAGGTGGCCACCGACGCGCCCGAGGGCCGCGTCGAGGTCGAGCTCGAGGGCGACGCCCCTACCGGCGCGCTCACCGACCCGCAGATCACCGCCGAGCTCGACGTCACCGCCACCTACGACCCCGGCGACGGGCCCATCGAGGTGTCGGTGTTCGGCCCCGTGGCCTGCGCGCCCGCGGCGCCCTGAGCGACGCTGCGGGCAGGCCCGCTCAGAGGCGGTCCAGCACCTCGGCCGCGGCGCGGTCGCCGCTGCGGATCGCACCCTCCATGTAGCCGCTGCGGGTGTCGGTGTGCTCGCCGGCCATGTGGATGTTGCCGACGGGGGCGCGCACCGCATTCCAGAAGCGGTGCACCTGGCCAGGTGCGAACGCCACGTAGGTGCCGTTGGAGAACTGCTCGGTGTGCCACATCACCGACGCCGAGCCGACGACGTCGCCGGTGGGCTCCATGAGCTGCGTCACGTCGCGCTGCGCATCAGCGATGCGCTGCTGCGCGCTGCGGTTGCCTGCCGATGCGCCGGCCGGGCCGCCGGTGTACGTGGTGAGGATGCCGCCGCGGCCGTCCTGGCCGATGGTCGCCTCGTAGAGCGAGCCGATGTCGAGGTCGGTCGTGGCGTCGCCCGACCACCCTTGGTCGCTCCACCACCGCCGGTCGTACTGCAGCATGGTCTTGCCGCCGAGGCCGTAGCCCAGATCGGCGATCGCCCCGGCGAGGTCGCGCGGCAGCGGCGCATCGAACTCGACCGAGCGCAGCGGCGCCAACGGCGTGGCGAGGATGACGTGGCTCGCCGCCACCGTGCCGTCGTCGGTGTGCAGCACCACGCGGTCGCCGCGGTCGTCGATGCGCCGCACCGGTCGCCCGGTCTCGACGCGCTCGACGCGCTCGGCGAGCAGCTGGGCGATCTGCTGGGAGCCGCCGCGGATCCGCCAGGCCTCCGAGGCTGTCTCCTCCCAGTTCGTGGCGCTGACCTGGAGGTAGTAGAGCCACGACAGGTCGTAGGGGTCGACCATGTACTCGTCGAGCACGACGTGGTCGACGAGGAACCGTGCGCCGGCGGAGAGGTCGAGCGCGTCCAGCGCGTCGCCCACCGACAGGTCGTCCAGCTCAGCGGCGCCCTCGGAGCGCGTCGGGTCCTCGACATCGATGGCATCGACGAGATCGCTGACCGCGGAGCGGAACGTGGGCATCCCCTCCAGCGCGCCCGGCGTTCGGATGAAGTACTCGACGAGCTCCATCGTACGGCCCCCGCGCCGCAGCAGCAGCGGGGTCTCCGCGTCCTCGCCCGAGTCGTCGAGCTCGAGGCCGAGCTCGTCCACGAGCTCGCGCAGGCGAGTGTGCTCGCCGTTGACGAACTCGCCCCCAGCGTTGACGTACTGGTCCTCGGCGAACGGCTCGCGCAGCGTCCAGGTGCGTCCGCCCACGCGCTCGCGGGCCTCGAGCACACGGACCGCCACCCCCTCGGCGGCGAGCCGCGTGGCGGCGGTGAGGCCGGCCAGGCCGGCCCCGACGATCACGACGGGATCCGGGCCCCGCGGCCCCGCGGTCGTCGACGTCGGGCTCATCGAGGTGCTGGCCGAACCGCCGTCGTCCGCGCAGGCACCGAGGGCGAGCGCGGCAGCGCCTGCGCCCGCACCGGCCAGGAACCAGCGCCGGGTCAGCTCGTCCGCGGTCGGGCGCGCCATCAGCGCGCCGTTCCGTCGCCGAGCACGTCGTCGAGGAACGCGTCGCGCGAGGCGGCGAACGCTCGCACCACCGGTGCCCTCCGGGCGATGCCGTCGAACGCGTGGAACGCGCCGGGCACGACCTCGAGCTCGCACCTCACCCCGGCCTCGCGCAGGCGCTGCGCGTACGCGACATCCTCGTCGTGGAACACGTCGTTGGTGCCGACGCCGATCCACGCCTGCGGCAGCCCAGCGAGGTCGTCGTGGCGTGACGGTGCGGCGAGGCCCGAGATGGCGGGTGAGCCCGGCGGTCGACCGAGGTACGAGGCCCAGCCGAAGCGGTTGGACGCGTTGTCCCACCCCCGCACGTCGAGCCGGTCGTAGCTGGGGTCGACTGCCGTGCGGTCATCGAGCATGGGGTAGGTGAGCACCTGCGCGACGGGCGCGACCTCGCCCCGGTCGCGCGCCAGCAGCGCGAGCGCGGCGGCGAGCCCGGCGCCCGCGCTGGCCCCGGCGATGGCGACGCGCGTCGCGTCCACCTCCGGGCGCGCTGCGAGCCACACCAGCGCGTCATGGCAGTCGTGCAGCGGCGTGGGGAACGGGTGCTCGGGAGCAAGGCGGTAGTCGACCGCGGCGACGAGGGCACCGTGGTGGCGAGCCAGGCGCGCACACAGCTTGTCGTCCTGCGCGGCATTTCCGATGACGTAGCCGCCGCCGTGGATCCACAGCACCGCCGGGAGCGGGCCGTCGGCGGCGCCGGGGTGGTGCAGCCGCACGCTGACCCCACCGACAGGCAGCACCTCGACGCCATCGCGCGGGCGATCGGCCAGCGCGAGGAACCGTCGTACTGTCGAGAGCGAGCGCGGTCCGATGAGGTGGCGGGGCAGGACGCGCGCGATGCGCCGGAGATCCGGGTGCACCGGGTCGCCGGTGCGCGGCGCGCCCATCGGGGGTCAGCTCTCGTCGCAGCCCGATGGCGGCGGATCGCCGGCGAAGCGCGCGGTCAGCCACGCGGCCGCGTCCTCCGCGGAGTCGGCCATGACCTCGTCGTGGCCGGCGCCGGGGTAGGTGCGGTACTCGATCGGGGCGCCGCTCTCGCACAGGTCGGCGACGAGCTGCGCGGTGATCGGTGGGAGGACGTCGGGGTCGGCCTCGCCCTGCACCACCAGCATCGGCCCCTGCACCTCGGCGGGGTCGTATGCCGCCCACTCGGAGAGCACCTCGGCGAGGCGCTCCCCGACCTCGGGACCTGTGAGCATGTCGGCGGGATCGATGTCGTCGAAGCCGGGGACGGCCTCCTCCCAGCACCCGTGCGTGAGCAGCGCCTCGCGCGTCTTGGCCACCGGGCCGAGGGCGACCCGCGGGTCCAGGTCCGGCGCGACGCCGGCGACGGCCTCGAGCAGCAGCACCGCGTAGCCGCGGCCCTCGATCTGGAACATGAACGGGGCATACGTGCCGAGCGGCGGCGTGGGTGCGGCGACCACCGACCCGGCGTACTCGAGCTCGGGCAGCGCGTCGGCGGTGCGGGCGTCGGTGGCGAGCGCGGCGAGGCCGCCCTCGGAGTGGCCGACGGTCGCCCACTGCGAGGTGAGCGGCCCGGCCTCGTCGAGCTGGTGCGCGGCGGCGACCGAGTCGATGGTGGCGTGCGCCAGGTCCTCGCTGCGGTGGTAGGTGTGCACGCCCGGCGTGCCGAGGCCGTGGTAGTCGGTGGCGGCGACCACGAAGCCGGCGTCGAGCAGGCTGCGGCCCTCCGCTCCGTAGTCGTCGTAGAAGAGGTTGCCCGTGGCGCTCGGCGCGCAGCGGTCCGCGATGCCGGTGGTGCCGTGCGCCCACGCCACCACGGGGCGGCCGCCGTCGGGGGCGGGGCCCTCGGGGACGAGCACGATGCCGCTCACCACCGCGGCCATGCCCTCGGCGTCGGTCGAGCGGTAGAGGACGCGCCAGCCCGACGCGCCGGCGAGCGGTCCGGTGAGCTCGACCTCTTCGCTGCGCAGCACGTCGCCCGGCTCGGCGTTGGCGACCTCGTCGGCATCCAGCGTCGTGACGTCGTAGAAGGCCGGATCGGCGGTCGCCTCGGGGCTCGGGCCGTACGGGCGGGGAGCGTCGGGCAGCGGCACGTCGGGCGCGCCCCAGTCGCTCGGGTGCTGCGCCGGGATGATGTACGCCTCGCCCTCGGGCGTGGTGCCGCCGGTGGAGGTGGTGACACCGTCGATGCTCTCGGGCGACGTCGAGGTGGTGGTGCTGCTGGTGGTGGAGTCGCTGCTGCACGCGCCGGCCAGGAGGGCCATGGCGACGAGTGCGGCGGCACCACTGGTGCGGGTGGAGAGGTTCACGGCGTTCACCGTATCCAAGTGGCGGCTGCGGATCTCGGTGGATGGCGTCGCGCACACTGGACCATCGAGCGGAGGAGGTCGTCTAGAAACATATACCTCTGTCTATACTTCTCCCATGGCGATCAGCATCAAGAACGCCGAGGCCGACCGGCTGGCCCGTGAGCTCGCCGCAACGACGGGGGAGTCGCTGACTGAGGCGATCCTGCAAGCGTTGCGCGAGCGGCTCGCTCGGCAGGAGCGGGCCCGCGGGCGCGGCATCGCAGGTCGACTCGAGCGGTTGGGGCGGGAGTTCGCTCAGCTGGAGGTGATCGACGCCCGCAGCGCGGATGAGATCCTCGGCTACGACTCCCACGGGTTGCCGACGTGAGCGCAGCCGACGTGGTGGTGATCGATACCTCTGCGGTCATCGCGATCCTCCAGGAGGAGCCGGGTGCCGCGGTGCTCGCCAGGGCGATGGAGAACGCTCACGTCCGTCTGCTCAGCGCCGCATCGTTCGTGGAGGCAGGGATCGTCCTCGAGGCTCGGGTCGGTCCAGCAGGCCAGGGCATGCTCGAGCGCTTCGTCGCCGATGGCGAGGTCGAGGTCATCTCGCTCACGCGGGTCCACGCGCGGGCCGCGGTCGACGGCTTCCGTCGGTATGGCAAGGGTCGCCACCCGGCGGCGCTCAACCTGGGCGACTGCTTCGTGTACGGATTCGCCGTGGAGGAGGACGCCACGGTCCTCTGCACCGGCGATGACTTCGCCCTGACCGACATCCCGGTCATCGCGGTGTAGCTGGACATCCGACGAGCAGCACGACGATGTGGTAGTCCGTGGGCATGCTGTTCAGTGCGCACGTGGTCGACACCGCACCGCTGACGGGACTGCGACGCTCCACCCCGCAGTCCGACGACGTCCCTGGCCTGCGCTCGGCGCGCACCGCGCTGGCCGCGCCGTTCACCCCTGGCGTGCTGCCGCGCCCCCAGCTCGGCCGCGAGGTGATGCTGGCGTGCTGGACCGACGAGGCGTCGCTGGACGCGTTCCTCGATGGCCACCCGACCGGTCGAGCCTTCGCCGAGGGCTGGCAGGTGCGCATGGAGCTGGCCCGTGCGGTCGGCGTGTGGCCCGGCATCGACGACGACATGGACGCCGCGGCCACCAACCAGCGCACCGACGGGCCCGCGCTCGCCATCACGATCGGCACCGCGTACCTGCGCTCGATCGTGGCGTTCTCGCGGGCCAACAGCCCGCTGGAGGACCAGTTCCTCGTCACCCCCAGCGGTCTGTGGGGCACAGCGATGTCGAACCTCCCGCAGCGCCTCGTGGCCACGCTCACCATCTGGCAGAGCGCGGATGCCGCAACCGACTACATGCGCTCGGGGGCGCACGGCGACGCGGCACGCACGCACTACGACCCGCAGAAGGACCCGACCGGGCACACCTTCACCACCGGCGGCGGGTTCTTCGGCTTCCGGCCGCTGTCGACCAGCGGCTCGCTCGGCGGGCGCAACCCTCTGCCCGCAGCGCTGCTCGCCGACCTGCTCTGATCGGCGCGATGCGCTGATCGCGTTGGGCCCGGTCCATCGAGCGCACCTACCGTGAGCGCCGGGACGAGAGCAGCTGGGGGACGACGATGAAGATCCGGTCACTCGCCGCGTGCGTGGCGCTGACGATGGTGGCGGGCGCGTGCGCCGGCGCCGAGGAGTCGTCCACGGCGACGGTTGCCGAGCCGACCACGACCGCGGTCCCCTCCGACGCGACCGCCACGTCCACCACCGTGGAGGGTGCCGCCGAGGATCCGACGGACATCGAGTGGGTGCAGCACCCCGGTGGTGAGGGCTGCGGCTGCGCGGACGGCAGCGACTTCCACTTCTGGTCGCGCACCGCGGACCCCGAGCGCGTCGTCCTCTACTTCATGGGCGGCGGCGCCTGCTTCAGCGCCGAGACGTGCGCCTTCTCCGGCGGAACCTACGTCTCGAGCGTGGCCGACACCATGGACGCCGACTCGGGCATCTTCGACTTCGCCAACCCGGCGAACCCGCTGCGCGACTGGTCGGTCGTGTTCGTCCCCTACTGCACCGGCGACGTGCACATCGGCACCGCGGTGCACCGCTACACCGACGACCTGGAGGTGGCGCACATCGGATCGGTCAACGCCGCGAGCGCGCTCGACCACCTCGTGCAGAGCTTCCCCGACGCGAAGGAGGTCTTCGTGACGGGCTCGAGCGCAGGCGGGGTGCCGGCGCCGATGGTCGGCGGGCTGGCCGCGGACGCGCTGCCCGACGCCGAGATCACGGTGCTCGCGGATGGCTCCGGCGCCTACCCCGACAACCCTCCGGTCAACGCCGCCATCGGTGGGCTCTGGGGCACCTTCGAGGCGGTCCCCGACTGGCCCGTGAACGAAGGCCTCACGCCCGAGGACTGGAGCATCCCGGCGCTGTTCGTCCAGGCCGGCCTGCACGCACCCGACGTGCGAATGGCGCGCTTCGACAACGCGTACGACGAGGTGCAGTCGAGCTTCTCTCGCCTCTCCAAGATCGGCGGCGGCGACCAGCGCGAGGTGATCCTCGGCAACGAGGCCGGCATCGAGGACGCCGGCGTGCCCGTGCACCGCTACCTCGCCCCGGGCACCGACCACACCATCCTCGGCTCCGACGCGCTGTACACCCTCGAGGTCGAGGGCGTCTCGTTCCTCGACTGGCTGACGCGCTACGTCGGTGGCGAGGACGTCGAGGACGTCACCTGCACCGATTGCGGCAGCCCCGCTCCCGCCGAGGACGGCTGATCCGTCGAAGCAGCAGCAGCGCTGCAAGAGGACGGCCGCGAGGACCGCGTGAAAGCGCGACTGAAGGCCGCATGAAAGCGCGAGTGATGGCCGCGTGAAAGCGCGAGTGACGGCCGCGTGAGAGCGACGGGCGTACCACAATCCCCGTGTTGTCCGGGGGATCGATTCCCAGATCTGTTAACTATCTCTCCATGGATTTGGTAATTAGTGGTACCCGAGAATGCTCATTTGCAGGTAGTCTCGGGCCATGGACCTGATCGACCGGCACCTGGGGGGACCTCTGCGGGACGCCCTGGGGTCGTTCCGCGTCGTCGTGCTGCACGGGGCTCGGCAGTGCGGGAAGACCACCCTCGCCAGGGCGGTGGTCGAGGAGCGCGGCGGCACCTACGTCACCCTCGACGATGACGCCGTGCGTGCAGCTGCGCTCGCCGATCCCCTCACCTTCCTCACGACCCAGCCGCTTCCGCTCGCCATCGATGAGATCCAGCTGGGCGGCGACCGTCTTATCCGCACCGTCAAGCAGGTCGTCGACGCCGACCCCGAGCCGGGGCGCTACCTCCTCACCGGCTCGACGAACTTCCTCACCGTGCCCGTGTTCAGCGAGTCGCTCGCCGGCCGCGTCCGCATCCTCCGGCTGTGGCCGCTGTCGCAGTCCGAGATCGCCGGATCGCGCTCGAGCATCGCCAGTTGGTTCGACGAAGGCGCACCCCCGCCATCGCACGCGCCGATGCTGCGCGCCCAATACCTCGAGCGTGTCTGCCGCGGCGGCTACCCCGAGGTCGTGATGCTCGCTGAGCGTGCGCGCCACGGATGGTTCGAGAGCTACATCGAGACCGTCACCCAGCGCGACATCGCCGCGCTCGCGGACATCCGCAAGGTGTCATCGTTGCAGCAGCTCCTGCGATGGGTTGCCGGCAGCACGAGCAGGGAGCTGAACGTCTCTGCCGCGGCGCGCGACCTCGGCATCGCTCGCCCAACGATCACCTCCTATCTCGAGTGGCTGCAGACGGTGTTCTTCGTGCACGAGATCCCAGCGTGGTCCAGGAGCATCTCCGGCAGTGCGCTGCGGCGGCCCAAGGTGCACCTGACCGACACCGGGTTGGCGGCCGACCTGCTCGCGGCGACGCCTGCGACGCTCACCCCCGCGACCTCGACGGCAACCGGTCCGCTCATCGAGTCGTTCGTCGTCGGCGAGATCGCGCGACAGCTCAGTGCTGCGGATACCCGCATCGAGCTCTCGCACCACCGCGACAACGACGGTCGGGAGGTGGATCTCATCCTCGAGCGCGGCGATGGGGCGGTGATGGCCATCGAGATCAAGACGACGAGCTCGCCGACCGCCTCGCAGCTGCACCATGTGGCCTGGCTGCGCGACAAGCTCGACGCCGTCGCACCGGGCACCTTCACCGCTGGGTACCTGCTGCACACCGGGGTGCAATCGCTCACCGTCGGCGACCGGCTGCACCTCGTTCCCATCGAGGCGCTGTGGGCGCGCCGGGACGCATCGCCCGGCTAGCTGTGACGAGCGGGGGCTCAGCGCCTCCGCCGGTCTGGGCTCGACGTTCGTCGGTACGATCGCCGGGTGACGCCGATCGACGACCACCTGGCGACGCTGCCCGAGCCGCAGCGCGCAGTCGTCGACCCGCGCCCACCCCGCCACATCACCCCCCGAAATGGCTCCATATGAACGCTGAGGACCGCAATGTGGGGCGACGGGGCGTCGCGGTGGTGGCGGCGTCGGTCGTGGCGTCGATCGTGGTGATGGTCGGGGTGGTGGGTGGCGGGGTGTCGGGAGCGGCGCCGCCGTTGCCGCCCGAGGTCGTGGCCGTCGGCACCGTCGACGGCTGGCAGGCCGACACGCCGTACGAGTGGGGCGACCTCGTCATCGGCCCCGATGGCGCCGTGGAGCTCGTCGGGGGCTTCTCCGTCGGGCGGGTCGCGCCCGGTGCTGCCGACGTGACCTCGGACTGGCACCCCTCGCACGGGTGGGGCAACGGCCGCATCGCCCTCGGCCCCGACGGCCAGCCGTGGTACACCGCGTACGAGGCCCTCGCGCGCCGCACCCCGGGCGGCGGCTACCAGGTGCTGTCCATCCCGGGTTCGTCGAACCCGTCCGACCTCGCCGCAGGGCCCGACGGCAACGTGTGGTTCACCTCGTACGACCGTCGTCCGTGGCAGCCGGACGCGAAGCCCGACCTGGTCGGGCGCATGACCCCTTCGGGCGCCACCACGCTGTTCGAGGACGATGCCGCGCTCGACGACCCGGAGCTGATCGTCGCCGGACCCGACGACCACCTGTGGGTGGCCAACCCCGACGGCCTGGTGCGCGTGGCGCTCGACGGGACGATGACGCCGCTCGCGACGACCAGCGGCGTGCAGCCCGTGGAGCTCGCCGCGGCGAGCGACGGCGTGTGGATCACCGAGCAGGTGCCGACGCCGGCGGTCACCCACGTCGCGCTCGACGGCACCGTGACGCGGCACACCGACCTGGCGCTCGTGGAGCCGCTCGGCCTTGCGGTGGCGGCCGACGGCACCGTGTGGGTCGCCGATGGCGCCGGCGGACAGCTCGTCCACGTCGCGCTCGACGGCACGATGGCGCGCTACGCCGCGCAGACCGATGAGCAGCCCCTCGCCGTCGCCATCGATGCGGGCGGCGACGTGTGGTTCACCTCCGAAGGTCGCGGCCCCGTCGTCGCCGAGGTCACCGCAACGGTGGCGGGCACGCCGGCGACCGACGGGCTCGGCGCGCTCTCGAGCGATCGCGTGCTGCCCGGGCACGTCGACGAGCTCCAGAGCATCGCCGCCTCGCCCGACGGCTCACGCTGGTTCACCGACCAGGACAGCCGCAGCATCGGGCGGCTCCTGCCCGACGGCACCGCCACGAACCGCACGGTCGATGGCCTCGACGTCGTCGGCGCGGTCGCCGTCGCCGATGACGGCAGCGCGTGGTTCGCTGCGGGCACCGGACGAGTGGGCCACGCGACGGTCGCCGGCGAGCTCACCATCATCGAGTCGCCGTCGATCGACCAGATCGTCGACCTCGTCGCCGGCCCCGACGGCGCCATGTGGTTCGTGGACCTCGCCGGCGACCGCATCGGGCGGATCACCCCCGCTGGCGTCGTCGAGGAGGTCGCAGCAGCGCCCGGTCCCCGAGCGATCGTGGTCGGGCCCGACGGCGCGCTCTGGCACGCCGACGAGGGTTCGCCGGCGATCGGTCGCGTCGGGCCGGCGGGAGCGCTCGCACCCATCGCTCGCGCGGCGACGGGAGGTCTCATCGACCTCACCATCGGGGTCGACGGCGCGGCGTGGGTCGTGCCCGACGGCGCACAGGCGGTCGAGCGAGTCACCGCCGCCGGCCAGCGCACCGTCGTGCCGGTCGCCGGCGACGAGGCGCCGCAGCGCATCGTGACCGGACCCGATGGCAACCTCTGGTTGTCGCTGCTCGGCGACGGCGTCGTGGTGGCGGCGCGGCTCACCCCGGCGGGGGAGCTCACCGTGCTGCGCGACGCCGGCTACGGGGGAACAGCCGCGCACGGGCTCGCCGCGGGTTCCGACGGCTCCGTGACGCTCGGCCTGCGCAACATCATCTTCCGCATCCAGGCGTCGTGCGGCACGCCGGACTTCACCGACGTGCGTCACGAGCACCCGTTCTGCACCGCGATCACCTGGATGTCCGACACCGGCATCACCACCGGCTTCGCTGATGGCACCTTCCGACCCGGCCTGCCGGTCCAGCGCCAGGCGCTCGCCGCGTTCCTGTGGCGTGCTGCTGGGTCACCCCCGGTCGCCGACGAGGACCTCGCCACGCCGCACTTCTCCGACGTCGACGCCGCCAACCCGTTCTACGAGGCGATCCAGTGGATGGGCCTGACCGGGCGATCCACCGGCACGCCGGACCCTGGCGGTGGCCGCCCGCGCTTCGAGCCCGGTGTGACGGTCAGCCGCCAGGCGCTCGCCGCGTTCCTGTGGCGTGACGAGGGCGAGCCCGCCGTGCTCGGGGTCCCGCTCTACGGCGACGTGCCGGTCGGGCACCGCTTCTACGACGCCATCCAGTGGCTGGGCCAGCGCGGCATCGCCATCGTGACGCCGATCAGCCCCGGCGGCCCGGGGAGCTTCAACCCCGGCGGCAACCTCTCGCGCCAGGCCCTCTCGTCGTTCCTGTGGCGGTGGGCGCAGCTCGAGGGTGCACCCGCGCCCTGAGGTCGCGGATCGGCGAGCTCAGCCGACGGTCTCGTCGAAGCGCCACAGGAACGCCGCCATCGCCTGGCGGTCCAGCGTGGTCCCCGGCGCGAAGGTGGGCAGCCCGGTCGGTTGCGGTGTGCCGGTGGAGAGACCCGTGGCGCCCATCCACTGGATGGCGTCGTAGAACGGGTGTCCCGGCGGCACGTCCGCGAACCGCTGCGGGTCAGGCGGTGTCGCGGGCTCGCCGGCGTACCGCCACAGGAACGCCGCCATCGCCTGACGCTCGATCGCGGCGCCCGGGTGGAACGTGCCGTCGGGGTAGCCGGTCGTGATGCCGCTTCCCGCCGCCCACTCGATGGCGTCGCAGAACGGGTTGCTGGGGGCGACGTCGCTGAACGGCGGCGGCACGCACGCGACGCGACGGCGCAGGAGGATCGATCCGTCGACGTCGATCCACAGGTGGCCATCGGCGGTCGCGGCCAGCGCCTGCGGGTCGCCGTTGAGTCCCAGGTCGATGTCGGTCGCGACGCCGGAGGGGCGCATGCGCACGACCCGGCTCGGCTCGCCCCATCGCTCGGTGACGTACCAGGCGTTGCCGTCCGCGGCGACGGCGAGCGCCACGATCGGATCGTGTGCAGGGTCGACGCCGACCACGGTCGCCGTCGAGGTGCCAGCGGGGACCCGCGCGATCTCGCCGCCCTCGGACCCGAGCCAGATGCTGCCGTCGGGAGCGGCGGCGAGGGCCGAGAGCTCGCTGATCGGCGTCGGCACGGTGGCGGCGACGCCTGATGGCGACACCCGCCGAGCGCTCGCGTCGTCGCGCAGGAACCACAGCGATCCGTCAGGCCCCGCAGCTACGGGGTGGTGATCTTGCGGTGGGGTGATGGCGAACCACGTCGGCGCGCCGCTCGGGGAGAGGCGCACCAGCTGGTTCCAGGTCGCGGCCCACACGCTGCGGTCGGGCGCGACGGCGAGCGGACGCACCCAGGGCTGGTCGGTGAGGTGACGCGTCGTGCTGCCGGTCGGATCCCAGCGCAGCAGACCCGCCGTGCCGTAGCCGTGCAACCACCGCTCGCCGTCGGGGCCGACCTCGAGGGTGGTGGGCGCGGCGAGCGGTGTCGCGGCCTCGACGAGCGGCAGCCCGGGGCGAGCGATCACGACGCTGGCGCGCCCGCTGGAGAGCATCGTCGCGGCGCCGTCGGGCCCAGCCGCCAGATCGAACGCGCCCGACAGGACCGGTCGAGCGATGCGGTGCACGAGCGCCAGGTCCGCGGTGGCGATGCCGATGGTCTCGGCGCTGCGGTTGACGAACCGCACGGTGCCGTCGCTGGCAGCAGCGAACGATGTCGGCGCGGCGAGCGAATCGTGGTCGCGCACCGTGGTCGTGCCATCCGCGTGGAGCACCACGATGCGATCGTTCGATGCCATCCACAGCGACCCGTCGATGACAGCCGGAGCGTCCGGCGCGTCGAGGGCGTCGTCGTCGTGCACCTCGATCTGGCCGTCGGGGTGGCGTCGCAGCACGAGGTCGTCGGACCACATGGTCAGCCACAGCGAGCCATCAGGGCCCACCGCCATGCCCGAGACGTAGCCGTCGATCACCCCGGGGATCGTCCGCGGGTCGACGACGACCTCGCCGCCGCCGGGCAGCAGCCCGACCACCGTGCGGAAGTCCGCCACCCACACCGTGCCATCGGGCGCCACATCGACCAGCCGGGGCTCGGGGATCCCAGCGACGGTGACAGCGCTCGCCGCACCGCCCGGGTCGACCCGCCACAGGTGGCCGCCGCGCGGGTCGGTCGTCCACGCCGTGTCGTCGGCGGCGATGGCCAGCTCAGCGCTGATGGCGTCGTCGGGCAGCGGCAGGTAGGTGAGGGTGCCGTCGGCCGACCGCCGCCCGATGGCCGCGGGGCGCAACGACCAGGGATCGCCGCCGGTGAGGAACCGCAGGGCCCCGGCGTCGTCGAGCACCAGGTCACGAGGCGAGTCGAGGCCGGGGTCGGTGACGAGATCGATCGACCCGTCGGCCTGCACGTGGGCCAGCGAGTCGTTCGCCAGGTTGGCGACCCACACCGTGTCGTCGGCCGCCACGACCAGCGACTGCGGCAGCGAGAGGTCGCTGCGCAGGATCTCGGTGGTGCCGAGCGGGGGAGGGATGGGGGAGGTGGCCCGCTGCGTCGCCGCTGCGCCGCCGGTCGGGGCGACGGCGACGAGCACCAGCGCGAGCACGGACGCGACCGAGGCACGGCGCAGGCGGTGGTGGTGGTGCCACCGCCTGCGCCGTGCCTCGGACTCATGACCCATCAGGCCAGTATCGACGCGCCCCTCGCTGGGGACAAGGAGGCCTCAGCGAGGCCTCAGCCGCCGTCGGTCGTGTCGACGTCGACATCGGCGTCCACGTCAACTTCAGGGACGTCGACCTCTGGGGCATCGACGTCGGGGACCTCGGCGTCGGTGCCGTCGGCATCCACGTCGACGTTCGGGACGTCGACGTCACCCATGTCGATGGTCGGCACGGTCACGTCGATGTCGACGTCGCCGCCATCCGTGTCGACGTCCGCCTCACCGCCGAGCATGAGGAAGGCCGCGAATGCTGCTGCGGCGATCAGCACGAGCAGCAGCACGAGCAGCCCGGCGTTGCCGTCGCGCCGGCCAGCTTCCTCCTGCCGATCGTCCCGGTCGATGCGGTCTCGTTCGTTCGTCTGCATTGTGTGCTCCTGTTGTTGGTTGGTCGCTCACACCACGGTGCGGGTGCGGCCGCCGCTCACGAGAGCGAGGATCAGGGCGATGACGCCGACGACGGTGACGATCATGCCGATCGTCGGGTGCAGCAGCGCTGCGATGAGAAGCCCGACGACGATGACGATGAGTGCTCCACCTGCGGTCATGTTCTTGCCTTTCGGTTGGGTCGATCGCCGCTCTGGCCACCGACCGATGTGCTTGTTCTGTGATCTCTCTACCCCGCTGCGGGGTGCCGCAGTCCGACGCCGTCGAGGCGATCAGATCGGCGGCACCCCCGCTGCGGATCACCCTCACCTGCGCCCAGCGGGCTCCTCGGTGTCGGTGTGCTCCGTGCCTGGGCGATCGCCCTCGATCTCGCCGCGGTAGGCGCCGGTGGCGCGCCCGCGGTCCTCGATGAACTCCTTGAAGGACACGAGGTCCTTGTGGGCCCGATCGCTCACGAACCCGCCCTTGTCGGCGATGTGCTCGAGGATGCCCTGCGGATCGAAGTCGAGGTCGAGCACGATGTGGGTGTGCCCCTCGTCGATCGGCCGGAAGCTCACCGAGCCGCGCGTCATCGAGCCGTCCACCGAGTGCCACTCGATGAGCTCGTCGGGGCGCTGCGTGGTGATCTCGGCTTCCCACTCACGTGAGACGCCGGCGATGGATGCCTTCCACCGCACGAGGTTCTCGGTCACCTGGCGGACCTCGTCCACGTGGTCCATGAACAGCGGGAAGTCCTCGAACTGCGTCCACTGGTCGTACGCCATGCGCACCGGTACGTCGACATCGATGCTGTCGTTCATCGCTTCTCCTCTTGTCGGCCCCCCGACGCCTCTGTCCTGCCCAATCCCGGCGCCGCGCAGTACCCGCCCCTTGGTGCACGCGCGCCGGTGGCGGGCTACCGTCCCGCCACCGGCAGAGGGAGGAGCTCGTGGCAGGACCGTTCTCCAACCGCGAGTCGACGCACGCAGCAGCGGTGCCTCACGACCTCGTCGCGCAGGTGCTCGAGGCGTCGCGCGAGGGCCGCACGTTCCGCTCCATCGTCGATGAGGTGCTGCGCACGCTCGCCTTGGGTGCGGGAGCCTCGGCGGCGACGTTCTGGGTCGTCGACCAGCACCGTCGATCGCTGCTCGGCTCCGGCGCGTGGGCCGCGGACCCGGGCGGCATCCACCGGAAGTTCGTCGAGGAGATCCCCGGGATCGCGCTCCCCGTCGACGGCAGCGTCGTCGGCAGCTGCTGGCGCTCGGGGTCGCCGCTGCACGTGGAGGACGTCGCCAGCACCTACACGCAGTACCGATCGGAGCTGATCGCCTCGTGCGGCGCGCGCGAGACGCTGCTGCTGCCGGTGCGCTACGGATCCGACGTGCTGGCGGTGCTCGAGCTGCTGGACCCCGGTGCCGTCGAGGTGCCCGAGCTCGAGCGCGTGCTGGTCGACCTCGGCGGGCTGCTGCACGCCCACCTCGCCGCCGAGCGCTCGCATCGACAGGAGCAGCGCCTCGACCTCGCGCTCTCCGCCGGGGCGATGGGCACCTGGGACTGGGACCGCCGCACCGGCACGGTGGCGTGGTCGCCGACCACCGAGGCGATCTACGGCTACGAGCCGGGCGCCTTCGACGGCACGCTCGAGACCTACCGGGAGCGCATCCATCCCGACGATCGCGCGGCGATGGGCGACGCGCTCGAAGCGACCCTGATCACCGGTGGTCGACACCACGTCGTGCACCGGGTGCTGCGCCCCGACGGCGAGGTGCGGTGGGTGGAGGCCGACGGGCACCCCATCGTCGACGAGGATGGGACGGTCGTCGGGCTCACCGGGATCTTGCGCGACGTCACCGAGCGCATGGCGCTGCTCGACGAGCTGTCCGAGCACGTGGAGCGCACCGAGGTCGCGCTCGCGGAGCGCTCGCGGGTGGCTGAGCTCCTCCAGCGCAGCCTCCTTCCCGAACGACTCCCGAGCATCGCCGGCCTCGAGCTGGCCGCAGGCTTCCGTCCCGGCGCCGAGCTGGTCGGCGGCGACTTCTACGACGCGATCGCGACCGACGGCGCCACCTACCTCGCCCTCGGCGACGTCAGCGGGCACGGCCCCGATGCCGCCACGCTCACCGGCCTCGCCCGGTACGCGGTGCGCGGGCTCGTCTCCGCGAACGTGCGGAACCCGGTGGCGATCCTTCGACACCTCAACGACCTGGTGCTGGCGAGCGACGCCGAGCGCTTCCTCACGATGGTGCTCGCTCGCGTCGTCCCCGAGGCCGGTGGCTCGCAGCGCGTCGAGCTGTGCCGCGCTGGTCACCCGCTGCCCATCGTGCGCCGGGCCGACGGCACGGTGCTCACCTTGCCGCAGCAGAGCGGCACCCTGCTCGGGGCGCTGCGCGAGGTGTCGCTCGGCGACCAGGTCGTGGAGCTCGAGCCAGGCGACGCGCTGCTGCTCTACACCGACGGGGTGACCGAGGCGCAGGGCGAGACCGAGCGCTTCGGCGACCAGCGGCTGCTGGACGTGGTTGCGGGCGCAGAGCCGTCGGCGGCGGGCATCGTGGACGCTGTGCTCGCAGCGGTGCGCGAGCACGACGGTGACGTCGCCAGCGACGACATCGCGCTGCTGGCGGTTGTGGCGACGGGCGACGACGCGGTGGCGAGCACCACGTAGTCGCCGCGTGGAGCTCGGCGTGAGATCAGGCGCTCTGCGCGCTCAGGGCGTCGACGAGGTCGGCCTTGTTCATCGACGAGGCGCCTGACACGTCGTGCTCGCGTGCCACCGCACGCAGCTCCTCGACCGTGTGGGCCTCGAGCGCCAGCTCACGGCTCCGCTGCTCGATCTGCACGCCGAGCTCGTCGAGCACAGCGGCGTCGAGCTCCTCGCGGACGTCGGGGAACATCTCCTGCTCCTCCTCGTCGGCGTGGTGCTCGATGTTCTCGCACACGACCGTGACCTTCGCGGCCCACTGGTCGTCGCTCGGGTCGAGCGACACGGCCTCGTCGAGCAGCAGCGCCACCACGTGGTGCTCCTCGATGCCCTCGGCGACGAGGTCTCCGGCGTCGGGAGCCTGATCCTGCACCGCCGGGTAGAAAAGCTCCTCCTCGACCCTGGAGTGGATGGTGACCAGCTCCGCCAGCGAGGCGGCGGCCTCCACCGCGTCGTCGGTGCGCCCGGCCTCGTGGGCCTCCTTGAAGCGCTCGATGTGCTTGCGCATCTGGCGGTGGTCGGTCTCGAGATAGGTGATTGCGTCCATGGCGCTCGCCCTACCCACCGGTTCGGTTCCCATGCCGCGTGCCGGACCGGTGGGTGCAGGCGACCATCAGCTGATGCGACCTTCGCCCCGGGCGTCCTTGCCCAGCTCCGCCATCTCCTGCGTCGCCTTGCCGACGCGCTCGATCTCGTCGTCGCCGAGGTCGGCTCGCGCCTCGTCGGCCGCTGCCTCCTCGTCGGGCGTCGGGCCACGGCCCGCGTCCGTGTCCGCAGTGGCGTCGCGCCGGTCCGCGGCACGCGTCGCGGCGTCGGTGCGATCCGGCGCCCGTCGCACCACATCGCGTTCCTCGGTGGTCTCCTGCTCGTTCACGTTCGTCCTCCTCGTAGGGTTGCTCTCCGTCGTACCCACGGGCTCGGCTGCGAGACCTCGCCGCTCGCCTCTTGCAGCGACGGCCATCGTCAGCGCGGCGCCGAGCGCCACGCCGACGCCGGCGCCGCCGACGATGTCGAGCGGCGCGTGCGCTCCGAGGTGGATGCGGGCGATGCCGTTGGCGACCGCCACGCCGACGGGCACCCAGCGCCACCGCCGGCGGAGGTGGGGCCACAGCACCACGGCCACGGCCCACGTGATCATGGCGTGGCCCGAGACGAACGAGGGGCCCTCGAGCGGCACGTCGCGGAAGGACGCGCACGTCGCGTCGCCACCGCAGATCGACGTGCCGGGGCGCTCGCGGTGCACCAGCTCCTTGATCACGGCGTGCTCGAGCAGGAGCTTCGTGGGGGCGATCAGGGCGAGCGCGGCGGCGAGTCGCCACCGCCGGCGCGTCGCCGCGACGCCAGCGAGCAGCAGCGGCACGATGAGCACCCCGCTGAGCTGCGCCACCCACAGCACCGGGGTGAGCGCGCCGGGGAGGTCGTTGATGGCGTGGAACGCGGCGCGCTCGGCTCCACCGACGTCGCCGCTGGCTGCAACCGCGGCGCAGGCCCCGGCGACCGCGAGGCCGCCGGCGATCAGCGCCGCGTGCCCTCTCACAGCTGCCCCGAGCGCTGGAGGTGCACGAACGCGAGCCAGCCGGGGATGATCGGCAGCCAGAACGTGACGAGGCGGTACACGAGCACGCCGGCGATCGCTGCGGTCTGCTCGACGCCGACCGCGGCGAGGGCACCGGCGAACGCGGCCTCGGTCGCGCCGAGCCCGCCCGGCGTCGGCGCAGCTGATGCCAGAGCGGATGCGGCGAGGTACACGAGGGCGACCATCGGCAGGGAGATCTCGACGCCCACCGACGCGAGCGACAGGTGCAGCGCCGCCACGTAGCACGCCGTCACCGCCAGCGAGCCGGCGATCAGGAGCCCGAGCTGGCGCTTCGCGGTGGCGACCTCGGCCACCGCCGCCAGCGACTGGCGGACCCGTGGCCACAGGCGGTGGCGCACGAGGCGGCGCACCGGGGCGATGGCGGTGGCCGCCGCGACGACCGCTGCGAGCACGCCGAGCCCGATCAGCACCGTGCTCGGCGAGACGCTGCCCAGCTCGCCGACCTCGGAGCGTCCGACCCACAGCACGACGAACGTGGTGAGCAGCACGTGCAGCACCACGCCGACCCCCGCGTTGAGGCTCACGCCTGCGGCGGCGACCGGGGCCTCGACGCCGGCGGTCACGAGCCACCGGAGGTTGAGCGCCGTGCCGCCGACCTTCGCCGGCGTGACCCGGTTGGCGAACGACGAGGCCACCTGCGCGAGCGTCGTGGCGAAGAACCCCAGGGGCCTCGGCACCGCGCCGCGCAGCGACGTCGCCGCGGCGGCGTAGCTGGCCAGGCTGACGACCGCAGCGAGCGCGAGCATGCCGCGATCGGCGCGCGGGATCTGCTCCCACACGCCATCGCTGTCGGCGAGCTGGGGCAGCAGCGTCCAGGTCGCGAGCCCGAGCGCGACGATCGACGCGCCCGTGCGCCAGTCGATGCGGCCCAGGCGCGGCAGTTCCGGCGACGGCGCCTGCACGCGCTGGGCCAGCGCGTCGCGCACATCGGCGAAGCCCGACGAGCCGAGCGCGGTGCGCGTGGCGGTCGAGGTCGCCAGAGGCTGCACGATCGGCAGGGCGTCGGCCCACACCTGCTCGCCGAGCACAGACACGGCGACGTCCACCGCGCGACGCGGGCCCACGAGCGCCGCGGTCGAGCAGAGGAGCTCGACGAGGTCGACGCGCTCCAGGTGCTCGTCGGCCATGAGGTCTGCGACGGCGAAGTCGACCAGCCACAGATCCCCTCCCTCGTCGACCATGACGTTGGCCGCCCGCAGGTCGCGGTGCGCCAGGTGCGCGCGATGCAGCGCGGCCACCGCAGCCCACGCCTCACGCAGCATCGACTCGGTGATGGCATCCGGCCCGTCGCGCTCGGCGATCGCGTCCAGCGCGTCGCCGGACACGGACTCGAGCACGGTGAGCACACCGCCCTCGCCCACGTGCGCCATCGCCAGCACGCGTGGGCTGCGCACGCCCAGGGCCGCGGCGCGCGTCGCGGCGAGCGCTTCGTGCTCAGCTGCTTGTGCGAGCGATGCGTGGGGGCGTGCATCGCCGTGCGAGCGCAGACGGATCCGGCGCCACAGCCGGAACAGCAGGTCGGCGACGCGCTCCTCGGGCGAGGCCACCTTCACGAACACGCGGCGGCCGGTCGCCAGCTCCGCGATCCATGGCGTCGAGCCCCGAGCGTCCCCGCCGTGCGAGTCGAGCGAGGCGACCGGCATGCCGAGGTGCTCGAGCGCATCGGCGACGTCCTCTCCAGTGGGCCGACGCGACGGCGATCCGGCGGCGAGCAGGACGATCCCGGCGGCGACGACGCCGCTCAGCAGCCACACGAGGCGCCCCGACACCGACGCAGGCCCCCACGCGCCGCCGAGCGCGAGGAGCCCTGCGGCTGCGACCGCCGCCCGTCGGGCGCGGGCGGTGGGGCGCTCGAGCGCGACGGTCGTGCACGCCGCTCCCGCAACCGCGATCGAGATCGCCACCAGGTGCCCGCCCTCGGTGCCCGCGCCGGTCCAGCGGTCGGAGAAGCCGGCGAGCCCGGCGATGATGGGGCCGGCAGCACCCGCCATCGCGGCGAGCACGTCGACCGCCGCCGAGCGAGATCGGCGGTGCGCGAGCTGGTAGCCGACCACGACCACCAGCAGCACCAGCGCGATCGTCGCTC
The DNA here is from genome assembly GCA_038206295.1 of Acidimicrobiales bacterium. Lineage (GTDB taxonomy): Bacteria > Actinomycetota > Acidimicrobiia > Acidimicrobiales > JBBRAZ01 > JBBRAZ01. The sequence goes on from JBBRAZ010000002.1 coordinate 115,926, forward strand.
CGAGGGCATCGAGCAGCACGCCGGTGCCGCCGGGCAGGGGCTCGATGAGCTCGACGAGGTCCGCCCGGAAACCCTCATCGGTGCGGTTGAGGGCGTGGGGGAGGGCCACCACCGCCGCGGTGCCCACCACGCCGCCGAGCACGGCGCCGAGCGCTCGGGGGGACCGCACGATCGGGCGATCCGTCTCCGAGTCGGTGGTCGCCGGCTCAGCCTGCGCCGCTGGCGCGGCGAGGGCTCGCTGCGGGGGCTCCAGCTCGGCGGTGGCGGTGGTGGGCATGGGATCCGTTCGCTGGGTAGGTGGGTGCCATGGATGGAATCGAAGGCGTACCCCTCGCTGTCCGACCAGGCGAGCGGGCCTGGTCCGGTGCCGATACCCGGCGAGTCGTCCTCGCCGGCGGGACCCTCGTGGTCGGAGGGATCGTCGCCAGCGGTGGCGTGCCATCGATCGAGCGCGAGGTGTTCGCCGCGGTCAACGGGTTGTCGGACGGCTTGTACCCCGCTCTGTGGCTTCCGATGCAGGTGGGCAGCCTGGCGGGCGGTGCGGCGCTCGCGGTGGCCCTGGGCGCCGGGACCAAGCGGGCGGCGGTGGCTGCGTGGTCGGTGGGCGCGGTGACGTCAGCGTGGCTCGTGGCCAAGGAGATCAAGGACCTGGTCGAGCGCGGCCGCCCGATCGAGGCCGGCCTCGAGGCGGTGGTGCGCGAGACCTCCGAAGGTCTCGGCTACGTCTCTGGGCACACCGCGGTGGCGTTCGCCCTGTGGACCATGGCCGCCCCGCACCTCAAGGCCCGGTGGCAGCCCTGGGCGCTGGGCCTGGCAGCGGTCGTCGGGATCTCCCGGGTGTACGTCGGCGCCCACCTTCCACTCGACGTCGTTGGCGGCGCATGCCTCGGCGTGCTCGTCGGGGAGGCGTTCCGACGACTCGAGGACGCCCACCACTCCGGCCAGCTGCCGTGGCAGACCCGCCCCGCCACCACCTGATGACCCCCTCAACCCCGACATCTCGGTGCTCGGCGTCGCACGCCGACGCTCAGCACCGAGATGTCGCTCGGTGGGGTCAGGCCCCGGCGGCGAGGAGGTCGCGCCACTCGGGGAAGCGCCAGGTGATGGGCTCGGTGTCCGCGAGTACCGCCACGCAGCGACCGGTCCCATCCGTGGTCGCCAGCTCGAGCGCGGTCTCGGCGATGCGCTCCGGCGAGATCAGCGCGATGCCCAGCGCGGAGGGGTCCATGCCTCCGAGCGCGCCCTCGGTCATCGGCGTGTCGACGATCCCCGGGCACACGGCGTCGAACGAGATCCGGTCGCCGGCGAGCGTGGGCGCCACGGCCTGCACGAACCCGGTCACCGCGTACTTCGTGAGGGTGTAGAGCGGGTTCGGCGGAAAGGCCACGATCCCCGCCACCGACGCCGTGGCCACGATCGCGCCGCCGCCCTTCGTCCGCATGGCCGGCACCACGGCTCGGGCGCCGAGCACCACGCCGCCGATGTTGGCCGACACCGTCGCGTCGTAGAGCTCGAGGGGCAGCTCGTCGATGGGGCCGGTGAAGCCGTAGAGACCAGCGTTGAGGTAGGCCACGTCTATGCCACCCAGGTCGTCCGCGGCGGCGATCGCCCGCTCCCAGGTGGCCGGGTCCGACACGTCGCCGCCGACCGCCACGCCACCGACGGCGGTCGCCGGCTCAGCCGCGCGCTCGTCGTCGAGGTCCATCGCCACGATGCGCGCACCGGCGGCGGCGAACACGTCCACCGCAGCGCGCCCGATGCCCGACGCCGCACCGGTGATGATCACGACCTTGCCGTCCAGAGAGTCCATCGGCGGAGGCTACCCACCGCGTCCCACCGGGGCTGGTGCCCTCGTTCCAGTGGGGCGGGCGTGCCGCCGTGCGCGATCACGTCGGTGAGGCCGGCGCGATCGACCGCCGGCGTCCACGTCGGCCCAGTAGCCTCCGGTCGCCGACGATCAGGGAGGGACCATGCGGAGTCGACGAGGCGCAGCCGCGCTCGTGATGGTTCTGCTCGCCATCAGCTCGAGCACGGCTTCCGCCGTCACGGCCTCACGTGGTGCCGCGACCGAGCGACCGGACGACCGACCGGTCACGGCGGTCGCCGATGGAGATCGAGCCGAGGCGTTCCGTGCGTTCGTGGAGGCGAACGGCACCGCGGTGCCGGTTGGTGATCTCCGCCAGGAGCGCGAGGCACCGTGCCTCGCATCTGACAGGTACCCGGACCACAACGACGTCGCCTACATGGACATCAGCTTCTACGGCGTCAGCTACTACTGCGGCAGCCGCACCTGGGACTTCTTCGTGGAGACGTGGGAGGCGTTCGGCAGCTACTACCTGTACGGAGTCGTCGCGGTCGAGATGGATCGTGACCGCAACATGGCGACGGGCTGCGGCGGAACCGACACCGTTGCCGCCGTCGTACCGAACGAGAGCGACACCGGCTTCATCGGTGAGGTCTTCGCGATGCCGAGCTGCGATGAAGGCACGTGGTTCACCGTCGGTCCGGTCCTCGGGATCAAGCCGGACTACCACTCGGTCCACGTGCAGTTTGCTGCATCATCCATAGGTCGTGACGGGGAGTTCCGGTGGCTCTTCACCGTCGCGGACTCCAGGGACTACCTGGACGATGAGATCGACCACGCGCCTTCGGTTGGGTGGCGTGACATGACCCTGCCGTGCGGAGTGGGCTCGACCACGTTCAGGAAGGTGACGGCACGGGCGGTCTACGGGGTCTACGACGACATGGTGGGCGGGGACTTCAACGGCGACTCGGTCGATGATCTCTTCTTCTACGGGCGTGGCAGCGCAGAGGATGGTCTGCTGCAGGGGAGCGGCAACGGGCTGCTGGCGGTGCCGTACCGGCCGCCGGTGAACGGCTACTACGACGACATCGTGTCGGGGGACTTCAACGGCGATGGCGCGGATGACGTCTTCTTCTACGGCGCGGGTTCTCGTCCCGATGGCTACCTGCTGGCCACCCCGGGCTCGTTCGCACTGACTCCGGTGCGGGGCTCGGTGCAGGTGACGCGCTCCTACGACGGCGTCGCGGCGGGGGACTTCAACGGCGATGGTCTCGACGACGTGTTCTTCTACGGCGCCGGTGCTCGTCCCGATGGTCTGCTGCGGGGCACGGCGAACGGGCTGCGGGCGGTGTCGGGTTCGGTGCAGGTGTCGCGGGTGTACGACGACCTGGCGGCGGGTGACTTCAACGCGGATGGTCGAGACGACGTCGCGTTCTACGCGCGGGGCACTGCGCCGGAGGGGTTGCTGCTGGGTGGTCCGACGTGGTTGCACGCCGCGACGCCGGGGTCCGCCAACGGGGTGTACGACTCGATGGCGCCGGGCGACTTCAACGCGGATGGCTACAGCGACCTGTTCTTCTACGCGCCGGGCGCTGATTGCGAAGGCCTGCTGCGCGGCACGCCGACCACGATGAAGGGCGTCTCGACCCCGGGCGTGGACGGTACGTACGACGCGTACGCCGGTGGCGACTTCAACGGCGACGGCAACGACGACCTCTTCTTCTACGGGCGGGGCTCACGAGGAGAGGGCCAGCTGCTCGGCCAGTAGCGCTCAGCGTGCCGCCCGGTCACCCTCCGTAGCGCCCCCACTTGAACTTGCGAGGGTTGTGCGTCCCTGACGAGGACAACCCTCGCAAGTTGGGCGACGTAGCTAGCCTCGGGCGTGCTGACCACCTGAAGGGGGACGCATGCAGGTTCGACGTCTTGCGGCCGCACTGGGCGTGGTGCTGGCGATGGGCGCGACCTCGATGCCGGCGGCGCCCGCCGCGGACGGCCCGTCCGAGTCGGCGCCGACCGAGGCCGAGATGCTCGACCGCTACCGCGCCTTCGCCCAGGAGCATGGCCAGCCGGTCGACGTGCCGGGCGGCGGTGACGCCACCCTTCCGTTCTGCCACGGTGCGCTGTACGAGGACGGGCACGAGGGCGGGACCCCGGGCATCTCGGACTACGGGATCATCTACTGGTGCGGCAGCAATTCGTGGGAGTTCCACATCTACACGGAGGCGTACTTCGAGTCTGCTGAGCTCGGGGAGGCGTCGGTGCTCATCGACCGCGATCGGAATGCCTCGACCGGGTGCAGGGGCGTCGACGTCGTCGCATACGCCACCTACGGTGACGCGAGCGACGAGTTGCAGGGGATCGTGTTCTCATCGCCGACCTGCGACGACAGCACGTGGGTGCCAACGGGGCCGTTGGACGCAGCCGGTCTCGGGATCATTCAGTACGCGTTCGAGGGCAACCACGCGCTGATCCTCCGCTTCCCCGCGTCGGCGATCGGTGGTGACCGGCAGTTCCGCTGGAAGATGATCGTGGCCAATGCGGCGTCGTGCGAGACGACGTGCGACTACGACGTGGCACCTGACGCTGGTTGGCGGGAGATGACGTTGCCGTGCGGGCTCGAGTCGACGGCGTTCAAGAAGGCGACCGCTCGGGCGGTCTACGGCGTGTACGACGAGATGGTGGGCGGTGATTTCAACGGCGACTCGTTCGACGACCTGTTCTTCTACGGCCGGGGCGCAGCGGAGGACGGGCTGCTGCGGGGCAGCGGGTCGGGGCTGCAGGCGGTGTCCTACCGGCCGCCGGTGAACGGTTACTACGACGACGTCGTGTCGGGTGACTTCAACGGCGACGGAGCGGATGACGTGTTCTTCTACGGCGCGGGCTCTCATCCCGATGGCTACCTGCTGGCGACGCCGGGCTCGTTCGCTCTGGAGCCCGTGGCCAATCCGGTGCAGGTCACGCGGGTCTACGACGGCGTCGCTGCGGGGGACTTCAACGGCGATGGCCTCGATGACCTCTTCTTCTACGGCGCGGGTGCTCGGCCCGATGGTCTGCTGCGCGGCACGGCGAACGGCCTGCGGGCGGTGTCGGGCTCGGCGCAGGTGAACGGCACCTACCAAGACGTGGCCGGCGGCGACGTGAACGGCGACGGCTTCGACGACGTCGCGTTCTACGGTCTCGGCACCGCGCCCGAGGGCTTGCTGCGTGGCAGCCCGACGTGGCTGCACTCGGCGACGCCAGGCTCGGCCAACGGGGTGTACGACTCGATGGTGGGCGGGGACTTCAACGGCGACGGACGAAGCGATCTGCTCTTCTACGCCCCGGGCCGGGACTGCGAAGGTCTGCTGCGCGGCACGCCGACGACCATGAAGGGCGTCTCGACCCCGGGCGTGGACGGCACGTACGACGCGTACACCGGCGGCGACTTCGACGGCGACGGCAACGACGACGTGTTCTTCTACGGCCGGGGCTCGGCCCCCGAAGGCCAGCTCCTCGGCCGGTAGCGGCTTTCGAACGGGGTGGGGTGGGGGCGGGGGCCGCGACGGCTTGGCGGGTGGCGCCCGTAGGGTTGGGAACGTGCGTACGACCGCGATCTTCGAGCTCGACGACCTCTTCCGGCGCGACCTCCCCGCGCTGTGCGTCGAGTGGGAGGGCACGCCGGTCGCTGCGCCCGTCGCGGTGGTGATCAACGACGACCTCGCGGTCGAGCTCGGCATCGACCCGACCGCGCTGCGCTCGCCCGAGGGGGTCGCGGTGCTGGCGGGCAACGCCACGCCGACGGGGGCCACGCCGGTGGCGATGGCGTACGCCGGCCACCAGTTCGGCGGCTACTCGCCTCGCCTCGGCGATGGCCGGGCGCTGCTGCTCGGCGAGCTGGTCGACGGCGGCGGCATCCGGCGCGACGTCCACCTCAAGGGCTCCGGGCGCACCCCGTTCGCCCGCGGCGGCGACGGACGCGCCGCGCTCGGGCCGATGCTGCGCGAGCACCTCGTGTCCGAGGCGATGCACGCGCTCGGCATCCCCACGACCCGTGCGCTCGCGGTCGTCGCCACCGGCGAGCCCGTCGCCCGCGAGGGGCCCCTGCCGGGCGCAGTGCTCACCCGAGTCGCCGCCAGCCACCTGCGCGTCGGCACGTTCGAGTACGCCGCCCGCCTCGGTGACCCCGCGCTGCTGCGCCAGCTCGCCGACCACGCCATCGCCCGCCACCACCCCGCGGCGCGCGATGCATCCGAGCCCCACCTCGCGCTGCTCGAGGCCGTGGTCGAGGCGCAGGCGTCGCTCATCGCCCGGTGGATGCTCGTCGGCTTCGTCCACGGCGTGATGAACACCGACAACACCACGATCTCCAGCGAGACCATCGACTACGGCCCCTGCGCGTTCATGGATCGCTACGACCCCGCCACCGTGTTCAGCTCCATCGATCGCGCCGGTCGCTACGCGTACGGCAACCAGCCCGCCATCGCCCGCTGGAACCTCACGCGGCTCGCCGAGAGCCTGCTGCCTCTCATCGGCGACGGTGAGCAGCAGGCCGTCGACGCCGCCACCGAGGTGCTGGCCGGCTTCGCCGACCGCTTCGGTGAGCACTGGGCGACGGGCATGGCGGCCAAGCTCGGCCTCGTCGATCGGGCGCCGGGCGACGACGAGCTGTTCGAGGACCTCCTGGAGATCCTCGGCTCGCAGCGGCGCGACTTCACCGGCACCTTCCGCGAGCTGGCGCGCATGCTGCGCGGCGATGGCGAGGCGCTTCGAGCGCTCCCCGAGGAGCGCGCCCAGCTCGATGCGTGGCTGGCGCGGTGGCACGCCCGCCTCGACGACGAGGGGCGGGCCCGGCCTGTCGTGGCGGACGCCATGGACGAGGTCAACCCCGTCACCATCCCGCGCAACCACCTCGTGGAGGAGGCGCTCGAAGCCGCCACCGCCGGCGACCTCGCGCCGTACCACCAGCTCCTCGACGCCGTCACCCACCCCTTCGACGAGCCGGCCGACGAGCGCTACGCCTCGCCGGCGCCGGTCGACTTCGACGAGTCGTACCAGACCTTCTGCGGCACCTGAGCATCGCTCAGAGGCGGCGGTCGACTGGTGGCGCAGCGGCTGCGGCGAGCACTTCCTCGATTCGAGAAGTGAGCGAAGGCCAGGCCGAGCCCTCCGAGCTGCATAGACGGTAGGGCAGGAGCTGCATGAATGGTCTGGTAGCGCGTGCATCGTCCCTGGGACCCGTCACAGCTGGTCCGGACAGGGGGTGCGAGAGATCGGGTGGCGAGGCGCCCCCGGCGACGAGGGGAGCATCCCATGGCCCACACGCACTTCTACCTGCTGCTCGACCGGTCCGGTTCGATGGCATCGATCGCCGACGACGTGATCGGCGGCGTCTCCACGTTCGTTGCCGAGCAGGCCGCCGACGGCCACGACGCTCGGGTCACCCTCGTGCAGTTCGACTCGCACGACCCGCACGAGGTCGTCCTGCGCAACGAGCGCATCAACCGCGTGCCTCCGCTCACCGCCGACACGTTCGTGCCCCGCGGCATGACGCCGCTGCTCGACGCCACCGGCCGCATCATCGAGCGTGCTGCCCAGCGCGTCGCCAAGCGTGAGAAGGCCGGCAAGGACCCCGAGGAGATCGTGGTCGTCACCGTCACCGACGGCCACGAGAACGACAGCAGCTCGTTCTCCATCAAGGACATCCGTCGCATGGTCAAGGAGAAGCAGGCCCGCGGCTGGACCTTCGTCTTCCTCTCCGCCGATCTCGAGGCCTACGGCGACGCCGGCGCGCTCGGCTACGACGACCGCTCCGTGCAGCAGTGGCAGCACGACGGCGACGGCAGCCGGATGATGTTCGCCAGCGTGAGCCGCGCCGCGGCTGCCAAGCGCCAGATGGACCGTCGGGGCGTCGCGCACGACAAGGCCGACTTCTTCCAGGGCGTCAAGGAAGCCGAGGACGGTGCCCCGACCCCCTGATCGGGGCGCGGATCGCCCTCGGTGCGCGAATGACACCGGTGTTTCTTGTCGTACCCCCTCGTCATCCTTCTCTCAGCACCGGATCGACCGGATGCAGGCCGCATCGGCCGAACGAGAGATCGGTCCGGATCTGCCGGACCCGACGCAGGGAGCGAGCCATGAACGCCATCGACCACGAGCACCTCAGCCGCTGCATGGCGGCGATGGTCGACGACCAGCGGGAGGTCGTGCGATTCGTCGAGGCCTTCGGTGACCGGCTCCGCACGGTGATCGCCGGCATCCTCGCCGGCTACGGCCGCCACGACCTGCTGCGCGATCCCAACGAGGTCGACGGCCTGGTGTGGGACGTGGCGTTCGTGCTCCAGGCCCGGGCCGCAGCCTGGGATCCAGACCACGGCGTCACGCCGTGGACGTGGGCAGGTGCTGCGGTGCAGGCCGCGGTCGTCGCCGGCATCGGCCACCGCACGGCGTCCCTCGGCTCCGACGAGCTCGAGCGGGCGCTCGGCGCGCCCGTCGCCGGCGCCTTCGTGGCGGGCGACGTCGACCTCGACGCCCTCGGTGCCCGCGAGCCGCTCGTCGCCGAGTGGCTGGTCGCCACGCGCGCCGTGGCCAGCGAGCGCGATGCGACCGTCCACCTCGAGTACCAGGTGCAGCGCGTGCTGGGCGACCCGTCGCCGTCGCACACCGTCGCCGCGCACCACGGCGTGACCGCCGCCAACGTGCGGCAGATCGACCGGCGGGTGCGCGTGAAGCTCGAGGCGCTGGTGCGCTCGGACCCGACCGCGTGCAACCTCGGTCGCCTCCCGTGGCTCCACCCGCACGGGTCCGCTCACTCGGGCTCGATCACCTGCCTCCACCACGTGGCCGCGTGAGGCCCCGCGCGAGCACCGGTGCTACCGCGGCAGCGCAGCGACGGTGTCGTAGCGGTGGAGGAACGCGGCGGTCGCCTGGCGCGTCACCGGCGAGTTCGGCTGGAACGTCGGTGGGTCCGTCGCGAACCCGGTGGTGATCCCGGTGGTCACCAGCCACTCCACCTCCTCGAAGAAGGCGCTGCCCACCGGGTAGTCGGCGAAGCTGGCGGTGCCCGGCGGCGAGAACGGCGGTTCGCCCGCGTACCGGTAGAGGAACGCCGCCATCGCCTGGCGCGACACAGCGTCGTTGGGGTGGAAGCCCCCGTCGAGGAAGCCCCCGGCGATGCCCTGGGCCGCCAGCCACTCCACCTCGCGGTAGAAGGCAGCGGTCGGTGGGTAGTCGTTGAACGTCGGCGTCACCGGCGGCACGAACGCCGGGTCCACCTCCTCGAAGCGGTACAGGAACGCCGCCATCGCCTGGCGGCTCGTCGCCGTCGTCGAGCGGAAGGTGCAGTCGGGGAACCCGCTGATGACTCCCTCGCCGATCAGCCACTCGATCTCGGTGCGGAAGGGGTGGCCTGCTCCGACGTCGGAGAGCACGACGGGGTAGCCGCACGGCCCTGCGGCTGCGGCGACCGCGGCACCGGCGTCGAGCAGCCCCGGTCCGCACAGAGCGGTGGTGCACGTGCTCCCGTCGGGGAACGCCAGCGCGGTGCCTTGCAGGATCGTGAGGATCTCGGCGGCGGCGAGGTCCGGATCGACCGCCAGCAGCAGCGACACCACCCCGCTCACGTGCGGCGCCGCCATCGAGGTGCCCTGGTAGGAGCGGTACACGTCGGCGGCCGGCACCGTGGTGCCCGAGTCGCTCGTGGAGCGCACGCCCGTGTCGACGCCGGCCTGGCCGCCCGGCGCGGTGATCTCGACCGTCGTGCCGAAGTTGCTGTACGAGGCCTTGTCGCCGAGCTGGTCCGCAGCGGCGACGGTGATCACCCCGGCGCAGTTCGCAGGACGAGCACCGCTGGCGTCGACGTCGCTGTTGCCGGCCGAGACGACGACGACCGCGCCGGTCGCGGCGACGGCATCGATGGCGTTCTGGTAGGTCGTGGAGCAGGTGCCGGTGCCTCCGAGGCTCAGGTTGAGGACATCGGCGGGGTTCGGGTTGTTCGGCACGCCGGCCACCGAGAGGCCCGCCGCCCATCGCATGCCGTCGGCGATGTCGCTGATGAAGCCGCCGCACTTGCCGAGCACCCGCACGGGGAGGATCGGCGAGCTCCAGCTCACCCCGGCGACGCCCAGGCCGTTGTCGGTGCTGGCGCCGATCGTCCCGGCCACGTGCGTGCCGTGCCACGTGCTGTTGCCCACCGGGCAGTCCATCAGCGGCCCTGACGCGCTCTCCGCTGCGGTCACCCAGTCGCCGGGGTCGCTCGCGTCGGCGTCGCGGGCGTTGCCGTCGTTGGCCGTCGTCAGGTCGGCGATCATGTCGTAGCCGGGGAGCACGCGGCCGGCGAGGTCGGCGTGGTCGAGGATGCCGGAGTCGATGACCGCCACGACCACATCGGCGCTGCCGGTGGTGATGTCCCACGCCGCGGGGAGGTCGATGCCGTAGGTGGACGCCGTCGGGGCTGCGTAGTGCCACTGCAGCGCGTAGGACGGGTCGTCGGGCTCGAGCGTGGGCAGCGCCACCGCGTCGGGCTCGGCGGCGGCGACGACGCCGCCTCGACGCTCCCAGCGAGCGGCGATCGCCTCGACCGCAGCCAGCGAGCGGCGCCCCGGGAGCTTGACCACCCACGATCCGTCGTCCATCTGGCGCACCAGCTCGAGTCCGCGGCCGGGCCGGTCGTCGGGTCCGGCGCCAGCCGCGGCGAGGAGCGCGTCGAGATCGCGCGGCGCGTCGCCTTCGAAGCGAACGATCAGCTGATCGGTCGGCGGGTCGACGGTGCCTGCGGTCGCCGCAGCCGGCGTCGTCGGCGCTGGCTGCGGTGCAGACGTCGGTGAGCCCGCCATCGCTGGTGGGGTCGAAGCGAACGCCGTCACCACCAGCGTGCCGATGACCACGAGCGCGAGCTGTCGGGTCGCACCACCCGCTCGGCGTGTCCTCACGCTCGTCCTCCGCCCGATCGAACCTGTCGGGCGAACCTACTGGTGGGTGAGCAGGTGCTCAAGGCACCCAGACCGAGTCGATCGGCCGCGATACGGTGCGCGATCGACCGAGCTGATGGACGGTGCGGCCGCGCCCGGTCGCCGTCGAGGAGGAGCAGCGATGCGCGTTCGCAGGAGAGGAGCGCTCGGCGTCGCATCCTTGCTGGCGGTCCTCCTGTGCCCCGGCGCCGGCGGGATCGCGGAGGGAGCTGGGGGAGGAGCCGCTGCCACCGGGTCGATCTCCGGGACGGTCACAGGCAACGGCGGGGAGTGGGTGGACGTGTTCGCCATCGACACCACCACCCTCGATGTCGTGGACGGCGCGCTCGTGGACGCCGACGGCACCTACACCATCGATGGGTTGCCCGACGGTGACTACCTCGTCTACTTCGGCGTCACGATCCTCCGCCAGCTGCCGGGCTACCGATCCGACGAGGTCTGGCCCGGCAGCCACAGCGTCACGGCAGCCGCACCGGTCGCCGTCGTCGGTGGCGGCCCGGTCACCGGCATCGATGCCTCGCTCGATCTGGCGGGCACGATCACCGGCACCGTGACCGACGGGGGCGTGGGCGTCTCCGGCGCGCTCGTGGAGGTGGTGGCCACCGACGACACCGCGACCCAGGACGGCACCTGGTACGCGCTCACCGACAACGTCGGCGCCTTCTCGTTGCCGGGCCTCGATGTCGGTGCCTACGCGCTCACCGTCGACCGCGACCTCGACGAGGTCATCGACGCGGCGTCGGGCGCTCCCATCGCCGTCGGCGTCGGGGAGTCCGTCGACGCCGGATCCTTCGAGGTGACGGTTCCCGCCGGTGTGCCGTCGAAGCCAGCGAGCCTCAAGGTGCGAGGCGGCGTCGGCACCGGCGAGGTCACCTTCGGCCTGCCCACCGATGCAGGCGCATCACCGCTCGAGTACGTGCACATCATGGCGCTGCCGTACTACTTCGACATCGAGTTCGATGACGACGGCATCCACGCGCTGGTCAAGGGCGTGCTGAACGGCTGGCCCAGCCAGTACGCCGTGTACTTCTCCAACGCGCACGGGCTCGGCACCGCTCGGGTGGTCTCGGCCACGTCGGAGGGGTGCCACGGCGTGTGGTTCACCGACCTGTCGGACAGGACCGCGTTCTGCGGAGAGATCAGCTGGCTCGTGCTATCCGGATTCGCTTCGGGCTATCCCGACGCCACCTTCCGGGCGACCGGCGAGGTGTCGCGCCAGGCGATGGCGGCGATCCTGCACCGCTACGCCGACGAGCCGGCGGGCACCGAACCGACGTGCGACGCGACGCAGTTCAGCGACGTCCCGGCATCGCACACCTTCTGCGGCGACATCGCGTGGCTCGTCGAGGCCGGCATCGCATCGGGCTTCGCCGACGGCTCCTTCCAGCCGACCGCCCCGGTGTCGCGCCAGGCGATGGCGGCGTTCCTCTACCGGTTCGTCGGGTCGCCGCTCGGCCCCGAACCCACGTGCGCTGATGACGCGTTCGTCGACGTGCCGACGTCGCACCCCTTCTGCGGGGAGATCCAGTGGCTGGCCTCCAAGTGGATCGTCAACAGCTACGAGGACGGCACGTTCCGCCCCGGCGCGGCGGTCTCGCGCCAGGCCATGGCCGCGTACCTGCGGCGGATGGACAGGCTCGATCTGACCTTCGTCGGGGCACCGCCGGCCGCCGCTGGCGGCGCAGGGTCGTCGCGGCCCGAGAGTCGCCTCCCGCGATGGAGCGATCCTCAGCCGACGCCGCGGCCCACCCTGGTCCGCATCCCGATCCGCTGATCGAGCCGGTTCAGCTGCTGACGAGCTCGATGGTGATGCCGCGCTCGGCGAGCACCTCGACGAGGTCGCGCGCGAGCACCGCCGCCGCGTCGTCGTTTCCGCGCAGCACGGCGTCGAAGTGCGCGAGGCCGAGCCCGTTGGTGACGTCGTGGACGTGCGCACCGGGCACGAACTCGGCGCTGGTCTTGGTCTGACCGGCCATGATCGGCGCCATCATGTCGTGCACCACCTCGGCGCCGTCGCAGAAGTGGAAGTGGTCGGCGTTCACGACGACGACCATCCGGTCGAGCTGGTCGCTCCGTGTGCGCAGGTCGTGCATGCCGTCTATCGGCAGGACCGAGTCCTCGTCGGCGACGATCATCAGCGTCGGCACGTCGCGCCGCCACGACAGGTCCAGCAGCTCGGCCATCGGGCCAGCGGCACCCGTGCCACCGGGACCGCCCTCGGAGCGACCGCCGGCGGGAGCGAGGGGGACCGCGGCCAGGATGCGCTCGTCGGTGCCGACGGTCTGCAGCGTCGTCCACCCGCCGAAGCTGTGGCCGGTCATGCCCGCGCCGTCGTCTCGCACCTCGACGCCGAGATCGCCGTGGATCAGCGCGTCGAGAGCGAGCGTGGCGTCCAGCGGGCGGTCGCCGGCGCTTCCGGCGACGTACGCCTCGAAGTCGGTCGGGGCATCGCCGCCACCCATCAGCGCGATGAGGTCGAGCGTCGTGTTGCCGACGTGGTCGGGCGCCACGACGGCGTAGCCGTGGCTGGCGAGGTGCGTGCACAGGTGCGTGCTCTGGCGGCGGTGGCCGCCGAAGCCGTGGCTGAACACGATCGGCACCCACGCCCCGGGCGCGGCGTCTGCGTCGCGCACCGCGTCCTGCGTCGACTCGGGGAACCCGGGCATCATCGAGTAGCGGTCTCGGGTCGCGTCGTGCAGGTCCGCGCCGGCGAGGTCGGCGGTCGCGGGGTACCAGACCTCGACGGGCACCGTGCGGTCGCGGCTGGCGTCGTGCAGCTCCGCGGTGCGGACTCCGACGGGGTGCGGTCCGCGTGCGAACGGGTCGTAGGTGCTCATCGGAATCCCCCCGGACAGACGATCTCCCAGGACGCTAGGCGTGGCGCGGCCAGCGGCACGAACCGCCAACCGAGGTGCGGGCGCTCGACGCGTGGGCAGGGCGCGCTCGCACGACCCGGAGCGCGCCGTGCGCGGGGTGGGCGGCGACGTGCCGGTGCCGCCCACCCCGTCACGCGTCAGCGTCCCAGCCGCGTCGCCAGGGCCGTGAGGTCCTTCGGGTCCAGCACCGATCCGGCAAGACCCCACACGCCGTCGACCACCTCGGCGGGGGCGGCTGCGGCGAAGCCGGTGAAGAACTCGGTGCGGTCCTCGACGTTCATCGCCGGCAGCATCAGCGCCAGGGAGCGCGCCAGCTCCTCGGGCGGCATCGGGCCGACGATGGCGCCGTGGATCGCGACGACCGCATCGATGCCCACCGCGGCCTGCAGGGCAGGCATCACCACGCGCTCCTCGAGGTCCTGGTGCGCGAGGTAGGCGCCGGTGAACGACGCGAGCTCGATGTACAGGCGGTGCAGCGCCGGTCGGCCGTCGCCGGCGGCGAGGTGGTCCACCGTCGACGCCGCCTGGTCGCGCAGCCCCTCGATGCGCCGCTCGAGGGTCGCGTGGTCCCGCTCGATCAGCGCGGCCAGGTCCGGCAGCTCGGCCTCGAGCACCGGCTGGATCGGTCCGTCCTCGTGGTGCGCGTGCTCGATGAGCAGGGTCATCACGGCGTCGACGTGGCCGGCGAGCGCAGCGCGCGCCGCTCGGTCCGCAGGGTCGGTGCGTCCGGCGTCCCCGGTGACCGCGAACAGCTCGGCGCGGATTGCCTTGTGGATGTCTCGGTAGAGGTCCAGCGCGACGCGGTCGAAGGTGAGCATCTCGTCGGTGGTGCGGTCGGCGGAGGGTGCGGTCATGGTCATCTGGTGGTCTCCCGTGATCGTGCGCCCCGTCTGGGGCGCTGGCGATGTGCCGAGGTCGATCGTGAGGGATGTCGAGCCGCAGCGTTGCTCAATGACCCGTGAGGGTTTGCTAAGAACCTGCTATCTCACGGAGGAAGGCGGCGGACGTGATCCTCGATGACGGCACGACGGCACTCGTCACCGCCGGCAGCGCCCTCATCGTCGGCACGGTCGACGCGCACGGGATGCCGCACGCCTGTCGCGCATGGGGGCTCGATGTGCTCGACCGCTCCGGCGCCGGCGGGGCCCGCCTGCGCGTGCTGCTCGACGACGGCGACGACGTCGCGCTCGCGAACCTCGCCCACGGGCGCCCGATCGCGATCACCGCCGCGGACGTGCCGTCCCTTCGATCGGCGCAGGTGAAGGGCGTGGCCGTGGGCTCCGAGGCGTGCGGTCCGGAGGATCGAGAGCGCATGCGCCGCTACGTGGACGCCTTCTTCGGTGACGTCGTCGCCACCGAGGGCACGTCCCGCCACGTGCTCGACCGCCTCGTCCCCGACGGCGTCGTGGCGGTCCTGGTGGACGTGACCGAGGTCTTCGACCAGACCCCGGGTCCTGCCGCGGGGCGCGCGGTGGCGCCTGGTGCGATGGAGGGCGACGGTGGCTGAGACCGAGCGCCGCCCCTCCCTGTCGGAGCTGCGACGGTGCTTCCGCGGCGGCGTCCCAGCGGTCATCGCCACCGCCGCGGCCGACGGCACCCCGAACATCACCTACCTCTCGTCGGTGCACCTGGTCGACGACGAGCGCGTGGCGCTGTCGAACCAGTTCTTCTCCAAGACCAGCAGGAACCTGGCCGAGAACCCGCGCGCCAGCGTGCTCGTCATCGATCCGCTCACCTACGACGAGCACCGCCTCGACCTGGTCTTCGAGCGCACCGAGCGACGCGGCCGGCTCTTCGAGTCGCTGCGCGAGGAGGTCGACGCGGTGGCGGCGCTGTCGGGGATGCAGGAGGTGTTCCGCCTGCGTGCAGCCGACGTGTACCGGGTGGTGCGCGTCGAGCAGGTGCTCGGTGGGCCTGCTCGACGCGGCGAGCCCGGCCCTGCGGTCCCCCCTCCCATGGATGCCGCCACCGCAGCCACGGCGATGGCCGAGCTCGCCGGGCGCCTCGGTCGGGCGCAGGACCTCGATGCGCTGGTCGAGGCGACGGTGGAGGGGCTCGCCGAGCTGCTGGGCTACGAGCACTCGCTCCTGGCGCTGCGCGACGAGCGGGGCGATCTCCTCTACGTCATCGCCAGCCACGGCTACGACGCGCAGGGGGTCGGCTCAGAGCTCGCCGTCGGCGAGGGACCCATCGGTCTCGCCGCCGAGCGCGCCGCGCCCGTGCGCGTCGGGGCGCTCCAGCAGATGGCGAAGTACGGGCAGGCGGTGCGTCGCAGCTACGAGGCGGGCGGTGCGGGACCTGGGCGCGACATCCCCGTGCCGAGCCTGGCGGGCTGCCAGAGCGTGGTCGCCGTGCCGGCGATGGCGATGGGCCAGCTCGTCGGCGTGCTGGCGGTGGAGACGACCGAACCGGTGGCCTTCGACGACGTGGACCAGCAGCTGCTCACCGTGGTGGCCACGCTGGTGGCCAACGCGGTGGAGACCGACCGAGCCCGCGAGCGCGACGCCGATCCGCTCGCAGACGACGCGGCGGGCACGACGCAGCCGACCCGGGGAGGTCGCTCGACGCTGGTGCGGTTCTTCGACCAGGACGGCTCGGTGTTCCTCGACGGGGACTACCTGATCAAGGGCGTCGCCGGCCGGATCCTGTGGTCGCTGCTGACCGCCCACCTCGCCGACGGTCGCGTGTCGTTCACGAACCGGGAGCTCCGCCTCGACGGCTCCCTCGGCCTGCCGGAGTACCGCGACAACCTCGAGAGCCGCCTGATCCTCCTGAAGCGGCGGCTCGACGAGCGCTCCGCCCCGGTGCGGATCGAGAAGTCGGGGCGAGGGCGCTTCCGCATCGACATCGATGGCGACGTGCGCCTCGACGCGGTCGGTGGCGGCTGAGGCTCGAACCACACGGTCGGCGGCCGATCCGCGTAGCGAGCAGCGAGCTGGTCCCAGATGGCGAGGAAGCGCTCGCGGTGCCCGGGCGGATTGGCGTGCAGCTCTCCCGCCGCGTTCCAGGTGGCCGCAGCCTGGACACCTCAGGCTCCCGCTACCCGGAACGCCGGGAGTGCTCAGCCTCCGGGCGGGGGGTCCACGACCACGGCGAGGTCCTCACCGGTGATGGTGAGCAGCGTGGCGAGGATCACGATCGGCTCGTCGGTGTCGTTGCCGCCGAAGTGGACGGCCTCTCCCAGCTCGGTGACCGAGTCTCCCGGCCGCAGCTCGGTGGTGATCGGCGCGGTCAGCGGCTCGGTCGTGCCGTCCGAGCGGCGCACGTCGACGGTGCCCGAATCCACGGTGTAGGTGAGCGTGCCCGCCTCGATGCTGGCGAGCTGGACGCCAGGGTGGATGTGCGGCGCCAGCTGGGCGCCGGCGGCGATGGTGTAGCGCATCAGCGTGAGGGTGCGGCCGTCAGCGCCCGGCGGGTCGACGAGCTCGGCGAGCACCTCCTTGACCACAGGTTCGGTCGAGCCCACCGCGGTCGTCGACGTCGGGGCAGATGTGGTTGTGACCGCCACCGAGACCGGCGGCGTGGTGGCCGGCTCGGCGGCGTCGTCGGTCGCGCAGCCCCCGGCGATGAGCGGGGCGGCCAGCAGCAGGACGGCGAGGGTGCGACGCATCCGCCGAACCTACTCCCGCACCCCCTCCGCGTCCTGGGTAGCCGCAGCCTGGACAGGTCAAGCCACCGCAGCCCGGTGCGCGAGCTTGACGGGCTGATTGGAGACAATGCTTAGGCGCATGCCTAACCAAGTGGCGGAGCTGGACCGGGTGTTCCACGCCCTCGCCGACCCGACTCGCCGCGCCGTGAACGAGCGCCTCGATCGGCTCGACGACCACCTCGCCACCTCCAGCGCTGGTTCACCCCCGCGCCCTACACGACGCCGGCGTGCGAGATCGATCTCCGTCCCGGCGGCATCTTCACCACGACGATGCGCTCGCCGGAGGGGGAGGAGACCACCCACGTCGGCGCGTACCTGGAGGTGGTCGAGAACGAGCGCCGCGCTCGACCAGCTCGTCGCCCTCGCCCCCGACCTCTGAGCCCACCCCCACGGGTCGTTGGTCAGGCATGGGGAGTGGAGGGGTGGGTAGAGCAGGGGCACGGCCGGGTCCTCGTGTGCGAATCCCCTCCCCCCCGGCGCCACGGGGGTCCGGCCGACGCTCGCATCGGCGATGGGGGAGAACCGGCACCGCTCTCATCGGTGACCGATGCCCGTCCCACGGAAGCACCGGCGGGTTGCGCGACGACGCAGCAGGTGACATCCTCGGCATAGGTCGTTCGACCTATGCCGAGGGGGTGGCCACCATGCCGCACGTCGTGCACGCACGAAGCGAGATCGATCCGCTCTCCTGCCTCGACCTCATCGAATCGCTCGAGGTGCCCGGCAAGTCGGACGTCGAGCTCGACTGCTGCGACATCGTGTTCATCGACTCGTCTGGGCTCCTCGCCCTGGTGGAGGCGCAGGCCCACCTCGCGAGCGAAGGCCGTCAGCTGATCCTGCGCAACCCCAGCCGCCCGCTCGCTCGCCTCCTGGAGCTCACCGAGATGGTCGATCGCTTCGAGATCCGCCAGTCCTAGCAGCGGAGGGCTCGAGCTCCGGCTCGGGCTCCAGGGGCTCCGGGTCCGGAACGACCGTCGGGTCGGGGAGGATCGGCTCCGGAGTCGGGTTGGGGTTCGGGTCCGGGATGATCGGCGCGGGGGTCGGGTTGGGGTTGGGATCCGGGATGATCGGCGCTGTGTCCGATCCCGTGTGGACGGTCATCTGCATGTCGGCCTCTCTCTGTCGTCGGGTACGGGAGCGAGGGAAGGAACACCACCCACTCGTCACCTCACCTCCTTCCCACGTCGCGCCGCCGTCATGCACGCGGTCTGCAACCGGGTGCGGTGGGTACCAGAGGAGCACGAGCGATGTTGGAGGTTGTCATGGATGAGCTGCGATCAGCGACGGATGTGATCGACGACGTGCAGTGGGTGCCCGTCAACCTCTGGGAGACCGACCGGTCACTGGTCGTGGCTGCCCCGATGCCAGGCGTCATGCACGAGGACGTCCGCGTGCGGCTCGCGCACGGGACCCTCTACCTCGATGCGGACCTCCGCTCGTCGGCACGCCGCGACTACGTGCGCCATGAGTGGTCCTACGGGTCGTACCACCGCCAGGTCGACATCGGCTCCGGCTACGGCGCGCCGATCACCGCATCGCTCGGCAACGGCGTCCTCGCCGTCAGCGTGGCGCGCGTCGACGGGGACCGCCCGAGCGTGACGGTGTCGGTGCAGCCAGCTGCTGCCGGCGGCGGCCGCAGCGCAGGCTGACGGACCTCAGACCGACGGGCTGCGGCGACACCACGCCGCGCCGTCCAGACCGAGCCCCCTCGCCTCCTCGAAGGGGCTCAACCGGTGGCGGCGGGGGGCACGTCGTGCTCGTCCGTCGTCACCGGCGCGTCGAGGTCGCCGGCGTCGGATCGATCATCGGAGCTGCCTTCACCCTGCGCCTCGAGCTCCTCGCGCATCGCGCCAAGGATGCGGCGGATGAGGCGCGAGACGTACGACTGGCTCAACCCGAGGCGCTCGGCGATCTCGGGCTGACCGAGGTCCTCGAAGAACCGGAGCTCGATGACCTCGCGCTCGCGCCCGTCGAGCGAGCCGAGCAGCCGCATCACGATCATGTGCGCGTCGGACTGAGCCATGGCGGCGTCGCTGGCGGCGAGGCGGTCCTGCGGCGCGGGGCGCCCGTGCGCCGAGGGCTGGTCGAGCGAGGTCGCGTGGCGAGCCCCGCCAGCCTCGAGCGCCTCGAGGATCCGCTCCTCGTCCTCGCCAAGGGCACGTGAGAGCTCGGTGATCGTCGGAGAGCGGCCGAGCATCTGGACCAGCTCGTCTTCGGTGCGCCGCACGGACAGGAACAGCTCCTGCTGGCGGCGGGGTGGGCGCACCGACCAGCCACGGTCGCGCAGCTGCCGCTTGAGCTCTCCCTCGACGGTGCGCCCGATGAAGGTCGAGAACGTCACCCCGTAGTCGGGATCGAAGCGATCGATAGCACGGACCAAGGCGAGCAGCGCCACCTGGCGCAGGTCGTCCGTGGCGATGCCGCGGCCCTCGAAGCGCCTGAGGTGAGGCTCGACGAGGTGGACGTGGCGCTCGACGATGGCGTTGCGCAGGTCCCGGTCGCCCGAGGCGCGGTAGCGGCGGAAGTCGCCCAGCCCATCGCTGTCGTCGACGTCCTCGACAACGGCCGACGGCGCCCCGTCAGGCGCGGCCGCTCCCGCTTCCGGTGCGTCGTCGAGCGGCTCGGTGGCGATGGCGTCGGCGTCGGTCATGATGGCTCGACCGCGCCTCGCTTCCGCATCCTGAAGGCGGTTGCGCCGTCATCGGCGCTGATCACCTCGAACGCGTCCACCGTGGTGTGCAGGACGACCTTCGCGACCGGGTCCGGCTCGACCACGTGCGCTGCGTGGCTCGGGCAGTGGCCCTCGACCGTGAGCAGGCTGCCGTCGCTGCGGTAGGTGAGGGTGAGCCGCGCGTCGTCGGGGGCGTGCTCGATGAGCATGGCGCACGCCTCATCCACCGCGAGGCGGAGCTCCTCGATCTCGTCGATGGTGAAGCCGAGGTCGGTGGCGCACGCGGCTGCGGTGAGGCGCGCCATGCGCAGGTTCCGGTGGTGCGCCGGGATCTCGAGGCGGACGTCGCCCGCTCCCAGATCGGCGCCAGCGTCGGTCGTGATCTCGCTGGTGGTCATGGGGCAGTCACTCCACGTCGAGGCGGTCGAGAAGGTCGGTGATCTCGAGGAGGCGACGGATCGCATCGCTCGGGGTGCGCAGCACCATCTGGATCCCGCGGCCGGCGAGGTCCTCGTGCGCGGCGAGCACGACCCGCAGCCCGGAGGAGTCCATGAAGCCGACACCGGCGAGGTCGAGCACGACTCGTCCGTCAGCAGCGGTCGTCGCCTCGGCGATGGCCTCTTCGAACCTCGGCACGGTGTGCGGGTCGAGCTCCCCGGTCACGACGACGATCGCATCGCCATCGACAAGGGTCAGGTCCACCGCAAGCAGCTCGTCGTTCTCCTCCACAGGTTGCACCTTATGCCTCCTCCCGGGCGCGGACCCCCGCGCACGCTGGGCCGTCTACCCGGACGGTCCAGCACCTAGAACCAGCACGTGCCGGTCCTGTTCGAGCTCGGACGCGCCGAAGGCGGCTGAGTCACCCGTCGCCCGCCACGAACGGAGTCGTGGAGGGGTCGAGGACCAGCCGCCTTCGGAGCGTCCGTCGGGGTCAGTCCCGGTCGAGCTTGTCCTTGACGGCGTCGACCTTGTCCTCGACCCAGTCCTTGGCGTCCTCGGCCTTGTCCTTGACGGTGCCGGCGGCGCGGTCGGTCTTGCCTTCACGCTTGAGGTCGTCGTCGTCGGTCAGATCGCCGACCGCTTCCTTCGCTCGACCCTTGAGGTCATCGCTGGTTCCACCCATGGTGGGTTCCTCCTGTGCTCGGTGTAGGTGCCGTCTACCCGCACGACACCGCGGCAGACCACGGGCGGCTGTGCCGCACGACACACCCTGCAGCGCATGCCGCCGGTCGTCATGGGTAGAGATGCGCTGCATCGCATCCACAGGAGGTACCGCAATGCGCACCACGCATGATCGTCCCATCGTCGACCAACCCGACCACGTCGTCGTCACCCGCGACGCCGGCTACCGCGATGTCGAGGTGGCCGATGGCGTCACCCAGGTGTCCCGGATCGTCGCCCTCATCACCGCGGGGATCGTCTTGATCCTCGGCATGATGGCGATGGCCCGCCTCGACTGGAACGACGCACAGCTCGACGCCCCGGTGGTGAGCGTGGCCGACATGCTCTACACCCCGGCGATCGCAGTCGGCACCGCCATCATCGGCGTCCTGCTGCTCGGCGTCGCGGCGAGCCGCTTCGGCGACGGCCGCGTCGTCATGGGTGCGCTGATGGTCGCCGTCGGCGCCGTCATCCTGCTCGTCGACGAGGTGCAGGCCAGCTGGTCCGTCGAAGAGGGCCACGGCTGGTTCGCCCTGCTGGTGGGCGCGGTGTTCCTCGTGACCGGCTTCCTCACCGACGGTCGTCGCGTCATCGGCCGCCGCAGCACCTACATCGAGTCGGTGCGCTGAGCCCCACCCCGGCGCTGATGCCGCCCGGCGGCTCCGGACCCGGCGACGAGCATGCTCGTCCCGGGGACGGAGCCGTTCGGCGCGCTCAGGTGCACGACGCCTACGACGAGCTGGTGGCGCGCTCCGACCCAGCGCTCGTGGTGGTCACCGTGGCCGCAGGCGAGGACGATCACGGCTGCCTCGTCGGATTCCACACCCAGGTGAGCATCGAGCCGCGCCGGCACCTCGTGTGCCTGTCGCACGCCAACGCGACGTGGACGGCGGCAGGCGGCGCCACGCACCTCGGCGTGCAGCTGCTCGGCCCCGGCGACGTCGCCCTCGCTCGGCGCTTCGGCGGGACCAGCGCGCACGATGGGGTGGACAAGTTCGATGCCGTGTCCTGGCATCGCCACCCGACCGGACCTCCGCTGCTCGACGTCGCCGCGGCGTGGTTCATCGGTGCGGTGGTCGCCCGCCACGCGCTCGGCGATCACACCGGCATCGTGCTCGATGTCGTCGATGCGGCGGCGACCGATTCGCCGTTCGCGCTCCACCTCGGCCAGGTCCGCGACATGGAGGCAGGTCGCTGAGTCGATCGGGGCGACGCGGGGTAGGAGGGTTGCATGCGAACGCTCGCGATCCGTCCCCCGACCGTGTGGCTCCTGGCGCTGCTGCTCGTCGTCCTGGCCTCCTGCGCGGATGACGATCCCGACCGGGTGCTCGTCGTCGGCGACTCGGTGACCGGACTCATCGCGGATGACATGGTCGAGCGTGATCTCGACGCGTTCCGCATCACCCTGCGCGCCACCAACGGCGGCACCAGCGACGAGATGGACGAGGTCGCAGCCGGGCTCGACGACCGGCACTACGACCAGGTGATCGTCAACCTCGGCACGAACGACGCCCTGGACGACGTCCCCTTCGAGCGGACGTCGGCTGCTCTCGACGACCTCGTCGCGCGCTACGACGATGCGTCCTGCATCCACCTCACGACGGTCAACGAGCACGTCCTCAGCTTCGGCGACGAGGGCTTGCCCGATCGCGTGCGGCGCATCAACGGCCACCTCGAGGAGCTCGTGGCCGGCGACGACCGCATCTCGCTCATCGACTGGAGCGCGGAGGTGGGCGGCTACCAAGCACGCGGCGAGCCCGACGGCCCGCTCCTGATCGACACGGTGCACCCGACCGAGGTGGGCCAGCAGCTGCTGCTCGACCAGTACGCCGATGCGCTCCGACGCTGCGACTGAGCACGACCGCCCCGGCCTCGTGGGTGGTCTGCAGGCGGCGATGCCTGGGTAGTGCCCTGCCATGGAGACCACTGACGGCAGCGAACATTCGACCGGTCCGGCGGACATGCCGTTGAGCGACGTCACCGACAACCTCGAGGAGGACGGCTACGGCGGGCAGTTCCGCGCCGTGGACGGCGGCGACCTGCAGTGCCTGACCTGCCGCGAGCGATTCCCCGCCTCATCCCAGAGCGCCGATCGCGTCTCGCGCCTGGAGGGCGCCTCCGACCCAGCCGACCAGCTGGTCGTGGTGCCGCTGGTGTGCCCCGCGTGCGGCGCGGCCGGCTCGTGGATCTCGAGCTACGGGCCAGAGGCGACCGCCGAGGACACCGATGTGCTCCTCGCACTCGACCGCGAGCCCGAGGAGGGATCGACGGGGCTCTCCACCGACGACGGGAACCCGAACCCCGATGACCCCTCCCCTGGCGTGCGCTGAGCGTCGAGGTCATCGAGGTGCGCGTCGCCGCGCTCGGGGCGCGAAGATCTCCCACCCGCACGCACGCATGGATCGAGCAGCGCCGGGGTAGGCGGGCAGGCGTGGACCCACAGGAGGATCGGCGATGAGCAGCGACAGGCAGCAGCAGCGGCGCTCCAGCCGAGGTCGAGGGCCACATCGGACCAGAGCTCTGCAACCGTGCGTCGCGGCAGCGCGTCGGCCGCGGTGATGCAGGACTTCCCGCCGACCGGCACCGGCGTGCGCGCCGCACGTCGCTTCGTCGCGCGCTACCTCGCCGAGCTCGGCCTGGTCGCCGACGACGCATCGCTCGTGGTCTCCGAGCTGGCGGCGAACGCTGCGCTGCACGCCACGTCGGACTTCACCGTCCGGCTGGAGGTGAGCGGTCCGTGCGTGCGCATCGAGGTGTCCGACGGGAGCTCGGTCCTGCCGACGCCGAAGGACCACGGACTCGACGCTCCCACCGGGAGAGGACTCAAGATCGTCGAGCGCCTCAGCGAGAGCTGGGGGGCGGAGCCCACGCCGCAGGGCAAGACCGTCTGGGCGGTGCTCGACCCCGTCGACGCACTGGTGGACCGGTGACGGCGCTGCACGAGTTCCGCGTGCTCGGCGTGCCGGTCCCGCTGCACGCCCGCGCATCAGCGCACCTCGAGGCCGTGCAGCGCGAGCTGGACCTGATCCGCAGCGACGACGACGCCAGCGATTCGGTGCCGGTGCGGTTGCGCCGCCTGGTCGATGAGCTCGAGGGCCGCTTCGGCAGCATGGGTGACGAACCAGCCGGCGCGCTCGCCGACGCCGCGGCCCGCGGCGAGGCGGAGATCGACCTCCGCTACGAGCTGCCGATCGAAGCCGGTGCCGCGGCAGAGGAGCTCCTCGAGCTGCTCCGCGAGGTCGACGAGTACTGCCGCGCCGGGGACCTCCTGACGCTCGCCACGCCGCCGGAGCCCCTCGCCTATCGCGAGTGGTTCCTCGGGGAGTTCGTCCGTCAGGCGCGTGGTGCGCCGCCCCTTCGGTGGGATCCCGATCTCACCGGTGAGCCCGACCCCGAACCCCCGACGGCGGCTGCGGCAGTGGAGGAGGCCACCGAGGCACCTGACGCACTCCCAGAGCTCCCGGACAGCTGGTCGGTGGAGCGCACGGGCCACGCAGCGCGGCTCGCCTGCGACGGCGACCTCGACCTGGCATCCGCGCCGGTCCTGCGCAGCCTCGTCGCCGGGCTGCACGCGGAGGGAGTGCGCTCGCTGGAGGTCGACCTCACCGAGGTGCGCTTCCTCGACTCGGTCGGCCTGTCGGTGCTGATCACGATGCAGCTGCGCATGAGCGGGGACGGCGCCAGCCTCGTGGTGCGGCCGTCGCAGGCGGTGGCTCGCGTCCTCGAGCTGGCGTCCGTCCACGATCTCCTCGTCCGATGACCGAGAGCGACGATCAGCGCGCTGCCGGGCAGCCTGCGCGTCGCGAAGCATCGAGGACGAGGATCGTCACGGGCCGGAGCGGGCTGCGCGTCCGGCTCATCGCCTGGTTCGTGCTGCTGGCGGTGCTGGTGTTCGCGGGCGCCACCGCCGTCACGGTGCGCCTCATGCGCGCCGAGCTGACGTCGCGAGTCGATGCCGAGCTCGAGCACGCAGTCCAACGCATCGAGCGATCGCTCGAGGACGCGGCGCCGCTGGACGCGACCGACGCGCTCGCAGCCGCCATCGAGGACCAGCCCGCCTTCGACGGCGAGGTGATCGGCGCCGTGGTCGGCGGTGATCCGTTGGCATCCACCGGCGACCCAGCGCTCCTCGGGGCGCTCGCAGACGGCGGACCGCTGGCGCCCGGTTCGATCGAGGGGTCGCGCGGCCTCACATCGGCGTCGTTCGCGGATCAGCAGCTGCGGGCGCTCACGGTCCCCGTCGTGGTCGGCGGCGAGGGCGGCGCCATCGTGGTGGCTCGCACGACGGACCTGCGCGTCGCCAGCGCCGGGGTCGTCGCAACGCGGCTCGGTGTGGCCGGCGCCCTCGTGCTCGCCGCCTTCTCCGTGCTCGCCTGGGCCACCATCACGCGCACCCTGCGTCCGGTGCACCTCCTGTCGCGCGCTGTGCGGCGCACGTCTGACGACGAGCTCGGCGATCGCCTCGACGTCATCGGTGACGACGACGTCGCTGACCTGGCACGCACGTTCAACGACATGCTCGATCGGCTCGAGTCAGGTATCCGCGCCCGCGAGACCCACGCCGAGCACCTCCAGCACGTCGCCAACCACGATCCGCTCACCCGAGTGAAGAACCGGCTCGCGTTCCATCGAGCGCTCGGGCGAGCGGGCGAGCCGACGCACGGCGACCTCCACGCGCTGCTCGTGCTCGACCTCGACGGGTTCAAGGGCGTCAATGACTCGCTGGGACACCACGCCGGCGACGAGGTGCTCGTCGAGGTCGCGCGCCGCATCGAAGCGCTCACCCGCCCGATGGACACCTTCGCTCGGCTCGGCGGCGACGAGTTCGCGCTCCTGTGCATCGGGCTCGCAGATGCATCGGAGGCGGTTGACATCGGCCGACGCATCTGCGACGCCGTGGCGATGCCGATCGTGCTCGGCGACCACGTCATCGGCGTCGGCGCCAGCGTCGGCGTCGCGGTCGGCGGGGATCACGACATCGCGGACCTGCTGCCGATGGCAGACGCGGCGATGTACGAGGCGAAGGTGGCGCGCAAGGGGGTCGTGATGTGGCGTGTCGGGGTAGGGGAGCGGTGATGCACCTTGACGTGGAGGTTGACGAGGTCGAATCCCAGGTCCCTGCAGGCGATGCCGCGCCCGTCGGCCGGGTCCGCAGCTGGATCGGGGCCGCGTTGGTGGGCATCGCCTTCCTGGTGCTCGCAGGGATCGTCGTGCCGCCGAGCCGAAGCCCGCTCCGCGTGCTCGACGTCCCCGACGGCGTCGCAGCTCCGGACGAGGGATCCACCACGACCGAGCCACCGACGACGACCGGTGCACCCACGACGACGGCGCAGGTCTCCACGACCGAGCCCGCTGCACCGGGACAGGCAACGAGCGGAGGCGGGGCCGCCGCCCCTGCCCCTGCCCCTGCCCCTGCCCCTGCCCCTGCCCCGGGCGGGCCTGCACCGTTGCCATCCGGTATCCCGACCGCGCAGGAAGAGGGCACGCTGCTCGACGAGCTCGGGGCCGCAGCATCCACGACCCTGCCGCCGGGACTCGAGCGCCCGGGCGCGCCGCTGCCACCCCCCTTCACCGTCCCGCAGGTGACGTCGGGCCTGCCCGGCCTGGGCCTGGGGGTCGGCGACCAGTCGTCGGGTGGCGGCGGTTCTGCACCGAGCGGCCGCCGGGTAGGCGGCGTCCATGGGCACGACGATGACCGCACCCGTCCGCTCGCCGTGGGAGTGCGCTGACCTCGGGTCGGCGACGCGGCGCTAGCGCGCCGATCGCAGCCCGACTGGTGCTGAACCGATGATCACCATGCAGCGGCTCCACCTGGGGGCGGACCACGGGGATCGATCCCCGTGGACTCTTCTCGTCGTGCTCACGGTCGCGTACATGCTGCTGGCGCTGTCGGCCTACGAGCTGTTCGGGGCGCTGACCATCGGCGTGACGTTCTTCCCGCCCGCGGGCATGACGTTCGCCGCCTTCCTCCTCCTGCCGCAGCGGCGCTGGCCGCAGATCGCGGCTGCCATCGTGATCGGCGAGGTGCTCGTCGACGTCGGGCAAGGTCATGGCCTCGGTTGGTCCCTGGGATGGGCCGCGGCGAACCTGGCGGAGCCGTTCCTCGGCGCGGCGGTCGCCCGCAGCATCTCTCCGCAGGTCGAGCTGACCCGCCGCTTCGCGTTCTCGTTCGTGGTCGGCGGGCTGCTCGTGGGGCCAGCGGTCGGCGCGTCGATCGGCGCCACCGTCCTGGCGGTGGCCGACGACATGTCGTGGCTGTCCAGCCACCCCTCCGTGTGGGTGGGCGACGCCCTCGGGGTGCTCGTCATCGCGCCGTGCATCATCGTGCTGGCCCGACCGGACGCCACCGCGCCCACGGTCGTGCGACGGATCGATCCGCTGCTGATCCTCTTGGCCATGGTGGGTGCTGGTGTCCTGCTCTTCCGCTCGACCAGCGTTCCGGCGGGCTACGCGGTGCTGCCGCTGCTCGCCCTCGTGGCGCTGCGCTACGGGGCCCGAGAGGTCGCGGCAGCTGGGGTGGTGGTGGCGACCTCGCTCACCGCGGCCACCGCACACGGTCGCGGCCCGTGGGCGGCGGCAACCGTCGCCGACGCGCACGACAACCTCTTCCAGCAGCAGGCGTTCCTGCTGCTCGCCATCGTGGGCGCGTGGCTGCTGAAGCTCGAGGTGCGCGAGCGCGTCCTCGCCGTGCACGCCGCGCAGCGCGCTGAGGCGCAGCTCGACTGGGCGCGTGTGCGCGCCCGCGAGCAGCGCCACCTCGCGGCGATGAACGAGGCGCTCGGCGCGCTGGCCAGCGCGGCGACGACAGCGGAGGTGGAGACCGCCGCGGTCGAGCACGGACGAGCCCTGTTCGACGCGGACTCGATCGTGGTGCTCGTCGAGGATCTGACCAGCGACGTCAGCTCGACCAGGCAGCCCGGGGACGCGGCGCGCTTCTCGCTGCTCGGGGAGCCGGTCGATCCCTGGGCGATCTCGCTGTCTGACGTCCTGCGCACGGGGCTCCCGGTCTTCGATGATCGGGAGCAGGCCGACGTCGCCGATGACCGACCGCGCATGGCGATGCTGCCCTTCAGCGTGGGACGCACCCGCCGCGGCGTCATCGGCATCACGCGCCCGACCGGGATGGAGTGGTCCGAGGGTGCCCAGGTGCGCGCCATCGCGTTCGCGTCGATCGTCGGCGACGCGCTCGAGCGCACCGAGCAGGCTGCCACCGACCGGACGATCGCCCTCACCCTCCAGCACGCGCTCACCCCCGATCGCATCGACGCCCCACCGGGGATGCTGGTGGCAGGTCGGTACCTTCCGGCCACCGAGTCGCTCGAGATCGGCGGCGACTGGTTCGAGCTGGTCCCGACCGACGAGGGGCGGGCCGCGACCGCGATCATCGGCGACGTCGTGGGGCACAGCCTCCAGGCCGCCGCTGCGATGGGGAAGCTCGCCGCGGCCGCCCGAGCGCTGGGCTACGCGCGCCTCGAGCCCGGTGCGCTGCTCGACGTCCTCGATCTCGTCGCCCAGCACACGCCCGACGCCATGATGACGACGATGGCGTGCGCCGTCGTGCGGGTCGACCTCGCCGTCGTCGACTACTCGGTGGCGGGGCACCCGCCACCGCTGCTGCTGGATCCTGACACCGGGGTGCGCCGGCTCGACGGTGGGCGAGGCCGGCCGCTGGCGATCCCGCCGTTCGGGGCGCGGCGCACGTGCCGCGAGCAGGTGGTCGATGGCTCGATGCTGCTCCTCTACACCGATGGGCTCGTGGAGCGCCGGGGCGAGTCGATCGACGTCGGGCTCGACCGCCTGGCCGCCGTGTTCGCGGATGCCGCCGGCTTGGATCCCGACGCAGCATGCGACCTCGTCATCGACAGGATGCTGGGTGCGGGCGGCAATGCGGACGACGTTGCGATGCTGTGCGTGTGCATCGGCCCGACGCAGTGCGCTGGGCAGGACGACTGCTGAGCGCGCACCGCCGGCGCCCGCGGATCGCTCGCCTCAAGCGGCGAGCATCGAGCGGTACGCGGGGTGGTCCTCGATGAAGTCCCGGACGTACCAGCAGCGCGCCTCCACCTCCTCGCCTCGGCGGCGCAGGTCGTCGAGCGCTCCCTGCACGAGCACAGCGCCCAGCCCCCGGCCGCGCTGCTCGGGAGCGATCATGGTGTGGGGCAAGATCACGGCTCCGCCACGTCGCCGGTAGTCGAGGTAGCCGAGCACCACGTCACCGGCGACGAGCTCGTATCGCGAGCGCTCCGGGTCGTCGCGCACCGACGCATCGAGGTCGGCAGGCTCGCTTCGGGTTGCGCCGCTCTCACGTCTCACGTCGAACCTCCCCGTGGCGGTCGGCTCGCACCTACCCGCTTCCCCCCAGCCCAGACCCTCCCGCCACCACCCTCAACGTGCGGTCCATGTGGCTGACGTGCAGCCACGTGCGGGGGACAGAAGCGGCGCGGTGGGAGGCGGGGGTGGGGAGCGGTCAGCTCGTCATGCCGCCGAGGCCGACCAGGCCGCGGGCCAGCTCGATCTCGCCCATGTGGCGCAGCCCGTGCTGGTAGATCCAGCACTCGGTCGCGTCGAGCACGGTGATGCCCTCGGGGCCGGCGACCCGCGCGCTGTAGGTGGACGCGATCTGCTCGGGGAAGGGGCGGGGGATCACCAGCCGCGTGAGCTCGGTGGGGTCGAGCGCCGCGAGCCACGCCTCGGTGCGGTCGAACACCTCGCGCTGGTAGTCCTTGAAGGCCTCGAAGTCGCCGATGCGCTGCTGCACCATCTCGTCGACGGTGCGGTGCTTGCCGTGGTCGTTGATCGTGACCTGGACCTTCTCCTGCCACTGGTCGTTCCACACCGGCGCCACGCCGGTGATCATCATGAAGGAGACGTCCTCCATGTTGGTGAAGTGGAACAGCGAGAAGGCGATGGGCAGCACGCCCTCGCGCTCGAAGTGGTTGACGTGCTCGAGGTCCATCGTCGAGACGGCCTGGTAGTAGAGCGAGTGCATCGCGGCCATGCGCCGCTGCAGCGAGTCGAGGATGAGCTCGGCCATGGGGTCCCCTCCCGTGTCGTTCCGCGCCACCGTATGTTCTGACACTTCCGCTGTCAATTGTCCCCTCGCTCCCTCCAGCTCTCCACGTTGCGGCCCCACGTGTCGACATGCAGCCATTTGCGGGGGTCATATCGAGGTTCGGCGCGCGGTGGTGCCCGCACGCAGGTGGTGTGGTTGCATCGAGTGACCTTCGGCCCTGACGCGGCGGGGGACACGGCGGACAGGCTGCAGCCGGTCGCTGGCTGATGCGGCCGCACCACGAGGAGGAGCGACTCGATGACCGATCACCTGGAGCCGGCGGACGTTCGGGTCACGACACGTGGCGACGTCGCGGAGGACGCCATCAGCTACGCCCGCACGAAGATCGCCCACGCGGTGTCACGCGTCGACGCGCCGGTGCTGCACGCCGACGTCGAGCTGCTCCAAGCAGCCGACCCGGCCCGCCAGCGCCCGGCCATCATCGAGGCGGTGCTCGACGTCGATGGCACCCCGGTGCGCGCGCACCTCGCTGCCTCGACCATGCACGAGGCCGTCGACCTGCTCGAGGACCGCCTCATCCGCCGCCTGCGACGCTTCCAGGAGGTCGCTCACCACGAGGGCCGAGCGCGCCACCGCACGGGCGAGGCACCCGATGGCGGGTGGCGTCACGGCGACCTCCCGACGCACCGACCGGAGCACTTCGAGCGTCCCGTCGACGAGCGGGAGCTCGTGCGCACCAAGACGTTCGCCGCCGCGCCGATGACGCTCGACGAGGCAGCGTTCGACCTCGAGATGCTCGGCCACGACTTCTACCTCTTCACCGAGGTGCAGACGGGGGCCGATGCCGTGGTCGCGCACGGCGACGGTGGTGCCCTCGTGCTGCAGCTCTCGTCGGAGGTCGACGGCGACGCGACGACGGGCTGCGTCGTGGGTCGCCGCCGGCCCGAGCGCCCCGCTCCTCACGCAGCAGGACGCGTTCGAGCGCCTCGAGGCCGCCGCCGAGCAGCACGTGTTCTTCATCGACGACGCCACGGGTCGCGGTGCGGTCGCCTACCACCGCTACGACGGTCACTGGGGCCTCATCACCACCGTCTGATCGGCGCCGCAGCAGGTGATGATGCTTCGGATGTCAGCCTTCGGCGGCCGTCTCGAAGTCGACCGACCGCACGATGCACTCGGCGGTCGCTGCCTGCGCCCCGCCGTCGTGCTGGACGTAGATGTCGAGCGCTGCAGGCGACCCGATGCCGGCGTCCGATTCCACGCCGGGCACGTGCATCGCGGTCATGTACGTCGTGTCGAAGCCCTCGACCTGACCTGGCTCGGCGGTCATGAGCGTGGCGTCGAAGCCGTCGACATCGATGGCGAGCGAGGTGCCCGCCTTCCCGACTTCGAGGACCCAGCCCGAGTACATCCCGAAGTCGAAGCTCACCTCGAGGCCCTCGCCCTCGTAGGAGCCGACGAGCGAGTCGATGCCCTGGGCGTGCTGGTCGACCACGCCGGGAGGTGCCTGGAAGCTGAGCGCCGTCGTCTTGAACGTCTGCCACCCGGTGGTGTCGCAGGCGCTGGGAGTAGCGCTGGTCGTGGTGGATTCCGTCGTGCTCGTCGCTGTCGGGCCAGCGGTCGTCACCGGCCCGGCCGAGACCTCGTCGCCATCGCCATCGGCACCGCACGCCGCGACGGTGAGCGCCAGGAGCCCGAGGGCCAGCGTCCGTGCGGCGCGGCGGCGACCTCGATGCGCAGCGAGGGTGGTCGAGCGGTGGGCGGTGGTGTCGTGCATGGCCATCTGACGGTCTCCACCGGACCGCTGGTTCCCGATGTGCAATCGGATTACTTCAGGCTTGACTGAATTCAGGATCGGATGTACTATTAGGGCATGACCGACGTGCTCACCGACCGCAGCGATGCCCTCGAGCGCGTCGGCACCGCGCTGGCCGACCCGACCCGTCGGCGCATCCTGCTGCTCCTCCTCGACGGCGCCGCCTACCCCGCTGCCCTGGCCGACGCGCTCGGCACCGGGCGCAGCAACATCTCCAACCACCTCGCCTGCCTGCGCGGCTGCGGCCTGGTGCGCACCGAGCGCGAGGGCCGCCAGGTCCGCTACGAGCTCAGCTCGCCGCACCTGGCGCACGCCTTGGACGACCTCCTGGCTCTCGAGCTCGAGGTCCAGCGCCACCACGAGGACCTCGATGGCCGCGCCTGAGCCCACCCCAGCCGCGGGACTCGCGCACGACCAGCTCGATCCGCATGCGGGGCACCGCCACGCGGCGCCACTCGTCGAGGATCCGCCGGGCGCACCGATCCGCGCTGAGCGCCACGCCGCCGTGCGCCGCGCCCGCGTGCTCAACGCGATGACCATCGGCTGGAACGGCATCGAGGGCGTCATCGCGGTCGCCGCCGGCATCGCCGCGGGGTCGGTCAGCCTCATCGGCTTCGGGTTCGACTCCGCCATCGAGGTGTCCGCTGCGCTGGTGCTCACCTGGCGGCTGCGCCAGGAGCGCGCCGGCGGCTGCATGCAGGAGTCCGACCGGCGCGCGACGCGCGCCATCGCCGTCAGCTTCCTCGTGCTCGCCGCCTACGTGGGCGTCGAGGCGGTGCGCGACCTGATCGGCGGAGAGCAGCCAGACGCCAGCCCGGTCGGCGTCGCCATGGCCGCGCTGTCGCTGGCGGTGATGCCGTGGCTCGCTCAGGCCAAGGCGCGCCTGGCACCCGTCCTCGGCTCGGCCGCTGCGGTTGCCGACGCCAAGCAGACGAACCTCTGCGCGCTGCTCTCGGCGGTGCTGCTCGTCGGCCTCGGCGCCAACGCCGCGTTCGGGTGGTGGTGGGCGGATCCCCTGGCGGGCATCGGCATCGCAGTGCTCGCCGCGGCGGAGGGACGCCGCACCTGGCAGGCCGAGTCGCTCGCCGACACCTGCTGCGCCTGACCCGCGCCGCCCCCGCCATCATCCCCATGCGTAGGCGAGTGACGATTTCGCGTACCCACCTACGCATGCGGACTCGGGGTGGCTGGTGTGCGCACGGGAGTGACGACTTCGCGCACTCACCTACGCATGGGGGCTGGCGGGAGGTGTTGGCCTCAGGCGGCGAGGTGGGCGACGGCGCTGCCCATGAGGTCGACGAAGTTGTCGTGGTAGAAGGCCTGGCGCACCGCGTCGTCGGCGTCGCCGAGGCTGGCCTCGAACCGCTCGAACGGTCGACGTCCGCCCTCGACGTGCGGGTAGTCGGAGCTGAACAGCACCACCTCTGCGCCGGCCTGCTCGACGATCCACCCCACGTCCTCGGTCGGGTACGGCGTGGCGCGGATCTGGCGGCGCACGTACTCGCTCGGGCGCATCGACAGCGCCTGCAGCCTCTCCTCGTGGCGCGAGAACGCGTCGAAGGCGGACTCCATCTGGCGCAGCCACGACGGCAACCAGATCGCGCCCTGCTCGATGACGCCGACGCGCAGCGCAGGGAACCGCTCGAGCACGCCGTCGAAGATCATCGTGGCCAGCGTCTGCATCGGCGGGCCGGGGATGCCCATGTAGTCCACGGAGCGGAAGTTCTCCTCGCCGCCGTGGAAGTCCGGCGGGATCGGCAGTCCGTTGTTGAAGTAGCCGGCGTCGATGAGGTCGCCGGTGCCCCCGACGTGGAACACGATCGGCACACCGGCCTCCTGTGCCTGCGCCCACACCGCGTCGAGCGCGATGTGGCTGGGGGAGTGGCCCGGCGGGCAGCCCGATGCCACCAGCAGCGCGGCGGCGCCCATCTCGATCGCCTCGGTAGCCAGTCGGGGTGCGGCGTCGAGGTCTGCCAGCGGCACGTAGCAGGTGGGCAGCAATCGCTCGTCGACGTCGCAGAACTCGACCATGCCCCGGTTGTGGGCGCGCGCCACGCCCTCGGCGAGCTCGCGATCGGGTCCGTGCTCCCAGTCGTGCAACCGCCGGTTGTAGAAGGTGTTGAACACGAGCTGGCTGCGCACGCCGAGGAGATCGAGCGCCCGGGGGCGGTCCTCGGCGAGGAACGACCCGGTGGCCGCGTAGTTCTTGCGCGCCATGATCTGCGCGTCCTCATGCTCGGTGTAGGCGTCGCTCGCGTGCTTGGCGGCCAGGCGCTCGAACGCGGCCGCCGTGTCGCGTTGCTGCTCGTCGACGTCACCGGTCTGACGCAGCTCGTTGCCGCTCTCGTAGCGCAGCGGTGGGATGCGGTCGCGCAACGCAGCATCGGCGTGATCGCGCAGCCAGGTCGGCGTCTCCATGATGTGGGCATCGGCATCGTGCACCGCGCGCCCGGTGATGTACGGCACGGCTCATCCCCCCTCGAGCGGCTCCGCCCCCATCTTCGCGGCGATCGCCGGCCTGTGCTCGTGGCTTCGCACCGCCGAGGCTCGCCGGGCGTCAGCCCCAGATGCGCAGGGCGGAGATGAAGACCCCGAGTGCGAGGAAGGTGCCCACCGACGACTTGTACAGCGCCTTGTGGATCTCGGCGTCGATCTGCTTGCTCAGCGCATCGAACCGGTGGTCGATGGACTCGAACCGGTGGTCGATGGCCTCGAAGCGGAGGTCGAGGCGGGCCTCGAGGTGGGCGAGGTCCTGCTTGGTGGCGACGTCGCCCCAGCCGACCGGCGGCAGGTGCTCGGCGAGCGTCATCGCCGGACCTTCGCCGATCGCGGCAGAGAGGGCGTCGAGCATCTGGTGTCGGGACTGCTCGGTGATGGCCATGGGGTCGATCCTTCGTGCGACGGGGGTGAGGCCGGAGCCGGGGCGATGGGTGCTCCTTGCACGGCGTCATCGTACCACGTGGATCGACAGCCAATGGCTGTCACAAACGAGAAGTGTGAGTGTCGACAACTGTCAGGCGTCGCAATGCATCCGGGCTCGCGTCGGGTCGCGCGCCGCGTCACCGCTTGGTGCTTCCGGCGAGGCGGTCGAGGAGGTTGCGGGTGATCCGCTCGACCTGCGCGTCGCGCTCGGCGAGCCCGTGGGCCCAGTCCGTCGACCCCGAGGTGACGACGGTGCCGCCACCGGGCGACGTGTAGGTGCCGAGCACCGCGTGGCCATGCGCCAGGCGTGCCACGTCAGCGGGGTCGCGCGAACCGAGCACCCGTGCGGCCACGAACTCCAGCTCGGAGGGCTCATCGGGCCCCGGCGGCCGCATGGCGGTCGTGCGGGTGAAGTGCGCGGCCGGCGCGGTGCCGAGGATCTCGAAGCTCTCGGGCGTGCCGTCGACGCCGGTGGGCACCGGCAGGCCGTCGACGGTGGTGAAGTCGCAGCCGTCGCACTCGTAGCCGACGATCGTGGCGCCGGCGCCGAGCAGGTCGCCATAGCTCACGTCGGCGCCCTCGAACAGCCAGTGATCGGCACGGTGGATCGTGTAGCCGCCGGCTCCACGAGGTACGACCTTGCCGATGCGGTGGTAGCCGCCGCGGCTGAAGCTCACGCCGGTCATGTGGTTCTCCGGACGACCGATCTCGCGGTCCGACCACATGCTGGTGAGCTCGCCGATGCGCTCGGTGCCGTAGACCGGGTCGCGCTTGAGCATGCCCTTGTAGCCGACCATCGACGCCGCCGGACCCTCGGGCGTCGGGTCCTCGAGGCGCACCTGCCAGAACGACGTGTTGCCCGAGAGGAACGCGGCGTTGCCGCCACGGGCGATGAACCCCTCGACGGTGTCGCGCATCGGGCCCGACCAGTACTCGTCGTGCCCGACCGACAGCACCAGGCGGTAGCCGCCCGATGCGTGGTCGGTGAGCAGCGCCGGGTGGTCCTCGAGGTCGGCGTTGGTGACGAGGTCGATCGCGTAGCCCGCCCGCTCCGCCCACTCGATGAACGGCAGCTCCCAGTCGGGCCAACCCGCCGAGCCCGCCCACGGCGAGAGGTGGTTGAGCCGCAGGTAGCCGACGTGCGCGGTCATCTGGTGGTCCGGCGGGTGCAGCACGGTGACGCGCCGCCCCGCGCCCGGAGGCTTGTGCAGGTAGCCGGGCGACATCGGGCGTTGCAGCGACACGGTCGTGCCGCCGTTGTAGAGGTTGCGACCGCCGAAGTCGTTGTAGGCGTGCCACGTGTTGGTGGCGAGCGCGAGCAGCATGGGCGCGGTCGGCGCCCCGATCTTCGGGCGCACGACGAAGAACGCGTGGCTGCGCCGCGTGCGCCCGTCCACGTCGATGGTGAGGACCACCTCGTAGTAGCCCGAGCGCCACGACGGATCGACCTCGATCGTGGTCGCCGCCGGCCAGGCGCACCCCGCGCTCGACGCGTCGCGTGGCGTCGGGTGGTCGCCGGCGTCCACGGTGGCCTCGAGCACGACGGTGCGCTCGCCGCCGACTCTGGCGACCTCGACGGTCACGGGCCGCTCGCCGGCAGAGGAGAGGTGGAGCCCCACCCGCTCACCCGCAGCTGCGGACTGGGGCCAGCAGTACCCGGTCACGGTCTCGTACGCCATCGCCGGACCGTAGCCCCGAGCGACCCCATTCGTTCTGTGCATGGTGAGTTCTGACTGTCGGAACTCACCATGCACAGAACGGGTGGGGGAGGGGCCATTGAGGCGGCTACCTGGGCTTCTGCCACTCGCTGCCGTCGATCGAACGCGAAGCGTGGTAGCGGGT
Source organism: Acidimicrobiales bacterium (assembly GCA_038206295.1). Classification (GTDB taxonomy): domain Bacteria; phylum Actinomycetota; class Acidimicrobiia; order Acidimicrobiales; family JBBRAZ01; genus JBBRAZ01. The sequence continues at coordinate 152,625 of JBBRAZ010000002.1, forward strand.
TACCCTTGGAGGGAATGCGGCACTCGATGCGCGCTCGGCGTGCGACAGCGGTGTCATCGGGCCTGGTCCTGGTGGCGACGAGCACCCTGACCCTCGGCGCCCTCACCGTGGCCGGCGCGTCCACTGCCATCACCGTCACCACGACGCTCGACGACGATCTCGCCGCTGCTGGCGATGTGACGCTACGTGAGGCGATCAGCGAGGCGAACGGAGCCGGCGGCGCGCACGAGATCGTGCTGGCGTCTGGCGCGACCTACGAGCTCACCGCCGGCTGCGACGTCGACGATGACCTCAACGTCGGCGGCGACCTCGACGTCACCGGCGCCGACGCGCTCACCATCTCGGTCGACGGCGTCGGGCTCGCCACCATCTCCGCCGCGTCGTGTGCTGGCCAGCGCGTGCTGCACCACACGTCGACCAGCACCCTCGTGCTCGACTCGATCGTCGTCGAGGGAGGCAACCCGGCTGCGGGTGATTCTGGCGGCGGCATCTCGAGCCCGACCGGCGACGTCACCCTGATCGACAGCACCGTGCGCGACAACCGGGCCGGCGACGGCGCCGATGGGGCGCCGCCCGTGCCGCTGCCGTTCGGCTCGAACGGCGCTGCGGGCGGCGACGGTGGCGCGGGCGGCGATGGCGGCGGCATCGCGATCGGCACCGGCACCCTCACGCTGCAGGGCTCGATGATCAGCGGCAACCGAGCGGGCGACGGCGGCGACGGCGCAGCAGGCGGCGACGGCACCGATGGCATCGACGGCGCGGACGGAGCAGATGGGGTCGACGGCACGCCGGGCGCCGCCGGCGCGGACGTGACCGGCACCTCGCCCACCGGCGGCCTCGGCGCCTCGGGTGGCGACGCGATCGGTGGCGCGGGTGGGAACGGCACCGACGGCACCGACGGTGCGCCAGGTGGCGACGGCACCGACGGCACCGACGGCGGTCCCGGAGGCGACGGAGGTCGAGGCGGCGACGGCGGCGGCATCTGGTCCGGTGGCGGCGATGTGGTGGTGTCGGACTCCGTGCTCGCTGCGAACCAGGCCGGCCTCGGCGGCTCGGGTGGGGCCGGCGGCGCCAATGGCGTCGGCGGCCTGGGCGGGGAGGGCGGCGACGGCGGCAATGGGGGCGACGGCGGCGCGGGCGGCGACGGCATCGGCGGTCATGGCGACGCGTGCACGCACCCGACGGATTGCGTGGTCGTCGGCACCGGTGGTCACGGCGGCGATGGCACCGGCGGATCGGGCGGGCTCGGCGGCTCGGCGGGCAACGGCGGGGACGGCGGATCCACCGGCGCCCACGGCGATGGCGGCGACGGTGGCGCCGGAGGTCGTGGAGGACACGGAGGCGCACTCGCGGTGGTCGGGGGAGCGCTCACGGTCTCGCAGTCAGCCATCGACGGGAGCAGCGCCGGCGGCGGTGGTGCCGGAGGCGACGGCGGGTTCGCGTCGGTCGCCACCGTTGCGCCAGCAGTCATCGGAGAGCCATTCGGGCGAAAGGGTCACACAGGAGAGGGCGGAGCGGGCGGTGACGGCATCGGCGGGAACGGTGGCGAGTCGGTGGTCGTTTCGCCGCAGCAGGCGGGCGACGGCGGCGATGGGCGCGGGGGTGACGGCGGCGACGGAGGGGTCAACGGCACCGCCGGGCGTCGCGTCGCAGCGGGCCCACCTGGCAGCACCGTCGGAGGCGTCGGAGGCGACGCCGGCAACGGCGGAGCCATCGCACTGCTGGGAGCGACGCTCGAGCTCGACGCCAGCTCCGTCGTCGACGGAGCAACCGAGCTGCCCGGAACCGGAGGTGGCTCCAGCGCGGAAGCGTCCGACGTGTTGCCGTTCGCGGTCACCAGCGATCCCGGAATAGGTCTGGGCGGCGCCGGTGGTACAGGAATCGGCGGAGCGACCGCCGGCACAACGCCAGGATCAATCGGCGGTTCGGTGGCTGGCGCACATGGGCTCAACGAGGACGAGCCGACGATGCTTCCCCCGTCGGTGTTCGACAAGGGCCCAGACGGTCTTTACCCCGGACCCGACGGCGCACCAGCCAGCGGCGGCGGATTGCACGTCGGCGCGGGGAGCATCGCCACGATCGAGAACGTCACGTTCTCCGGCAACGTCGGCGCGCAGGGCGCCGCCCTCGCGGTCGACGGCGCTGCGGGTCCCGTCGCGCTCACCGGCGTGACGATCACCGACAACGACGCCACCGGCGGCGCGGCGGTGCTCGTCGCGGTCGGTGCCGATGCGTCGATCACCGCGTCGGTGGTCGCAGCGCAGACCGCAGGTGCGGACTGCGATCTCGGCGCTTCGTGGACCGCGACGGGTTCGGATCTCGACCGCGACGGCTCGTGCGCGTTCGGCGGCGCGAGCGACCTCCCCAGCGGCGATCCGCAGCTCGGAGCGCTCGCTGACAACGGCGGCCCCACCTGGACGCACCTTCCGCTCATCGGCTCGCCGCTCGTCGAGGCGACGACTGTGTGCCTGGCCGCTGATCAGCGCGGGGTGACCCGCCCCCAAGCGCTCGCCTGCGACGTGGGTGCGGTGGAGCTGGAACCGCCAACGTTCCCCGACGTGTCGGTCGGGCACCCGTTCGCCGAGGAGATCTGGTCCGTGGCGGTTCGCGGCATCGCTACGGGCTACGCAGACGGGACGTTCCGCTCGACGGCGCCGGTGTCGCGCCAGGCGGCGTTGGCGTGGTTGTGGCGGCAGGCGGGTGCTCCGGAGGGTCCGTTCGCGGATCCGGGGCTGTCCGATGTAGGCGCGGGGCACCCGTTCCAGACAGCGATCTGGTGGGCGGCGTCGATCGGGCTCACCGAGGGGTACCCCGATGGGACGTTCCGCTCCACCGACGCGGTGACGCGCCAGGCGGCGATGGTCTGGCTCTGGCGCCAAGCGGGCGCGCCGGGGGGTCCGTTCGCTGATCCGGGTTTCTCCGATGTGGGTGCGGGGCATCCGTTCGTGACGGCGATCTGGTGGGCGGCGTCGACCGATATCACCGCGGGGTACGCGGACGGGACGTTCCGCTCGCTCGACGCGGTGTCACGCCAAGCCCTCGCCGCCTGGCTGACCCGAGGCTGACCCCCACCTCCACTCGTTCTGTGCATGGTGAGTTCTGACTATCGGAAGCCACCATGCACAGAACGGGTGGGATGTGGTGGTGGGCTCCCATTAGGTGTGGAGGGCTCGGACCTGGCCGTAGCGGTCGCGCACCGCGGGCATTGCGTCTGCGTCGAACACCGCCACGTCGCCGACCTCCCACTGTGGTGGCACCGCCTCGCCGCTCAGCGCCCATGCGGCTTGGCGCGCTGCGCCATCAGCGACGTACTCCCCGGCTGGCGGCACGTGCACCGGCACGCCGAGGATCGTCGGGGCGATGCGCCGCACCGCGTCGTTGGCCGCGCCGCCGCCGATGAGCAGGACTCGCGCGACGGTCGCGCCGTGCGCCACGAGCGCGTCGAGGCCGTCGGCGAGACCGCACAGCATCCCCTCCACCGCAGCGCGCGCCAGGTGCGCCGGCGTGCTGGTGGCCAGCGTGAGGCCGTCGAGCGTCGCGGTGGCATCAGGGCGGTTCGGCGTGCGCTCGCCCTCGAGGTAGGGGAGCAGCACCAGGCCATCCGCGCCGGGCGGCGCGCTGAGCGCCAGCGCGGCGAGCTCGTCGTGGCCGACGCCCAGCAGGCGCGCTGCGGCATCGAGCACCCGGGCAGCGTTCATGGTGCACACGAGCGGCAGGTGGCGACCGGTCGCGTCCGCGAAGCCGGCGACCGTGCCGCTCGGGTCGGCGGCGGCGACCTCGGCGACGGCGCACACCACGCCCGAGGTGCCGATCGAGACGATCACGTCGCCGGGCTGCGCGCCGAGACCGAGCGCCGCTGACGCGTTGTCGCCGGACCCGGCCGACAGGACGATGCCTGCTGCGGTCGTGCCGGCGATCGCAGCTGGCGCGAGCACCTCTGGCACCCCCGCTTCGTGGCCGAGTGCCAGCGCGAGCAGCTCGCCGCGGTACCGCTCGGCGGCAGCCGACCAGTAGCCGGTGCCGCTGGCATCGCCCCGGTCGGTGCGCAGCGCGTCGATGTCGGGTGCGCCGGCGAGCTGCCACGTCAGCCAGTCGTGCGGAAGGCAGACAGCGGCGGTGCGCGCCGCGTGGTGCGGCTCGTGCTCGGCGAGCCACCGCAGCTTGCTGATCGTGATCGACGCCACCGGAACGACACCGACGTCATCGGCCCACTGCTGCGCGCCGCGCTCGGTGACGAGGTCGGCCGCCGCTGCGGCCGAGCGGGTGTCGTTCCACAGCAGCGCCGGGCGCACGACGTCACCGGATTCGTCGAGGGCGACCATGCCGTGCTGCTGGCCGGCGATGCCCAGCGCCGCGACGTCATCGAGCCCGCCGGCGTCGGCGATCGCGGCGTGCAGCGCGTCGAGCCACCGCTGTGGGTGCACCTCGGTGCCGTCGGGGTGCGGCGCCCTGCCGGTGCGCAACAGCGTGCCGGTCTCGGCGTCGCGCACCACGACCTTGCACGCCTGCGTGGACGAGTCGACCCCGGCGACCAGCGGCATCGCTGCGCTCCGCGCCGTCTCGATCAGCGTGCGCCGAGCGCGTGCTCGACCGCCAGCTGGTTGAGGTGCACGAGAGCGCAGCCCCGCTCGCCGAGCGCGTCGACGTCGGCGTCCTCGAAGGCGCTGCGGTCCGCCAGCAGGTCGGCGACCGACTCGCCGGCGGCGAGGGTGTGCTCCGCCAGCGCCAGCACCCCGCTGGCCTCCATCGCCGCGCGCACCTCGGGATCGGCGCGGTAGGCGGCGGTGCGCTCGCGCAGCATCAGGTAGGTGCGCATGTTCGCGGCGGCGGATGCCCACACGCCGTCGACGTCCTCGGTGCGCGACGGCTTGTAGTCGAAGTGCCGTGGCCCGTCGTAGCGCGGGCCACCCGACGGGAAGCCGTGCTCGAGCAGGTCGACGCTGAAGAACGCCGAGAGCAGGTCGCCGTGGCCGAACACCAGATCCTGGTCGTACTTGATCGAGCGCTGGCCGTTGAGGTCGATGTGGAAGAGCTTGCCGGCCCACAGCGCCTGCGCGATGCCGGTGGTGAAGTTGAGGCCCGCCATCTGCTCGTGGCCGACCTCGGGGTTGAGCCCGACGAGGTCGCCGTGCTCGAGCTGGGCGATGAACGCCAGCGCGTGGCCGATCGTCGGCAGCAGGATGTCGCCGCGGGGCTCGTTGGGCTTCGGCTCGATGGCGATGCGCAGATCGAAGCCCTGCTCCTTGATCCAGCCGGCGACGGTGTCGATGCCCTCGCGGTAGCGGTCGAGTGCGGCGTGGACGTCCTTGGCTCCGTCGTACTCGGCGCCCTCGCGGCCTCCCCACATCACGAACGTGCGCGCCCCGAGCTCGGCGGCGAGCTCGACGTTGCGCAGCACCTTGCGCAGCGCGAAGCGCCGCACGTCGCGGTCGTTGGCGGTGAGCGCCCCCTCCTTGAACATCGGGTGCGTGAAGAGGTTGGTGGTCACCATCGGCACATCGAGACCGGTGTCGGCCAGCGCCTTGCGGAGGCGTGCGAGGTGGTCGTGACGCTCGTCGTCGCTCGAGCCGAAGGGCACCACGTCGTCGTCGTGGAACGTGATGCCGGCCGCACCGAGCTCGGCGAGGCGGTGCACCGCCTCGACCGGGTCCATCGGCGGGCGCGTCGCGTCGCCGAACGGGTCACGCGCCTGCCACCCGACGGTCCACAGCCCGAAGGTGAACCGGTCCTCGCGCGTCGGCTGGTAGCTGCTCATCGTGCCCCCTCGGCTCGCGTACCGGCATCGACGGTATCCCACACGTCGTTCTGTGCATGGTGGCTTCCGGCTACCGGAAGCCACCATGCACAGAACGGGTCGGTGGAGGGGTCGGTAGCCTCGGGCCGTGGATGCCGTCGAGCTGGTGATCGAGCCGCGGACCCGACCCGTCGGCGGGGGCACCGTCGAGCGGCTGCTGCCGCACCACCGCCGGCGCATGGTCGGGCCCTTCATCTTCGCGGACGTCATGGGACCCGAGTCGCTCGAGCCGGGACGGCGCATCGACGTCGACGCCCACCCGCACATCGGGCTCTCGACGCTCACCTACCTCTTCGACGGACGCATGGTGCACCGCGACTCGACCGGTGCGGTGGCGACCATCGAGCCCGGCGCCGTGAACTGGATGACCGCGGGTGCCGGTGTCTGCCACACCGAGCGCTCGCATCCCGACGACGTCGCCGACGAGCACCGCCACCACGGCCTGCAGCTGTGGGTCGCGCTGCCCGACGACGCGCAGGACGGCGCGCCGTCGTTCCAGCACCACGACGCGGCATCGATCCCCAGCGATGAGCGAGACGGCGCGGTGGTGCGCGTGGCCGCGGGCACCGGGTTCGGGCTCGAGTCGCCGGTGGCGGTGTCGTCCCCGCTGCTGCTCGCGGACGTGGTGCTCGATGGCGGCACGCTCCCGCTCGATGCCACGCACCCCGAGCGAGCGGTCCTCGTGGTCGAGGGCGAGGTGCGCATCGGTGGGCAGCTCGTGGCGCCGAACCACCTCGCGGTGCTGGAGCGCGACGTGGCGGTCGAGGCGCACGGCACGGGTCGCCTCGTGGTGCTGGCCGGGGAGCCGGTCGGTCCGCGGCACATCTGGTGGAACTTCGTGCACCGCGATCAGGAGCGCATCGAGGCGGCGAAGCTCGACTGGACGGCGCAGCGCTTCCCGCTGGTGCCCGGCGATCACGACCCCTGGGTGCCGCTGCCCTGACCCTGCCGCTTGGTCCGGCGCGTCGTCCTGCGCGAATACCCCCACCGGAACGGGCGGGACAGCTACGGCTCGAGGACGACCCAGCCGCGGCGTTGGAGCTCGGCGGCGAGCACGGCGTCGGGGAGCTTGCGGACCATCGCCTGCTGCTGGGCGTCCTTCGCTGCGATGCGCCGCTCGACCGCGGCCGCGGAGGTGGCGGCCGACCGCGGCGCGGCCCCACGAGCGGCGGCGGGCGGTGCGGGTTCGGTTGCTCCTGCGCTGCCGTCGGCACCGTCCGCCTCGGCCTCGAGGCGACCGATGAGCTCGTCCGCCTCGTCGCGGGTGAACTTGCCGGCGGCCTGCCGCTGCGTCAGCCCGAGCGGACCCCGAGCGTCGCGGAAGTCGGAGTGTCCTGCGGCGACCACCAGCGTCTCGAGGTCCTTGAGCTGCCGGGCGGTCGCGGGAGGACCGGACTGCTGACCGAACGCCATGGGTCGATCCTCGCAGGTCGTCCCCCGCTCGACGCGGCACCCAGCCGGAGAGGGAGGGTGGCCGGGTGCTGCGACGGGCGGAGGACGACGGTCGACGGCGTCGATCAGGAGGCCGCTTCGAGTACCGCGGCGCGCACCTCGTCCATGTCGAGCGCCTCGACCTGCGAGATGAGCTGCTCGAGCGCTGCCGCCGGGAGTGCACCCGGCTCGGAGTAGACGAGGATCCCGTCGCGGAACGCCATCAGCGTGGGGATGGACATGATGTTCGCCGCCCGTGCCAGCTGCTGCTCGGCCTCGGTGTCGACCTTGGCGAAGGTGATGTCGGGGTGCGCCTCGGCCGCAGCCTCGAACACCGGAGCGAACATGCGGCACGGACCGCACCAGGAGGCCCAGAAGTCGACGAGGACGATGCCCTCGCCGGTGACGGCGTCGCTGAACGTCGAGTGGGTGAGGTCGGTGGTGGCCATGATGCGCCTCGGTTCGCCGGAGGGTGGTGCCACCCAGCGTACAGGTACCCCATGGGGTATCCAACCTCGCCCCGATCAGCTGCCGGCGGCGATCACCTCCGGCGCGCCGCCACCTGCATCGGAACGCCGCCGCTCGGGCGGTTGACCACCATCCCGACCGGTGGCGGGGCCTCCGGGAGCGACGGGCTGACGTCCAGGCGCTGCGCCAGGCGGCTGATCATGATCGTCAGCTCCATCTGCGCCAGCGCGAACCCGATGCAGTTGCGGGCCCCGCCCCCGAACGGCACCCACGCGGCACGCGCTGCGGCCCTCTGGTCGGGCGTCGGGTCGCCGAACCGGTCTGGGTCGAAGCGCAGCGGATCGGGCCAGAACGAGGCGTCGCGCCCGGCGAGGTGCGCGGACCACAGGATCAGCGTGCCGCGCCGCACGACGTGGTCGCCGACGCGCACGTCGACCGCCGCCTCTCGCGGCGCGATCACCCCAGCCGGGTGCAGCCGCAGCGTCTCGTGCACCACCTGGTCGGCGTAGCGCAGCGCGGCGAGCATCGAGTGGTCGCGCACCGGCGCCGCGCCTCCTGGCGATTCGGCGCCATCGAGTGGGCCGAGCACCGCGTCGGCTTCGGCGCGCAGCCGTCCCCACACGTCGGGCTCGAGCGCCGCGCACCACAGCGCCCACGCCAGCGACGCCGCAGTCGTGTCGTAGCCGGCGCCGATGAGCGTCACCACCTGGTCGCGGATCTCCGCGTCGCTCATCGTGCCGTCGAGCACCAGCGCCTCGAGCACATCCAGCGGGTCGCCGCTCGGCGCACGCCGGCACGCGGCGATCTCCCCGTCGATGATGGCGTCGAGCGCACGTCGATCCGCTCGCACCCGAGCGCGCCGCGTGAACGGGAGCGGGTGGGGGATCTGGTGGATCGCCGGCGCCTCGAGGTAGTCCTGCGGGCGCTGGAACAGCGCGCCGATCTCCTCGGCTCGATCGGCGAGCCGCTCGCCGAAGAACGCCCGCACCGCGACGCGCAGCACCGCGAGGCGCACGATGGGGTAGAGGTCGACCTCGGACTCAGCACCGACGTCGCGCGCCAGCATCCCGTCGATGGCGGCGTCGATCTCCTCCACCATGAGCGGGATCCACCCGTTGAGCCGGCGGCGGCTGAACGCGGCCTGCACCGAGGCGCGGCGACGTCGGTGGTCGTCTCCGTCGGAGGTGATCATCGACCCCGGCCCGACCACGAAGCCGAGCACGTTGAACTTGTGGTTCCAGCGGAACGACTCGACGGGGGTGGCGAAGAGCTCGGCGAGCAGCGCCGGGTCACCGACGATGGCCATGCGCGCCGGGCCGAAGCCGAGGCCGACGACACCGCCGTGCTCGGCGGCGAGCTCGTCGAGCACCACGTGGGGCTCCGAGAAGATGCGGCGCAGCGGACCGAGCTGCGCGAGCCCTCGGGGTCCGGGCAGGCGGGGTGTGCTCACGGCAGCTCCCTCGATCGATCCGACGTCGTGCATCGGTGCACGCTCGGAGGACCTGTCGCGCTGAGGCTACCGATCGGCTCTGCGGCGAGGCAGATCGACTGGAGCCGCCGGTCAGCCCTTCGGAGCGAGGGTGACGCGGACGTGGCCGCCGGCGGTGCTGACCTCGCGCACGACGGGATCGGGGTCCGCCGCGCCGGTGTTGGGCGCCGCCTGGCGGGGCGCCTGGTCGGGACCCTCGCCGATGGGCTGGTCGACCTCGGTGCCTGCGTCCCAGATCCGCACCTGGTCGGTGATCTCGCCGCTGATCGGCGCCCCGCCGTCGAACAGCTCGATCCCGACCGGCACCGTGGCGAAGAACCAGTCATTGGACTGCCCGAACATGTTGGCGAAGGTGAGGCGCTGGCCGGGGGAAGCGATGAGCTCGATCACGAACTCGTCGCCGGGCAGCAGCGGGCCGGCCTCATAGCCGCCCTCCTCGGCCTGGAACGTCTCGGCGCCGGTGGCCGCAGCGAGCGCGGTGGGATCGCCGTCCTCGGACAACGCTTCGAGGCCGAGGTCGCCTGCGGGCTCGCCGGGGACGAAGAGCGCCTCGTCGCCGTCGTCGAGCAGCAGCACCAGGCCGGGCGCCAGCGGCGTCGGGGTGTCGCTGCCGTCCGACACGTTCTCGATGGTGAGGGTGAAGGTGACGGGACCCGATGGCGCCTCGCTCGTCGACGTCGCAACGCCGGTGGTGCTCGGTGCGGCGGTGGTGCTCGAGGTGGTGGCGTCCTCCTCGCCGCAGCCGGCGAGGAGGACGGCCGCGACGCCGGCGGCGAGGACGAGTCGGAGCGAGGTCATGGAGGATGCCGATCGATCGGGTGCGCCGCGGAGAAGCGGGGACGTCACCGCACGCTATCGGCGCGTGCCGCGGCTCGGCGGCCGCGCCGTTCATCTCGGCGGTGTGGTGAGACTCCCAGTCCACGCAGGACGCCGAGAAGGTCGGTGGGATGTTCTCGGCGGTGTGGTGAGACTCCCAGTCCACGCAGGACGCCGAGAAGGTCGGTCAGTTGGGCGGGTAGGGCTCGAAGCCGTGCGTCTCCTGCTGCTGGCGCACGAAGGCGATGATGGCGTCGACCTCGTCGTCGGACAGCCCCGGCACCGGCGGCATGTCGCCGAAGTCCCAGTGGTGCGCGGGTGAGCCGTTGGCGACGGCGTTGCGGAAGGAGTCGTCGGAGTGGTGGCCCGGCTCGTAGACCTGCGAGAGGTGCGACGGTCCCATCGCTGAGCCCCTGAGGTCGGCGCCGTGGCACAGCGCGCACGACTCGGCGTAGAGGGCGGCGCCATCGCCGGCGCTGCCGCCCCCGTCGGATTCGGCGCTGCTCGCGGTGGTGGTGGGCGAAGCGGCGTCGCTGTCGCTGCAACCTGCCAGGACCGCTGCGGCCGCCAGGCCGGCGATGCCGAGGGCGACGCGTCGGGATCGGGGGAGCGCTCTGCGGTGCACACATCGAGCATGCCACGCTGGGTGGCCCCAGGGCAGGAGGTCGAAGGTGGCGCACCCAACGAGGCTCGAGCGGCGGTTCGTGCACGAGGTCGCCGCTGCCGGCTTGCCTCCGGAGCCTGTGGCCGGCCCGCCGGTCACCGAGGCGGACCTCGCGCCGCTGCCCGAGGTCGTCCAGCGGTACCTGCGGGCCATGGGGGTGCTCGGCCGACCGCGCGAGCGCTCGCTGCGAGCGCGCTTCGTCGGGCGATTCCGGCTGCGCGCCGGTATGGGGTGGATGCCAGCGGAGGCGTGGCAGTACGACCTCGCTGAGCCGATCGCGCGCATCTTCGTGATGCGCCTGCGCTTCGCCGGCTTCATACCGATGGTCGGCAAGGACACGTACGTCGACGGCCGCGGCCGCATGCTCGGCAAGCTGCTGGACCTGGTCACCGTCGCCGACGGCGAGGGCGAGGAGTTCGACATCGGCGAGCTCACGACCTACCTCAACGACGCGCTGCTGCTCGCGCCGTCGATGCTCCTCGGCGCGGCGACCACCTGGACTGGCGTCGACGACCGCTCGTTCGACGTGTCGCTCACCGACGCCGGGCGCACCGTCACCGGCCGGGTCTTCGTGGACGAGCGAGGTGCGCCGGTCGACTTCAGCACCACCGACCGGTTCGCCGACCTGCCCGGCGGTCCGACCCGCACCGAGTGGCGCACCCCGGTGCAGCGCTGGGACGAGGTCGACGGACGCCTGCTGCCGGGGCCGTTCGGGGCGGTGTGGCACCTCCCCGACGGCCCGCTGCCCTACATCGAGGGCGTGATCGATCGCAGCAGCATCGTCTTCAGCGGCGGACCGCCGAGGCTCCATCGCTGAGCGGCGAACCCGGGCACAACGGCCCTTCTCGGGCGCTGGGGCGAGACGTACGATCCGGCCATGGGAGGGTCGAGACGCTCTGCGGTGGTGTCGGCGGTGCTCACCGTCGCGCTGCTTGCCGGTGCGGTCGTGGTCCTCGCCGGCGACCAGGACGACGGTGACGGCGGCGTCGGCGCGCCCACCGCAGCCACCGAGCCGACCCCGGTCGCGGCCGCAGCGCCGACGGCACCGATCATCGTCACGATCAGCGCGCCGGGCGAGCGGCGTCTCGTCGCAGATCGCTCCTTCGACGTGCACGTCGCGGCGGTGGGGGAGCGGTCCATCACCGCCGTGGAGCTGTGGGACGGCGGCGCGCTCGTCGACACCGTGTCCCCCGAGGTCTCCGGGCCCACGGCCACCGCCGCGTTCGCCCTGGCGCCGAACCCGGGGCCGCACGCGCTCGTCGCTCGCGCCACGGACGAGTCGGGTGTGGTCGGGCAGTCGTCGCCGCACCGGTTCGATGCCATCGCCAGCCCCGATGCCGGTGCCGACGTGACGTCGCCGACCTCCACGCCACCCTCGACGACGACTGATCCCGACGGCGCCGCAGCGGCGCAGCTTGCCCCCGGGGAGATGGCGGCGGCCCGCCCCGACGACGCGGCCCCCTCGGTGCGCGCCGGCACCGAGGCGTGCACCGTCGACGTGGCGCCACCGACTGCGGGTCCGTGGACCTCGCTGCAGGTCTCGCCGCCAGGTTCGAGCGCGTTCGTGCCGCTCCCCGAGCGCACCGGTGGTTCGGGCCTCGCCGTGCCCGGCGGGGTGCTGCTGGTGCAGGCCGTCGGCCCCGACGGACCGTCACCGCTAGCGGCGATCACGATCCCCGATCGCTGCTCGGACGATCGCTGGGACGGCGACGCCCGCATCCTGCGCGGTCGGCTGCACACCAACGCCGACGCCGATCGCGCCTACGCCTACCTGCGCGTCGATGGCGGGGGATGGCAGCGGGTGCCTCCGGGCGAGCAGGCGTCGGTGCCCGTCGGCGCTGGTGGCACGTTCGACCTCAGCACGCACCTGCCGTCGCTCAGCGGCCGGTCGCTCGAGCTGCGGGCGTGGGGCAGGCGTGGCGGCGAGCTCGTGGCGCTCGGCACCGGTCGCCTCGAGCTCGACGCAGGCGCCGGCGCCACGGGGGGCGCGGTGGGCCTGGCCGGGTTCGGCAGCGAGATGGTCGGCGGGTTGGACGCCATCGCGGGCAGCCTGCTGCGCACCGACCTCGATTGGGTCGTCGCCCACGCCACCGATGGCGGCACCGCTGAGATCCAGGTCGCCCACCCCGAGATCCTCGCCCGCGAGGGCACGCTGGTCTACGACGAGAACGGCGAGCTCGGCCCCGAGACCGACTTCGGGAAGGGCGATCCGGTGCTCGACATGCGCTGGGAGGCCAACGACCCCTCGGTGACCCACGGGATCCTGCAGGTGAGCGCGGTGCCCCCGCCGCCGGGTCCCGACCTCGACTACCCGGGCCTGCTGGCCTACCTGCCGGTGGCGGGGGTGTCCGGCGAGCACGCCGTCGACGTGGAGCGCGCATGGCTGGGGCACGGCCCGACGGTGATGCAGGCCTCCCCGATCCCCTACGAGCAGCTGTCGCCTGCGGGCCTCGGCCTGGTCCTCACCCCTGCGGGGCTGCCGGTCTCCGCGGCCGAGCAGCCCGACGAGCCGAAGATGAAGCTGCCGCCCAGCGTCATCGCGGAGCTGGCCGCGCTCGTGCACCCGACGACGCTGTACGTGCGGGTCGTGCCGATGGCGGGCACCCAGCCGGTCGACCACGTCTCCAACCTCGTCACCTTCGCCATCGGGCCCGAGCACGGGATGAAGCTGCCGCCCCCCGCGCCGCTGCCGGGCCTGGCCGCACCGCAGGTGGTCGGCGCCGAGGTGGGCTTCCATCCTCCGGGGCCTCCCAACGGGAAGTACGCGAGGTGCGTGCGGGTCATCGCCAACCCGCACGGCGACCAGAACCTGGCGCCCGTCGGGTTCCTGCAGCCGAGCTACGACGCCTTCGAGCCCGCCGGGGTGGGCGACACCGTGTGCGCTGCCTACAACCCGCCCGAGGAGCACTGGTACGACGTCATCGTCGACGCCATCAACTTCGTCGCCGCGGTGTGGGACGACGTGGCCGGCTTCGTCAACGACCTCAAGGACGACCTCGTCGAGCTCGCCGCCATGTTCGGGTGCAAGCAGTGGGCGGAGGTGCACTGGGCGGCGCTGCCCGCTTCTGCGAAGGATGCGCTCAAGGACCAGGGCATCGACGGGCCGATGGACCTCTGCACCACGATGATCGGCGCCGCGGTCGATGCCTACCTGATGACCAACGGCATCCCGCCGACCATGCCCACCTCCGACGAGGTCGCCACCGGGCTGAAGGGCGACGTGGCCGCGTTCGTGGCCAGCAAGGTGGCCGCAGCCTGCCCGCCGCCCACCGACGTGGCGTGCGAGGAGCAGGCGAAGAAGTACGTGCAGAAGATCATCGACGAGGTGCAGGGCGAGGTCAGCGACAGCACGAAGGCGCAGGCCACCGCCGGCGACTGGAACCTCTTCCTGGCCGACGACATCGTGGTGGTGCCCGAGCCGGCGGGGCAGTTCCGGCCAGCGGTGTTCGAGGTGACCCTGCAGGTGACGCCGTCGCCGGTCGACACCTCGTGCGGGTGGGTGGGCAGCGTCACCGGCAACCACCCCGCGTGGACCTACCGCAAGCCGATGAACGCGCAGGACTTCAAGAAGGTGACCGAGCCGATCAGCGGCCCGGTGATGGTGGCCAACAACGGCTCCGTGCACATCCCGGCGGGGGCGACCACCGCCACCGGCGTGGTGGTGCTGCCGCAGCTCGACCGCACGTGGCACCCGATCCCCGCCGACACCTGGAACAGCGACCCGTTCTGGTGGGCCTGGTTCCAGCCCGCGGCATCGCTCACCATGAGCGTCACCGGGTGCGGGCTGCCGGCCGATGGCATGACCACGACCATCGCCGGCGGCATGAAGCCGGCCAAGAGCCCTGTGGAGGTGCCGGTCCCGTGACCCCCGCCGTGCTCGCCCGCATCGCCGGCCCCCTGGTGGGGGTCCTCGCCCTGGGCGGCGCGGTCGTGCTCACCGCCGGCAGCGATCCTGCTCCCCCCGGTGGTGGCGCACCCGCGGTGTGGATCGACGATCCGCTCGCTGGCAGCACCGTGCCCGCCGATGCCGCGGTCGCAGTCGTCGCACACGCCACCCACCCCGGAGGCGTCGACGCGGTGGAGCTGCGGGTCGACGACGCGGTGGTGGCCACCGCGACCGCCGATGGCGACGTCATCGAGCAGGTCGAGCTGATGTGGGACCCGGACGGACCGGGGCTGCACCTGCTGGCGGTGCGCGGCCGCGCCGGCGACTCGTGGACGCCGACCGCGACGGTGGCGGTCACCGTCGTGGGCGACGACCGCGAGCCGGTCGCCACCACGACCTCGACCACCGGTCCGATGACGACCGGCGACTCGACCAGCACGACCGCGTCCATCACCTCGACCACCCCGGCCACCGTCACGACGCTGCCGCCGGGGCAGACGACGACCAGCGCACCTCCCACCCACTCCCCCCCGCCACCGATGCAGTCGTTCTCGTCCTCGTCCTCGACGTCGACGAGCACCAGCACGACCCGCCCGGCCGACACCACCGGGCCGACGATCGATGACGAGTACGCGGTGGCGGTGTTCGATCTGGCGTCGCTGCTCGTGCAGGCCACCGCCAGCGACCCATCGGGCGTGGACCGCGTCGAGATCTGGTTCAGCGCGACGGCGGGGGGACGGCTCGCCAAGGTGAAGACCTGCACGGCAGCTCTCTGCCAGTGGACGGGCACCGGCCTGACCCCGGGGACGAACGTCCAGTTCCAGGTGGTGGCCTTCGACGACCTGGGCAACCGGTCGGCCACCCCGGTGCGCACCGTGGCCCTGCGCGCGTAGGGCCACGCGCTGCGCCGGTGCCTCAGCGGGCGCCGCCGAAGTGGCCCTGCGCCTGCAGCGCGGGCCAGAACGACGCGTCGTACGCGCGCTCGGGGTCCGCGCGCACCGCCTCGTCGAGCGCCTCGGCATCCGCGCCGACCAGGATCCGCCAGCGGTTCGCTCGCACGCCGTCGAGGATGATCGTCGCCGCGTCCTCCGCGGTGGTCGGTGCCAGGTCGCGGAAGCCGTTGCCGACCATCTGCAGCGCGTTGTGCACGTCTTCGTCGGCCGCCTCGCCCATCGGGAACCCCATCCCGCCGAGCATCTCGCGGCCGCGCTCGGCGAGGGCTGCGGTGGAGTCGTCGCCGGCGAGCACCTTCATCGAGTTGAGGACGATCGAGGTGCCGATGTGGCCCGGCATCACGACGTGGGCGTGCAGGTGCGGCGCGTTGACGCGGAAGTCGGTGACGAGCGCCTCGGTGAACCCCTTCACGGCGAACTTCGCCGCGCTGTAGGCGGTGTGCGCGCCGTTGGGACCGAGCGACGCGTGGAAGCCGTTCACGCTGCTGGTGTTCACGACGTGACCGGCGTCCGCGGCGAGCAGCAGCGGCAGGAAGGCGCGCGTCCCGTAGTAGACGCCGGACCAGTCGACAGCGAAGGTGCGGTCCCACTCCTCGCGCGAGCCCTTGATCATGCTGGCGCCGCCGCCGATGCCGGCGTTGTTGAACAGCAGGTGGACCTGGTCGGTCTCGTGCTCGGCGACCACCGCGTCGCGGAACGCGAGGATCGCGGCCTCGTCGGAGACGTCGGCCACGAACGTCGTCACCAGCGTGCCGTCGGGTGCGCCCTGCAGAGCGAGCTCCTGCGATTCAGCCATGTCTGCGGTCGACACGTCGCACATGGCGACGTGGCACCCCTCGGCGCTGAGCTGGCGCACCAGCGCTCGACCCATGCCGGTGCCGCCCCCGGTGATGACCGCGATGCGGCCCTCGAACGTGTCCATGACGATCCCCCTCCGCAGCGCGCCCCCGCGCGCCGACCGGGCTGCAACGTAGCGGTCGTCATCTCGACGGACGAAGCCGTGCCGGAGCTCTCAGCCAGGCTCGGCGTCGAGGCTGATCCACGCCGCCTTGAGGTACGGCGGGTCGCCGGGACCGCTGCGGTGGTCGAGCGGGAGCGTCTGCGTCTCGACGGCTCCTGTCCGACCGGCCGTGGCCAGCCCCCCGTCGAGGTGCTCGAGGAACCGGGACCATGTCATGCGATGCAGGTTGGTCGACACGAACAGCGTGCCGCCCGGAGCGCAGAGCCGCGCGCCGCGCGCCACCACCTCGTGCAGGTCGCGCTCGGCCACGAAGCGTCCCCGGCTCCGCTTCGACGACGTGCTCGAGCTCGGCGGATCGACGAGGACCACGTCGAAGGTGCGGCCCTTGCGGGCCAGGCGGTCCATCCACTCGAGCGCGTCGCCGTAGATGAAGTCGTGGTCGGCAGGGTCGATGTCGTTGGTCTCCAGGTTGGCGCGGGCCCAGTCGAGGTAGCGGGTCGAGAGGTCGAGGGTCAGCGTGGTGGCCCCAGCGCGCGCCGCGGCGACCGACAGCGACCCGGTGTGGGCGAAGACGTTGAGCACGGCTGCACCCGACAGGTCGGTGGTGAGCAGGCGGCGGCGCGTCTCGCGCTGGTCGAGGAACAGGCCGCTGGACGTCGCGCTGGCCTCGAGGTCGACGCGGTAGCGGCACCCGAGCTCGGTCACCGTGAAGTGCGGTCCTGCGACGCCGCGCACCAGCTGCGCCGCCTCGCCGCCGCCGCGCCGACGGCGCTGCTGGTAGATCGCCCGGAGGTCCAGCGTCTCGTGCCAGGCGTCGAGCCAGCGGGGCGACAGCGGCACGGGGGAGTCGCGGTAGTCGAGCACCAGTGCGACGTCGCCGAGCCGCTCGACGCGCACGTCGCGGAATCCGTCGTGGTGACGGTCCACCCACAGGTAGGCGTCGGTGTCGTCGGGGTCGAGCAGCAGCGAGCGGGCTTCGTGGGCGACCAGCGCGGCGGTCGCCGGTGATGTGGGCGAGGCCCCGCCGAGCACGCGGTCGAAGCTGGACGGCGGTTCGTCGACCAGCTCGAGCGGTCCGGCGACGGGGTGCTCGAGCCGCAGCGCCGCGGCGTGCAGGAACAGCCGCGCGCCCTCGGGTCCTCCGTGCTCGACGTCGCCGAGGATCGGCATGCCGAGCGCGCTCGCGTGCAGGCGGACCTGGTGGGTGCGACCGGTGTGCGGGTGCGCTGCGACGTGCTCGACGGCAAGCCCGGCCGCGAGGCGACGGAAGTCGGTGGAAGCCTCGAGCAGCAACGCGTCGCGTCGCGTCGACGAGGGGAGCGGATCGTCGCAGCGCAACGAAGCCGGTCGGCGATCGTCGCGTGCGACGAGCAGCTCGTAGCGCTTGTCGATCGTGCGATCGGCGAACTGGGCGGCGAGCGAGCGGTTGGCGGCGGTCGAGCGGCCGAAGACCAGGAGTCCCGACGTCGCCTTGTCGAGCCGGTGCAGGATCGACAGCGTCGTCCCCGGCCGCTGTCGCTGCACCCACTCGTGCATCCCGTCCTGGGCGTGCACATCGGCTCGGTGGGTGGTGACCCCGGCGGGCTTGGCCACGACGAGCAGGTGGTCATCCTCGAACCGGACCCACGGCTCAGGCACGGGCGCAGTCTAGGAAGCGCGGCGTGCGGCGACGTCGGTCAGGTCGCTCGGCGCAGCCTGGCGACCGGACGCCAGCGCCGTGCCGCCGGGTCGCGGAACGCGGGGGCTGCGGCGAGGGCGCACGCGGCGGCCAGCAGCCACCAGCGGTTGGTGTCCGCCGGGTCGCCGATCATCGGCAGCCACGACACCCGCGTCGACAGGGCGATCACGACGAGCAGGCCCAGCAGCGCGCTGCCGCTCCCCGCCACGCCCGGTGAGCTGAACCCGGCGTCATCTGGGAGTCGTCCCGCTATCGCCAGGCCCCCCGCTGCGCACACGGCACTGACGGCCAGGAGGTCTGACAGCGCGATGCCCGCGTCGCGACCGGACCACTCGACCGCGCCCGCGAGCGCGAGCGCGGTGCCGATGAGCGCGAGAGCGGTCCATCCCAGGCGCGCCAGGCGCCGCCGCCCTCGCGGCACCGGCACCGCGGCGAGGGTGACCTGCGCCGGGTCGTCGATGGCGCTCGCGCACGCAGCGCCGAGGATCGACGCAGCGAGCGCCACAGGGATGGCCAGCTCGGCCTCGTCGTTCGGCACGGCGAGGGCCACGGGCAAGGCAGCGAACGCGCACCACCCGGCGACGGTCAGCCACGGCACCACGCGCGCCGGCTCACCAATCGCAGACATGGGGGCGCTCCTCGACGCTCGAGGTCGACCCGACCGGCTCCGCTCCGACGAGCACCAGGAGCTGGTCGGTGGTGAGCCCGGCGAGGTCGTTCCACCGCTCGTGCAGGACGGCGAGGACGCGGCGGTCATCCAGGGCGTGGAGCCGCTGCGCCGCCTCGGCGTCCTCGGGCGCCCACATGAGCGGCGCGGGGCCGACGGTGCACGGGTCTGGCCAGATCTGGCCGCGCACCGTGGCGTCGATCTCCTCGCCGGCGTGGTCGTCGGGGTTGATCGTGAGGGCACGCCGCACGCCGTCGTCGGTGCTGCCGCGGGTGCCGAGCCACAGCACGGCCACACCGTCGGCGCGACCGGCGAGTGACGTCGGCCGGAGGTCGGCATCGGGTCGGATGGGCAGGTCGAGCGCGCGCGCGGCGAGCAGCATCTGCGCAGCCAGTCGAGCCTCGGGATGGGTCGAGATGGAGAGATCGACGGCGCCGTCATCGGGGGTCGCCGCGCCGGCGTCGAGCTCTGCGGCCAGCTCGGCGGGCAGCTCAGCCACGTCCACGTCGAGCAACCGCATGCGCAGCAGCACGGGGTCGCCGTCGGGGAGCAGCAGCTGCGTCACCGCGACGTCCGCTGCGATGAGGCGCAGCCCCTCGATGTACTCCTCCGGCCCGCACACCGACACGGTGGGTGACCCCGATCCGGCATCGATGCAGATCTCGCCAGCGGTCGGATCGGTGATGCGCGCCGCGAGCGCCGAGGGGTTCGCCATCGGTGCCATCACGCCGAGGGCCGCGAGCCCGGCGACCCCGAGGCCGCCGGCGGTGGCGGGAACCGCGGCGCGGTGCCGGCCGAGCAGGGCGATACCAGCCACCGCCGCGGTGAGGCCGAGGAACCAGGCGAGGCGCTCGATGTGGGGCAGGTCCAAGAGCAGCTGATCGGTGAGGTCGTCCTCGGTGAACGTGGCGAGCAGGCGGTCGGTCGACCACCGCTGCCCCCCGATCTGCAGCAGCTTGTCGTCGAGGAAGACCACCACGAAGAGCGCCACGGCTGGGGCCAGCGCGAACGGGGCCCAGCGGCCGAGCGCCACGCCGAGCGCCACGCCGCCCGCACCGAGCGCGCCGCAGGTGGCCAGCGAGGCGACGAGGCGCAGGTCATAGCTGCCGTACACCTCGGGCTTGGTGACAATCACCCCGAGCAGCACCGCCGCACCTGTCATCACGAGCATTACGACCGCGGCCATCGGCACGAGGCCGGCGACGAGGCGCTGACCCTCTGGGACGGGGCAGGTGTCGAACAGCTCGATGCAGCCGTCGCGCCGGGCGCGCGTCGTCGAGCGGTGTGCGGCGACCATGGTGAGGCCCACCATGGGGTGCACCAGCAACGGCATCATCGACGCGGTCGCCCACCAGTGCTGGCTGTAGTCCTCGTTGAACACGAACCCGAACAGCACGATCTCGAAGATGGTGAGGCCGATGCCGGCTGCGGTCCACGGGCTGCGAAGCAGCTCGCGCACCTCGACGCGGCCGAGCGAACGGGTGGTGGCGGCACCGCGCCACTCGGGCTCCGGGGGTCGCGCCTCGCTCGCCGTGTTGGCGCTCATCGCCCACCGGTCGCTACCACCGCGCGCAGCGGCGGTGCGCCGCACGAGCGCGCCGGCCACGAGCAGGACGGCGGCGGCAGCCGCGATAACGGGTTCGATCCCGCCACCCATGGTGACCATGCCGAACACGAACGACGCGCCGACGCCGAGCAGCAGGTTGCCGGTGAGCCGGCGGTCCGCCCGCACGAGGACGACGGCGAGCACGACGACCGCGAGCGCGGGGAAGATGATCATGCCGCGTCCTCGGTCGCTGAGACGCCCGCCTCACCGCACAGCAGGAGGTAGCCGTCCTCGACGGTCGGCGGCTGCGTCGTGGCACCCGACGGGGGTGTCCCGATGTGGCGTACGAGCCCCTCAGCGCTCACCCATGCAAGCGTGGCGGTGGGGTCGCGCTCCGCGCTCGACCACACCCGGCCGTCGGCCAGCGAGGCGAGCTCCGCCGGTGTTCCGCTGAAGTGGATTCGGCCCTCGAGCAGCACCAGCACGCGCTGGCACAGCGCGGCCACGTCATCGGTCTGGTGCGTGGAGAGCACGACCGTGGCGCCCGCGGCGGCGGTGCCGAGCAGCTCGCGGAACCGCAGTCGCTGCTCGGGGTCGAGGCCCGCGGTCGGCTCGTCGAGCAGCAAGAGCATCGGTCGGCCGAGCAGCGCTTGGGCCACCCCGACGCGCCGGCGCATGCCGCCCGACAGCTCGCGGATGCGAGCGTTCGCCTTGTCCTGGAGGCCCACGAGCGCGAGCACCCGGCGCACCTCGTCGTGGCGGGCTGCCCGGTCGCCCCACTCCTTGAGGATCGCCACGTAGTCGACGAACTCGAACGCGGTGAACGAGCGGTGGAACCCGGGCTCCTGGGGCAGGTAGCCGAGGTGGCGGCGAATGGCGAGTCGGCCGTCCGCGTCCTGCGGGCGCTCGCCGAGCAGCGTGAGCTCGCCGTCGTCGGGGGCGAGCACGGTGGCGAGGATGCGCAGCAACGTCGTCTTGCCCGCGCCGTTGGGGCCCAGCAGCCCGGTCACGCCTGGCTCGAGCGCCACGTCGACGGCGTCGAGCGCGGTGAGGGCGCCGTACCGCTTGGTGAGCGAGCGGGCGTCGACGGTGGTGGTCATCGGGTTCCTCCGAGCAGCGAGAGGTGGTCACGGCGGGTCGTGGCGATCGCAATGGCTGCGCTCGTGGTGAGCAGCGCTGCGAGCTGGCCAGGCGCCTGGAACAGGACGAGCTCGCCGATCGGCGCAACCTGTGCGAGGTGGACGCCGACGAGCGCTGCGATCCACCCGGCCCCGAGGCCGAGTGCGGCGCGCTCGACGGGCATCCACGTGCCCAGCGCCAGCGCCCCAATCGCCAGTGCGAGCGACGGAAGCAGCCAGGCGGCGTCGGCGGCTGTCGCATCCTGCGCTGCCAGCGACGCGATCAGCAGGGCGAGGATCGAGGACGCGCTCACTGCGATCGAGCGGTGCAGGACGAGCGACAGACCAGAGATGGGTGCGGCGAGCACCGCCTCGCCACCGGGCTCCTCGCCGGGAAGGAACGCCAGCGCCACCGCTCCGAGGGGGAGCAGGGGCGCGAGCGCCAGGAGCAGGTTGCCGACCTCGTCGCGGTCGCCGGCAGCGATGACGGCGACGGCGACGGCCACGACGGCGCCCAGCCACGCCAGCTGGAGCCGCGGCGTCGCCGCGGCGAGCCGTGCGGCGCTGGGGCTGACCCCGAGCACGCCCAGCACCCGCTCGACGAGCGTGCGGCGCGGTCGGTCGACGACATCCGCGATGGCGTCCCACGAATCGGCGAGCAGCGCGTCGGGCGTCGCCTTGGCGACGCGCTGGCGGCAGCGGTCGCACGCGAGCAGGTGCGCCTCGGCGGACGCAGCGGTGACCTCATCGAGGCCGCGCGGGTCGGCGCCGTAGCGCGCCAGCACCTCGTCGCGCACGTGCCAGGGGGTGGTGGTGCTCATGCCAGCGCTCCTCGCAGCTGTTGCTTGGCCCGCAGGACGCGGGTCTTGACGGTGCCCGTCGGGATGCCGAGCAGCTGCCCGGCCTCGCGCGACGACAGCCCGTCGATGACGGTGGCCTGGAGGACCTGGCGGAGCTCAGGCGACAGGCGCGCCAGCGCGCCGGCGAGGTCGCCGTGCTCGATGCCCTCGAGGACGCGGTCCTCGGCTGCGACGACGATGGCGTCCTCGGGGTTGCGATCGGTCGTCGGCGCCCAGCGGTTGCGGGTGCGCAGCACGCCGATGAGGCGCCGGATGGCGATGCCCCAGATCCACGCCGCGGGCTCGCCGGAGCCGTCCCAGCGACCGGCGCTGCGCCACACGGCCACGAACGTGTCCTGCACCGCCTCGCGCACCACGTCGTCGTCGCCGCACCGGCGCCGCAGACGACCGAGCACCCAGGCGGCGTGGCGCTCGTGCAGCACGCGCAGCGCCCCGCGGTCGCCATCCGCGATCGCAGCCAGCAGCTCGGCGTCGGTGCGCTCGGTCCCCATCACCCACCCTGTCGCGTCGCGGGCCCGCGACGGTTCGATCCATCGTCGCGGAGCCCGGTTCGTCGTGCGCCGTGGCAGGCTGGGTGCGCACGACGACGGAGGAGGAGCCATGGCTGGTTGGGTCGGGAACATCGAGGAGCGCACGCTCGACAACGACACGTTCCGCACGGTGGTGTTCACCGGGGAGCACACCCAGCTCACCGTGATGCACCTGGAGCCCGGCGAGGAGATCGGCCTGGAGGCGCACCACGACCGCGACCAGTTCATCCGCGTCGAGCAGGGCAGCGCCCGCGTCGTGATGGGCCCGGCGGAGGACGACCTGGACGAGGCGCACGACGTCGAGGACGACTGGGCGGTGATCATCCCCGCGGGCACGTGGCACAACGTCACCAACACCGGCGACGTCCCGCTCAAGCTCTACTCCCTGTACTCGCCACCCGAGCACCCCGACGGCACCGTGCACCGCACCAAGGCGGAGGCCGACGCCGCAGAGCACGACCACGGGAGCTGAGACCGGGCGCCGTTCGGTGACCTTCGGCCCTTGGGGTCGGGGGCGCGACGGCGCACCCTGGAGCTGGACGGAGGAGGAGCGACATGGGTGACGAGGACGAGGCAGGCACGAGGCGGGGAGCGTGGTACGCGGCGCTCACCGTGCTGGCGTTGGTGGCAGTCGTCGCGCTCGCGCTGCTCGTCGGGGGCGATGACGAAGACGACCCCACCGCGTCGACCGCCGCGACGAGCGCGACGACCTCCACGAGCGCGAACGTGGCGCCCAGCACCACAGCGATGGTGGTCTCCACGACGGTCGTGCCGTCCACCACCGCGGCGCCGGTCGACCTGTCGACCGCGGTCTGGCCGGACGCGTCGGGTCCGCTCCTCACCGACCCCGTCGAGGCAGCGGCCGCGTTCGCCACCGACTTCCTCGGGTTCACCGACCCGCTCGTGGGCGACTACCAGGCGGGGGACAGCCGCTCGGGCGAGGTCGAGATCCGCCCGGTGGACGACGGGCCGGTCACGACGATCATGGTGCGCCAGCTCGGCACCGACGGTGCGTGGTACGTGCTCGCCGCGGCAACCGGCACCATCGTCGTCGATGAGCCATCCGTGCCCGCCATCGTCTCATCGCCCATCACCGTCAGCGGCTCGGCGCTGGCCTTCGAGGGCAACGTCCTCGTCGAGGTGCGCGAGGACGGCAGCGAGGAGCCGCTCGGCGAGTCGTTCGTCACCGGCGGCGGCGACGAGATGCGCCCGTTCGAGGGCAGCATCGACTTCGCGGCGCCGACGGCGCAGTACGGCGCCCTGGTGCTGTACACCACCTCCGCCGAGGACGGGCAGGTCTGGGCGGCGAGCGTCCAGCGCATCGAGCTCGCCCCCACCACCTGACCGCACCACCTCCCGCAATCTGGGCAGGGTTTTGAGACTCCCAGAGGCTGTTTCGTTAGTGCTCGCGATTTGAGCGGGATTGGTTCATCATCAGGGGATGGAGCCTCGATTCCGTGTGGTGGACCTCGATCAGCAGTTCTTGTTGCCGCCCGATGTGCGTGAGTGGCTGCCGGAGGGGCATCC
>JBBRAZ010000003.1:0-150889 GCA_038206295.1 Acidimicrobiales bacterium
CTGGGCAACCGACTCGTCGGCATCCTCCACGGCTGCCTCCGAACCCACACCCCCTACGACGAACACACCGCCTGGGGACACCGCAACGACCACCCGATCGAGATCGCTGCTTGACACCTGCGGTCCTGGGGTGTCTGACCCGCTCGCCAGGTCCTTCAAATCGCTCGTTAGCCCCCCGGATCGAGCACCCCTGCTGACCTGGCAGAACAGCAGTCGACACCACCAGACGGACCCGCTGGGACCGCCTACCGATCAGAAGGTTGGGGGTTCGAGTCCCTCCGAGCGCACTGAAGTCCCAGGTCACAGGGTTGTGATCTGAGCCTGATCCGTCAATCCGACATCCGCCTCAGCGGTTGCGATCTCTGTGATCCGTTGCGAATATCGCAACCGCGGCCACCTCTGCCGACGCCCGCCGGTCATGATGGGGCTCGTGCGAGGCCCCTCGGTGCTCCTCGCCGTCGCTCTCGGCGCTTCTAGCCTGCTGGTGGCGTGCGGCGGCGATGACGAACCTGCCGGCGTCGCCGCGTCCGGTCCGCTCGGCGAGGCGGTGATCGAGCCCGCGCGACGCACGCTCGTGCCAGCAGAGCTGCCCGACGGGATGACCCTCCAGCTCGTCGATGAGGATTCGGGTGGCCACAGCGACGGCTATGTCCGTCTGTACGGAGAGGCGGACGCGACCGAGCCCCTCGAGGGCCCTCTTGTGGCCGCGATGTGGCAGTGGTTCGCCGGCGATGGGTCCCTCCCGGTGGGCGAGCCCCGCTGGCCTCCCCCGCCCGACGAAGTCGACCAGTTCGGCGGACAGCCGGCGGTCAGCGGCACCGAGGGACCGGTGAGGTGGACGACGTGGATGGTCCCCAACGGCACCGAGGACCCAGGTTCTGCCGGCGTCGTGGGACGCGGTCTGTCCGAGGACGAGCTGCGCGCCGCTGCTGAGGGCCTCGAGTTCGACAGCGAGGGTTACGTCGACGGCGAGCTGGACCTCGCCGCCCAGCCTTCCCCGTCTGACCCCGATTGGATCGGCACACCGAGGCTCACGCCCTCGCCGCCGGGCCTCGTGGAGCTGGCGTCGGGCCGGCTCTCGCTCAGTGGCCTCGACGTCGGGTACGCCCCGTCGTCGGCCTCGGTCCTCGAGTGGCATGGGGACGACACCTGGCTCACGGTCGCCACCTACGCCCACGACGACGCACTCGCCCTTCTCCTGCGGGCCGGCGTCGACGACCCCGACGGCACCGAGATCCGTGGCTACCCAGGGGCGCACGGTCCAGCGTTCGCACCCTCCCTCCACGGCAACGCCACCGAGGTGTGGACGTGGACCGAGGACGGCATGGACATCGTCGTGCTTGCTCGGGGGCTGTCAGCCGCCGATGGACAGATGGCGGTCGATTCGCTGCGGGCATCCGCTGACTGGGACGGCCTGACTGCCGAGGCCTCAGCACCGCCTCCGCGCGAGGCCGGACCCGGCGAAATCTTGATGCAGGATGCGTTCCCCGGTGGGTCGTGGGCCATCTCGATCACGTGCCGCTCCACCGAACAGGCCGATCGGGGCTTCCGATGCGATGACTCGACCGAGATTCGCCACGCCGACGGAAGCCACGGTGCCGGGGGCGGAGGCTCGCTCATAACCGACGCCGCCTGGCTGAGCATCTCCGGCGACGAGGCCGGGATCCTGCTCGACGGCACCGTGACGCCCGCCATCGAGATGGTCGAGGTCGAGCTGGCCGACGGCTCGGTGCTCCGCCCCGAGATGCGCGACGGCGGTGACGGGTGGCCGATCCGGGCGTGGGCGCTCTGGGTGTCGGACCCGGAGGCGGTGGTCACCGACCTCCGGGGGTTCGACCGCTCGGGTCGTCAGCGCTTCAGCGGCGTCGCCGCGGAGCTGGCGGAGATCAGCCAACCGAAGAGTCCCGGCGGTAGCCGCGGCACCCGGATAGCCGTCGATCCCTGACGACACGACGCTGCGACCGGGGCCTCCGCCGAACAAGTCAGCAGCTCGTGCCGTTGCCGAGCCTCAGTTCGGCCTGGGAGCAACGAGCTCGGCATCTGCACTACACGGCTGTCGTACTAGGTACCTACTAATCGAGCAAGAGTTAGTAGCAATCGGCTATCCTCCCACCTACTAACCTGCACGAAGTTAGTAGCAACTTAGGAGTTGATCGAGTGCGGAAGCCAGCAAGCCCACCAGCCCTCGAGACGCTCATTGCCGCCTTGTCGACCAGTACCGACGTCGCTCGCCTGCTGTCGGGGTCAGGTCCCCTGGACCCTAGGGGGCGGTACCTCCACTGGGACGAGATGCTGCGGCGCACGCCACCACCAGGACTCACCCACGAGGACTGGTGGTTGGGCACCGCCCTCGCCCGGCGAGGCATGAGCAGGCCCCTCCCGCTGCGCGGCACGACCGGTGATCCCTTCACCTTCTCGAACGTCGACCCAGTGCAGGAGATGGTCCACCGAATCGATCAGCAGGCCGGAGGCCAGATCCTCGCCGACGACCCGGTGACCAACCTCCGGTCCAGCGATCGGTACCTCGTCAGCTCGCTCGTCGAGGAGGCGATCACATCGAGTCAGCTCGAGGGAGCGAGCACGACGAGGCAGGTTGCGAAGGAGCTGCTGGCGACCGGTCGGAGCCCGCGCGACCGAAGCGAGCAGATGATCGTCAACAACTTCCAGGCGATGCGCTTCGCCCAAGACCTCGCGTCGAAGCCCTTGACGCCGGAGCATGTGCTCGAACTCCATCGAATCGTGACCATCGATGCGCTGGATGAGCCATCCGACGCGGGCCGGCTCCAAGCACCAGGGGACGATCGCATCGCGGTCTACTGGAACGACGACACGCTCCTGCATAGGCCGCCCGCGGCGGAGGAGCTCCCATCGCGCCTCCAGGCGATGTGCGACTTCGCGAACGGCGAACAGACCGAAGGCTTCCTGCACCCCGTCGTGCGGTCGATCATCCTCCACTTCTGGCTCGCGTACGACCATCCCTTCGTCGATGGCAACGGCCGAACCGCAAGGGCGCTCTTCTACTGGTCGATGCGCAACCAGGGCTACTGGCTCGCGCAGTACCTCTCGGTGTCGAGCATCCTCCGCCAGGCGCCAGCGCAGTACGTGCGGTCGTATCTCCTCACCGAGACCGACTCGAACGACATCACCTACTTCGTGATCTATCAGCTCACGGTCCTCGAGCGGGCGATCAAGAGCCTGCAGGAGTACCTCGCACGGAAGGTGGCCGAGACGCGAGATGTCGAGGCGCTCCTCCACGGTTCCCCGCACCTCAATCACCGGCAGATGCTGGTGATCCGCGATGCACTGCGAGATCCGTCGGAGCCCTTCACGATCAAGGCTCAGGCTCGTCGAAACGGGGTGACGTACCAGTCCGCTCGCACCGACCTGCTGGATCTGACCGCGAAGGGGCTTCTCACGAAGACGAAGGCGGGCAAGAAGTACGTCTTCCGAACCGCCCCGGATCTTCCAGCACGTCTGCGAGCGTTGACCGATTGACGATCGTCCCAGCATCGGCGACTGGGACAATCGGGGCTGCACCTCGACACCGCACGGGACCCTCCCGGTTGGGTCCATCCTGAGGTCAGGTGGCCCGGACTTGGCAATCCCGTTGGCAATCTACGGAGCACCACCGAGCCGGATTCGGCACCACCCGCCGGATCGCGCACCCCTGCTGACCTGGTAGAACAGCAGTCGACACCACCAGACGGACCCGCTGGGACCGCCTACGGATCAGAAGGTTGGGGGTTCGAGTCCCTCCGAGCGCACCAGCAGCACCCATCCAGAGGCGGTCCCGGGCTCCGGTGGCCGCCTCTGTCGCGCCGAACGATGACGTGCCACCGCTTCCGGATGTGGACGACGAGCCCGAGCAGCCGGGCACCAACGTCAACGATGATCCAGAGTCGGACCACGTCGACGGAGGACCCGTGAGAGCCCCCGA
Source organism: Acidimicrobiales bacterium (assembly GCA_038206295.1). Taxonomy (GTDB): domain Bacteria; phylum Actinomycetota; class Acidimicrobiia; order Acidimicrobiales; family JBBRAZ01; genus JBBRAZ01. The sequence continues at coordinate 3,938 of JBBRAZ010000003.1, forward strand.
GGCCACGCGTCCATGGGGGCTTATCGAGGTGAGCACGGCCGTAGTCCGAGAGAGGATCTTCGGCATCGAAGCGGGCACACCAGAGCTCTCACCGGCATGCGCTCGTGGTCGCCCGTGCGAGCAGCTACTTCGGCGATCGGTGATCGCCCGTGAGGCTCCACCGATTCGACCGATGGCCGCGACTCGTTGCCGTCCGGGCAACCTCGCCGTCCTCCTCCATCCTTCGCAGCCACCTCAACACACCTTCTCGTGTGATCCCGATGTTCTCTGCCAGATCGATCGAGGTGCGAGGCCCTTCGGACATGAGCCGGCGTAGCTCCGGGCGGCGGTCGCGGCGGCCGTGAGGTTGACGTCCGTCGTCGAACGGAAGCGTGGGCTGACCGGTACCGTTCATACCCGCTCCGGCTAGGTGCCACTGCGCCCAACGTCGATCGCTGCGCTTCTCGAGCAGTCCAAGAGCTGCCATCCCGGTGAGCTCGCGCGTGGCGCTGAGCGCGTCGCAGCCGGTCAGCGTCCGGTATTGCTGATTCGTGATCGCTGCGTGGCGACGGACGAACGCCAATCCGAGGCGCTGTCGGTCGACGAGGCTGGCGGTGTCGATCGTTGCGAGCCAGGCCAGCGCCTCGTCATCGAGGAGGCCGTGGTTGTGGATCACCACCCGGAACTCGCGCACGTGATCGATCAGGTCAGGCGGCTCGATGCCCGCCTGTCGGAGCGACGCGGCGGCGACCAGCAAGCCTGTGCCGCGGTTCTCGCACACGGTCCGGCCGGTGTCTGGAACCTCGACGTCTTCGAGGAGCTTCGCCAGCACGGCGTTTCGGGATGAGGAGATCGACTCGGCGAGGAGATCTTCACGGACGACGGGGCCGTACAGCCCGCCGGGGCTGCTCACCTCGAGCCGATCGGGGTACAGCTCGACACGCACCTGCGTACCCCTGGCGAGCGGGTGATAGTCGCGGTGCATCAAGGCATTGGCGATCACCTCTCTCACCGCCTCCTCGGGGTACTCCCAGCGATCTTCCCGGCCGACTCCGACCACCACGGACCGCCGCTTCATGTTGCGACGCATCGCGACGAGGGCACCGGCAACCATGGCGGGGATCGGTCCGTCGATCGATTGGTTGTCCACGAAGCGGGTGCCGTCGCTGAGCGGCTCACCTGTCACGGTCGGGTAGGCGACGAACGTGATGTCGAGCTGCGGGAAGTACTGCTGCGGATAGCGACCCAGCGCGAGCAACCCACCGGCAGTGATCGCAGGTCCGGCGTCGGTGTCGATCACCACCCGCATCATCCTGAGGATCTCGTCATCGGTGGCACGGCCGAAGACGGGTCCACGGGTGTCACGCAAGCGTTGGAACAGCCGTGACAGGAGGTCGGGGTCGAGATCGGCCAGGCTCGTGCCCGGCACGGCCATCGCGTCGTCCTGCGGTTGTCCGTGCGACGAGCGAAGTACGTGAACCTCGTACGTCGTGAGCGAGCGGTCGCCGTCATGGGTTCGAAGGAACGAGCCCCGCTCGATGCCGCGGGCCTTCACGTAGCAAGGCTTTCGGTTCACCGGTAGGGGATCGACCACTGCCACGACGATTGGCTGGCCGTCCGCGGTGACGATGTCGATCTCCGGTCGAATGGGTGGCTCGAGCTTGTCGGCGCACGCTGATGCCAGGTCGCTGGCCAACCTTGGGGCATCGATCGAGACCGGCTGAAAGGCGTTCGACTCGTCGAGACCCAGGATGAGCATCCCACCCTCGGCGTTGGCGAAGGCAGACACGGACTCGACCGCGCTGCGAGGTAGTCCCCCAGCGGCTGCCTTCGCTTCGACGTCCTGAAGATCGGTGTTGGCACGCCGAAGGCGATCCAGCACCTCGTCGAACGACTCCTGCAGCCCGGCCATCAGCACTTCCTTCTCACAACTTCCAAGTTGACTCAAGTTCGCTAACTTGTATCACGAAGTTGTATCACGAAGTTGTATCACGAAGTTGTGTCATAGGCGACCATGGGTGTCGAGCTTGGCCTCCTGACCCTCGTGCCACTGCCGCCGCCGTCGATCCTCGCCGCGGATCTCGAGAACGACGCCGACCGTGGCCACCTCCTTCGGACAAGCATGCGACGCACCTCTCGTCAGCTGATGATCTTCGCCAGCAACGCGTCATAGCGGGCCTTGGCGCGGGGCTTGGTCTCGAGCAGACCCTTAAGGCGCGCGTGCGCGGTCGCTGCGGCGTCCCAAGCCTCGTCGGGGATCGTGGCCGAGGACGCCATGGCACCGTCGGTGGGAATGCGGCGAATACTCATCGCTCTCCTTGTCGCTTGCCTCGTTCGGCAGCCGAGGTGGTTCACCCCGAAGGCCAGCTCGAAGCCCTGCGAGGTCACGCCGCGCTGCGCGGCGACACCCGCGTTGGCGACCAAGACGTGGATCGGCTCGCCGCGCTCGACCAAGGTGGCCGCCGCGCATCGGACCGACTCGAGGTCGGCGAGGTCGAGCGGCAAGTGCTCGAGCGCGGCGTTGCCGGTGTCGGCCGTGATCGCATCGATCACCGGTCGGGTGGACTCAGCCGATCGGCAGGCGAGGATCACCCGGTGCCCCCGACGCGCCAGCTCGTGCGCAGTCGCGCGACCGATCCCGGTGTTCGCCCCGGTGACCAGGCTCGTCGTCTGCCGCCCACCTGACTCCGCCACGCCAAACCCCCGCTATCAATCGACGAGCGAGCCTACGCGCGCCCCGCCAACCAGGCCGATGCTCGAGCGCCACTCGCGCTCGAGGGTCAACGGCCGGCTGCTAGGTCCAGCGCCAGGCCCCGGCATCCGCTAGCGGAGCTCCGCACGCCGGGCAGTACGGGCCCGAACCCACCTCCTGATGAACGCAGATGTTGCGAGCGAGCGCGGTCCGGACTGCAGCCACAGCAATCCGAAGCGCGGCGGCCGGGGAGAACCTCCCATCACGCACGAGCTCGTCATCGTCGCCGCCCGCAACATCGATGGACGACTCGGTCGGCTCGGCGGTCCAGGGATCCGATCCGGGATCCTCATCGGCCGCGATGGTGACGCGGTAGGTGCCATGGCGCTCGCGGAGGTAGAACCCGCGGCCATCGCAGGTGCCCACGATCACGAAGGGCGCCGCCTGGATCTCGATTCGGGCCTCCACGCCCAGATCGGCAGCTTCGATGTCGAACAGCCGCTGCCGCTCCTCGTGGAAGCCATGCTCCTCAGCGAAATCATCGGTCAACGCGGACCACGCGTCGCGGAAGGCCTTGCGACGCGCTTCACGCTGCTCGTCGGTGTCCTGGCAGCTGCAGGACTGGCCGCCGTCGTGCAGATCGACATCACATGTGCGCGGGTGGCAGGAGCACCGGCACTCCACGGCCGCGTCGACGTCGCGCAGCGGTGGCCCGGCGAGGATCGCTGCGCGTCGCAGCGGGTGGGACACCGCGCGCTTGGCAGCCACCTCGGCCCGAACCCGCGTCGCGGTCAGGTGCGCGGCAGCGACCTGCTCCTCGGTTGGAGGAACGAACCGTCGCACGATCGGTGGGTGGACGGGCATGGGGCCGAGACTCCCAACTCCGCGCCGAGCATCGCCAGCGAATTGCCTGCGTCCTGAACCGACGGCGCCGCGCTGGGCCCCGAAGGGGCATGCGCCCCGCGCGCACCTATGGACCTGCGTGCGATGCATTCGGCACCGGCACCGGCACTGGCTCGATCTCCCACGCCCCGGACCGGCACTCGAGGAGCGCGAGGTTCCCCTCGGTGCCGTCCTCGCTCAGTCCCACGACGTCCACCGATCCCCAGCCAGCTTCGAGCACTCGCCGGTAGCTGGAGTGGTAGTGCCCGTGCACGACGAGCGACGGCGTGACGGCGTCCATGACCCGAGCGAGCTGACCTCGATGCGCGTGGCACGCCGCCAGCTCGACCTGCCAGAGAGGGGGCAGCCCCCGGTCAGATGGCAGGCCGGGGATCGCCCACCCGGCCGGTGCGTCGTGGCACAGCAGGACGTCGGCGTGACCATCGGCTGCGCACCGCTCCACGTCCTCATCGGTCACGTGCTCGGCATCGAACCACGAGACCCCTCCTGTCCGCAGCCGGCGGTCGATCGAGTGCGCGCCCCCGCACGCGACGACCGTCACGCCATCCAGCTCGAAGCGCGCTCCTCGCGGAACGAAGGAGAGATTCCCGCCGAGTCCGATGGCTCCGTGCTCGTTCGGGACTCCTGCAGCCTCGACCGCGGACGCGAGTCGGTCGTGATCCTCGTGGTTGCCGTCGATCCACCACAACGGCACCGGCGCGGCCCGCGCCACGGAGATGAAGGCATCGTTCGTGCGGCTTCGCGGCCACCATCCGAAGTCGCCGACCTGCACGATGAGATCGACGGACGACTCAGCCGCCGCGACGAACACCGCTCGCTCGAGCCAAGCCGCGTTGCCGTGGGTGTCACCCACGAGGAGAGCTCGCATGTCGGTGGAGCGTAGGGAGCGCTGCACCCCGAGGCGTCGTGTGTTTCGAATGGCTACAACTGTCACGAGTGGTCAACGATCCGAGATGCTGGCATCCTGACCCGTGACAAGCGCAGCCGACTACAGCAGGTAGGCGGCTGCAACGACATCAGGAGGAGAGCGGATGAAGCTCAGCTCGGTCACGCCGCTGCTGGACGACGGAGAGCATCCGATCGCCGCCGTCAAAGCGCTGCCTCGTGGATCTGTGCACGAGGCCATCCTCGGAGCAGCAGGCGCGGTGGCGGGCGGCACCGTGTCACCAGCAGCGGCAGGCGCGGGGCTGGCAGCCGGCCAGAGGGCGGGCGAGGGCGCCGCCGACAGAGGTCGCACCGAACGAGCGGAAGCGGGCGTCGACGTCGGACACGAGCATCACGTGCTCCTCGTGGTGACCGATCGCAGGCTCGCCGTGTGCAGCACGACGTGGCGCGGGCGACCCAAGGCCGTCGTGGCTGCGCTCGATCGCGCCGCGATCGCCGCGGTCGCGCTGGGCGAGACCAAGCTCTTCGGCCAGAAGATGCCCGAGATCGTGCTGACGACCAGCGCGGGCGCCGAGGTCGGCTTCGGTGTCGCGAAGGTCAACCGGGCCGACGGCGAAGCGGTCGTCGCCGCGCTCACCGCTGAGACGTGAGCGACCTCCGTCGGACGCCGGTCGCCTCGACGTCGTCACATCGTCCTGCCGAGCTTCTGTCGCTCGGAGAGGTCGGGGCCACCGTCACCCAACCAGCTGCTCCACCGAGGCGAACCCGAGATCTCGGGCCCTGACGCCGTCGATGATGTCCTGCAGCGCCTCGTAGTCCGTCGAGGCCGCACCCACGTGCAGCAGCATGATGGCGCCCGGCACCGCAGCATCGAGGCAGCGCTCGGTCACCTCGGCGACAGGAGCTCCCTTCCAGCCGAGCGAGTCGACCGACCACATCACCACATACGAGTAACCGACCGAACCGACATCGACGAGCACCGACGTGTCGTAGTCCCCGTACGGCGGACGGAACCACGGTGCTGCGCCTCGTCCCGCCGCCGCGCCGATGGACTCCTCCGCTCGCTCGAGCTGCCCGATCCTCTCGTCGCGACTGAGCGGCGCCTCGCCTGTCGACTGCCCGGTGAACGACAGGTGGTCGTAGGTGTGGTTGATGAGGTGGTGCCCCTCGTCGACCATGCGCGCCACGAGCTCGGGGTGCGCATCGGCCCACTGCCCGGTCATCCCGAAGCTCGCTGTGATGCCGTTGCGTTGCAGCACGTCGAGGATCTCCGGCGCATGGCCCACGTCGGATCCGGCGTCGAAGGTCAATGCGACTCGCCGATCACCAGCGTCGCCCTGGCGAACGACGACCGCTGGCTCACCCGGCGTGACCGGCGGCGGGGGAGGCGGCAACGTGGATGGCGTGGTCGGCGGCGATGGCTGAGGACCTGACGTGGTCGTCGTCGACGACGTGGACGGCGGTGTGGTCATCGGACGTGACGTGCTCGTCGTCGTGGTGATTGCGCTGTCCTGCCCGGCCACGGAAAGCAGGAGCGCGATGAGCCCCGCAGCGCCGACCGCGAGCACGACGATGACGACGTTCCTGCTGCTCCGCCGCAGTGCTCTCGACACGAGCTCAGTCTGGCGCAGCGACCCGCTGGAGCCAGTTCAACCGCAGGGCGATCAGCTCGGTCGCTCGCCGAGCGCGCCGGCGAGCGATGCGCCCCAGGCGACAGCTCGGGTCTCCTCGCCATCGGCCAGGGTGTTGTCCTTGCGCACGAAGAAGCTCTCCGGCTCGATGACCTCCTCGAAGCCGTGCTTGCGCAGCCGCTTGCTGATCCCCTTCGAAGCCCGACCGGTGAGCGCGGCTGCCATGTCGATCCTCGTGTCGAACGCCGCCGCCGCACCACCCATCGCCGGCAGATCGTCGAACCACTCCCGCAGCCCCTCGCCCTCCGCGTCGGGGTCGAGGGTCAGCTCGCTGTCGGGCTTGCGGGCGTCCGCGACCGCCGACTCGCGCGTGGCGGGCCGCGACATGCCGTGAGCGTGGGTGGGACCTCCGACCACGACGAGGTCAGCCTCGGCCAGGAACGACCGCGTCGCCTCCTCGACCGGCACGACCGCAACCTCGACCGCGCCGCTCACCTCCTCGATCCCCCGCCCGATGGCCTCTGCCACGAGGTGGGTGTTGCCGTACATCGACTCGTACACGATCACCGCGCGCATCGCGCTCCTCCTGCTCGCTACGGGGTCTGACGCGACTCCCACGACGAGCACACCACCGTCGGCGGCCGGCGACCAGGGTCGAGGGACCCCCTTGTACTGGGACGCGGCACCGCCGCTGGTGCCCGGGGGCTCCAGCGGCGGTTGCCGAGGTTGCAGATGGGGACGAGTGCCCCTGAGATCAGAGCGCCATGCCGTAGCCGCTGCAGGGCGCCTTGTAGCCGGGGGTGTTGGGACCGAGCTCGTTGAGCACGTTGTTCAGCACGACCTTGTCGGTGAACATCCCGACGTGACCGACCTTGTCGTACGGGCACTGGTCCTGCACGAGGATGTTGTCGACGTTCGGGCCGCTCAGGAAGGCGTTGGTGTAGGGCGTGACCACCTTGTCGTGCTTGGTCTGGATCACGACGTAGCGGGGACCGGCGACCGTGTCGCCGTTGCCGAACACCTTCGTCATGAAGGAGGACCCGGTGGCCTGCTGGCCGAGCGCCGGCACGCCGAAGCCCCACAGCAGCGAGTTGGCGAACCCCATCAGGTTGAGGTTCAGGCCGAGGGTCACGATGCCGCTGAGGTTCGTGCCGTGGTTGGACGGGGAGATGCCGACCAGCGTGCGGACCTTGGAGGCGCCGCCGAGGAACTCCATGTAGTAGTGCGGCATCATCCCGCCCTGCGAGTGGCCGACGACGTCGACCTGGCCCGCTCCCGTGTACCGGAGGACCTTGTCGACGAACGTCTTCATGGTGCCCGCCGAGGTCGGGATGTCGCCGAGGCCGCCAACGCGACCGCCCGACAGCCAGGTCATCCCGTAGTTGAAGGCGAACACGCAGTAGCCGGCGTTCTTCAGCATCGGCGAGAGCGCCACCCAGTTGGCGCCGAGGTTGACGCCGGTGGCGTGCACCAGCACGACGGGGTTCGGGTGAGCCGCCGATGGCTTGCAGCTCCAGTCGTTGGCGCCGGCCACCGATCCCGGCGACCACACGAACTTCCAGACCGCGGTGGAGACGTTGCCGACCACCAGGGTCGCCGCCGACGCGGGAGGTGCCGTCTGCACGCTCAGGCTGAGCACGCACAGCAAGATCGCGACCGCGCGCAGCGGTCCTCGTGCGCCTCGTCGCGAGGTGCCCTTGCTCGTCTCGATCGATCGGATCCCCATGGTTGCTCCTGTTCCCCGGCGGCTTGGTGGCCACCTCGTCAGACATGCTGTGACGACGGCCACAGCACTCAACGCAGTATGCGGTCGCAGGAGCGCGAGAAGTAGGTGCACGACCGCACGACTTCACCATGACGAAGGTCATGGTCCGGATGTGGCGGTGCAGCGACGGGCACGGGAACCACCAGCTCAGCAGCCTGCGAGCGGTCAACCAGGCGTCGCTGGCACCGCCACCACGAACAGCGTCCGACCGGCGTTGCGCTCGTAGCGCAGCGAGCCGTCGAGCTCGCCGACCAGAGCCTCCGCGATGGCCAACCCCATGCCGGTGCCGTCGACCTTCGTGGTGAAGAACGGCTCGAACGAGCGATCCACGTCGGTCTCGGCCACACCCGGTCCGTCATCGATCACGCGGATCTCGACGTTCGCTGGCGCCTGATCCACCGACGCCCGCAGCTGCACCTCGACGGCGGTCGCGGCAGCATCGATGGCGTTGTCGACGAGGTTGAACACGACGTCGCGCACGCTGCTGGCCACCCACCGCGCGCCGAGCTCGGCGTCGACGTCTGCTCGCAGCGTCACGTCGGAGCGCACCGCCTCGTCGCTCAGCTGGCGCACCACGTCGTCGATGGCGTCCGCGAAGGTCACCACGCGCGCGGCGGCCGGCTCGCTCTCGTCGGGAGCGGGCTCGTGCAGGAGCTCGGAGGCGAGCATCTCGGAGAGCCGATCCTTGGCGGCGTCCAGGGCGTCGAGCTCGGCGTAGGACGCCTCGAGATCCGGCGTGGTGGCACCCACCAGCGCGCGCAGCCGGTGCACGCTCCAGCCCATGAGCCCGACCTGGTGGCGCGACTGGTGCACGATGCGCGCCGAGACCTCGCCGATGGCAGCCAGCCGCTGGCGGGCGAGGAGCTCACGGCGCAGCTCGAGCGCGATCTCCCGTCGGTGCAGCTCGTACCAGGACGCGCCGTAGAGCGGGAACGCCCAGCTCAGGATGAAGATCGAATGCCACGGATCGGCCGCGTCGTATGCGGCGATCGACGCCGCCACGAGGGGCAGCCCCCCGATGACCGGCAGCGCGTAGGGGATGAGGATGCTGTCGAACGGGTCGAGCGCTCGCGGCAGCAACGCCCCGGTCATCATCCGCAAAGTCAGGATGCGCACCGCCATGGTCGCCGCCCACGCGGCACCCCCTGCGGCGAGCGCTCGGAACATGTCCTCGGTGCCCGCCAACGGGATCGGGAAACCTCCCTCGAGCGGGCCGATCCACACCGCGAGGCCGACGACGATGCCCGCGCTCACCGCAGATGCCGTGACCGCGCCGTAGCCGATCGACGTTGCAGCGGCCCGGACGGCCAGACGGACGTCTCGTGTCGCCAAGCCGTGGCGCACCAGCTGCAACGGCACCGCCAGCAGCAGGCTCCCCCACAGCACGACGATGGACTCGGACCCCAGCACCGATGCCGCCAGCGGCGTCACGTACGCGGTGAGGAGGTAGTCCTCGCGGCCCTCGATGCGCAGCGGCGCCACGAAGCCGAGCGCGCACATCACGAACATCGCCACGACGAAGGTGGTCGGCGCGTCGAAGTCGACCACGGCGACGCTCAGCCGTGCATCTGGTGGCGGACCAGCAAGATGGCGAGCTTCGTGCGATCGCTGACGCCCATCGCCTCGAGCACCGCGGTGACGTAGTTCTTCACGGTGCCCTCGCTGATGCACAGCTCATCGGCGATCTCGCGGTTGCTCCGACCATCCGCGATCAGCGCCACCACCTCGCGCTGGCGGGGTGACAGCGAGGCGAAGCTCTCCTCGAACGCGCGCTCGTCTGGATCGCGCCGCAGCGACTCCGCGACGCGCAGCGCCATGTCGCCGCTGAGCGCCGTCTTGCCCTCCGCTGCGCGGTGCACGAGGCGCAGCAGGTCCACGGGGTCGGTGTCCTTGCGGATCCAGCCGACGGCGCCGTCCTTCATCGCACGACGCACCAGGCCCGGGTCGTCATGCGCGCTGATCATCACCACGTTGCACCCGGCGGCGACCTCGGCCACCGCGTCGAGACCGGTGCCGTCGGGCAGCTCGAGGTCGAGCAGGACCAGGTCGACGCCGCCGGCATCGAGCACCGCTCGGAGCTCGGCGAGGGAGCCGACCTGCCCGACGACCTCGAAGCCGTCCTCCGCCTCGAGCGCAGCGGCGAGCCCGCCGCGGAACAGGGGGTGGTCATCGCAGATCAGGACCCCGATGGCCACGCGCGCACCCCCTCGAACCTCACCCGGCGCGGCAAGGATGCCACACGCCGTCGGCGCCGCCACGCCGTAGCGAGGACCTCGGACAGTACGGTGCCACCCATGCCACACACCGTCCTCGAGCTCGACGCGGTCGTGCTCGGCGCAGGCACCGCGGGCGCCAACGCCGCCTATCAGCTCGCAGCGCGCGGGCTGTCGGTGGCGGTGGTGGAGCGCGGCGATCGCGCTGTCGCCGGCGCCCAGTGGCACAACGGGGTGCTCGACTGGCAGTTCGAGCGCGCCGGTCTCGCGCCGCCGGTTTCTCCCGAGCGCATCGCCCAGGGCGCGGTGGCCCACATCTTCGGACCCGACGGCACCCACGCGGTGACGGTGGCGAGCAGCCCCATCGCCCGCGTCGACATGGCGTTGCTGGGCACCAGGCTGCGCGGCCTCGCAGCCGCCGCCGGCGTCGAGCTGCTCGACCGCGCCACCGACCTCCAGATCGACGTGCGCGAGGACCGGATCGTCGGGTTGGACGTGATCGCCGCACGACCCGGCGAGGATCCCGCGCCGCTGCGACTCGAGGCGGCGCTCTTCGTCGACGCCGCGGGCCGCCACGGCGTCCTGCGCAGCGCATCGCCCGTGCTGGCCCGCTGGTGCCCGCCGGTGGCGGGGCGCGAGCTGTGCACAGCGGGCGACCACCAGATGCGCATCGCCGATCGCGACGGCGCGCTGCGCTTCCTCGAGCGCCACGGCGCGGCGCCCGGCGACCACGTGAGCATCGTGGGCCTGCACGGCGGCTGGTCGACGCGATCCATCAGCGTGGCCGAGGACCTCGACCACGTCTCGGTCCTCGTCGGCTGCGTCGCGGATGGTCGACACGGCCGCGCCGCGGACCTGCTGCGCGCAGCTCGCACCGACGAGCCGTGGCTCGGCGAGCCGTACCTGTCGGGCGTCGGGCTCATCCCGCTTCGACGCCCGTATTCGCGCCTGATCGCACCGGGCCTCGCGCTCGTGGGCGATGCGGCGTGCCAGGTGTTCCCGGCGCACGGCTCGGGCATCGGCCTCGGCCTCATCGCCGGGCGGATGCTGGCCGACGCGGTCGCCGGCGCCGTCGATCCCGGCGACGAGGACGTGCTGTGGAGCTACCAGGCGCCGTTCCAGCGAGAGCTCGGCGGCACCCTCGCTGCGTACGACGCCTTCCGGCGCATGAGCACGGCGCTCGGCGGCGAAGGGGTGTCGACGATGGCGCGCGCAGGGCTGCTCACCGAACCGCTCACCCGCTCAGGCCTCGACCAGCGCTGGTCCACTCCACCGAAGCGCGACGTGCCGGTGATGGCGGGCCGCATGGCGCGGGTGCCGGGGCTCGCGGCGCGCATGCTGCCGATGCTGGTGCGCGGCCAGGTGCTGCACGCCATGGGCGAGCGGTACCCCGCCGAGCGCGACGAGGTCGCGCTGCGGCGCTGGGACCACCGGGTCGAGCGGCTCCTCGGCCGCCAGCCGGGCTGAGCGCCACCGCAGGCAGCGCAACGCGTGGTGGACGTCACGAGCCTTCGTATTGACATCCATCGATCTATCGGTAGGATCGTCACATCGATAGAGATCGATTCGATGACCAGGAGGTCTCCATGTCCCGCATCCAGCTCGCCCTCAACGTCACCGACCTCGAGCAGGCGATCACGTTCTACTCGCGCCTCTTCGGCACCGAGCCCGCCAAGCGCAAGCCCGGCTACGCCAACTTCGCCATCGCCGATCCGCCGCTGAAGCTCATCCTCTTCGAGGGCGCCGAGGGCGGCACCATCAACCACCTGGGCGTCGAGACGGAGACCGCGGCGGAGGTCGAGGCAGCAGAGGCCCGCCTGTCGGCCACCGGCCTGGAGACCAGCGGCATCGACGACACCATCTGCTGCTACGCCAGCAAGGTCGAGACGTGGGTGACCGATCCCGACGGCGCTCGGTGGGAGTGGTACGTGAAGACCGGCGACGCGGACGAGCTCGGCGGCGAGGTCACCGAGACCGGTGAGACCACCTGCTGCGCGTCGGCGGCCGCCACCGAGCCGGTGGCCGTGGGCCGCGCGACCTCGGCTGTCGGCGCCTCGGGCGGCTGCTGCTGACGACGACGCGAACCGGCGGGGTCTGGGCCCGCGACTTGGGTCCGAACCCCGCCGGAACGCGTTCGGTGGTCGGTGGTCGCTTCTTCGTGACCACCGACCACTTCGCGTCTAGCGTCGGGGCGTGTCCAGGACGCCTCCCGATGTGCTCGCAGCGACCGCCGTGCAGGCGGCTGCCGATGCCCTCGAGGCCCTCGGCCACACGGCTGCTCCCGGGTCCGGGGCCGAGCTCGTCGTCGCGGTGGACGACCTCCGCCTCCAGGTTCGGGTGCACGGGGCCGCGGTCATCACCCCCGCGGTCGCCGCGCGGCTGACCGCACCGAGCGCCGGCGCGCCGGCCGGCGCCGCCTGCGTCGCGGTCGGCGACCTCGTCAGCGCAGCTGCGAAGGACGTGCTGCGCGACGCGGGGTGGGGGTGGCTCGACCGACGAGGGCAGCTCGTGCTGCGCGCCCCCGGACTCCACATCGATGCCGCCGTGCCGCCGGACCCTCGGCTGACCGACGCACCGCGCGCCGCGCTGTCGGGACGCGCCGCGATCACGTGGGCAGCTGCGCTGCTGCAGTCGCCGCACGAACCACCGGCCATGCGAGCGGTCGCCAGGCGCGCCGGCCTGTCGCACAGCTCGATCGTCGCCGCGGCGAAGCGGCTGCGCGAAGCCTCGCTCGTGCGCGCTGATGGGCGACCGCTCATCCCTGAGCTCTTCTGGGCGCTGGCCGAGCAGTGGCGTCCGGCGCCGGTGGCGCTCGCCACGTTGCCCGACCTCGAGGACGGCCCCTCGATCGCCGAGCTCGGGATCCACCTCGACGGCGACGGGCCCGGCTGGGCGCTCAGCGGGTCGTTGGGCGCCGCGGCGTGGGGCGCACCGATCGCGATCGGGGTCGATGCACCGCCGGACCTGTACGTCCCCGATGCCGCGGTGCTGCGCCGAGCCGTCCGGCGCCTCGGCCCCGCCGAGCGCTTCGAGGAGCGCTCGTGCACCGTCGCGGTGGCTCCGTGCGCCCTGGTGTGCGCCGAGCGCCTCCGCCGCACCACCCCATCGTGGCCGGTCGCCCACCCCGTGTTCACCGCCCTCGACCTGGCCCGCGACCGCACGCGCGGCGCCGAGATCCTCGATGCGTGGGACCCCGTCGAGGTGCCTCGTGCCTGGTGAGCCGATCGCACTCGCCGGCGACGCCGATGGCGCCGCAGCGCGCCTCGTGCACGCCGCCGCCCGCCTCGCCGACGCCGGGCTCGGCCCGCACGCGCTCGTCGGCGGGCTGGCGGTGATGGCCCAGCTCGGCGCTGCGCACCGCGCCACGCACGACATCGACCTCGTGACCGAGACGACCGAGCCCTCGACCGTGGCGCGCATCGCCGCGACGATCGGCACGGCCGACCCGGCCAACAGCGCTCGGGCGATCGTCGACGAGGTGCACATCGACGTCATCGAGACCCAGGCGCTCACCGCCGAGGGGCTCGACGGCATCGAGGGCAGCGACCTCCTCTTCGTCGTCGCGCACCGCTGGGCGCTCGAGTCCGCGACGCCCCGCACGCTGGTCGCAGCCGGGTCGACCGCGGTCGTCGGCCTCGCCACCCCCGCCGCACTCGTCGGAGCCAAGACTGCGGCGCTCGCTGCGGGCCGGCGCCGCCAGCCGCACAAGCGCGGCTCCGACCTCTACGACATCTACCGCCTGTGCGCGACCCACGACCGCACCGGCGCGCTGTCAGCGGCGCTCGATGCTGCGCCCTTCGCGCTCGGTCGCCTGGTCGCCGATGGGATCCGATCGCTGGTCCTCGACGAGCCCGAACGCGCTGCGCTCTGGCTCGACGAGGGCAGCGAGGAGATGGCTACGGTGTCCGCGACCGACCTGCACGATGTGCTCGAGCCCCTGGTCCAGCGCCTCGCGCCGTAGTCAACGAGCGCCGTGGCGCTCCGACGAGAGAACGCCGCGCCTGGACATGAGCGACGATGGGCGCGTGGACGAGGACCTGACCGAGCCGACCGCAGGTGGGCGCCGCACCGCGCTCGCGTGGGTCGCGGCGGTCAACGGCCTGCTCGCGTGGGCGGGCGCAGCTGGACTGATCTCTGGTGTCCTCGACCTCGGTCCCCGCCTCGAGGAGCGCCTGCCGCTCGACAGCCCGACGCTCGGCGGCATCGCGCTCGCGACCCTCGTCGCGGCGCCCCTCTCAGCGCTCGGATGGCTCGCCTGGCACGACGACGAGCGCACCGATCGCGCCGAGGTCGTCGTCGGCGCGCTGCTCGTCGGATGGATCGTCGTGCAGGTCGCCTTCCTGCGCGAGCTCTCCTTCTTCCATCCCCTGTACCTCGGCATCGGCCTCGGCCTCGTCGCCAGCGGCGCACACCGGTTGCGGGTGACGGGAGCGATCGTCGCCGGCGCCGGCACCGTGCTGCTCTGCGTAGGAGCCGGCCTCCTGCCGCACCTGGCGAAGCGCGGCGTGACGCCGACATCGGTGGCGGCGATCACCACAGTGGGCGCTGGAGTCCTCATCACCCTCGCCGGTGTGCGCCGGGCCATGCGCAGCACGCCGCTCCCGCTGCGCATCGGTGGATGGGTCGCGACGCTGGTGCTGGTCGCGGCGTTCGCATCGATCATCACCCCGGCGATCGCGGCGACGAACGTGCCGGCGACCGCAATCGGTGCGACCCCCACCGACGTCGGCCTCGATGCCGAGGAGGTCGCGCTCACCACCGACGACGGCGTGGTGCTCGCCGCGTGGTACATCCCATCGAGCAACGGCGCCGCGCTCGTGCTCCGCCACGGCGCGGGCTCCACCCGCTCGAGCGCGCTGGGCCACGCGGCGGTGCTCGCGCGCCACGGCTACGGCGTGCTGCTCGTCGATGCTCGAGGGCACGGCGACAGCGGCGGCCGCGCCATGGACTTCGGCTGGCACGGCGATGCCGACATCGCCGCTGCGATCGACCACCTCGCCGAGCGCCCGGACGTGACCGACGGCCGCATCGGGCTGGTGGGGCTGTCCATGGGCGGCGAGGAGGCGATCGGCGCCATGACCGACGACCGGGTCCGTGCGGTGGTCGCGGAGGGCGCCACCGCTCGCAGCGCAGCCGACAAGTCGTGGCTGTCGGACATCTACGGAGCCCGCGGCGCGGTGCAGGAGCAGCTCGAGCGGCTCCAGTACGGGTTGACCGACCTGCTCATCGAAGCGGGGCCGCCGACGCCGCTGCGCGACGCGGTCGCAGCTGGCGACGCCGAGGTGCTGCTCATCGCGGCGGGGACGATGCCCGACGAGACGCACGCCGCGACGCACATCGCGACCGGCGCACCCGACCGCGTCGAGGTCTGGGTGGTCGACGACGCCGACCACACGGGTGGGCTGCGCTCGGAGCCTGCTGCCTGGGAGGAGCGCGTGATCGCGTTCCTCGGCCAGCACCTCGGTCGCGGCACGGTGACGACCCCGGTCCCGGCGTCAGGACCTCCCGCCCCGGTTCCGCCCCCGACGACGACCAGCACGACGACCACGGTGCAGCCCGCGCCGAGCACGCTGCCGCCAGCACCGCCGGTCGCGTCGCCGGTCGCACCGCCGCCGACACCGCTGCCGGTTCCCCTCCCGACGCCGACGCCGACGCCGGCACCGCCGCCGCCGGTGACGCCCCCGTTCAGCGGCTTGATCCAGGAGATCGACGCCGCAACCGCTGCGCGCATGACGTCGTCGTGGCGCGCCGGTTGCCCGGTGCCCCTCGAGGACCTGCGCCTGCTGAGGCTGTCGCACTGGGGCTTCGACGGCGCGGTGCGCACCGGCGAGCTCGTCGTGCACGCAGACGCGGCGACCGATGTCGTCGCCGCGTTCCGCGCCATCTACGACGCCCGGTTCCCGATCGAGCGGATGGAGCTGGTCGACGAGTACGGCGGCGACGACGACGCGTCGATGGCCGCCAACAACACCTCCGCCTTCAACTGCCGGATGGCCACCGGCGCCGATCGCTGGTCCGAGCACGCCTACGGCCGCGCCATCGACATCAACCCGGTGCAGAACCCGTACGTCACGCGCAGCGGCGCGGTGCTTCCCCCCAGCGGCGCCCGATACGTCACCCGCGATCCGTCGGTGCCCGGGCTCATCACCGGCGATGGTCCCGTGGTGCGCGCCTTCGCAGCGATCGGCTGGGCGTGGGGTGGCACGTGGTCCTCCAGCAAGGACTACCAGCACGTCTCAGCCACCGGCCGCTGACCACCGCGAGCCGACTCGGTCAGTACACCAACACCGCAGTCCCCAGCGGCATGACGCCAGACGCCCAGATCCAGTCCATAGCCGGGTAGGTCACCCGCACGCAGCCGTGCGACGCCGCATACGGCGGAACGCTCGTGAACCCGTGCACGGCAACCCCGCCGTGGAAGTACTTCGGGCGGTAGAGGAGTCCGAGCGGCGCGTGCCGCGGCCCATCGATCTCGCGGTCGACGATCCATCGCCCGACCGGCGTCGTGCCCGCCACCCGACCGGTCGACGTGTCGAGCACGTGCTCCACCTGGCCGTCGAGAACCACGAGCAGCACCTGGTGGGGGAGGTCGATCTCGATCACCCGCCCCGCTGTGCTGCGCGCCGCCGGACGGATGCCGTCGGCGAGCGCGGCCTGCGTATCTGGCCCGGCGATGCCGTCACGTGCGAGGCCGGCCACCTTCTGGAGCGCGACGACGGCGTGGTGCGTCTCCCCTTCGAAGATGCCGTCGGGCGTCCCCATCCAGTAGCCGAGCTCGTCGAGGCGCTGCTGCAGGGCGAGCACCTCAGGCCCCTCATCGCCCTGGCGCAGACCCGGCGCGCTCGACGGCGGCGCGGTCGTCGTCGGAGCGTCCGTCGGCAAGGGGCCGTCGAAGGTCGTGGTCGGCGCATCGGTGGGCGGCGGCGGGGGGCACGTGGTGGTCGAGCCCAGGACCGTGGTGCTGGTCGTGGCGACCGTGCTCGACGTCGCGTCATCACCTCCGCCGCCGGCGCAGGACGCGACGAGTGTGATCGCCGCGCACAGCACCACGACCAGACGGTGAGCTGAGGAACGAGGTGCATCCCCGGTCCGGCACAGGCTCACGGAGCACAGGAGCGGTCGCACGCCACCCAGGATGCCACCGCTGGTGGGGCAGCTTGCGGCGGACCGGTAGGGTGGGGCCCGGAGAGCCGGGAAGCCTGGTCGGCGCAGCAGTTCAACGCGATCAGGAGAGTCCCGTGCAGCGACCACCCGCGCCGATGCCGCCACCCACGATCACCCGCCCGCTCAGGCGCTGATCGCTCCCCGTGCTCCTCCTCCTGCTCGCAGCGCACGCCGTCGTCGGCGCGCTCCTGCTCCTCGGCGCCGGGCGCCTGGGGAGGCGCGCCTTCGTCGTCGGCGCGCTGCCGATGCTCGCCACCCTCGCCGCGGTAGCCACGCAGTGGGCGACGATCGTCGACGGCGGTGTCGTCACCTCGTCGATGGGGTGGGTCCCCGCGCTCGGCCTCCAGGCCGACGCGCGCCTCGACGGCTTCTCGATGCTCATGGTCCTGCTCGTGTCGGGCATGGGGGTCCTCGTCCTGGCCTACGGGGCGTCGTACTTCTCCGACACCGCTCGCTCCGGGCGCATCGCCGGCCTGCTCGTCCTGTTCGCCGGCTCGATGCTGGGGCTCGTGCTCGCCGACAACCTCGGCTGGCTCTACCTGTGCTGGGAGCTCACGTCGGTCACCTCGTTCCTGCTGATCAGCGGCAACCAGGCAACCGCTCAGCAGCGCACCGCAGGGCTGCAGGCGCTCCTCGTCACCGGCGCGGGTGGTCTCGTGATGCTCGCCGGGATGATCGTGCTCGCGCAGGGTGCCGGCACGTGGTCGCTCAGCGAGCTCATCGCCTCGCCCCCGAGCGGCGGCACCACCGGTGCCGGCCTCGCCCTCGTCGCCGTCGGGATCCTCACCAAGTCGGCGCAGTACCCCTTCCACTTCTGGCTGCCCGGTGCCATGGTGGCGGCCACCCCGATCAGCGCCTACCTGCACTCGGCGACGATGGTGAAGGCGGGCATCTACCTCGCGGCGCGCCTCGCGCCGGCGTTCGCGACCGTCGGCGTGTGGCGCCCGGCGATGGTGACCATCGGCCTGGTCACGATGGTCGCGGGCGGCCTTCGCGCGCTGCGCCAGAACGACCTCAAGCTGCTGCTGGCGTTCGGCACCGTCAGCCAGCTCGGCTTCCTGCTCGTGCTCGCGTCGCTGGGTCGCAGCGAAGCGACGCTGGCCGCGTGCGTGCTGCTGCTCGCGCACGCCCTGTTCAAGGGCGCGCTGTTCCTCGTCGTCGGGCTCGTCGATCACCAGGCAGGCACTCGCGACCGTCGAGAGCTCCCGGTCCTGGGGCGCGGCTGGGCTCCGGTGCAGGTCATCGCCGTGGTGTCGGGTGCATCGATGGCCGGGCTTCCGCCGCTGCTCGGCTTCATCGCCAAGGAGGCGGCCTACGAGGCGTTCGTCCACGGCGGCACCTGGAACCAGGTCGCGCTCGGGGTGCTCGTGATCGGCTCGGCGCTCACCTTCGCCTACACGGTGCGCTTCCTGGCGCCGCTGGTGCGCCGCTCTGCGCCGGCGGGCGTCACGGACCGCAAGGTGGCCGCTGAGCCATCTCCCGTGCCGCCCGCGCTGCGCTTCACCGCGCCTGCTGCGCTGCTCGCGCTCGGCACCTTGTCGCTCGGCCTCGCCGCCGGCCCGCTCGGCGACGACCTGATCGGCGCGGCAGCCACTTCGCTCGATCCCGCCGTCGGGCACCCGCACCTCAAGCTCTGGCACGGCCTCAACGTGCCACTGCTCCTCTCGGCCTCGGCGGTCGCGCTCGGCGTCCTGCTGGTCCTCCTCGGCGAGCGACTCGAACGCGTCCAGCAGGCGCTGGCCCCTCCGATGCGCGGCGACGAGGCCTTCGCCGACGTGATCGGTGGACTCGGCACCTTCGCTCGGCGGGTCACCGCCGTCGTGCAGTCGGGCTCCCAACCGGCGTACCTGGCGATCATCCTGCTGTGGGTCGTCTGGCTGCCGACGCTGTCCGCGCTGCACGCAGGTGGCGTGCCCGACCTCCCTGCGTTCGACGTGCTCCCGGCGCACGTGGTGCTCGGCGCGACGATCGCCGCCGGATCGATCGCGGTGGCCGCCGCACGACGGCGCTTCGCGGCGGTGCTGCTGCTGGGCGCCGTCGGCTACGCCATCGCCCTGCTGTTCGCGGTGCAGGGTGCGCCCGACCTCGCACTCACCCAGTTCGCGGTCGAGACGCTGCTCGTGGTCGTGTTCGTGCTGGTCATCCGCCACCTCCCCGAGGAGTTCCGCCCACAGCGCAACCGCCTCGGCGCGGCGCTGCGGCTGCTGGTGTCAGCAGCGGTGGCCCTCGGGGTGTTCACCCTGGCGATGCTCACCTCCGGTGGGAGCAGCGACCGACCGACCTCCGCGGCGATCGTGGCGCAGGCCAAGCCCGAGGGCGGCGGCGCCAACGTCGTCAACGTGATCCTCGTCGACGTGCGCGGGCTCGACACCCTCGGCGAGGTCACCGTGCTCGCAGTCGCCGCGGTCGGCGTCACCGCGCTGGCTCGCATCGGACGCCGGCCGACCACGGGGGCCCGCTCATGAGGCGCTCGCTCATCGTCGACATGAACACCAGGATCATCGTCTACTCGGCGCTCATGCTCTCGCTCTACCTCCTCACCGCTGGGCACAACCAGCCCGGGGGAGGCTTCATCGGCGGGCTCGTCGCAGGCGCCGCGATCGCGCTCGCCTACGTTGCCGGTGGACTCGACCAGGTGCGGGCGCTCACCCGGGTGTCGCCGTGGACCGTGCTCGGCGGCGGGTTGATGCTGGCGAGCGGCGCCGCCCTGGTCCCGATGCTGCTCGGCGGCGCGGTGCTGGCGCAGGACGTGCTCGAGCTGCATCTGCCGCTGCTCGGCGACGTGAAGGCGACGAGCGCTCTGGTCTTCGACACCGGCGTGTACGCCGTGGTCGTGGGCATGGTGCTGATGGCGTTCGAGGCGCTCGGCGAAGACGAGCGCCCGTCCGAGGAGCTGGAAGGGTGAACATCGTGCTCGCCGCAGCGGCAGCAACCCTGTTCGGCTCCGGCACCTACCTGGTGCTGCAGCGCGAGCTGACGCGCATCGTCCTCGGGCTGTCGCTGCTGGCCCACGGCGCCAACATCCTCATCCTGCTCGGGGCGGGCGACCCCGGCGCGCCAGCCTTCGTCGGCACCGCAGCCGACGAGGAGCTCTTCGACCCGCTGCCGCAGGCGTTCGTGCTGACCGCGATCGTGATCAGCTTCGCGGTCACGACCTTCCTGCTGGGCCTCGCCTACCGCAGCTGGGTGCTCACCCACGACGACGAGGTCCCCGACGACGTCGAGGACCGGAGGGTCGCAGCGCAGAGCGAGCCGTCCGAGATCGACGAGGACCTCGAGGACGTCGAGATCGAGCTCGATGAGCAGGAGCAGGAGCAGGAGCAGCGATGACGTTCCTCCTCGCGGCGCCGATCGTGCTGCCCCTCATCGGCGCCGGCGTGTCGATCACCGTCGGGAGGTCGCGCGCCACGCAGCGGGCGATCGGCGTCGCGGTGCTCGCCGCAGTCGCCGCGTGCGCAGCTCGGCTGGTGCAGCTCGTCGACCACGACGGCCCAGCGTCCACCCAGGCGGGCGACTGGCCCGCGCCGCTCGGCATCACGCTGGTGGCGGACCGCTTCGCCGCGACGATGACCCTGCTCGGCGCGCTCATGCTGCTCGCGGTGCTCCTCTACGCGATCGGCCAGCGTGACGTCGAGGAGCGCCACGTCGGGTTCCACCCCGTGTACCTCGTGCTCGCCGCCGGGGTCTCGGGCGCGTTCCTCACCGGCGACCTCTTCAACCTGTTCGTCTCCTTCGAGATGATGCTGACGGCGAGCTACGTGCTCATCACGCTCGGAGGGCGACGCGACCAGGTGCGCGCCGGCATGACCTACATCGTGATCAGCCTCGTCGCCTCAGCCCTGTTCCTCGCCGCGCTGGGGCTCGTGTACGCCAGCACCGGCACGGTCAACCTGGCGCTGCTCTCCGTCGAGCTCCAGACGCTGCCCGCCGAGCTCCGCCAGGCCCTGGTGCTGCTGCTGCTGGGTGTGTTCGGCATCAAGGCGGCCATCTTCCCGCTCTTCTTCTGGCTACCGGACAGCTACCCGACCGCCCCCACCGCGGTGACCGCCGTGTTCGCCGGGCTGCTCACCAAGGTCGGGGTGTACGCGATCGTCCGCACGCAGACGCTGCTCGTGGCTCCGGAGGACCGGCCCGGCACCTTGCTGCTGGTGATCGCCTCGATCACGATGGTCGTCGGCGTGCTCGGCGCGATCGCGCAGAACGACATCAAGCGGATCCTCTCGTTCCACATCGTCAGCCAGATCGGCTACATGATCTTCGGCCTCGGGCTGGTCACCGTCGCGGGTCTCGCCGGAGCGATCATCTACATCGTCCACCACATCATCGTGAAGACGACGCTGTTCCTGGTCAGCGGGCTGGTCGAGCACCGAACCGGCACCGGGCAGCTCGACCGCATCGGCGGCCTGGCGCGCACCACGCCGGGACTGGCGGTCCTGTTCCTCGTCGCCGCGCTCAGCCTGGCCGGCATCCCACCGCTGTCGGGGTTCGTGGCGAAGTTCGCGCTCGTCGACGCCGGTCTCGACGCCGGAGCGTACGGCGCGGTCGCGGTGAGCCTGGTGGTCAGCGTGCTGACGCTGTTCTCGATGACGAAGATCTGGGGTGGCGCGTTCGGCGGCGACATCGAGCCGCCGCGCTCCGCGCAACGTCCCCTGCCCATGGCGATGGTGGCCCCGACCGTCGCGCTCGCCGCGCTCAGCCTGGTCGTCGCTCTCTGCGCCGGGCCGCTGTACGACTTCAGCGAACGAGCCGCGCGCGAGCTCATGGAGCCGACCGCGTACCGAACCGAGGTGCTCGGACCATGAGGCGCGGCCCGGTGCTGATGCTCGTCTGGCTCGTGGTGCTGTGGGTCGTGCTGTGGCGTGACGTCTCGGTGGCGAACGTGGCCAGCGGCGTGCTGCTCGCCGTGCTCACCGCACAAGGCTTCACAGTCGACACCCCAGCGTCGTCACACCGCATCCGCCCGCTGCAGGCAGCCGTGCTGCTCGGCTACTTCCTCTGGAAGCTCGTGGAGGCGAACCTGGTCCTCGCGCGCGAGATCGTCACGCCACGCAACTCGATCGAGACCGGCATCGTGGCGGTGCCGCTGGTGGGCGCCTCGGACCTCGTCGCCACCATCGTGGCGAACTGCGTGAGCCTGACGCCTGGATCGCTCACGCTGCACGTCCGGCGTGAGGAGCACCCGACCCTGTACGTGCACGTGCTGCACCTCCACGACGTCCAGGACGCTCGACGAGAGGTGCTGGCGCTGCACGACCGCGTGCGCGCCGCGCTGGTGCAGCGCGTCGTCGCGGCCGCGAGCGACAGCGACGAGGTGAAGCGATGATCACCGCCGCGTTCGTGCTGCTCGGGCTCGCGGCGGTCGGGTTCCTCTACCGCCTGGTGGTCGGGCCCTCGATCGGCGATCGGGTCATCGCCCTCGATGGCCTGCTCCTCATCGTCGTCAGCGCGCTCACGGTGGACGCGGCGCGCACCGGGTCGAGCGCGTTCGTGGACGCGGTCGTCGTGGTCGGGCTCCTCGGCTTCGTCGGCACCGGCATCGCGGCGCGCTTCATCGAGCGGCGGGGGGCGTAGTGGCGACGCTCGCCGAGGTGCTGCTGGTGCTGGGCGCGGCGTGGTCGCTGCTGGCGGCCATCGGCGTCGTTCGCTTCGACGACGTCTACGCGCGCATGCACGCCGCGACGAAGACCACCACCCTCGGGCTGCTGCTCACGCTCACCGGAGCGGCCATCAACCTCGGTGGCCTCGAGGCGGCGAAGCTCATGCTGGCGGGCTTGCTGCTGTTCATGACCGCGCCGATCGGCGCGCACCTGGTGGGTCGCGCCGTGCACCGCAACCCGGGCTCGGCGGTGCTGCGCATCGACTCCATCGACGAGCTCACAGAGCTGGGGCGTCGCAGCGACGATCCGCACACCGACGACTGAGCCGCGTCGGGCGGGCCGCTCGCCGGGCGGGTCGTCGCTCAGGTCATCGAAGGCATCGGGCGGAGGATGGAGAACGCCGCGCCCTGCGGATCCAGGACCACCGCGAACCGGCCGACCGTCGGGATGTCCATCGGCTCGACCAGCAGCGTCGCACCGAGCTCGGCCGCGCGCGCCGCCGAAGCGTCGCAGTCATCGACGGCGAAGTACACGCCCCAGTACGGCGGGATGCCCTCCTCCTGCGGCGCCATCGCACCGGCGACACCATCGTCGTTGCCGCTCGCCGTGTCGAACACCTGGTACCCGCCCATCTCCGGGCCGAGGTCCATGGCCGTCCACCCGAGGACCTGCGCGTAGAACGGAGCGACCGCCGTGGGATCTGGCGTGACGAGCTCCATCCACACCATCGTCCCGTCCTCGCCCTTCAGATCCGCGCCCGCGTGCTGATCGGCCTGCCAGATGCAGAAGACCGCACCGGCCGGGTCGGCGATGATGGCCATGCTCCCTGCGGCGCCCACCGCCATCGGTGGCTGGAGCACGGTGCCGCCGGCGCCGGGCACCTTCGCCGCGGTGGCCTCGGCATCGTCGACGAAGACGTAGCACGTCCACGCCGGGGGCATCCCGCCGGCGGCCATCTCCGCGGTCAGCGGCATGAGTCCGGCGACGTTGCGGCCGCCCTTGGTGGCCATGGTGTACGTGCCGCCCGTCGCGTCGCCGACCTCGAACGCCCACCCGAACAGCGATCCGTAGAACGCCTTCGATGCCTCCGGATCCGGTGTGGCCAGGTCGGTCCACGCCAGCTGGCCCTCGTGGTACTCGGTGATCTCCATCGGTGCCTCCTCGCGTGGCGCCCGCCGCGCCACCTCGCTGCGCACCGTAACCAGCACCGCAGAGGAGCGCCGCCGAAAGCCGTCAGCCCTGCGGGCGCTGCTCGACGGTGCGGCCCGCCGCGTCCCAGGCCACCATCCCGCCGTCGAGGTGGGCGACGTCGGTGTAGCCGGCATCGACCAGCGCCTCGCCGGCCTCCTCGGACATGCGACCGCTGCGGCAGTAGAGCAGCAGCGGCGTGGCGCGGTCCTCGGGGAGGTCGGCCTCCTCGAGGATGGTGTCGAAGGGGAGGAAGAGGTCGGTGCCGTCGATCTCGCCCTCGTACGGGATGTGCACGTTGATGACGACCTGGTCGCCGCCGTCGTCGAGGCGGTCGGCGAAGGCGTCGACGTCGAGGACCTCGAGCGCCGCGCCGGCGCTGGGCCCAGCGGTCGCCGAGGTGGACGGGCTGTCGGCGGTGCCGTCGGACGCGTCGTCTGACGAGCACGCGGTCGATCCGATCACGGTGAGTGCAGCGACGATCATCCCCGCCACCAGCTGCCGACCGCGTCGATGACTGCGAGACGACGTTGCAAGATGGGTCATCGGATCAGACCTCTGCCAGGCGCGGCTCATCGACCTGGCTGGCGGTCGCAGCGAGCGCCTCGCCGGTCCGAGCGGAGCGGCGCAGCGCGCCGACGACGACCGCGAGCGCCACGAGCGCTGCGAACACGGCCAGGACGACGAAGAGGTGCGCGGGGGCGGCCACCGGGTGCGCGGTGCCGCCGGTCTCGGTGTGCGCCGCAGCGACATCAGCGAGGACCACCGATCCGGCGAGCGCGCCGACCGCGGTGGCGGCGGTGCGACGGAATCGGGTGGCGGCGTCGGTCATGGTGCTGGCTCCTCGGGTGCGTCGATGGCACGACCCTACGGGCCGCGCCGCGCCTCGGGCACCTCACCGACCGCCGAGCGGGCCGACGACGTGCGCCGTGGACCTCACAGGACCGGGCCCCATGGCGTTGACTGGAGGTGATGCGCCCGTTCGAGGAGGTGGTCGAGGAGCACGGCGCCGTCGTGCTGCGCGTGTGCCGGGCGCTGCTCGGCGCGACCTCGGTGCGCGACGCCGCGCACGACGCCTGGTCTGAGACGTTCCTGGCCGCGCTGCGGGCCTACCCCGACCTGCGCCCCGACAGCGACGTGCGCGCATGGCTCGTGACCATCGCCCACAACAAGGCGATCGACCAGCTGCGCTCTGCGGGCCGCGCACCCCTGCCGACCGAGCACCTTCCCGAGCGTCCGACGCACGATCAGGCCGCAACGCCAGACGAGGCGCTGCTGAGCGCGCTGGCTGCGCTTCCCCCCAAGCAGCGCGGCGCGGTCGCGGCGCGCTACCTGGCCGACTGCTCGTACGCGCAGGTCGCCGCGCTCCTGGAGTGCAGCGAGGCCGCTGCTCGGCGCAGCGCGTCCGATGGCATCGCCGCGCTGCGCCGCACCTACGACGGAGGGACCAGACGATGAGCCCCGACTCCACCACCCGCCGCACCGTCGACGCCCTCGCCGCGGCGCTCGACGCGCCCGATGACCTGGTCGCGATGAGGGGCCGCCTCGCCGTCGACGCCGAGCGCGCTGGGCTGATCGACGTCGCCTACGACGTCGTCGCGAGCCCCCATGGCGACCTGCTGCTCGCGGCCACGCCAGCCGGTGTGGTGCGCGTCGCGTTCGCGCTCGAGGGCCACGACGCCGTGCTCGCGCAGCTCGCAGCAACGATCAGCCCCCGAATCCTCCGAGCGCCGGCGAGGCTGGCCGCCGCAGCTCGCCAGCTCGACGAGTACTTCGCCGGACGGCGCGAGACGATCGACGTGCCGGTGGACCTGCGCCTGGTGCAGGGCTTCCGCCGCGAGGTGCTCGAGCACCTCCGCACCATCGAGCCGGGTCGAACCGAGAGCTACGCCGAGGTGGCGCGAGCGGCGGGGCGACCGGCCGCGGTGCGCGCGGTCGGCAGCGCGTGCTCGCACAACCCCGTGCCGCTGGTGGTTCCCTGCCACCGGGTGGTGCGCAGCGACGGCACCCTCGGCCAGTACCTCGGCGGCACAGACGTGAAGGCGGCCCTCCTCGCCCTCGAAGCCGCCGCCTGATCCACCAGCTGGTCCCACGCGTACCGGCGGCGTCTAGGCCCACTTCTTGGGTCGAATCCCCGCCGGTTCGCGTGATGCGTCAGGCCAGGAGCGATGCAGCGACCGTGGCGCCGAGGTCCCAGCAGCCGTCGAGGTCTGCCTTCGCTGGGGGGCCGACCACCTCGACGGGCTCGTGCACCTGCCGCCACCGCAGCCCGGTCACGACCTTCTCGATGCTGCGCAGCGCGCCTGCGACGTCGTCGTTGCCGTGCACGTACACCCCGAAGGGCCGCTGCACCGTCGCCTCCAGGCACGGGTAGTAGATCGTGTCGAAGAAGTGCTTCAACGCGCCGGACATCCAGCCGAGGTTGGCCGGCGTGCCGAGCACGTAGCCGTCCGCCTCGAGCACGTCGACGGCAGTCGCGCTCAGCGCTGGGCGAACCACCACGTCGACCTCCGCCAGCTGCGCGTCGCCGGCGCCGGCGAGCACTGCGCGGAGCATCGAGTCCAGCGCCGGTGACGGCGTGTGGTGGACGACGAGCAGGCGAGCCATCGACGGCAGCATGCCAGACCGCATCCTCCGCGTACCGGCGGGGTCTGGGCCCACTTCTTGGGTCGAAACCCCGCCGGTTCGCATGGGTCAGGCTCCGGCGGACCTGAGCCACCGCTCAGCCGGCGCCCGATCAGCGACTCTCTCGGGTCAGGTCGTCAGTCGGTCGGGGCGAGCGAGGCGAAGGCGCGGACCTTGTCGATGCCCGCCTGGCGCTCGTCGGTGCCCACCGAGCCGACCAGCACGTAGCTGCCCTCGTACTCCGAGCGCAGCTCACCGTCGATGTCCAGCAGCCACGGCATGGCGAGACGGCGCGGCACCCGGACCACCTCAGGCTGCTCGCGTGTGCCGAACACGACGTCCCACAGCGGGATCGACACGCCGTGGTTGGCCATCGGGTGCCCGAAGTGGTGGTGGAAGTGATGATGACGCAGCCACGTGGAGTAGCGACCGACGGGGCCGCGCCGGTGCGCCTGGGCGTGCACGTACTCGTACGTGAAGTAGCCGACGCACCAGCCGAGCCCCAGGCTGAGGCCGATCGCTGGTCCGGCGAGGTACCAGCCGACCGGGGTGAGGGCGGCGAACCCGACCAGCAGGACGCCCGTCCAGCTGAGCAGCATGATGGCGTCGAAGTTCCACGACGAGGTGACGTGGTGGCTGAGGTGCTCGCGGCTCATGATCCCCTTGCCGTGCAGCTCGTGCATGGCGAAGCGGTGCAGGCAGTACTCGGCGAACGTCCACAGGAACGCGCCGAGCGCGACGGTGGCGATGACGGTGGGCAGTGCGGTCAGCACAGCGTCCTCCAGGTGCGGTCGGTGATCATCGGACCCAGCGCTCGGCCAGGTCGCGGGCGGTGGCGAGCAGGGTGGCGTCCGCGCCCCAGCCGCGGAGCAAGGCGTCGGTGAGCACGGTTCCCATCGCCTCGCTGGTGGTGGGCAGGCCGACGGTGAGCGTGTCGACGAGCAGGATGCCGTTGAGCGCGGAGACCCAGGTGACGGTGCGGACGTAGGCGCCGTCCGCGTCGGCGTCACCGGCGATGCGGTCATCGGGTGCGCCGAGCGCGCCCTCCTCGACTGCGCCTGCCAGCAGCCGGCGCGGCACGTCCAGCACGAGCAGGGCCGCGGGCAGCACGGTGGCCGCGTCGCTCGGGTCCTGCACCCCGATGTCCGACAGCAGCTGCTGCTGGAGCTTGAACTCGCGCGGCTGTCGCTGCGGGGCGGCGAGGAAGAGGTCCGAGAACGCGCAGAGACGAGCGAGCGCCGCGACCTGAGCGGTCACATCGGCGTCGGTGAGCAGCGCATCCCAGGTGGCGAGCTCGGTCTCGGCGATGTCGCCGAGCGTGCGCAGCGCCCGGTCCTGGAGGGCGGCGAGCAGCGCGCTGCGCGAGGAGAAGTAGGTGTAGAGCGAGGCCGGGGCGTAGTCGGCTGCCTCGGCCAGCGCCGTCATCGTCACGCCGGCGACGCCGTGGTGATCGACGAGGTCGGCGGCGAGGTCCAGGAGCGCGTCACGCCGGGCGTCCCGCTTGCGGGTGCGGCGGTCGGCGACCGGCGAGAGAGCGTTTTCCGAAGGCACTTCGGAAAACGTACCCTACTCGGTCTGTTGACGCAACGAGACCCCCGTCACGGACGCTGGCCAATCGAGCGCCGGCGCACGGCGAGTTGTGCTCGATGGCACGCAACGCCTGTCCCTGCAGTCGTGTACCTCACCAGACACATCAGGAGTCATAGATGGCCGAACGGACGTGGATCGTGCGATCCGGTGCGGACCTCGGCCGCGCCGTAGGTCAGATTCGGCAGCTCCGCGGTCTGACGCAGGCCGACCTCGCCCGCGAAGTCGGCCTCCAGCGCCCATGGCTCGCGAAGCTGGAGACCGGTCACACGACGGCAGTCCTCGGGCACCTGCTCCGGATGCTTCGTCGAATGGGCGCGTCGATCGCCGTCACGATCACCTTCGAAGACGAGCGCGATGACGACTGAGGAGACGCCCCTTGCGGCCGGGAACATGCGGGCCTTCTCCGGTGCGCACGTTCAACTAACCAACACGAAGAGCACACCTGCCGGACCGGAGATGCCCGTCGACCTACTCGTCAGATGTGGGGCGTCGGCGAGCGCGCAGCGCCAGTGCTGCACCGCCTCCTGCAACCAGGACCAGGGCCACAGCACCGGCCAGCGCGCCCGACGATCCGCCCTCCGCCTCGGCCTCGACATCGGGTGCCAGCGCCGCCTCGGCGTCGAGGCCGTCATCGACGCCGTGGACCGGTCCGGGGATGATCTCGGAATCGAGAGGATCGCCGGCGCCGCTCACCTCGAGGCCGTCGGAGAAGCCGTCGCCGTCGGTGTCGGCCTCCTGGGGATCGGTGCCCAGCTCGTACTCACGGCCGGTCGGGAGACCATCCTCATCAGGATCCTCACCCGCCTCGTCGACGACGGAGGGATCGAGTCCGACGCGCTCCTCCCACCGATCCACGAAGCCGTCGGCGTCCTGGTCCTCGCCGACCTCCACGGTGATCTCGTGCGTCGAGCTGCCTGCCTCGTTGGTCACGGTGAGCTCGATCGTGCGCGCTCCCTCGGTCAGCAGCGGGACCTCCGCGGTGCGCCCCTCGTTCCAGACCTCGCCGTCGACGCTCCACCGGTAGGTGGCGTCGTCACCGATGCCGCCGGCGGTGGCGGTGGTCGCCAGCATCCCCGGCGTGTGCCACGAGCCATCCGCAGGGAACCCGATGCGCGCGGTTGGAGCCCGCACACCCAGATCGACCGCGTCGCTGATGGCCGACGCCACGCCGGCGCCGTGCTGCGCCTGCACGCGAACCTTCCACCCCGGCCCTTGGAGGCTGAGCAGCTCGCCGTCGATCTCGAGCGACCGGTCATCGGTCGAGCCGAGCGGCCACCACGAGGCACCGTCGTCGTCGCTCGCCTCAACCAGGAACGGGCCCTCCACGTCGCTCTCCCACCGCACCGCGCCATCGCCGCCCTCGGGGAGCTCGATGATCTCGACGCGGCCGGCGTCCGGCTCCGCATGCAGCACGATCGGCTCCAGCCCTTCGACCGACACGCGCACCTGCTCGTGTCCCCGCCCAGCGGGGAGCTCGGCGATGAACCACTGGTTGCCGAGACCGCCGTGGGTGCCCACCTCGCTGAGCGCTGCGCGGGCGGAGCCGACCGCCGCGCCGTCGGCGTCGAGCAGCTCGACGAGCACCGCCGCGTCGTCGCCGGCGGTTGCCACGGCTCCCGCGGGGCTCAGACGCATCGTCCCGAGCGTCACGGTCCCATCCTCGACGAACCCCTCCACGACGAGCACCTCTCCGCCGGCATCAGCGGAACCCGGACCGGGGCGACCTTCGCCCTCACCGCTGCTCGAGTCGCCCGATCCCGACGCGTAGAGCTCGTTGCGGGCGTCGCTGATCGGTCGGTTCTCCACCAGCGCCTGCATGGTGCTCAGCCACGTGTCGTACGAGGTCCACGTCGCCCCACCGCCGTACGACATGTAGTCGTGCGCGTGGCCGCGCCAGGCGGGGTGGATCACCGACATCGACGCCGTGTCGAAGCCCCACGCCTTCTGAGCGGGATGGCTCAGCTCCCCGTGGTCGCCGGCGAAGCGCTCGAGCGCGGTGCCGCCGTCGGCCTCGCCGTGCGCGTTGCTGGAGTGCTTCAACCCCATGGTGTGCGCCGCCTCCTGCGCAGCCGTCGAACCCACCAGGTTCGTGCGGAACGCCGAGAGGTCGCCGCGCCACGCGCACCCGCCGCGCACCGGCCCCTGGCGTGGCGTGACGAACATGACGAGATCGCGCATCGACGGCGGGCGGATGATCGTGCGGTCGACCTCCGGACCTCCGCACGACACGTCGTAGAACGCCTCGCGCCACGTCCCGAGAGAAGCGATCGACGTGTCCCCCGTCATCTGAGGTGCAGGGATCCGCCCGTGGTCGAAGTCGTCGTACTCGTGGCGGAGAGCGACGGTGGCGAAGTTCAGGTACGCCGGTGCGTCGCCTGCCGCTGGCAGCATCCGCCACCAGTCGCGCACCAGCCACTCGACGTCGCCGCGCGACGCGACGTCGCTGACGATCTCGTCCACCGCTGCGTCGTGGCAGGGATCCCACGTCCGCTCGTTGTCGCGCGCGGCATCGATGCGATCCTGCGTGCACTGCCAGTGGAGATCGACCGCCGCCGCAGTGACCCCGACCCGACCGACGTTGGCGAAGGAGACCCGGCGGGCGATCGAGTTCGATGCTCCCGCCACCGCCGCTGGTTCGTCCACGTGCCACATGGAGTCGGTCGGGTTCACCTCCATGCGGAGGTCGACCGCACCCGCTGCGGTCCACGTGTTGGGCAGAACGAAGTTCAGCGTGTTGGACGCCGCCGGCCTGGCCAGCTCCTCGGCAGCGGGACCCGGCTCGCGATCCGCGATCGGAACGGGAACCAGCTCGGGCACGAGCGGGCTGAACGGCAGCGTCACGCCGTTGCGGGTGCCGTGCAGCACCGCGTCGACCTGCAGCCGCTGTCCGGTCGGCTCCTCGCCATCGATGTGCTGCACCGCGTAGCCACGCACCACGGTGCGCTTGCCTGCCACGTGCTTGAAGGCATCGTCGATCGAGCTGCCTGGCTCCTGCGCGACCAGCGGACCGCGGATCGCCTGGGTCACCTCCATCGACCACGGCACGACATCGACCTGGCCCTCCGCGAGGTCCCGGTACGTATCAGCGCTCGGTGTCGGCCGCCCCACACCGGACACGTCTACCGACGTGCCTCCAGCGAGGGTGCCCCTCGTCGACGCCGCGATGCGGAAGTCGCGCGGCGGCACATCGATGCGGTCGACCCAGAACAACCTCGTCGCATCAGCGCCCTCGACGGTCGCTGCGCCCACCGACGCCCGACGGGTGATCACCGACGATGCGTCCCACGACGGGCTGGCGACATCGATGCCGCTGAAGTGGATGCCCGCCGGATAGCGGACGCGACCGATGACGCCGGTGCCCGTCGTGCGCAGCCGCTGCCCCTCGGGGGGGTAGAGGATCTCGACCTCGGCAGCCTCCACCTCGCTCGGGATGGGATACGTCTCGTCGGTGCTCCAGAAGATGTGGTCGATGTGCAGCGGCACGGAAAGCGGTGCAGCGGTGCCGTCGGGCGCGTCGACGTACGCACGCAGCAGCCCGGTCTCGAAGCGCTCGCCGGGAGGCGCCGCGACCACGATGCAGGTGGTGGCCGGGCCGGCATCTGCATCGAGGAGCACGCGGTCGACATCGACCACCTCGAGGTACGCCGGTCGGGCACCCAGCTCGACGATGACGGGACCCACCTGCGGCTCGGCGAGGCCCACGGTCATCCCCACGTAGGTGAACCCTTCACGATGGAACACGTAGGGCGTCGCGGAGCTGTTCGGGTAGACCGGCACCTCGGTCGCCACCGCGTGGGGCGCTGTGTGGGTGCCGAGCTCGGGGGCTGCGACGAGCCCGAACCCACCGCCCACCCCCAGTCCACCCGAGTTGTCGAAGCTCGCCCGCGAGCGCTCGGATTGATCATCGAAGTCGAGCACGTGCGACCGGTGGGTGGTGCCGCAGCGGTTGAGCAGCACCTCCGGCAGCCGGATCTCGCCAGCGACCACGGAGATGGGCTGCCACGGGGCACCGAGCTGCTGCGCCAGCGGCGAGCCGGCTGAGAGGTTCGGTACTCCAGCGCCGGGCGTGACCTGAGGGATGGCTTCGCCCTCGATGAGCAGCGGCACGGGCAGCGGCACGATGCTGGTGGTGCTCGACGTCGTCGACGTGCTCGACCCCGGCGTGAGCGTCGTCGAGGTCGTGGACGTCGACGTGGAGCTCGACGTGCTCGACCCCGGCGTGAGCGTGGTCGAGGTCGTGGAGGTCGACGTGGAGCTCGAGGTGCTCGACGTCGAGCTCGTCGGGTTCGGGGTGATCGTGAACGTCCTCGTTGCCAGCTCCTGGAACTCGCCACCGCCGCAGTAGTTGCAGATCTGCACCGTGTAGCTGCCCGGCGGCCTGGAGGGCACGTTGATCGACACGCCCACGCCCCCGTTGGCGTTCACGGTGCAGTTCGCCACCTTGGTGCCCCCGAAGCGCACCTCGCACGGTGGGAATCCGGGCGTGAACCCGCCGCCGGTCACCGAGACGACCGTGCCGACGGCGCCACTGGACGGCGAGAGCGAGGCGCTCGGGGCTGCCGCCGCCGGCTCCACCATCAGCGGGACCGCAAGCGCGAACACGAGGAACGCGACTGCGGCGGCGCGAGGTCGACTTCGAGCCATGAGCCACCATCGCGTGCGGCGGGGGGCAGCGCAACCACCTCATCGTCGTCTCACCTACCCTCGCGGGATGCGCCGAATCGGGCTCCTCGTCGTCGCCACGCTCCTCACCGCCGCGCTGCTGCTCACCGGCGCTCCGGCGCCATCATCAGCCGATACGAACGGTGCCAGCTCGACCACGGGGCGCGCTTCCGGCGCCGATCGAGCACTCGCCGAGCTCGAGGATCGCTTCCTCACCACCCGCCCACCGGTCGGCCCAACCTGGGTCGTGCACGTCGCCGGCGAGAGCTCGCAGCGCATCCTCACCATGCGCTCCCTCCAGGGCCTCGTGAACAGCACCACCGCTCGCATCTACGTCATCGACGGCGGTGACAGCGGCGCGCAGGCGCTCCTGGATCGGTACGTCGACCGCGGCCTCGTCACGATCGCCGGCACCACCACCATCGACGGTGCCCTCGACGAGTTCGCTGGCGAGGCCGCCGGCTACGTGGTCGCGGATCTGGCCGAACCGTGGAGCGTGCACGCGGCGTCGGTCATCGCAGGGCTCGAGGGCGGCATCGTCGCCACACCCGATCAGGTCGTCGGGCTCCAGGGCCGCGGCCTCGTCGAGCTCGACGACACCCGCGGTCGTTGGCCCGACGCCGCCACCGCGTACGAGGCCCTCGCCGCCACCTACTCGGGTCAGCTCGCCTCGGACACCATGGCCGTGGTCCGCCCCACCGACACGCTGTGGGACTTCGTCGCCCAGCAGGGCATCCTCCCGGTCTTCTCCCGTCCGGCGGATCCGACGTGGGGCCGCGTGCGCGCCGTGCTCGACGGCATCCCCGAGGGCCTGCCGGTCTACGGGTACCTGTCGGACACCGGCGAGGAGGAGGCGATCGCCGTCGCCTCGCTCGCGCAGATGGGCCTCGTGCTCGTGCCCACCGACACCACGCGCAACCTGTCGTTCCACATCGCGGTCGGCGCGGACCTCCCTCGCCAGCGCGTGGCCGCGCCCGACCTGTCCGCCGTCGAGGAGTGCACCAGCGACACCGTGAACGTCGTGGTCGGCCTCACCGACGGCGACAACATGAACGTGCCGCTCAACCACTTCCTACGGGGCAGCAACTGGGACAGCCCGCGACGTGGCGACCTCCCGGTGGGCTGGTCGATCGGACCGGATCTCGCCGTGCTCGCACCTGCGGCGTGGGACGGCTACGTGCTGGAGGCCACCGACCGCGACGAGCTCGTGGCCATGATCGGCTGGGGCTACGGCGCACCCGCGCTGCTGCCGGACGCCACCGAGTTCTACGCCACCAGCTTCGAGCTGATGGCCGACCTCGGCATGGAGACCTTCTGGTCGCTCGGTGGCGGGCTCGAGACGCCGGGCTCGGGCTACTGGGACGACCTCGAGACCGCCGCCGGCAGCGGCGTGCCCACCGGTGTGCTCATCGGGTACGGCAACGGCACGGGCAGCGCGTTCCACAGCCCGGCGGGGCGCCCGGCGTTCACCTCGCGCGCGCAGTACAGCGAGACGCCCGCACAGCTCGCCGCACACGTCGAGGCGCTGCAGGCGATGGCGCCAACGGAGCGACCGGTGGTGTCGTTCCTCTCGGCGACGAACTGGTCGAACCCCGCCGGCGCGCTCATCGACGCGCTCGCGCCGTTCGAGGCCGAGGGCGTGCGCTTCCTCACCCCGTCAGAGGCCACCGAGTGCATGCCCGACGCCGTCCCGACGACGCCGCCATCCGCGCAGCGGTGCGCGCCGCAGCCGCCGCTGACCCAGAGCGGCCTCGCGCTCATCAGCGAACCGACGGCGACAGAGATCCAGCGCACCGGGTCGGACCTCGCGCTGCCCATCAGCGTGGAGGCCACCGACGCGGTCGATGGCGGCGACGTCATCGACTACTCGGCGACGATCGAGCTCGACATCCCGTCATTCGCGGCCGCGACGCTGGCCGACCGCGTGCAGCCGATCGTCGAGGCCGGCTACGGACCCGAGCTGGCCGACACCGCGTGGATCGAGCTGGAGCTCACCGATCTCGTCCTGCCGATCGCCCTCGGCGTCGGGACGACGCCGACCGGCGAGCCGACCGCCACCTCCAGCGGACCGCCGGTGGTCGCCGCCTGGGGCGTCGAGGGCGTCGAGCTGCGCATCCCCGCCCTCGACGAGGACACCCGCACCCCAGGTGAGCCGTTCACCGTGACGCTGCAGTGGTCTGCCCTCGCGCGCAGGCAGGCCCAGCCGCTGGACTCCACCATCTGGGCCGGCGCGCTGAGCTTCGACCTGCGCCTCGTCGTCGGGGTGATCCTGCTCGATACGCCGCTCATCGGTGCCGTCGAGGCCTGGTGGGGATGCGGGTCCACCGGCGAGACCCTGGCCACCACCCGCATCGCCGGTAGCGATCCCCTGCCGCCGGTCCCGCTCCCCGCGACGCCTGCCACCCCGATCACCGCCCAGCCGACGGTCACGGGCTGATCACACTTCTCCCCGTCCCCCCCGAGCCCACCACCGCAAGGAGCACTCCCATGGCCCGCACGTACGTGATCACCGGCAGCGCCTCTGGCATCGGCGCTGCCACCGCGGCGAAGCTCCGTGGTGAGGGACATCGCGTCATCGGCGTCGACGTCCACGACGCCGATGTGGTCGCCGACCTGTCCACACCCGAGGGCCGAGCGGCGATGGTCGACGGTGTGCGCGCCGCCTGCGACGGCGTCCTCGACGCAGTCATCGCCAACGCAGGCCTCGCCATCCCCGACCCGCTGACGGTGCGCGTCAACTACTTCGGCGCGCTCGCCACGCTCGACGGCCTGCGTCCGATGCTCGCGGCGGGCACCGACCCGCGGGCGGTGGCGACGTGCTCGATGGCGGTGCTCGGTCCTCTCGATGATTCGATCGTCGACGCGTGCCTCGCTGGCGACGAGGACGCAGCGGTCGCGGCTGCCGAGGGCAAGGACATGCTCATCTACGGCTCGACGAAGCGGGCGCTGGCGCGGTGGATCCGTCGCCAGGCGCCGACCCCTGAGTGGGCTGGCGCCGGCATCCCCCTCAACGCGGTCGGCCCTGGCGTCATCGAGACCCCGATGACCGCGCCGCTGCTCGCCACCGAGGAGGGCAGGCACCTCATCGACGACGCGGTGCCGATGCCGCTGGGTGGCTACGGCACCGCGGATGAAGTCGCCGAGCTGCTGTGCTGGCTGGCGAGCCCCGCCAACACGATGACGACCGGCCAGTTGATCTTCATCGACGGTGGCTCCGACGTGGTGCTGCGGGGCGACGACATCTGGTGACCGGCAGCGACGTCGAGGCGCTGCTCGTCGACGTGCTCACCGAGCCGACCCCGAGCGCGCTCTCGGCGTGGGCGGCGACCGGCAAGGCCGGGCTGAAGCGCCTGCGCGCCGAGCTCGACGGCACGCGGCACGCCGCGCTGCCCTCGTCCTGCGACCCTCGCGACACCGTCGAGCACCTCGGCGCCGCCATCGCCGCGCTGGCCGAGGCCGAGCCCGACGAGTTCCTCGCCACGTTCTCCGCGCCGGCGTGGCGGACCGCACCTGGCGTCGTGACCGGCCTCGGGGTCATCGACAGGCCCGCCGCCACCCGTCGCCTGCTCGAGGCCATCGCCGGACCCGATCCGCGCGTCCGCACCGACGCCGCCATCGGCCTCGGCAACCGCGAGGGCCCAGAGGTCACCGCGTCACTCGTCGCCGCGCTCGACGACGAGGCCCAGTTCGTGCGCTTCCACGCGCTTCGCTCGCTGGCCAAGGTCGGCGATGCGAGCGCGCTCGACGCGCTGCACTCCCTCGCCCGGCGCGACGACGCCGAGTCGTGGGAGCTCGAGCTCGCCGGCGCCGCGGTGCAGATCATCGAGGCGCGCGCCGCCCTCGTCGACCCGACCGAGCGCTGCCGGTTGGCCCTGTCGCTCGGCGACCTCCCCGGCGCACGGCGCGCCATCCCCAACCCCGATGACTGGCCGGACGACCGACCTTGCGAGGATTGACCGTCCCCAGGCCGTACAACCCTTGCAAGGTCGCGGGGAGAGGCGTCACTAGCCTTGCTCGCGTGCAGGATCGCTTCGTCGCCGCCCCGGGCTGCACCGTGCCCACCTCGGAGCTGTCGTGGCGCTTCTCCACCAGCGGCGGACCCGGAGGCCAGCACGCCAACCGCAGCTCGACGCGCGCCACCGCGATCTTCGACATCGAAGGATCGCCATCGCTCGACGACGAGCAGCGAGCACGGCTCACCCGGCGCTTCGGCGCCGAGCTCACCGTCATGGTCGACGAGACCCGCTCGCAGACCCGCAACCGCGAGCTGGCAATCGAGCGCCTCGAGGCAAAGCTCGCCACAGCGTTCCTCAGCGCCCGCGCCCGACGCCCGTCCAAGCCGTCGAAGGCATCGAAGGAGCGCCGGCTGGACGAGAAGCGCCAGCAAGGTCAGCGCAAGGCCCGCCGCCAACGCCCGACCTCCGACGACTGACCCCCGACGTCTGACGCCCACCACCTGCGTGATGAGCCGGGCAACTCGAGTGCGCGGGAGCGTGCCCTATCCCGTGGTGACCCGATGGAGGAACGCGACGATCGCCTGGCGCGTCACCGCACCCGTCGGTCGGAAGGTGCCGTCAGGCCAACCATCGGTGATGCCCTCCGCCGCCGCCCACCGGACCGCGTCCTCGAACGGATGACCAGGAGGTACGTCGGCGAACGTCGGCGCGTCGATCGGCGGCAGGGGCGAGCCGGCCATCCGATGCAGGAACGCCACCGCCGCCTGGCGCGTCACCACGCTGGTCGGTCGGAAGGTGCCGTCAGGCCAACCACCGGTGATTCCCTCCACCGCCGCCCACCGGACCGCGTCGACGAACGGGTGGTCGGCGGGAACGTCGATGAACGGGCCCACCGTGCCGACGAGCTCGACGGCGCCGAGGTCGCATGCGACGCCCGCTGGTCGCGGCAGACCACGCTGATCGCTACCGCTGCAGCCGTCGACGCCGAGCGGCACAGCATCGATGGCCACCGACGTCGCGAACGGCGATCGGGTCATGGTCGGTCCCCCGTTGTCCGCCAACGGTCCCCAGCCAGGGTCGCCCGCACCGGGGAGATCGGTGTCCGCCACGAGCCCGCAGCTCCCGTCACCATCGGTGGAGTAGGAGCTGGTGACCGGCGTCCCGCCGATCGCGCAGTCGGAGCCATCGATCCCGAGTGCGAGCACCGATCCGAACACAACGAGGTTGCCCGGATCGCGAAACGAGAGGTTCGCTCCCGATGGCGCTGCATTGCCCAGGAGAGTCGAGAACCTGAGGTCGAGCCCTCCCTGGAAGTCGATCGAGACACCGCCCCCGCTGCTGCTCGCGACGTTGTCCGCCAGCGTGCTGTTCATGATCGACGACGTCCCACCGGCCACGATGCCGCCACCGATCGATGCGGAGTTCCTCGAGACGGTGGAGGAGTCGATCATCGCTACACCGGAGACGATCCCGCCTCCAACGCCGATCGCACTGTTGTCGTCGATGGTCGATCGGAGGAGCGACACGATGCCGCCAGCAGCTCCACCGCCGTCGATGCCTGATGCGTTGCCCGAGATCGTGCTCGAATCGATGATGACCTCTGCCGCCCACAGGCCGCCGCCAGAACCGGCAGCCACGTTGTCGAGCACGGTGGCGTCGGTGAGGGTCGCCGTCCCGCCCGCACGGATGGCACCGCCGTGGCCGGAGGCGGCCTCGTTGGCGAGAAGCTCGACGTCCTCGATCGCGAGGTCGTCGCCGGTGAAGAGCCCCCCTCCAGCACCGCCCGCAGTGTTCGACTCGATCATCGACGGAGCAGGCGCGTCGCCCACCCCCGCAGTCGACGACCAGCTTCCACCCCCATCGCGCGCCGCGGTGTTCCCGCTGAGGACGACCGATGACACATCGAGGTTCGATGCCCACATCCCACCGCCGTCACGCCCTGCACCGTTGGAGACCACATGAGCGCCGTCGACGACGACCTCATCCGCGGCGTAGACGCCGCCACCGTCGCGCCCAGCCTGGTTCCCGTTGATGAGGCTCCCTGCCATCAGTCGAACCGACCCACCCGACCACACGCCGCCGCCGTCGAGCCCTGCCGTGCCATCGTGCACCTCGGCACCGTCGAGCAGCACCGATGATGCGGCCCACACCGCACCGCCGTCGGCGACGTGGGACCCTCCCCGAAGCGTGACGTCGTACAGCGAGAGCTCGGCGGCGGCGAGCTGCTCGATGATCCGCTCGCCTGGGCACGACTGCGTGATGGTCGCACCGTTGCCATCGATGGTCAGGGGTCCGTTGCTCGAGATGAGTGCGCCGCCGGCGCCGCAGGTCAGGACGTAGGTGGTCCCAGATTGGAGCGCGATGGCGTTCGGCCCTGGCTGGGCGTTCGACCAGCCGATCGCTTGGCGAAGCGAGCCGGCAACCCCATCGGTCGGAGTCGTGACGACGATCGGGTCGGCGAGACCAGCCGGGACCAGACGAACATCGACGTCGGTCACGACCCCCGACTGGGCGGAGATCGCCTTGGCCTGCAGGGAGCTCGACGCCTCCTCGTGCCACTCGCTGCTGTAGCGACCGAGCGGATCCACCACCCACAGGTAGTAGGTGCCTGGCAGCACGTCGTCGAAGGCGTACGAGCCGTCAGCGGCGGTGAGGACCGAGCTGACGAATCCACCTGTGTCGTACAGGCGCGCCTCCGCGCCAGCGATGGGGGCGAAGCCGTCATCGACGGTGCCGCTGATGGTGGCGCGAGGTCGCACCGTGATCGTTGCCCTCGCCCAGGCGTACCGGTGGTTGCCATCGCCGACCACGTAGTCGATGGTGTCGGTACCGACGAAGCCGGCGCCTGGGTTGTAGGTGAGCGCGGGGGCGGTGCCCGACAAGGTCCCGTTGTGCGGGCCGGAGAGGATCGTGAAGTCGAGCGGGTCGCCGTCGGGATCCGACCCGTTCAACGTCACCTGGATCGGGCTGTTCGCGTAGCCGCTCGCCGTGACGTTGCTCGCGGTGGGTCCTCTGTTGTGGGCCCCGTTGTAGGAGATCGACAACGGGCCGTAGCGGGCGCCGCTCACCACGTCGAGGTAGCCGTCGCCGTTGACGTCAGCGACGACGGTGCCGTCCGGCGGAGGATGCTGCGTCACCGAGTGGGTGTACAGGGTGTAGGTGGACGAGATCGCGCCACCTGACTGCTGGAAGATCGAGATCCGATCCCACCCGTTGTGCACCATCAGCACGTCATCGTCGCCATCGTGGTCGATGTCTGCGACCTGGACGTTCTCAGGGATGTCGTAGGTGACGTGCTCGACCGGGTTGGCGGGCCACGTCCCGTCGGGATTCTGGTAGGCGATGAAGACCCAGGCGTTGGGCTTGTTGCCCCCGCCCGCGCCGACCAGATCACCGAGGCCATCGCCGTTGAGGTCGCCCGCGGCGATCGACTCGATCCGCCGGAACGACCCCGTCGTGATCGGTATCGAGCTTGCCGGACCGAACGTGCCGTCGACCTGCTGGAGCTCGACGTGGAGCGCGTTCGACGCGTAGTACACGAGATCCAACCGCGCATCTCCGTCGATGAGGGCGAGCTCAAGATCTGCGACGGACGCGGTGGTCGACACGACATCGCCCGCGCTCCAGGTGCCGTCGAGCTGCTGGAGGTAGCGGTACACACCGGCGTTGGTCCCCGTGGCATCAGCCACGACGTCCAGCCTCCCGTTCCCGTCGAGGTCGGCGACGGCGAACGACGCCGAAGACCGGGTCGTCAGGACCTGGGTGGTGAGCGTGTCCGCATCGACGAGCCGGCGAATGGTGATGCCGGCGCTGGTGGAGCTGATGAGCTCGTCCTGACCGTCACCCTCGAGGTCGGCTGCCTCCAAGTACGAGGTGCTCGCCGGCGAGAACACGAGTGGATCGGCGAGCCGACCCCACTCGTCCTGGAGGTAGATCTTCGTGAGTGCCCCCGTGTAGGACGTGACCGCAGCCACGTCGGTCGTTCCGTTGCCGTCGAAGTCGCCAGCCGCGACGGTTTCGGTCCACTCGCTGCCCGAGCCTGGATGCTGCCAGCCAGGCTCGAGGATCGCGTTGAGCGCGGCAGCGGGCGAAGCAGTCGCGATCGACAGCGGCAGGACCGCTGCGATCACCGCCATGGCCGTTGTGATCGAGCGTCGTCGCATGTGCAAGCTCCCCCTCGCCCAGCGGCACCGTCGCCCTCGTCGGAGCCATCGGATGCTGCCCCCACGGTAGTTCTTCACGGGAGTGCGTGACCCGTCGACTCGCATCAGGGTCCCGACGAGGCGCGTGGCCCATTAGGTGTCGGTGGAGCGCAGGACGCGGCCGGCGATGGCGCCGGCGTGCTCACCGTGGTCCATGAAGTGCTGGCCGTTCACGAAGGTGTGGTCGATGCCGTTCGCCTTCTGGATGAACCGCGGGGCATCGCCGGGGAAGTCGTGGACGATCTCGGGCAGCGGGAGCGACAGCGCGTCGAGGTCGATCACGTTCACGTCGGCGTACGCTCCCGGCGTCAGCGAGCCGCGATCCACGTAGCCGACGAAGCCAGCGGTGTCGGCGGTGATCGCCCGCACCCCCTCCTCGAGGCTCAGCGCCTGCTCGTCGCGCACCCAGTGCGCGAGGAGGTAGGTGGGCTGCGAGGCGTCCATGATCTGGGTCGCATGCGCGCCGGCATCGGCGAGTCCGATGATCGTGGTCGGCGACGTGACGAGCTCGCGCACCGCGTCGTGGTCCTCGTTCATCACCGGCCAGTTCACGATGGCGCGACCGTCTGATTCGAGCATGGCGTCGATGTACGCCTCGGTGGGTGACGTCCCCGCTGCGCGGCCCAGCGCAGCGATCGAGTCCTCGGGGGCGTAGTCGTAGCGCGCCGGCGCACCTGCAGGCATGAGGTACATCCGCTCGTAGGGGTCGACGCGCTTGTCCGCGCTCTCCTCGACGAGGCGCTCGCGCACGGCCGGGTCGCGCAGCGCAGCAAGGCGACCGTCGAGATCGAGCGCCTTGAGCGGCTGGAACGACGGCAGGTCGTCGAGCAGCGTGTTCGCCGCGAACGAGAAGAGCACCCCGACGCTGCGCGGCGTGATCTGCGGTCGCAGCTGCGCACCGGAAGCGTTGGCCTCCACCGATCGCTCGATCACCTCGCGGTAGTGGGTGCCGAGGCTCTTGATCTGCTGGAGGTTGAAGCTGAACGGGCGTCCGATCGCCCGGCTGAGCTCACCCATCCACGTCAGCTCCTCGGCGACGCGCGAGACGTTGCCCTCGAGCTCGTTGTAGCGCGGCGCCATCTCCAGCACGCCGCGACCGAGGCGGCCGAGCGGCTCGGCGATGGCGAAGAACTCCGATGGTGGCGACCACGTGCCCGGCACGTTGCGACCATCGGGCACGCGATGGAAGAGGCTGCGGGAGATGGAGTACCCGAGCGCGCCGGCCTCCATGGCGTCCTCGACCAGGCGAGCCATCTCGGCGAGCTGGTCGGGGGTGGCCTCGAAGTCGGGCTCGCACGAGGCGTCGCCGGCCACGTACAGGCGCACCGCCACGTCGCCGACGTAGCTGCCGGCGTTGAGTCCCAGCGGCATGGCATCGACGGCGTCGAGGTAGCCGCCGAATCCCTCCCACGTCCACGGCAGGCCCTCGAGGATGCAGGCGGCAGGGATGTCCTCGACGGTCTCCATCGCGTTGGCGAGCACCTCGCCCTGGCCGGGGCGCACGGGGGCGAAGGTCATGCCGCAGTTGCCCATCACCACCGAGGTGACGCCGTGCCAGCACGACGACGACATGAGCGGATCCCAGCTGACCTGCGCGTCGAGGTGGCTGTGCAGATCGACGAAGCCCGGGGTGACGATGCGCCCCTCGGC
Source organism: Acidimicrobiales bacterium (assembly GCA_038206295.1). GTDB lineage: Bacteria > Actinomycetota > Acidimicrobiia > Acidimicrobiales > JBBRAZ01 > JBBRAZ01. The sequence continues at coordinate 46,640 of JBBRAZ010000003.1, forward strand.
GTCGATCACCTGGCCCGCGCCCGAAGCGTCCACGTTGCCGACAGCAGTGATGCGGTCGCCATCGATGGCCACGTCCGCTCGCCGCGCGGGCGCCCCGGTCCCGTCCACGACGGTCCCGCCCTTGATCACCACGTCGTGCGCCATGCCGCATCCCCCTGCTCGCTGCGGCCCGTGCCGCGCCCCCTGACTACCAGAACGTCGGGCGTTACGCCGCCGCGTCGGGCTGCGACCGGCGCCGTCAGCCGGCGTCGACGATGAGGATGTCGGTGCCGGAGCGGCCGAACGTCTCGGGCGCGTAGAGCTCCTCGGCGCGCGCTGGCGGGACGACGAAGCGCCCAGGGGTCGTGGCCTTCGCCAAGTAGCTGTACTCGTACGTTCCCGCTGAGAGCAGCGAGGTGTAGGCCTCGGCCCGGTCGTCGCGCAGGGCGTCGTGCTCGTACCACGGCCCCCACGGGAAGATCGGGTACCGGGGGCCGTCGGTGAAGCCCATGTCGTCCTCGTACGGGATCGGCATCCCCGGCGGCGGCTCCTCGCCATCGGGCGGCAGCGGCGTGGCGGTCACCGCGAGCGCCGGGTTCAGCGGCTCGGTGCCCGCGGCCAGCGGGTCGAGCAGCATCACGTGCGTGCGGCGGCTGTCGGCCACCATCGTGAGGGTGACGCGCACCTGCGCGCCGGCCCGCACGTGCCACCGGCCCTCGTCGTCCTGCCGCACGTCGTCGGGATCGTCCACGCCCTCGTACGTGCGCGCCACCACGAAGCCGCGGTCGAGCGGGTCGAGCCGCAGGTCGGTCGGCGCGTAGCGCAGGCCGAGGCGGTAGTAGAGCCGCCCGGCGCCGTCCTTCGAGACGATCAGGTCGTCGTCGCCGGCCTCGAGCAGCTCGGCCATCGGCACCCGGGTCAGGCCCTCCTCGGTGGTGCGGCCTCGGTACTCGTGCTCGCCGGCGTAGAGGTCGCCGAGCCAGATGCGAGCGATGAAGTCCGGCGTGACCGCCTCGAACGTCTCGAAGTAGCGGTGCAGCGCCAGCAGGATGAAGGTGTTCTCCTGGATGTTGTCCCACCGGCCCCTCGTCTGGTTGGCGAGCAGGCCGGCGACCACCTTGGGGATGAGGTCGCTGTCGGGCACCTCGGCGATGAGCGCATCGAGGATGATCCCATCGGTGCGACGATCGGAGTGCAGCAGCAGGTAGGCGTCGTCGCCGTAATCGGTGGCGAAGGTGGCGGCGCCCGCGGTGTCGGTGGCGCGGTTCTCGAAGGTGCGCAGGATCTCGGCGCTGGCGGCTTCGTCGTCGAGCACCGGCCACAGCCACGCCAGCGCGTCGAGCTCGAGTTCCTCGCCGGCACGGTCGTACAGCGCCTTGGCAGCCGCGGGGTCGCGCTCGCCGGCGAGCATCCGCACGTGCAGCGCGTAGGCGGTGTGCGTGTCGCGCACCTCCTGCGACCACTCCGGTGGGTAGCGATCCTCGATGATGCGCAGGTAGTCGAGGCCGCGCGCCACGGTCGCTGATGGCACCGAGTAGCCGCGCTCCTCGGCGACGACGAGCGCGTGCATCGCCTGGATGGACGTGAACGGGATCGACTCGTGCCCGGTGCGCCAGCCGAGGAAGCCGCCGTCGACGAACTGCAGACGTGCGAGGCCGGCGATGTCGACGGCGACGCCGGCGTTCAGCTCGGCCGCGGGTGGCAGGCCCTCGGCGTCGAACGCCTCGAGCACGTCGCGCAGCGCGGCCACCGTCAGGATGCGTCCGGCATGGGCGTCCGCGCTCTCGAAGTCGTACTCGTGGATGTAGAGCACGGCGTCGGTGAGCGCCTGCACCGCGGTCGACGACGTCGAGACCTCGAGGCCGCCGAACTGCGGGAACACGCCTTCGGGCGACTGGAGCCCTTGCACGATGGCGCCGTCATCGACCACGCCGTAGGTGGCGAACGCCTCAGCGGTCGCCGGCGTGTAGACGGGCAGCGACACGACCGCCGCGTCGCCGTTGCCGTCCCCGTAGGCCACCGCGCGGAAGCTGGCGGTGCCGACCTCGTCGGTCTCTGCGGGGAAGCGCACCTCGACGCGGTCGTTGGCCGGCACGGTGACGCGCTGGCCCACGCCATCGGTGAGCGTGAGGTTCGAGGACTCGACGACCACGTCCACCTCGACGGACTCGTCGGTCTGGTTCTGCACCACGACGGGCAGCTCGAAGGTGTCGCCGAAGGTGAGGAAGCGCGGCGCAGACGGCCGCGCCATGAGCGGCAGCCGTGCGGTGAGCGCGGACTCGCCGCTGCCGAAGCGGTCGACGCCATCGACCGCGACGGCCATCACGCGGTAGCGCGTCAGGCTGTCGGGCAGCTCCACGTCCACCGTGGTGGTGCCGTCGGCGCCCGTGGTCGCCTCGGGCTCGAACACCGCCAGCGCATCGAAGCTGGTGCGCTCCTGGATCTGCGGACCGACCTCGTCGCCACCCGCTCGTGCACGGAACGCCCCTGAGTCGTTGCTCACGGCAGCCCCCTCCGCGAAGTCCGCGTCGTCGCCGGGCCCGGTGAGCGGCAGAGGGGACGGCGCTCCCGGCACGATCGTGGAGGTCGGCACCTTCTCCCCATCCTCGCCATCGGCACGGCTCGGGTCCACGAGCCGCACGAGCGCTCGCGCGTACAGGGCGCGCAGCTCGGGCGGCAGCTCGCCGTAGAACGTGGCGGTCGGATCGGCGAGCTCGTACGCGCTGAGCGCCAGCACCGCCTCGTCGACCACGACGACCACCAGCTCGGCGCCCGCCACCGGTTCGCCGCCGGCGTCGGTCACCGCCACGTCGATCGTCGTGGACCCGCCGGGCTCGATGGTGGCGTCGCGGGGAGCGGCGTCCACCGTGAGGGTGCGCTCGGTCGGCGGGACCGCGAGGGCCACCTGACCGCTGGCGTACGCAGGGCGCGCTGCGGCGTCGGGCAGCGGCGTGCCGTCGTCCGCTGTCCGCTCGGCGACGCCGGCGAGGTCGACCTGCACGTGCACGCCGCCGATGTGCTCCACGGTGATGGGCACGCGCACCACGGCGGTGAAGTCCTCGACGGCGAAGGTCTGCGTGGACAGCACGCCGCCACGCTCGATGGTGGCCAGCCCGCTGCCGGTGCGCCACGGGGACTGCACGAGGATCTCGGCGGTGTCGCCGGGCTGGTGCTCCTCGGCGTCGGGGACGAGCGTCGCCTCCTCGAGCTCGACGGTGCGGCTTGGCACGGTGGTGCCGCCGCTGGCCCAGAGCTGCAGCTCGCTGCGGCTGCTGCGACCTCCGTCGTCGGTGACGGTCGCCGAGATCTCGAACTGGCCGCCGGCGTCGGTGTCGAAGCGGCACTCCACCGCCTCCGCTGCGGAGGTCACCTCGCACGTCTCGGTGTCGACGGCGACGTCGGTCCACTCGCCGTCCACGAACTGCTCTTCCATCCGGCTCGAGGTGATGGCGACCGCCGCATCGGCGACCGCCTCGCCGTCGAGGTCGGTGACGATCGCCTCGACCACGAGGTCCTCGCCGGCCTCCACGAACGAGCGAGCGCTGCGCAGGCCGACGTAGCGCTGCGCCGGGTGCACGAGCAGGTCGCTGCGCGCGCTCCACCCCTGGCGGTTCACGTCGGTCACCGTGGCCTCAGCCACCACGGCGGTCGGCTGGCCGTCGATGTCGCCGTCGACCGCGATGTCGAGCACGTGGCGCCCAGCGGCGTCGGTGGTCGCGCTGAACGTCTCGATCTGCTCGGGCTCCTCGTACGGCGGGTACGGAGACGGTCCGAACGAGTCGCCGCGGAACCCGATATCGCCGCCGCACTCCCAGCACCGATCGATCCACACCGGCCGCCAGATGCCGAAGTGGAAGTCGTCCCAGCCCGGCGGGGCGTAGGTGGTGGGCTTGGTGCGCACCGTCCAGCTGACCGGTGCGTCGGGAAGCGCGCCGCCGGCGTAGTAGCTCGCGTCCACCGCCACGCTGGCCGAGCGGTCGATCAGGTGCGGCGCCGGCGTCACGACCTCGGTGGTCACCTCGAACTCGGGACGGCGGAACTCCTGGATCTGCACCGTGTGCTGGAAGAGCTGGACGCCGTCGGCGTGGTGGAGCGTGAGAGCGATCTGCGCGCCGCCGAGGTTGGCACCCGCGGGCAGCTCGAAGCTCAGGTCGAAGCCGCCGAGGGCGTCCACCTCGACGGTCCCTTCGGCGAGGGCGGCGTTGGCCGTGTCACGGACGCCGAACGACACCTTGCTGTCGCCGTAGAGCCCGAGCTGGGCGTCGGTGGCCAGGCGCTTGCGCACCCAGCCCTTGAGACGAACGGTCTCGCCCGGGCGGTAGGTGCCGCGATCATCCATGACGTGCCAGAGCGCGCTGTCCGCGCGGGGCTGCGCGGTGAGGTGGTCCGTCATCAGTAGGGCTGCGTCGTCGCCGCGCGTCGCCAGCACCCACTCCACGGAGGTGCTGGGATCGGTCGGCAGCGGCACCGTGGCGAGGCCCTCGGCGTTCGTCGTCGCGGCCGCGCCGGTGTCGAGCCGGACGTCGACGCCTGCGATCGGCGCCCCCGAGGTGAGGTCGGTCGCCCACAGCATCGCCTCGTCGTGATCGATGATCGCGTCGGCGGCGAGGTGCGTCGCCTGCACCCACACGAGGATCGGGCGGTTCTGCCAGTAGTCCTGGCTGGTGCGCGGCAGGTTCGCGAGCGCACCCACGGGCTCGACGGTGACCACCAGGTGGCCGGTGGCGCCGCCCAGTGCGTCGGCGAGCTCGATCATCACCTCGGTGCGCTCGTTCGGCGCCGCGTCGGTGGCGACGGTCTCGTCCATCACCCGCGACCACGGCAAGGGCGGAAGTCCGCCCTCGTTGGACTCCTGCATCTGGCGGAACCGCTCGCGGAACGTGGTCCAGTCCGCCGTCGGATCGACGCGGTAGGCCCGGACGCGGAGCCCGTCGTGGTTGACGACCTGGATGGGCAGCGCCGGCACGTCGGCGAGCGGGTCGAGGGTGAGCAGCTCGCGGTCGAGGCGCCCCAGCTCTGGGCGGGCCGCCGCGATGGTGAATCGCACCGTCTCGTCGTCGCCGAGCGTCTGGCCGTAGACGTCCCGAAGCTCGCCGTCGAAGGTGACCTCGTAGGTGACGCCCGCCTTCGTGTCGCCGCGCACCTCCACGGTGCGGTCGGGCTGGAGGGCGACGAACGCTCCGGCGAGCTCCGGGGTCACGGTCACCAGCGCCGGGTCGAACGCGTCGGGATCGAGCGCGTTGTTGAAGGTGGTGGTGAGCGAGCGGCCGGGGTAGCAGACGTCGAGGCCACGGCAGCTGAGCTGGTCGACTGCCAGCGGCGCGTAGGTGCGCGCCTCGACCCGATGGGTTGCATCGCTGGTGAGCGGACCCTCAGCGGAGGGCGCATCGGGCCCGACGGTGATGATCAGATCGCTGTCAGCCTCGAGCTCGTCCTCGGCGCGGAAGGCGACGAACCGGCCCTCCGGCGCCTGCTCGATGAGTGCGGCGACGTCCTCGTCGGCGGCGATCTCGTCATCGGTGGCGAGGCGCAGGTCGCGATCGTCGCCGTCAGCGACCATGGCGATCGCCTCGAGCATCGACTCGGCGTCGACGCGCTGGTCGAAGGTGGCGACGAAGACCTGGTCCAGCGGCAGCGACTCCCCTTCAGGAGCGATGCCGACGGCCTTCACCGGCGGGGTGGCGAAGGTGAACGAGACGGCCTCGGCCAGCTCGCCACCGCTCTCCGAGGTGGTGCCCGCCGGGACCTCGACCGTGTACTCGGTCGCCATCGGGAGGCGGTCGATCAGCTCGGAGCTGTGCTCGAAGCGCAGCGTGCGGGTGCCGATCCACTGCCAGCGACCGGGCAGCTCCGGGGAGATCGTGGCCGGCGGGTCGGTGGCATCGAGCTGGCTGAGGGTCGTCAACGGCACCATCGGCTGGTCGAAGGTGATGCTCACGAACGGAGCCACGGCGACGTCGCCTTCGGGCTGGTGGCGCAGCACCTCGAGCGGTCCCTCCTCGACCTCCGGCGGCGGCTCGGGCTCGTCCGCGGGGAACGGCGCCGCGATGGTCTCGCCGGTGCGCGGCGGGCGCAGCGACTCCGCCGGCCGGTTGAAGTCCTCCGCCTCCGCGTCGCCGCCGGTCCACTCAGGGAGGGTGGCGAGCACGTCGGCGATGCGATCCTCCCCCAGCGGATCGCCCTCGACGACGGGTGCGGGCTCGGGCTCGGTGGCAGGAGCGTCGCCGGTGGACAGCCGGGTGCGCAGATCGCCGGACGCATCACGCTCGATGGGCGCCGAGGTGGCGGGTGCGGCGTCGTCGTCAGGCTCGTCGCCCTCGTCGGAGCACGCCGTGGCCAGCATGGCCAGCGCGAGCACCAGGCCCACCGCCCGCCGGGTCCTTCGTCGCTCGCTTGGTCGCATCATGGCCGCGCCTCCCCCGACCGGTCCCCCGATCGTCGCAGGTCTGACGTCGCTACGACGCCCACCGGTTCCCACCCCAGCGAACCGGCGGGGTTTGGGCCCGATCCTTGGGTCGAAACGCCGCCGGTACGCGAGGCGGCCGGGGTTGAACGCACGGGTCCAGCGAGGGGAAGGCAATAGCCTGCGGAGCACCATGGACTTCCACCCGCTCACCGACCCTCCTGCCCGTGCGCTCGTGGTCGTGGCGCACCCCGATGACATCGACTTCGGCATGTCGGGCACGGTCGCCGCGCTCGTCGCCGCCGGCACCGAGGTGATCTACGCCATCGCCACCTCCGGTGAGGCCGGTCCGCCCGAGGACCTCGACCGCTCCGAGCTGGCGGTGCTGCGCGAGCGCGAGCAGCGAGCTGCAGCCGCTGCGGTCGGCGTCACCGACGTGCGCTTCCTCGGTCTGCCCGACGGCCACGTCGTCGCCGACCTCGCGCTGCGCAGCACCATCAGCGGCGTCATTCGCGACGTTCGCCCGCACCTGGTGCTCCAGCAGTCCCCGGAGCGACGCTACGACCGCATCTACGCCAGCCATCCCGACCACCTGGCGGTGGCCGAGGCCACGATCGCGGCGGTCTACCCCGACGCCCGCAACCCGCACGCCCACCCGGAGCTCGTGCGCGGCGGCCTCGAGCCCCACAAGGTCGCCGAGGTGTGGATCGTCGGGCTCGAGCCAGCCAACCACTTCATCGACATCACCGACGTGTTCGACCGCAAGCTCGCCGCACTGTCGTGCCACGCCAGCCAGGTCGGCGCGATCGAGGACCTCGAGGAGCTGCTGCGGGTGTGGGCGGGCGGGCTCACCGAGCGACACGGCCTGCCCACCGGGCGCCTCACCGAGGCGTTCACCCGCGTCGACGCCACCTGACGAGCGACGCCCCGCGCGGCGTCGCTGCCGTCCGGTAGCGCGCCACACCACCGACCGGGAACCAAGGGGCTGGCATGCTTCGTCCCACTGGTTGTCGACAACAGGAGGGCAGATGTCTCGAACCCTCAACGGCACTCGCACCACGCGTGCTGCGACTGCCGTTGCCTCGCTCATCGCAGCAGGTGTCATCGCCCTCGTGAGCGCGGCCACCCCAGCTGCGAGCTGCTCGCTCGCGGCCCAGAACGTCACGATCGATCCAGCCGAAGCGGTGCCTGGCACGACGGTCACGATCACCGGCACCGACATCTACGCCTTCCCCGATGGCCTGGGCGCCGATTGCTCCGGATTGATCCAGTACGTCGGTCCCGCGACGGTGCTCCTCTTCGATGCCGACACGATCTACATGGGCGATGGTCCGGCTCCTGCCACCTCGATGTCGGCGGACGTGACGGTGAACGCCACCTCGGGCTTCTCTATGACGATGACCATTCCGACCGATGCGAAGATCGGGTCCTGGGATGTCGCTCTGCAGATCGGCGACGCGGTGCACCCCACGAGCGCCACCCTCCAGGTGACCGAGGCAGCTCCTCCCACCACCACCACGTCACCGGCGGAGCCGATCGACCGCGATCCGACCTACACAGGCTGAACGAGGTCGAAGCCCTCGTCGAGCCAGCCGGTGATGCCGCCGATCATCTTCTTCACCGGACGGCCGAGCCGCGCCAAGCGCACCGCGGCCTTGTCGGCGCCGTTGCAGTGCGGTCCCGCGCAGTAGACGACGAACGTGACGTCGTCGGGCCAGTCGGCCAGGTTCCGCTCGATGATCCGACGATGCGGCAGGTTCACGGCCCCGGGCACGTGGCCGGAGGCGAACAGCTCGGGGCTGCGCACGTCGAGCACCACGATCCCCGAGCTGCCGCCGGCGAGCGCCTCGTGCACGTCCCAGCAATCGGTCTCGAACGCCAGCAGCGCCTCGAAGTGCACGAGCGCCACCTCGCTCGGCGCGGCGGGCACCTCCGTCACCGCATGGGAGTCGTCGGGCAGCGCGGGCATGGATCCTCCGGTGCATCGGTTGGTGTGACGGGCGACCGCCACATCCTGGCGCAGCCACGTTGCGCGTCCGGCGCGCATCTCCGAGACTGCCCGCACCCGACCGAGGAGCCCACCGCGTGGAGTTCGCCACCATCCTGCAGCTCGAGCCGCACGGCCCGGACACGTACGTCGGCGCCGGCCCGCGCTACCCCTGGGGCGGTCTCTACGGCGGCCAGATCGTGGCCCAGGCCCTGCGCGCCGCAGGCCACACCGTCGACCCCGGCTTCCGCGTCCACTCTCTGCACGCCTACTTCATCCGCATGGGCGACGCCGACCAGCCCATCCGCTTCGAGGTGGACCGCATCCGCAACGGCCGCACCTTCGTCACCCGGGCGGTGACCGTCCGCCAGGCCCAAGGCGCCATCCTCCAGCTCGCAGCGTCGTTCCAAGTCGACGAGGACGCCCCCGAGGTGCAGACGGCGCGACTGCGCGATCTCCCCACTCCCGAGACCCTCGAGGGTGACGCGTGGAGCCCGATCTTCGAGCGCCGGTTCGTCGAGCGTGGCACGGAGGAGGGGCGCTCCACCGCGTGGCTGCGCATGACGGCGCCGCTCGGCGACGACCCGTTCGACCAGGCGGCGGGCTTCGCCTACCTCTCCGACGACCTCCCCACCGACGCGGTGGTGGCCCTGCACCCGGACCGCCCACCTCCCGGCGGCACCGAGTACCCGTTCTTCAGCGCCAGCCTCGACCACGCCATCTGGTTCCACCGGCCGTTCCGGGCGGACGAGTGGCACGTGCACGAGTTCACCTGCCACGGCCTGCTCAGCTCGCGGGGCCTCGCCATCGGCGAGATCTTCACCGCGGACGGCACGCACGTCGCCTCGGTGACCCAAGAGGTCCTCCTCCGCCGCAGCCGCTGACCACCCACCGCGCCGCAACACCGTTCTGTGCATGGTGACGTCCGACTATCGGACGTCACCATGCACAGAACGGGCGGCAGAACCGTGTGGGGAGCCGGGCGCGTAGGCTCGGGGCATGGCTGTGTACGAGCACCGCTGCCGCAGCTGCGGCACGCACTTCGAGGACCGTCGACCGATGGCGGAGGCCGATGCCCCCGCCACCTGCCCGGAGGGCCACACCGACACCGTGCGCCTCCTGTCGGTGTTCGCGTCGGTGCGCGCCACCGGAGAGGGCGGCACGCCGGCCATGGCCACCAGCGGCGGCGGGTGCTGCGGTGGCGGCTGCGGCTGTGGCTGATCCGAGCGGCGCCATCGGACCAGCAACCCTCAGCGAGCGGGCGGCGGACTCCCCGTGGGTCGCCGCCGGCGACGGGCTCGCCGAGTCGATCGCCGCTCTCGAGCGCGAGGTCGGCGACGACCGAGACTTCCTCGTCGAGGAGGCCAACGACCTGGCCCGACCAGGATTCGTGCGCCCAGTGCGAGCGCTGCGCCACGTCACCCTCAACACCCTGAGCGGGGGCCTGCGCCTCGGCCTCTCACTGCCCGCCGACCTCCTCAGCGGCGCGCCGATGAACGACCCGGTCCGGTGGGCGCGGCGCAACGCGGTGGCGCTGTTCGCCGACCAGCTCGCCTCCGGCGGCGCCCCGGCGGCAGAGATCTCCCGCCTGATCCTCGATGCCGGCGACCTGTTCCCCGGCGAGGTCACCGCCGAGCTGGCGCAGCGCGACATCGAGGCGCCACGCCTCACCCCCGATGCCATCCGCCGCGTCGCCCTGGGCGCGTTCCCGCACCTGGACCACGTCGAGGAGCGCCCCGTCGCCTCGACGGCGGTCTCCCAGCTCCACCACGCGCGGCTCCCGAGCGGCGAGCACGCCTTCGTGCGGGTGCGGCGCCCCGGCGTGGCGCGCGACCTGCGCGACGACGCCCGCTTCACCGCGCTTCGGATCGCGGCGCTCGAGCGCCTGCTTCCGCAGATCGGCGGCATGTCGCCGGCCACCTTCGTCGCCCTCACCAACCGCCAGCTCCTCGAGGCCAGCGACCTGCGCTACGAGGGCCTCAACGCGGTCGAGCTCGGCCTCGTCGCCGAGTCGCTCGGGCTCGACGCCCTCTCGGTCGCCCGGCCCGTCGCCGGCGGCGCCACCGCCCGGGCGCTGCTGCTCGAGCCCGTCGGCGGCGAGTCGCTGGCGCTCGGCCGCGCCCTGCCCGACGATCCGACCGCCGCACTCCAGGCGCTCGTCGGGATCACGCTCGAGTCCGCTGTCTCCCAGGGCGTGTTCTGGGCGGACCCCTCCGCATCGCACCTGCTCGTCACGCCCGACGGCGGGCTCGCCGTCGTCGGCGTCGGCACCCTCGGCCGCCTCTCGCCCACCATGCGCCGCGCCGGCAGCACGTTCCTGCGTTCGCTGCTGTCGGGCGACGCCGAAGGCCAGGTCGAGGCGATGCGCCTGGCCGAGGCCATCCCACCCGACGCGGACGTCGACGGGCTGATCGCGGATCTCACCGCGTCCGATGCCATGCAGGTCTCCACCATCCTCATGGGCGGCCAGGCCGGGCTCATGGGTGCGCTCAACGAGGCCATCCGCCTCCTGCTCGCCCACCGCCTCGCGCCACCGCTCGAGGTCATCCTGCTCGTGCGCACCCTGTTCTCGCTCGGGCACCTGTCGCGCACGCTGCTACCAGGCGAGGACGGCCTCCTCATGGCGCTCATGCCGCTCGTGGCGCGCCTGCCCGAGCTGCTCGCCGACGAGCCGAACGACGGGTAGGCCCGGCGCCGCGTAGCCTGGCGGGGCGCCACGGGCCCGCACGGGGGCACGGCGAAGGCGCTGCTGCACGGGGGGTCCATGCGCATCCTGGTGGTCGAGGACGACACCGCGCTCGCGGATGTCATCGCGCGCGGCCTGCGCCAGCAGGGTCTCGCCGTCGACCTCGCTGCGGACGGCGCCAGCGCTCTCGACAAGGCGTCGTTCACCGAGTACGAGGTCGTGGTGCTCGACCGCGACCTGCCCGAGGTGCACGGCGACGACGTGTGCCGCGAGCTCGCCGCCGGTGGGGGCGGCAGCCGCATCCTCATGCTGACCGCCAGCGGCTCGCTGACCGATCGCGTCGAGGGCCTGGCGCTCGGCGCAGACGACTACCTCCCCAAGCCCTTCGCCATGGAGGAGCTGGTGGCGCGCATCCGAGCGCTCGGCCGCCGCACGCCCACCGCGCTGCCCACCGTGCTGCGCGCCGGCGACATCACCCTCGAGCCGACGCGACGCACGGCCTCGCGCGCCGAGGTGCCGCTCAGCCTCACCCCCAAGGAGTTCGGGGTGCTCGAGGTGCTCCTCGCCGCCAGCGGCCAGGTCGTGAGCGCGGAGGAGCTCCTCGAGAAGGTGTGGGACGAGAACGCGGACCCGTTCACCAACGCCATCCGCATCACCGTCATGACGCTGCGTCGCAAGCTCGGCGACCCACCCGTCATCGAGACGGTGGTCGGCGCCGGCTACCGCCTGGACCCCTGAGGCGTCGCCGTGCACATCCGCTCCACCGTCCGGCTGCGGCTCACCCTCTTCTACGGCCTGCTGTTCCTCCTCACCGGCTCGGCGCTGCTCGCCGTCGCCTTCTCGATGGTGCGCAGCAGCCTCATCTCCGAGGAGGGCACCACGGAGCGACGTGTCGTGGAGTCCTACGGCTACGCCCCCGAAGACGTCGAGAACTTCTACGAGCTGCAGCTCCCCAAGCCCGCCGAGCTGGAGGGCAGGCCCACCGAGGGCGAGCCGCTGACCGTCGGTGAGATCATCGAGGGCGTCCAGGTGGAGATCCGCGAGGATGCGCTCGACCGCCTCCTGCAGGGCGCCGGCGTCGCGCTGCTCGCCATCTCGGTGCTGGCGTTGGCAACCGGGTGGGTGATGGCCGGTCGCGTGCTGGCACCGGTGCAGCGCCTCACCGCCGCGGCACGACGCATCTCAGAGACCAACCTGCACGAGCGGATCGGGCTCGACGGCCCCGAGGACGAGCTGAAGGAGCTCGCAGACACGCTCGACGAGATGATCTCGCGCCTCGAGCGCGCCTTCCACGGCCAGCGCCGCTTCGCTGCAGATGTCTCCCACGAGCTGCGCACCCCGATCTCGATCATCCGCGCCGAGGCCGACGTGGCCATCAACGAGCCCGGTGCCAGGGATCAGGAGCGTGCGCTGGCCCGACGCATCCGCGACGCAGCCAACCGCTGCGAGCGGCTGATGGAGAGCCTCCTGGCGCTGTCGCGCGGCGAGAGCACGCTGCACTCGCGGGATCGGGTCGACCTGGCGGAGATCGCCGGCGACGTCGTCGGCGCCCGCGTCACCGACGCGGACCGCGCCGGCGTCGAGCTCGACCTGGATCTGCACACCGCTGAGGTGATCGGCGATCGCTGGCTCCTCGAGCGCCTCGTCGCCAACCTCGTCGACAACGGCATCAGCCACAACGTCGACGGGGGCTGGCTCAAGCTCTCCGTCGAGCGCCAGAACGGCGCGTCGCGACTGGTGGTCGCCAACTCCGGGGACACGCTTCCCGATGACACCGCGCAGCGGCTGTTCGAGCCGTTCCGCCGAGGTCGCGCCAGCCGTGGCGAAGCCTCGCCGAGCGGGTTCGGCCTCGGGCTCGCCATCGTGCGATCGGTGACCGAGGCGCACGGTGGTGAGGTGGGCCTCGTCGCGCGCGAAGGTGGGGGCCTCGAGATCACCGTCGAGCTCCCGGCAGTCGACTGACCACCGCACGCACGACATCGGACCGCACCCACCGGAGGATCCGTGAGCACCGCCCCCACCCCCGCCGTCGACCGCGCCCTGCTCGACGAGGTCGTCGATCTGGTGCGCGCCGCGGGCGAGCGCACGCTGCGCTGGTTCCGCGCCACCGACCTCGCCGTCGACCGGAAGGGCGACGGCACGCCGGTCACCGCGGCGGACCGCGACGCCGAGCGCTTCCTGCGCGAGGAGCTCGGCCGCCGATTCCCCGACGACGCCATCAACGGCGAGGAGGAGGCCGACGTCACCGGCACCTCAGGACGCACGTGGACCATCGATCCGATCGACGGCACCAAGGCGTTCACCCAAGGCGTGCCCCTCTACAGCAACCTGCTGGCGCTGCACGACGAGCACGGCGCCGCCATCGGCGTCATCAACCTCCCAGCGCTCGGCGAGACGGTGTTCGCAGGGCGCGGCCTCGGGTGCTGGTGCAACGACGTGCCGGCGCACGTGTCGACCCACGCCGACCTCGAGCAGGCGTACGTCATGGCCAGCGGCTTCTGGGGCTGGACCGACGAGGCGCTGCTGGCCATGCAGCGTGAGCGGACCCACCTGCGCACCTGGGGTGACGGCTACGGCTACGCGCTGGTGGCCACCGGGCGCGCCGAGGCGATGGTCGACTTCATCGCCGAGACGTGGGACCTCGCCGCCATGCCGGTGATCATCGGCGAGGCCGGTGGTCGCTTCACCTCGCTCGACGGCGTGCCGGGCATCGACCTGGGCAGCGGCGTCGCCAGCAACGGCGAGGTGCACGACGCGCTGCTCGCTGCGCTGCGCAGCTGAGCGGGCTGGAGGCTCATGTCGCAGGAGATGCCGGGCACCGGCGCGTCGGTGTGTCCGACCCAGCTGCTCATCGCGACCGACGCCCGGACGCGGAGCGACCGGCCACGGTGGCCGGCCGGTCCGCTGGGAGCTGTTGGCGCTCGGTCAGGGACCGGGCACCGGGGAGATCCGGTCGCGCCAGTCGCTGGCGCCGCCGACCGCGCCGGCGTAGGTGGCCTGGCGCCGCTCGAGGCGGCTCGTCGGCTCGACGACCGGGGTCGGGTCGTACTGCGCCTCGATGGCGTCGCGCAGCATGCCGAGGGCCTCTGAGCGCAGCTGGGAGATCCGCGACTCGGTGACACCGAGGAACTCGGCGAGCGCCTGGGAGGTGCGCCCCTCGAGGAAGTAGCCCACGACCACCAGGCGATGGCGCTCGGGGAGCAGGGTCACCGCGTCGCGCAGGTAGGCCATGAGCTCGCGACGCTCGAGCTCCTCGGAGGGCTCGAGCGTGACGCGGTCGGTGAGGACGTCGACGAGGGTCAGCCCCTCCTCGCCCTCCTGGTGCACCTCGTGCTCGAGGGCCAGGACAACCGAGCGGAAGATGCGCCCCTGGAGCCGTGACAGCTCGACCGGATCGATGTCGAGCGCCTCGGCGATCTCGCGCTGGCTCGGGATGCGCCCCAGGTCGTTGGCGAGGCGCTGCTCGGTCGACTCCAGCCGACGGGCGAGCGTCCGCACCGAGCGCGGGGCCCAGTCCGCGGCGCGCACCGCGTCGAGGATGGCGCCGCGGATGCGCTGCGCGGCGAAGCGCTCGAACGGCACGCCGCGTTCCCCGTCGTAGCGCCGGGCGGCCTCCACCAGGCCGACGGCGCCGGCACGGGCGAGCTCGTCGCGATCCACGTGGCGCGGGAAGTGCACCGCCACCTGGAAGACGATGTGCTTTACCAGTGGAAGGTGATCCTCGACGCGTCGAGACACCTCATCGGACAGCGGTGCGTCCACCCGCGTGACCATCGCCATCGTGGACCCCCTCCCAGAGCGACGTCCTGGCACCATCGGCGGTCGAACGTCACACCTTTAGTTGCAGTTCGGTGACTCTCGATGCATCACAACCGTGTAATTACGCACAGGTACGTCCACAGCCTGTGGACATCATGGCACCGAACCCTCGAACCGAGCGGCTCGGACGCCGCCTTCGGCCAAGCGCTGCAGGACCGGCAGCACCTCGAGCAGCTCTGCGACCCCGCCGGCCCCGTGGCGCAGCCCAGCGCCCTCCCCCAGCGACAGCGCCGCGGTGGCCGCCACCGCGCTCGCCGCCACCGACGCCCGGTCCATGCAACCGAGCACGATCGTCTCGTACCCATCGGGTCCCTGGCCGCGAACCTCGACGCGCACCGCTCCCGGTGGGCCATCGGCCGGAACCCGCCGGCGCCCCACGAGGCGCGCGAGCAGCGGGTTGCGCAGGTTGGTGCCCAGGCGAGCGGTGACCCGCTGCACGTCGGGGAACAGCGGGACGAGGAGCATCGCCTCAGGGCGTGCGGCACGGAAGCAGTCCACGCCGCCGATCGGATCCGGGAACCAGCACTGCTCGCGTCCAGCGCCTCCTGGTCGCTCCAGCCACAGGCCATCGCGCCAGTCGATCGACAGGGCGTGCAGCGCTCGCTGCTGCTGGCGGTCGCACGCCGGACCGGCGACGCCGACGCGCGCCACGTGGATCTCGTCGACGCGCTCGAGGTGCCGCGCCGCGTGCACCGCCAGCAGGCAGGTGAGCCCGGGCGAGAATCCCGCGCCGACGAGCACCGTGCGCTGCGCGACCCGGGCCGCCTGGTGCAGGGCGAGCAGCGCGCGCACCTCAGCGACGTCGTCGGACAGCGACACCACGTGCGCTCCGCCGGCGAGGGCAGCCTGCGCCCGCTCGACGTGGTCGCCCGCCGGCTGCGCCAGCACCACCACGTCAGCCCCGTGCGCCTCGTGGTCCTCGGCCGCGACGGACGCCCGCTCGTCGGCCAGCGCCTCGAGCACCTCGGCACGACGGCGATCGTCGATCTCGTCCACCGCGACCGCCGTCACCGCCGGATCCGACAGGAGCGAGCGGGCGAGGCGGGCGCCGACCGCGCCGGCGCCGACGACGGTCAGGCGCATCGGGCCCCCGGGGTGCTGGTGCGCGACAGGGGCATCGGCACGTCAGCTCAGCTCGGGGCCGGAGAGCTCGCGCCAGCCGCCATCTGCGGGAGGTGTGCCGCCGACGCCGCGCAGGCGCAGGACCGCGGCGCCGAAGCCAGCGATGCCGATGGCGATGACCGCCCGACGCAGCAGCTTCACGACTCCCACCCCCTCCTGCGCAGTCCAGCGGCGCCCGCCAGCGGCGGGGCGCCGACATGGCCTGGCGAGTGGGGCTAGCTGGAATCGAACCAGCGACCTCACCCTTATCAGGGGTGCGCTCTAACCGACTGAGCTATAGCCCCGCTGTTCGGGTCGGCAACGTAGCCGCTCGGCCCCTGCGGCGGCGAGTCTGATCAGCGTCGGATGCGCTCCTCTTCGATGACCGTCACACGGATGCCGCCGAGCAGGTCGCTGATCAGGTTGAAGATGAGCGTCATCACCACCGACAGCGCGGTGAGCGCCCCGCAGACCACCAGGCCGCCGACCGCGTAGGCGCGGAAGATCTTGTCGGGGAGGAAGTGGAACTCCTCGTAGCCCATCAGCTTCTCGATGAAGTCCTCGATGCTGTCGACGCCGCCGGCGTTGACCGCCAGCGACCAGAGCAGCAGGCCGGCGACGAGCAAGATCAGCCACAGGGTCAGGAAGAAGAACAGCGACACCTTCAGCACCGACCACGGCTCGATGTGGCGCACGATGCGGCGGACCTTGCGGGCACGCACCCGACCGCGGTCGCGCCGTCGCGGCTCGGCGACCTCTTCGAACGGGGCCTCCGCAGGTGCCTCGACTGCCGCCGCGGCGGCGACCGCCGCCACCGGCGCGGCAGCAGCTGGACGAGGCGTGGCGGCGGTGGCGTCGCGGCCCCGGGAGGGCAGCGGCGGCTCGACGGTTCGGGTGGCGACCGTCGCCGGGCCGTCATCGGCGGCGAGGACCTCAGCGACGGGGATCGCCTGCGAGACCGGTGAGGCGACTTGGTCGTCACCGTCCCCGAAGAGCTGGTCGAACAGCGAGCGGGTGTCCTCGACGGTGCCGTCCAAGCCGGTCAGCGAGGGCGCGTCGGGAGCCTTGGCGGCCTGGTCGTCGGACACGGCGGGGAGTCTACGAGATGGGCCTGCCCGGCAGGCAGACGCCGCGCTCACCCCGCTGGCGCCGCCACGTCGATCGATGCGTGCGCGGAGGCCGTGGCACCGCCGATCTCCACCTCCACGATGACCACGCCGTCGACCACCTCGAGGCGCAGCAGCGTCGCTCCGTTGGCCGCTGCAGCCTCAGCAGCCGCGTCGGGGCCAGCCACGACTCCGGCGAGCGCGGCGGCATCTGCTGCAGTCTGGGCCTCAGCGCGCTCGCGTGCGGCCACGCCGACGCGGCCGAGCACGACGATGCAGCCGAGGGCGAGCGCGAGCAGGACGACCAGCAGGGGCAGCACCTGCCCTCGATCGCCGTTGGCGCGGCGTTCGTCGGTGCGGGCGGGACGGGGGGTTGCGGGCATGGTGACCACCTCTGGTCGGCAGCGGCGGCGACGCTGGTCGCGAGCGGCGCCGGAGCGCGAGGTGGGTCGGTGCCGCAGCTCACCGACGAGCGGGGAGGCAGCGGGATCGTGGAGGTCAGTCCTCTTCGGCGAGCACCGGTGCGCAGGCGGCCACGACCTGGCCCTCGTCGAGCTTCATGACCCGCACGCCGGTGGCGTCACGCCCCTGCGAGGAGATCTCGCGGACCGCGGTTCGGATGACCGTGCCGCTCGACGCGATGAGGAAGATGTCGTCGTCGAGTCCGACCATGAACGACGCCACGACACGACCCTTCTTGGCGGTGAGCTTGATGCCCCGTACGCCTTGGCCGCCGCGCCCCTGCGCGTTGAACTTCTCGAGCTGGGTGCGCTTGCCGTACCCGGCATCGGTGACCATGAGGATGGCGACGTCGTCGCGCGCCACGTCGCACGAGACGACCTCGTCGCCGGTGCGCAGCTTCATGCCGCGCACGCCAGCCGCGGAGCGCCCCATCGGCCGCACCTCGCCGCCGTCGAACCGGATCGTCATGCCGCCGCCCGACACCATGAAGATGTGGTCGCCGTCGTTGGCCGGGATGACCTTCACCAGCTCGTCGCCATCGCGCAGGTTGATGGCGATGAGCCCGGCGCGAAGCGAGGAGTCGTACTCGGTGAACTTCGTCTTCTTCACCTGGCCCTGCTTCGTGGCGAAGAACAGGTACTTGTTGGTCTCGTAGTCGCGGGTGTCGATGATGGCCTCGATCGTCTCGCCCGGGTCGAGCTGGAGGAGGTTCACGATGGCGGTGCCGCGCGCGGTGCGCTCCTTCATCGGGATCTCGTGCGCCTTGAGGCGGTACACGCGTCCACGGTTGGAGAAGAACAGCAGGTAGGCGTGCGCCGATGTGTGCACGAAGTGGCGGACGTAGTCCTCGTCCTTCATGCGCGCGCCGGCCACGCCGCGCCCGCCTCGGCCCTGGGCGCGGAACGCGTCGGCGGCGACGGTCTTGATGTAGCCCTTGAGCGACATGGTGACGACGAGGTCCTCGTCCTCGATGAGGTCCTCGAGGTCGATGTCACCCGGGTCGAACGTGATCTCCGAGCGGCGGTCGGTCACGTACTTGGCGCGCACCTCGGCCAGCTCCCCGGAGATGACCGCGCGCAGCTTGGCGTCCGAGGAGAGGATCTCCTGCAGGCCGATGATGGTCTGGCGCAGCTCGGCGAGCTCCTCATCGAGGTTCGTGCGGCCGAGCCGGGTGAGGCGGCTCAGCGGCATGTCCAGGATGTGCTCGGCCTGGACCTCGCTGAACTCGAACGGCTCGGCCATGAGGGCGACGCGCGCCTCTGGCT
Organism: Acidimicrobiales bacterium; assembly: GCA_038206295.1. Classification (GTDB taxonomy): domain Bacteria; phylum Actinomycetota; class Acidimicrobiia; order Acidimicrobiales; family JBBRAZ01; genus JBBRAZ01. The sequence goes on from JBBRAZ010000003.1 coordinate 65,448, forward strand.
TGTCGGCCGACGCGCGGATCGTGGCGATGATCTCGTCGATCATGTCGATGGCCTTGAGCAGGCCCTCGACGATGTGGGCGCGAGCCTCGGCCTTGGCCAGGCGGAACTCCGAGCGGCGACGGATGACCTCGACCTGGTGGCTGATGTACGCCTCGAGCGCGCTGCGCAGGTTGAGCGTGCGTGGGATGCCGTCGACGAGCGCCACCATGTTCACCGCGAAGTTGGTCTGCAGCGGCGTGCGCTTGTAGAGGTTGTTGAGGATCACCAGCGCGGGGGCGTCCTTCTTCAGCTTCACCACGAGGCGCTGGCCCGTGCGGCCCGACGATTCGTCGTTCAGGTCGGCGATGCCCTCGAGCTCCCGCGACTCGACGAGGTCGCGGATCTTGTTGAGGACCTGGTTGGGGCTGACCTGGTACGGCAGCTGGGTGATGACGATCTGGTCGTTGCGCGGGCCCTCCTCGATCTCCGCGATGCCGCGCAGGCGGATGGATCCCCGTCCCGTGGTGAGGGCGTCGATGATGCCCTGACGTCCGAGGATCTGCGCACCGGTGGGGAAGTCTGGGCCCTTCACGAAGGCCATCAGGTCCTCGACGGTGGCGTCGGGGTTCTCGAGCAGGTGGTTGGTGGCGTCGATGACCTCACCCAGGTTGTGGGGCGGGATGTTGGTGGCGAGGCCGACCGCGATGCCCTGGCTGCCGTTGACGAGCAGGTTGGGGAACCGCGCTGGGAGCACCGACGGCTCGGTGAACTCGCCGGAGTAGTTGTCGGTGAAGTCGACGGTGTCCTCGTCGATGCCCTCGAGCAGCTGGAGCGAGACGGGGGCCAGGCGGCACTCCGTGTAGCGGGCGGCGGCGGGCGGGTCGTCCGGTGAGCCGAAGTTTCCCTTGGGGTGCACGAGCGGCAGGCGCAGGCTGAACGACTGCCCCATGCGCACCAGCGCGTCGTAGATCGCGCTGTCGCCGTGCGGGTGGTACTTGCCCATCACCTCGCCGGTGACGCGCGCCGACTTGAGCGTCGGGCGGTCCGGCATGGCGCGCAGGTCGTACATGCCCCAGAGGATCCGGCGGTGCACCGGCTTGAGGCCGTCGCGCGCGTCGGGCAGGGCGCGCGCGGTGATGACGGACATGGCGTAGTCCAGGAAGGACCGCTCCATCTCCTCCTGGATCTCGATCGGCTCGATGCCGTCGGTGCCCGGGTCGTCGTTCGTGGTGGTGTCGTCGCTCATCGCTCTGCGTTCCCTCGGTGCTGCGTGCGGTCCCTCAGATGTCGAGGAAGCGCACGTCCTTGGCGTTCGTCTGGATGAAGTGCTTGCGGGCCTCGACGTCGACGCCCATGAGGACGGAGAAGACCTCGTCTGCGATTGCTGCCTGCTCGACGGAGACCTGCAGCAGGGTGCGGCCGTTGACGTCCATCGTCGTCTCGCCGAGCTCACCGAAGTCCATCTCACCGAGGCCCTTGAGGCGCTGGAACTCGCGCTTGTGGTTGGGGTGCTCCTCGACGAAGGCGTCCTTGGCTGCCTCGTTCTTGAGGTAGATCTTCTCCTTGCCGACCACCGTGGAGAACAGCGGCGGCTGCGCGATGTAGATGTGCTCCTGCTCGACGAGCTCCTTCATCTGGCGGAAGAAGAACGTGAGCAGCAGCGTGCGGATGTGGCTGCCGTCGACGTCGGCGTCGGCCATGAGGATCACGCGGTGGTAGCGGATCTTGCTGACGTCGAACTCCTCGCCGACGCCGGCGCCGATGGCCGAGATCAGCGCCTGGACCTCGACGTTCTTGAGCATCTGATCGATGCGCGCCCGCTCGACGTTGAGGATCTTGCCTCGGATGGGGAGGATCGCCTGCGTGCGTGGGTCGCGCGCCTGGACCGCGGAGCCGCCGGCGGAATCGCCCTCGACGATGAACAGCTCGCACTCCTCGGGCTTGCGACTCGAGCAGTCCTTGAGCTTGTCGGGCATCCCCGCGCCCTCGAGCGCCGACTTCCGGCGCGTGGCCTCGCGGGCCTTGCGCGCCGCCATGCGCGCACGTGACGCGGCGATGGCCTTGGCAACCATCTTGCGGGCCTCGGTCGGGTTCTCCTCGAGCCACTCGCCGAGCCGCTCGTTGGTGGCCTTCTCGACCATGGAGCGAACCGAGACGTTGCCGAGCTTGCCCTTGGTCTGCCCCTCGAACTGCGGGTCGCGCAGGCGCACGGCGATGATGGCGGTGAGACCCTCGCGGATGTCCTCGCCCTGGAGGTTCTCCTCCTTCTCCTTCAGGAGCCCCTTGGCGCGCGAGTACTTGTTGACGGCGTTGGTGAGGGCCTTCTTGAAGCCCTCCTCGTGCATGCCGCCCTCGATCGTGTTGATGCCGTTGGCGAACGTGTGGAGCCCGTCGGAGTTGAAGCCGGTGTTCCACTGGAACGCGATCTCGACCTCCTGCGTCTCCTCGACGTGCTCGAAGTAGCCGACCTTCTTGAACAGCGCCTCCTTGGTGGCGTTGTTGTGCTTGACGAAGTCGATGATGCCGCCGGAGTACTTGAAGGTCGTCGTCTCTCCGCTGGCCCCCTCGCGCTTGTCGGTGAAGCGGATCTCGAGGCCCTTGTTGAGGAAGGCCATCATCTGGAACCGCTCGAGCAGCGTCTGGCCGCGGAACACGACCTCGTCGAAGATGGTGGGGTCCGGCCAGAAGCGAACGGTCGTGCCGGTGCGGCCGCGCGGCGCCTTGCCCGTCACGTGCAGCTTCGTGCTGATCTTCCCGCCGTCGAGGAAGTCCATGTAGTGGTGGTCGCCATCGCGGTCGATCTCGACCTCGAGGCGGCTCGACAGCGCGTTGACCACCGAGACGCCGACGCCGTGCAGGCCACCGGACACCTTGTAGCCCTCACCGCCGAACTTGCCGCCGGCGTGGAGGATGGTGAGGACCACCTCGGCGGCGGTCATCTTCTTCATCTTCGGGTCGGGGTGCTGGTCGACCGGGATGCCGCGGCCATCGTCGATGACCTCGCAGCCGCCGTCGGGCAGCAGCGTCACGTCGATGCGCGTGGCGTGGCCCGCCATCGCCTCGTCGACGCCGTTGTCGACCACCTCGTAGACCAGGTGGTGCAGGCCGGCGGGCCCGGTGGACCCGATGTACATGCCCGGTCGCTTCCGCACCGCCTCGAGGCCCTCGAGGATGGTGATGTCCTTCGCTCCGTACGACGACGGCTTCTGCGCCACAGCGTGGCCTTTCAGGCTCGGGGGTGTGCGAACAGCCGGGGCCGTCCAGCGAGAGGTGAGCAGTCAGCCCGCACCTGGACGCAGGACTGGTCGAACGACCGCATCACGATGCGGTCACCCTACCAGGCGGGGGGACCCCACCGAGACCACCTCGGCGGCGCAGAACGGCCTTCAGGTGCCTCTGGAGCCCTCGGACCGGGGTCGGACCCGGTGTCTGATCGAGGTGACTGAGCCCTCACCGAGCTCGTTGGTGATCTTGGCGATCAGATCGACCTCCATGAACCCCAGCTGGCTGGCCCACGCCGGATCGTCCACGTCCACCGAGAGCACGCCGTCGCGCAGCGACCGCGGGGTGGTGTGGGCGGCGATCCGCGGCCCGACGATGCCCTCCCAATCGTCGAACACCCCTCGCACGGCCTGCGCAGGCGAGCTGCCGAGGTGACCGAGCAGCGCGTCGAGAGCACCCTGGAGAGGCTGAGGGCCGTCCGGTACCCGCCATCGCCGTGCCACCTGGAGATCATCGCGCCGCCGTACCCCGGTGGCACCACCCTCGGCGATCGCCGTCAGGCAGAGACCCCTCCGTCGATGACGTGGAGGCGCAGCGCCGGATCGATGCCGCTCGGCTCGACGTCTGCACACGTGAGCAGGGCCTGACCACCGGGGAGCGAGGCGACCAGCGCCCTGGAGCGCACCGGATCCAGCTCCGAGAACACGTCATCGAGCAGCAGCACGGGTGTGGAGCCCGTCTGCTCGGCGACGAGGCGGTGCACAGCGAGCCGCAGCGCGAGCGCCAGCGCACGTTGCTCACCCTGCGAGGCGTGCGTACGCGCCGGTAGGTCGTCGAGGGAGATCTCGAGCTCGTCGCGATGCGGACCGAGCAACGTGACGCCTCGCCGCACGTCGTCGCGTCTGGACCTCTCGAGCGCGTCGGCGAACGCGCCGTCCCAGCTCTGGCGATAGGTGAGCGACACCACGGCATCGGGACCCGCGACATCCGCGAGCGCCGCAGTCACCTTCGGCCGCAGGTCCTCCACCAGCTGCAACCGTGCAGCAACGAGCGAATCACCGGCCTCCACGAGCTTGGTGTCCCACACGTCCAGCGTGGTTGCAGCGGACTCGTCCAGGCGACCGCCGACCTGCTTGAGCAGCGCGTTGCGCTGGCGCAGCACGCGGTCGACCTCGCTGCGGAGCGCGTCGTTGCGGAGGTGCAACGACGACAGCGCATCGTCGAGCAGCTGTCGGCGCAGCGCTGGACCCCCCTTGAGCAGCTCGAGGTCATCAGGTGAGAACACGCTGACGCGGAACAGGCCGAGGAGGTCCCGAGACCTGGTGAGCCGCTGGCGGTTCACCTGCACCCGACCACGACCACCGGACACGATCTCGGCCTCGAGCAGCACGCGGCGATCCCCATCGGTGGTCTCGCCCCGCACCACCGCGCTCGTCGCACCTCGGCGCACCATCGCCTCGGTGGGAGCACCGCGGAACGAGCTGAGCGTTGCGAGGTAGGCGATCGCCTCCAGCAGGTTGGTCTTGCCTTGCCCGTTGGGACCGGTGATGACGGTGAGCCCCGTCGGGAGGTCCAGATCGACCTGCTCGTAGGAGCGGAAGTCGGTCAGGTGCAGCGCGTGGAGGTGCAACCGGCCTCAGGCCACGCGCACGGGCATGAGGAGGTAGAGGAAGTCCTCGGTGCCCTGGGAGCGGATCAGCGCCGGCTTCAGCGCGTCGACGGTCTGCAACCGGATCTCCTCGCCGGTCGAGACCTCGATGCCGTTGATCAGGTACTCGGGGTTGAAGGCGACGGTGAGCTCCTCGCCCTCGAAGGTCGCTTCGACCGCCTCGTGCGCCTCACCCACATCCTGCGTGACCGCTGCGACCTCCAGACCGTCGCCCCCCATGGTGAGGCGAACCGGCGTCGCGTCCTTCGCCATGATGCGAACACGTCGCAACGCCTCGAGCAGCGCCTCGCGCGACACCGAGAGGGTGTTGGGCTGGCTGGCGGGGATGAGGTTCCGGTAGTTCGGGAACTCGCCGTCGATGAGGCGGGTGGTCACCACCACGTGCCCGGCCTCGAAGGACGCGTCACGCTCACCGAGGCGCAAGGTGAGCTCCTCCACATCGCCGAGCACCCGCCCCAGCTCCTCGAGCGCCCGCTTGGGCACCAGCACGCTCTGACCGTCCGCGAGCACCGACATCCCGACGAGGTCACGTACCGCGAGCCGGTACGAATCGGTCGCAACGAGTCGTAGTCCGTCGGTCTCCGCGGTGAGCAGCACCCCAGTGAGGATGGGCCGCGCATCGTCGTTGGACGCAGCCGGGACCACCTGGCGCAGCGCCTGGGAGAACTCAGCGGCTGGGACCGTCACCGCGTCACCCGCGGGCACCGGCAGCTGGGGGAACTCCTCAGCCGGCATCAGCCGCACCACGAACTGCGACGCGCCGGCGGTGATCTCCGCTTCGTCGGCACCGGCGGACACGATCACGGTGCCGGCATCGAGCGCACGAGCGATGTCGCTCGCCAAGCGCGCCGGGATCACGGCGACGCCATCGTCCTGACCGTCGACCTCGACCGACACGCGCACCGTCAGATCCAGGTCGCTGCCGGTGACCGTCAACGTGTTGCCCTTCACCTCGGCGCGGACGCCAGAGAGCACGGGCAGAGAGCCTCCACGAGAGCTCACCGCGTGACCAGCAGTGGTCACAGCTTCGACGAGCACGTCGCGCTCGCAGCGGAATCGCACGGGGGATTACCTCATCTCAGGGTAGGGAACCAGTCGGTAACAGTAGTAAGGGCTGTGGATTGTGGACGGGGACCCGTTCTCGCAGGTCAGGTGGAAGATCTTCGTCCACCGGTCATCCCCGCGCGAGCAGTGGTTCGCGGGAGGAGACGCCGACCCATGTGGATGACCACCTCGTCATCCACCGGTGAGAGGCGTTGGTGCACAGCGTCACCCACCGCGCCGTCCACAGTCACGTGCCTACCTTGATGGTCTGCGTGAGCGCGGAGACCTGGTCGTAGATCTTGCGCCGCTCCTTCATCAGCGCCGTGATCTTCTCGACGGCGTGGATCACCGTGGTGTGATCGCGGCCCCCGAAGTGGCGCGCGATCGCGGGGTAGCTGAGGTCGGTGATCTCTCGGAAGACGTACATGGAGATCTGCCGAGCCTCGACGAGAGGGCGCCGACGGCTCTTCCCCTGGAGCTCCTCGACGGTGAAGTCGAACATCTTCGCGGTGGCGGCGAGGATGCGCTCCGGGGTGATCGGCTCGGGGCCGCTGTTGGTGAGGAGGTCGCCGAGCACCTTCTCGGCGAGCTCGAGGGTGAGGGGCTCGTCGGTGAGGCTCGAGAAGGCGGACACGCGGATGAGCGCGCCCTCGAGCTCGCGGATGTTGTTGGTGATGCGAGTCGCGATGAGCTCGAGCACCTCGTCGGGCACCGGACGCTTGTCGCCCTCGGCCTTCTGCCGGAGGATCGCGAGGCGCGTCTCGAGATCGGGAGGCTGCACGTCGGTGAGGAGCCCCATCTTGAAGCGGCTGCGCAGCCGATCCTCGAGCGTGTCGATGAGATCTGGTGAGCGGTCCGACGAGAGCACGATCTGGCGATTGGTCTGGAAGAGCGCGTTGAACGTGTGGAAGAGCTCCTCCTGGAGTCCCTCCTTGCCTTCGACGAACTGCACGTCGTCGAGCAGCAGGACGTCGACGTCGCGGAAGCGGCGCTTGAAGTCCGGCATGGTGCCGTGGCGAAGCGCGTCGACGTACTCGTTCATGAACGTCTCGGTGGAGACGTAGCGGATCGTGAAGCTGGGGTAGTTGTCCCCGACGTAGTGGGCGATCGCCTGGAGGAGGTGCGTCTTTCCCAAGCCAGCGGCTCCGTAGATGAAGAGCGGGTTGTACGAGCGGCCGGGCGTCTCGGCCACCGAGAGAGCTGCGGCGTGCGCGAAGCGGTTGCTGGTGCCGGTCACGAAGGCGTCGAAGGTGTAGAGCGGGTTGACCTGATCCACGGCTCGGGTGGAACCCATCGGGGCGCGGAGGGGGACCAGATCGGTGGAGGCTGCGCTGGTGCCATCGTCGAGGTGGTCCGCGAGCGTGGCCTCGGTCATCGGTGAGAGATCGGCGGGAGCGGAGGCGACCTCGATGCGGATGTCGATGTCGGGGGTCCCCATGTCGGTGAGCGCTCCCTGCACCAGCGCGAGGTAGCGGCTCTCGATCCGCTCCTTCACCAACGTGCTCGGCGCCTGGAGGACGAGCTCGCCGTCGAGCAGATCCCCGGCGGTGGTGTCCTGGAAGGACGTCAACCACACCGCCTCCGACACCTGGGTCCGCAGGATGTCTGAGCATGCCCGCCACAGCTCGTCGGCTTCGGTCACCTGCACGCAACGCCTCCTCTCGCTCGCCCCACAGCGTCGTCCACAGCTGTGGACAACCTCCTGTGGGTGATGATCACCAGCCAGATCCTGTCGGTGGGGACGACCGCTGCGCACCTCCCGCGGACGGCCGTCCGGCGACAAGAGAGCGAACGTATCACCGGCCCCAGGGGTGGGCGAATGGTGTGCGATTGATCACTGTTCTTCCTGGTGAACGCATATGTTTCGATGTCTGTCGAACTAAATTCGGCGTCGTTCGGCATCTCTGCGGCAGCGGGCCTGTGGGACATCGCACCGTCGGACGCGAGCGATGCTCTCGCCTCGACGACGCGTCCGCAGCCCGTGTTGTCCACAGGGCCGCCCTCAGGCCACCGCCAGCCGGTGGCATCTCCTTGAGCGCCACCGATTCGGCGGCGCGGTGCTCGGATTGCCCTCAGGGTGCACCGCGCAATAGGTTGACCGGGTCGTGCGCCCGCGGCTGGGTCCTTCTTCGCCGCGCGGGTGCCGTGGTCCATGTCGGCCGAACGACCTCCCGTCGTTCCTGCCGCGCCCAGGAGGCGATCGATGAAGCGCACGTACCAGCCCAACCGGCGCAAGCGAGCGAGGCGGCACGGATGGCGGGAGCGGATGTCGGACCGCGCCGGGCGCGCGGTGATCAAGAACCGCCGACGCAAGGGCCGAGCGCGACTGTCGGCCTGATCTGGCGGCTGCGGGGACGCTCGACCTTCGACGCCCTCCGGCGTCGGGGCCGTCGTCGACGCTCCCGTCACCTGGCCGTCACCTGGCTGTCCGATGGCCGGGTCCCACCGGAGGTGGGGTTCGCGATCGGACGAGCTGTCGGCGACGCGGTGACTCGCAACCGACTCCGTCGGCGGCTGCGGGCCATCGTCGCCGAGCTGGGGGCGCAGGGCGCTGTCCCTGCCGGCGCCTGGCTGATCAGCGCTGGCGCCACCGCCACCGACCTCAGCAGCGCAGACCTGCGCGAGGAGCTAGCAGATCTCTTGAGCACCATGGACGAAGGAACAGGGCGGTGAGCCCAGCAGCGAAGGCCATGAGGTCGCTCGTGCGCGCGTATCAGCACGCACGCGCCGGCCGGCCCTCGCCCTGCCGATTCACACCTTCCTGCTCCACCTTCGCCGTGGAGGCCCTCGAGGTACACGGAGCAGCGCGTGGCTGCTGGCTCGCCGCGAGACGAGTGACTCGGTGCCATCCGTGGGGTGGCATGGGCTACGACCCGGTCCCCGAACGAAGGGAGCTGGCACGATGAGCGACGCGATCGCTGGGCTGCTGGCGTGGTTCTACGAGCTGGTGCCCAACTACGGGGTGGCGATCATCATGCTCACCCTGGTGGTGATGCTGGTGCTGACGCCGCTCACCATGAAGGGCACGCGGTCGATGATGGCCATGCAGCGCCTCCAGCCGGAGATGAAGAAGCTCCAGGAGCGGTACAAGGACGACCGCGAGAAGCTCAACGAAGAGATGATGGCGTTCTACAAGGAGAACCAGATCAACCCTCTCAGCGGTTGTCTGCCCTTGTTCGTGCAGCTGCCCGTGTTCATCATCCTCTTCCGGGTGCTGCAGGGCTTGACGCTCAAGGAGAACCTGGCCGGCGCGCACCTCGGTTGGAACGCGGGCCACGCGTCGGTCGGTTCGACGGCGCCGGCGCTCCCCGACCTCGTCCGCACGTTCGACCCCGGCTACCTCGAGCACACCTCCGCTCTCTACCGGGACCTCTCGAACGCAACGCAGATGCGGGCGTTCGGGCTCGATCTCTCCGTCTCATCCACCGACGCCCTCACCGAGGGCCTGATGCACGCGCTGCCCTACGTCCTCATGGTCGTGGCGGTCGGCATCACCTCGTGGTACCAGCAGAGGCAGATCACCGCCCGCAATGACAAGCGAGGGGTCGAGTCCGATCCGAACATGGCCATCATGACCAAGGTGATGCCGCTGATGATGCCGGTCTTCGCGATCGGGATGCCGGCGGGCCTGGTCGTCTACTTCTTGGCATCCAACATGTACAGGGTCGGGCAGCAGGGTTGGATCACCCGCACGATGGACCATGCGGCTCCGGCGACGGTGACGGTGGAGGCATCGGCCAAGGATGGCGGCGAGGTCACGAACAAGGCGACGAAGGCTCCCAAGGAGCGACCAGCAGGGTCCAAGCGCACCGGTGGCGGCGACACGCGGCCCGGTGGCACCAAGAAGAAGAAGAGGTAGGAGCCGACTCGATGGAGTGGGTAGAGACGACGGGCAGCACGCTCGATGAAGCCAAGGACCTGGCACTCGATCAGCTGGGCATCGACGAGAGCGAGGCCGAGTTCGAGGTCCTCGAGGAGCCGAAGCCCGGTCTGTTCGGCCGGACGAGAGGCGAGGCGCGGGTGCGCGCACGCGTCGCGCCACGCGAGCCGCGTCCCAAGGCGGGCGGGCGCCAGCAACGCCGTCGTGGCGGGAAGAGGTCCGGTGGGACCGACGCTGCGACCGACGCTGCGACCGGTGCAGACGCGACGGCGGCCGATGCATCGTCGGATGGAGCTGACGACGGTGCTGCCGACGGTGGCACCGCCGCAGCACCGAAGAAGGCCGCGCCCCGCAAGCGCAAGGCAGCGCCGGCGAAGGCAGCGCCAGCGAAGGCGACCCGAGCGAAGGCCGCTGCGACATCCGATGAGGTCGCTGCTGAGTCCGGATCGCAGCCAGAAGACGAAGCGAAGCAGGCCCCGGCATCCGGCCGGGGTCGGGGATCGAAGCGGCGCGATGCGCCAGCAGGAGGAAGCACCGTGAGCGCAGCAACCATCGCCGACGAGGCCCGCACCTACCTCGAGGGGCTGGTGGGCGCGCTCGGCTACGAGGGCGTGGCCATCGAGGCGGACATCGACGAGGACGAGGTGCTGGTGCGCCTCGACGGCGGCGATCTCGGACTGCTCATCGGTCCGAAGGGCCAGACGCTGCAGGCCCTGCAGGACCTCGTTCGCCTGTCAACCAACCGATCGGTGCACGACAGCGACACCCGGCTGCACGTCGACGTCTCCGGCTACCGCCAGAGGCGTCGCGAAGCCCTCGCCCGCTTCGCGGTCGAGCAGGCGCAGGACGTGATCGACTCCGGCGAGGAGCTGGCGCTGGAGCCCATGAACCCCGCCGATCGCAAGGTCGTGCACGACGCCATCAACGACGTCGCGGGTGTCTCGACGGTGTCGGAAGGCCGTGAGGGCCAGCGCCGGGTCGTGATCCTGCCCGACTGAGGTGGATCTCCAGACGGCGCTCGAGGAGTCTCGAGCCCTCGGGTTCCTCGGCCCCGGGGCGGTGGAGGAGCACATCAGCCACGCCCAGGCGCTGATCCCGATCCTCGAGAGGATCGTGGCCCGATCACTCGATGGAGACGTTCGCCTCTTGGATCTGGGATCCGGGGGTGGGGTGCCAGGTCTGGTGCTCGCTGAGGCGCTGCCCTCGATGGACACCGTGCTGCTCGACGGGGCGACGCGCCGGACGGACTTCCTCGACCGGGTGGTGCGGGCGATGGCTCTGCCGAGCTGCTCGGTCGTCGCCGCTCGTGCTGAGGTGGCTGGGCGGGACCCTTTGCTCCGCGGAACGTTCGATCTGGTGGTGGCACGGAGCTTCGGAGCACCGGCGGTCGTGGCCGAGTGCGCTGCACCGTTCCTCCGACCCGGCGGTCACCTGGTGGTCAGCGAGCCTCCCGGCTCATCCGGAGACCGTTGGCCGAGAAGTGGTGTTCGGAAGGCTGGCCTGGAGCTCGACGGGCTCATCGGAGCCGCGCCCACCTTCGCGGTGCTGCATCTGGAGGTGGATTGCCCGGACGAGCTCCCCCGTCGCGTCGGCGTTCCTTCGAGGCGACCGTTGTTCTAGTCGGCGTCAGCACCTCGCTTGGGTATGTTCCACGTGGAACATCGAGTGGCTCTCGGCTGCTGAACCAGTTGGACCGCTGAGGGGAGTTCGTGTGTTCCACGTGGAACACCTCGCTTGACCGCCGCACCGGCCGCGCACAAGGATGCCGGTCGTGACCGATCCCGCCGGCGATCCTGGACCGACCTCGGCGCTGGATGGTCAAGGGGCGACTGGGAGTGCGGGTTCTGAGGCGTCGTCGAACCCCGCCGTGGCAACCGCGGTGGCCGAGCCGGCCCAGCCGGCCGAGCCGACCGACGATGGGGGTGGCGGAGTTCAGGCGGCCGCCATCGTCACGAGCGAGCCCGAGGATGTGGCACCGCGCGCCTCGGCTCGGGTCATGGCGGTCGCGAACCAGAAGGGCGGGGTGGGCAAGACCACCACCGCGGTCAACCTCAGCGCCGCGGTCGCAGAGCTCGGCCAGAGGGTGCTGCTCGTCGACCTCGATCCGCAGGCGAACGCCACGACCGGGGTCGGCGTCGACCCCCGTACGCAGGAGCTCAGCACCTACGACGTGCTGCTCGGCGACGAGCCGCTGGCGGATGCGATCGTGGCCACGCCCACAGCGAACCTCGACGTGCTCCCCTCGAGCCTGGAGCTGGCAGGTGCTGAGATCGAGCTGGTGTCGTCGTTCAGCCGGGAGTCCAAGCTCCGCACCGCACTGATGCCGGTCCTCGATCGCTACGACCTGATCCTCATCGACTGCCCGCCCTCGTTGGGGCTCCTGACGATCAACGGCCTCACTGCGGCCGACGAGGTGCTGGTGCCGATCCAGTGCGAGTACTACGCACTCGAAGGGTTGGGGCAGCTCGTGCGCAACGTCGATCTCGTGCGCCGGAACCTCAACCCGGGCCTCGAGGTGTCCACCATCGTGCTGGTCATGTACGACCGGCGCACCAACTTGGCTGACGAGGTGGCGAGGGAGGTCCGATCGCACTTCCCTGATCAGGTCTGCCGCACGGTCATCCCTCGCAACGTCCGCTTGTCCGAGGCGCCCAGCTACGGGCAGCCGATCACGGTGTTCGACCCGATGTCCCGCGGCGCCATCGCCTACCGGGACCTGGCCAAGGAGGTCGCTGGTGGCACGACGTAGCGGGCTGGGCCGGGGGCTCGATGCCCTCATCCCCGCTGGGGCCGAGCCGGAGCCGGCAGCGGGCAGCGCGCTGGCCGAGCTGCCGGTCAGCGACATCCACCCCAATCCGTACCAGCCGCGACGCACCTTCGATGATGAGGCGCTGGAGGCCTTGGCGTCATCGATCACCGAGCTGGGGGTGCTGCAGCCGATCCTGGTCCGACGGGGTCCGCAGGGCTACGAGCTCGTGGCTGGTGAACGCCGGTTTCGCGCCGCGCAGCTCGCCGGGCTTGCCACGGTGCCAGCCATCGTCCGTGATCTCGCGGATCAGACCTCGCTCGAGCAGGCCCTCGTCGAGAACGTGCAGCGCGAAGACCTGCTGCCGCTCGAGGAGGCCGCCGCCTACCAGCAGCTCATCGACGAGTTCGACCTGACGCAGGACGAGGTCGCCACCCGCGTGGGGAGGAGCCGCTCGGCAGTCGCCAACAGCCTCCGGCTCCTCGGCCTGCCCACTGCGGTGCAGCGGCTCCTGCAGGAGCGTCGGCTCTCCGCCGGTCACGCTCGAGCGGTGCTCGGTCTCGATGACCCGGAGGCTCAGATCGTGCTGGCGGAGACCGCAGCCCGCAACGGGTGGTCGGTGCGCGAGGTCGAGTCCAAGGTGCGAGCGCTTCTCGCCGAGCCGGCACCATCGCCTGAGCGCCGGCCGAAGCTCGACCGCCCCGCGGGGGTGCTGGAGGTGGAGCGCCTGCTCGCCGATCAGCTCGCCACCAGGGTGGGGGTGACCATGACCGCCGCTGGACGAGGCCGGATCGTGATCGACTTCGCTGGACTCGAAGACCTCGATCGCATCTTCCAGGCCATGGGTGGCCGTCCGGAGGACGACGACCGGGGTCGATGAGCGCGCTGGTTCCACCTGCTGGCATGGTTCACGCGCACCATCGAGTCAACCTCGATGGTTTCTCCACAGCCTGTGTCAAAGCCTGTGGTCAACCTCCACCACACCCTGGCACCATGCAGTGACGCCACGCCCGGGAGGCCAAGGGGCGTCAGGGCTCGACGGGATCAGCCACCCATGCACCGACCGCGGACCCGATCGCTGCTGCGAGCTGCGCGCTCGATTCGACGATCGTCGTTGGAGGGCCGAGTCGGCACAGGACCGCTGGCATGCGCGTCTCACGGAGGATGGTCACCGCCATGCCTCGCGGCTGCTCGTCCACTGGGAGCTCACCATCCCGTAACCGTCCGATTAGAACTGTCGCGAGCCGCTGGCCCCCGGGGGATGACCAGCTGCCGCCCTGGTAGTACGCGACGGTCGTCGTCGCCGCGTCGCACAACCGCAGTCCGACGTACGCCGCGGCGTCGAGCTCGTTCGCGGCGGCTGCCTGCGATGTCTCGTCGGGGTCGTCGAGCGCGACGACGAGCGCGCCGAGGTCCCCCAGGCGTCGCGCCACGGCGTGGGTGAGCGCGTCGAGACCTCCGAGGTCACCGACCACGATCCGGCACCCTGCGAGCTCCGATGAAGCGTGACGCAATCGAGCCCGCTCGCGCGTCGCAGCCACGTCGCCGTCCGCTGCGCGCCCGACGAGCCGACCGAGCTCGGCGAGCACGTCTCGTCCGCAGACGCCGTCGATCGTGAGGCCGAGGTTCCGCTGGAGGTCCTTGAGCGCCCGCTCGGTGCCCGTCCCGAAGATCCCGTCGACCCGACCGGGATCGAAGCCGAGCGCGCTGAGCCGGCGCTGCAGCTCGGTGACGTCGTCGCCACGCTGCATCGGCGCACGCAGGTAGAGGTACCGATCGCCGAGCCGATACCCGGCTTCCACCAGAGCGAGCCACGTCTGCGTCCCGCACACGCCGTCCTCGGTGAGGCGACGCTGCGACTGGAACGCACGAACGGCGCGCTCGGTGGAGGGACCGAAGCGGTCACCATCGGTGCGGTCGACCGGGTGCCCGAGCCCGCACAGCCGATCCTGGAGATCGCGCACGGCGGGACCCGTCGCACCGCTGGCGAGCGGCAGGCCGTCGATCGAGGTGGTCATGGCCCGGCGCGGAGGTGACGCGTGCTCAGAGGAACTCGGCGAGGTCCTGGAGGTACGCGCTCTTGCCCTTCGCCCCCACGAGCCGCTTCACGGGTTCGCCGTCCTTGAACAGGATGAGGGTCGGGATGCTCTGCACGCTGAAGCGCATGGCGACGTCCGGGTTGTCGTCCACGTTGAGCTTGCCGATCGCCAGCTTGCCGGACTGCTCGACCGAGAGCTCCTCGAGGATGGGAGCGATCTGCTTGCACGGCCCGCACCACTCCGCCCAGAAGTCGACCAGGATCGGGACCGAGGCGCTGTTGACCTCCTCGTCGAAGGTGGCGTCGGTGAGCTTCGTCGTGGGCATCGTGCACCTCGCTGGATGGAGCGGCGCCGGAGCTGCGCCGCACGCCTGAGAACCACCGGAGGACCGGTGTTGTTCCGATCCTATGCCAAGCCCCGTCGATCGCGATCCGGGTGGCCCGACCGCGCCGGGGGCATCAGCCGTGCTGCGCCTCGAGCCAGCGCTCGGCGTCGATGGCAGCCATGCAGCCCGACCCCGCAGCGGTGATGGCCTGCCGGTAGCGGTCATCCTGCACGTCACCGCAGGCGAACACGCCCTCGACGCTGGTGCGGCTGCCGTCGTGGGTGATGAGGTACCCGTTGTCCTTGAGCGCCAGCTTGCCGGCGAACAGGTCGGTGCTCGGCCGGTGCCCGATGGCCACGAACACCCCGGTCACCGGGAGCGTGCCGGTCTCGCCGGTCTTCAGGTTGCGGGTGGTCACGCCCTCGACCGACGTCTCGCCCAGGATGTCCTCGACCACGGTGTCCCACACGAGGTCGATCTTCTCGTTGGCCATCGCCCGGTCCTGCATGATCTTCGAGGCCCGCAGCTCGTCGCGTCGGTGGATGAGGCTGACCTTGCTCGCGAACCGGGTGAGGAAGGTGGCCTCCTCGATGGCGGAGTCGCCGCCGCCGATCACAGCGATGTGCTGCTCGCGGAAGAAGAAGCCGTCGCACGTGGCGCAGGTGGACACGCCGTGGCCGAGCAGGCGGCGCTCCGCGTCGAGGCCGAGCATCAGGGACTGCGCGCCGGTGGCCACGATGATCGCATCGGACGTGTGCGTGGGCTCGGGGGCGTCGGGGTCGCCGATCCACACCCGGAAGGGGCGCTGGTCGAGCTCGACCCGGCTCACCTTCTCGGTGACGATCTCGGCGCCGAAGCGCAGCGCCTGCTCCCGGAAGCGCGTCATCAGCTCGGGACCCATGATCCCGTCGGGGAAGCCGGGGAAGTTCTCGACCTCGGTCGTGAGCATGAGCTGGCCGCCGGGCTGGTCGCTCGTCGACGACGGCTCGCCCTCGATCATCAGCGGCGCCAGGTTCGCCCGGGCGGTGTAGATGGCGGCGGTGAGCCCAGCGGGGCCGGAGCCGATGATGATCACGTTGCGGGGGGCGTCAGGCATGGGGTCCTCGTGGGTCGGGTGGAGCTGGGAGCGGCGTGGGCGACCGAGTCGCTCTCGGTCAGGAAGGCGGCTGGCGGTTCGACCAGAGCCAGAGGCCGAACCCGATGCACGGGATCCCGATGAGGGCGTACGTCAGCCACACGATGTCCTGCTCACCGGTCACCCACTGGAGGAGCTCGGTGAGGCCGCGGATCGCGATCACGAGGAGCAGGACCAGCATCAGCAGGCCGAGGATCGCGGCGAGCACGCCGTAGACCACCCACCGCGAGGCGGCGACGACCGGGCCGGTGGTGCGGGAGCGGACCTTGCCGACGCCATCGACGATCATGCCAGCGGCCTGCTGGGGCCAGTCGCTGCCATCCGCGCGCGACACCACTGGCACCGCGCCCGGGATGGGGTCCGTCATGGATGGGAGCATACGCCCGCTCGCGGCGGGCGGCGACGGCGTCGGTGGCACGCCCCGAGCGAGCTCAGTCGGGGAGCTGCACGGCGCGGGGTGCCGCGCACCCGGTCGGGTCGACGACGAGCAGGCCGATCACCGGCGCGTCCGATGCCGCGGCGAGCAGCACGACCTGCACCGGCTGCTCGGCGACGGTGGCATCGATGATCGCGACCGGAATCACGCTGACGATGTCGTAGAGCACGACCATCGCCCGCGCGGCGATGGCGTGGATCTCAGCGGTGGATGGTGCGCATCGTCCCAATGCCGGAGGTGCGGTGGGAGGCGCCAGCGAGGTGGAGGTGGAGGTCGACGTCGAGCCATCGGCGACCGCGGCGTTGCGGAGGCTCGCCGCCCCTGACGGCTCGAGCGAGGCCGAGACCACCGCCGCGAGCTCGTCGTCGTCGACGGCGAGGATGTCGGGGAGCATCGGGGCCAGCGCGTGGCCGTCGAAGGCGCCGGCGTACTCGGCGGCGGGGGACGGCACCGCAGTCGCCGATGGCTCGACGTCGACCTCCGGCGCGGTCGGGCTGCCCTCCAGCGCCTCGGGTTCCGAGTCGTCGCCACCGAACGCCATCCCGCCGCCGGCGGTGCTGATCGAGCCGCCGACCGAGCTGAACTGCGACGACGCGTCGGTGCCGCCGAAGAAGCTCGCGAACCCGATGAGGACCACTGCCACCGCAGCGACCGCCGCGAACCACGAAGCGGTGTTCGACGCCCGACGCCGAAGGGGGACGACCGCCGCCAGCTCGCTCCGACCCGTCGGCGCCGCCGCGTCGACCGTCGCGCTCGCCAGCGCAGCGGCGACCTGCGCGTCGACGATCGAGGCCGGGAGAGGGGCTGGGGAGCGCGCCAGGAGCGCAGCCGCGGCGCGCAGCTCCTCGACCCGGGCCAGCAGCACGGGATCGCCCTCCACCAGGGCGCGCTCGTCGGGCGTCGCCTCCTCGTCGAGGTACGCGCTCGCGAGCTCGTCGTCGGGTCGCTCAGCCATGGTCATGAGGTAGGACGACCTCCGGTGGCACCGGGGTTCCCGGCGAGCTGCTGGGCCAGCGCCGCCCGGCCGCGCGCGATGCGCGACCGCACGGTGCCCGGCGGGATCCCGAGGGCATCCGCGATCTGCGCGTAGTCCAGGTCGCAGAGGTCACGAAGCGCGACGCACGCGCGGTACTCCTCGGGCAGCTCGGCCATCGCGGCGTCGATCAGGAGCCGGTCGGCGAGGCGGTCGTCGGGGCGGTCGTTGCCGCCGCGGTCCACGATCTCCTCCACCGGCACCGGTCGGCGGCCGCGGCGGCGCAGCTCGTCGAGGCACGCGTTGGTCGCGACGCGGTACGCCCAGGTGCCGAACGCAGCGCGGCCGTCGTAGCGCGGCAGCCCACGGACGATCGCCAGCAGCGCCTCCTGGGTGGCGTCCTGGGCGTCGGCGTCGTTGCCCGCGATCCGCCGGCAGACCGCATGCACCCGACCGTGGTGGCGGCGCAGGAGGGCGTCGAGTGCGCGCCGGTCTCCCTGCTGCGCGGCCTCCACGAGGGTCTGGTCGTCGGCGGGAGGAACGATCCGGCGAGCGTACCCCTCGTCTCCAGCTGCTCCCGGCTCCTCGAGCGCGGCGTCGCGCGAGCTGGCGAGGCTCCGGCGTGCGCTCAGCGGTAGATCGTGAGCTCGCCGATCTCGATGCGGAACGGCGCCGGACCGTTGCCCGGATCAGTGATCCACAGCAGCACGGCACGCCCCTCGGCGCCGTGCAGATCGATGTCGACGTCGCCACCGACGTCGCTCACCGAGTCGACCGGCGCGCCCCAGTCGGCGATGCCAGCACCGGGCGCGTCTGCGACGTAGACCGACGCCGACCACCCGGTGGTCGGCGAGGAGACCGCGAGCCGATCGAGCGGGCCGGCGACATCGAGCGTCAGGTACACGCCGATGCCGGGCTTCGAGTTGATGTTCCGCTCCTTGTAGCCCTCGGACTGCCACATCGTCGTGAGGTCGTCGTCGATGGTGAGCGACGCGAGGTGGTCGTTCTCGCCGTCGGCGCCCACCGGGTCGAACGCGAACGCGCCGGTGACGCGCGGCGCGGGGCCCGCCGGCTCCTCGTCTCGGACGCCGACCGCACGACCCATCCTCGAGAAGAGGTCGGCGCCGGCATCGGTGCGTCCCACGAGCACGCCGGCGACCGCCAGCGCCGAGGCCGTGAGGACGATCAGGAAGGTCGGCAGCAGCCAGCGCCGCTCGCTCTGCGCGAACGTCGGCACCGCGGTGCCCGCCACCGGCGGTGGCAGCGGGCGGGCGGTGGTGGCATCGGCTCGCGGAGGATCGGGCGCGGTCGGTCCTGCGAGCAGCGCTGCGCGCAGGTCCGCCGCGGTCGGGAACCGCTGGTCGCGCGGACGGGCCATGGCGCGCAGGATCACGGCCTCGAGCCCGCGCGGGATCCCAGCTCGGAGCTGGTGCGGCGGGACCGGCGCGCGGTGCAGCCGGGCCAGGGCAGTGGCAGCATCGGTCTCACCGAGGAACGGGACCCGGCCCGTCAGCGCCTCGTAGAGCACGATGCCGAGCGCGTACAGGTCCGCGCGCCCGTCGATGGCGGTGCCCTCGACCTGCTCGGGGGCGAGGTACTTCACGGTGCCGAGCATCGTGCCGGTGTGGGTCATGTCGGCGCGGTCCTGCGCCTTGGCGATGCCGAAGTCCGCCACCAGCACCCGGCCGTCGTCGCCCATCAGGATGTTCGCCGGCTTGATGTCGCGGTGCACGATGCCGGCGCGGTGGGCGGCGTCGAGCGCGCCGGCGACCTCGACGCCGATGCGCACCACCTCGTCGGGCGGCAGCGGGCCACGACGGTCCATCACGGTGCGCAGCGTCTCGCCGCGCACCAGCTCCATCACGATCGCCTCCGCGGCGTCGTCGCTGCACGTGTCGTAGATGCCGACGATGGCGGGGTGCACGAGGCGGGCAGCCGCGATCGCCTCGGCCCGGAAGCGCTGGCGGAAGGCGGGGTCTGCCGCAAGGTGGCGCTGCAGGATCTTCACCGCGACCCTCCGGTCGAGGACGGGATCGTGGGCCTCCCACACCTCGGCCATGCCACCGGTGGCGATGTGGCGAGCGAGACGGTACCGGCCACCGATCACGCCCTCGGGGTGGGGCGACGCGCCGGGAGGCGGGGGAGGTGGCTGGCTCACGTCGGGCGCAAACCTACTGCCGCAGGTCGCCGGCGCCCCTCGCGCATCGCATGCTCGACGACGTTCAGCGCGGGGCGAGGAAGGTGACGCCCACGCAACCCTGGCCAGCGTGGGTGCCGATGACCGGTCCGATCATCCCGGTCTCGAAGCTGCCGGCCGACATGCCGTCGGTGACCACGGCGACGAACTCGTCGAAGTCATTCGCACCGGCGTGTCGCAGCTGCAGGTGATCGACGTCGCCGTACTCCCGGAGCTTGTCGCGCAGCCACTCGAACGAGCGGCGCCGGGTGCGGGTCTTGCCCGCCTCCTCGACGGCGCCGTGGATGGAGATGATCGGCTTGATCGACAGCACCGTGCCCAGCAGCGCCTGAGCGCCGCCGATGCGGCCGCCCTTCTTGAGGGCGTCGAGGCTGGCGAGGGTGGCGTAGACCCTGGCGCGCTCGGCCATGTCGGTGACTGCGGCCTGGATCTCGTCGGCCGTGCTGCCCGCAGCGGCCATGCGCGCCGCCTCGAGGACCTGCACGCCGAGCCCGGAGGTGATCGAGCGGGAGTCGAGCACCCGCACGTCGAGGTCGTCGCCCACCGCTCGCTGCGCGTTGAGCGCCGAGGCCATGGTGGCTGACAGCTCGCTCGAGAGGTCGATGCACACCACCGAGGTGGCTCCCTGCTCGCCGAGGCGTCGGAACGCGGCCTCGAACGCGCCCGGGGCGGGTGCCGCGGTCTCCGGCAGCCCGCTGAACGACGCCATCTTCTCGTAGAACTGCGTGGCGGAGAGCTCGTCGCGATCGACGAGCTCCTCGTCGCCGAAGCGGATGGTGAGGGGCACCACCTCGATGCCGAGGGCCTCGGTCTGCTCGATGGTGAGGTCGCAGGCGCTGTCGGTGACGATGCGGACGGTCATTGGTCCCCCAAGGTGAAGATCGGGTGAGCGTAGCAACGCACGTGCGCGCCGCTACCCGGTGGGCGCATCAGGTGGGTGACCCCTCGTCGTGGGTCGGGTCGTCGAGGAGGCGGCGCGCGGCGGCGACCTGCGGAGATGCGTGCTCGCTGACCGCGGGATGGGTGGGCGACACCAGGCGCCGTGAGCGACGAGCGTCGCGCCAGTGACGCCCCCACCACAGCAGGAGGAACAGCCCGGCGCCGATCGACAGCACGAGGCCCACGCCGGAGATCGCCGTCGAGCGGATGCTCATGCGGGCCGAGGACAGGGGGACGTCACCCACCGGCGTGAGCATCTCGACGCGCAGAGGGAACGCGCCCGTGGCTCTCGAGCTCACCGAGACCTCGAGTCGGTTCACGCCTCGCTCCAACGTGACGAGCTGCTCACCGCCGTCTGGGAAGTCCAGCTTCTCGCTGTCGAAGCGCAGCAGGACGCGGACCTCGTGGTCGAGGGCGTTCTCGACCACGATCGGGATGTCGGCGCGCTGCGCGGTGAGGGTGACGGTCTGGCCGTCGGGGGTGGTGAGGCCGTCGGCTTCCTGCTCGAGCAAGGTGGCGGACGCCTCGAGGTAGGAGGAGCGCTCGGCCGGATCGAGGTCGTCGGATCCGGCCACCAGCAGCAGCTCGTCGAGGAGGTCGGTGCTGGCGCCCTCGCCGCGCAGCGATCGGTAGGCGGCAGTGGCGTCCGCTGCGGCCGCGAGGTCCTCGGGCAACCCCGCGGTGCTTCCGGCCGCAGGGATGGACGGCTCGATCGCGGCGGCGTCGTCGTCGGGCGGCAGCGCATCGACCAGGTCGATCACGCTCACCGCGGCGAGCCGGGGGTTGCGATCGAGGCCGACGAGCAGGGCGTCGAGGAACCCGGGCGACCCGGCGAGGTCGTTGGGCACGGCGAGGACCTCCCCGCGCTCGGATCCCGGAAGCTCGAAGTAGCGGACCATCAGCTCCGCGATGGCTCGATGCGCGGCGAGGACGGGGTCGTCGCCGATGCCGAGGTGGTCGTGGAGCACCGGATCGGGCACGGCGGCCAGCACGGAGCTGACGCCCTCGAGCCGTGCCGGGCCGGCGAGGCCGCCCTCCGGCAGCGCCTCGTCAGGCACCCAGCCCTCCAGCGGCACGACGCGGCGCACGCCGCGGGCGACGAGCGCATCGAGTGCGGCCTCCGAGGTGGTGTCGTCCACGATCGCGGTGCCGTCGTCGAACGGGCCGCCGAGGACGCGCTCGAGCAGCGACCGCCCGACGGCGTGCTGCTGTGCGAGGTCCTCGGCCAGGCCGTCGGCGAGCCACGCGCCGTCGTCGGCACGCACGAACGACGCCGAGAGCAGCGGCCGTCCCGAGCGAGCGGCGGCCAGCTCGTCGAGCACGGCGCGGTCCTCTGCGGTCTCGCTGAGCTCGAGGGCGCGCAGCGTCTCGGGGACGACCCGCAGGGTGACCGCGACCTCAGCGTGCGCGGCGAGCGCGGCCGCCGCGCTGCCCATCGCCTCCAAGGTCTCGGCGCGCAGCGCGACACCCCCGTCGGGTTGCAGCGACGGTGTGTCGCCGAGGGGGACGACGACCGCCACCAGCAGCGGCGGAGAGGTGTCGGTGCTCGGTGGCAGCACCACGAGGTGGGTCGTGGTGGTCGCCACCTCGGTGCCGTCCGCGTCGAGCGCGGTGAGCGACATCGGGTACACCCCCTCGCGCTGGAGGCCGATGCCGTCGGGTGCCGCGCCGAGGTCGATCCGAACCGAGGCCTGGCCCTCGGCCACGGGCACCGCCGGCGTGGTGTGCACCACGGAGCCGAGCCGCTCACCGGTGATGGACGCATCCATCTGGATGCGCCCGTTGACCGGGCGGTGGACGCGCGCCACCACCGTGCTGGCGCCGGGCGCGCCGGTGGTGTTGACCGACACCGCGAAGCGCCCGCCGGGCGGCACCGGTGCGCTCTGGCCGAGCAGGAGCAGCCTTCCTGTCGACGCCGGCTCCGCCGCAGCGCCTCCTGGCTCGCCCGCGTCGGCGGAGGGGACGGGGACGGCGAGCCAGGCGACGAGCACGACGAGCACGGCGAGCGCCCGCACGCGGCGGGTCACCGGGGAGCGTCCCAGCGCAGCACGGTCAATCCGGCTGGGTCGAGCACGAACCCGGCGCGCCGGTAGAGGGCGAGGGCACCCTCGTTGTGCTCCTGCGTGTTGACCGACAGCGAGGTCGCCCGCTGCGCCCGCGCCCACAGCACCGCGTCGGCGACGAGCGCGGCGCCCACCCCGCGGCGTTGGGAGCCTGGCTCCACAGCGAGCCGCTGCAGGTAGGCGCGCCGGTCGGCGATGCCGCTGATCGCATAGCCGCGGCGCCGACGCTCGATTCGGAACCGGTGGAGGCGCGTGGCGCGCAGCGCGTCGTCGAGGCCGAGCTCGTCGAGGCGCCAGAACGGGTCGGCGAACGCCGCGTGATCGATGGCGAGCACGCGGCGGCGGTCCCACGGCGCCGCTCGGCGCAGGCCGCCGGAGGAGGCGGTGGGCACCGCGACCAGGTCGTGGTGCAGCAGGTGCAGGTGCTCGTGGGTGCGGAACCCGGCAGCGAGCCACGGAGCTGCGCGCTCTGGATCCAGCGCTGGCGACAGCACGGCCCGGTACCCCGCAGCGGCGGCGTCGGCGGCCGCGTCCTGCAGCGCCGCAGCGGTGGTCCCGGCGCTGGACGGCACGAGGAGGGCGAGATCGCTGTCACGTCGCCACGGGCGGTGGTGCAGCGTGGGGCCGGGGCGGGTCGCGGGGTGGGTCATGGTGGATCCAGGTGCGCGGCCGATGCTAGGCGGCTGCCGCCGAGGGGGCGGGTCGTGGCCGGTCGTTGCCGGGCCTACGCTCGCGGTGTGACGCTGCTGCTGGCGACCGACCCGGCGCACGCCGAGCACCTGACTTCTGTCGGCCATCCGGAGCGCCCCGAGCGCCTCGATGCCGTGCTCGCCGGTGTGGAGGACCTTCACCTCGACACCGACCTCCACCTGATCGAGCCCCGGCGGGCCACCGTCGACGAGCTGCTGCTCGTGCACGACGCCTCGGTCGTCGACCTCGTGCAGCGCTTGCACGAGCTCGGCGGCGGGTCGATCGACGCCGACACGGCGATGGGCCCCGCATCGCTCGATGCAGCGCTCCTCGCCGCCGGTGCCGGGCTCGCCGCCATCGACGCGCTGCGATCGGGGGAGGGGGAGGTCGCGTTCTGCGCCGTGCGTCCGCCTGGCCACCACGCCACCCCGCAGCGCTCGATGGGCTTCTGCCTCTTCAACAACGCAGCGATCGCGGCGCGCTCGCTGGCCGACGCCGGCGAACGGGTGGTCGTGGTCGACATCGACGCCCACCACGGCAACGGGACTGCGGACGCGTTCGTCGCCGACCCGCGAGTGCTCTACGTGTCGCTGCACCAGTGGCCGTTGTACCCCGGAACCGGTCGCCACGACGAGGTCGGCACCGGCAGCGCGGCAGGCACCACCCTCAACGTGCCCATGCCGCCGGGGGCGACCGGCGACGTCTACCTCCGCGCCTGGGATGAGCTCGTCGCCCCCGCCGTCGAGCGGTTCGAACCGAGCTGGCTGCTCGTCTCCGCCGGCTTCGATGCCCACCGCCGCGACCCCCTCACCGACCTGGCTCTCAGCGCAGGGGACTTCGCAGACCTCGCTGGTCGCCTGGGCGAGCTCGCGCCCGCCGGTCGCCGCCTGGTGCTGCTCGAGGGCGGCTACGACCTCGCCGCCCTGCGGATGGGTACCAGCTCCCTGCTCGCAGGGCTGCTCGGAGAGCACCGCCGCGACGAGGACGCCACTGCGGGTGGTCCGGGTGCAGACCACGTCGAGGCGCTGGTGCGGTGGTGGGCGACGATCGGCGCCGAGCGTTGCCAGCTCGAGACCTGATCGCGGCGTCGCCGCTCGGTCGGTGCCCCGGAACGGACGAGGGTGGTGCTGGTGGCGGGCGGTAGCGTGCCGCCGGTGATCCCGGCCCGGCTCCAGCCCCTGCTCGATGAGGCGCGCCCGCTCGGCGAGCGGTTCGCCGAGGCCGGTCACCGCCTGTACCTGGTCGGCGGCGTGGTGCGCGACGCCCTCCTCGGTCACCCGCTGCCCGACGACAAGGAGCTGGACCTCACCACCGACGCCCGGCCTGACGAGATCCGCCGCCTGCTGGGTCCGCTCAGCGACGCGCTGTGGACGCAGGGCGAGCGCTTCGGCACGATCGGAGCGCGCATCGGCCGGCGCGACGTCGAGATCACCACGCATCGAGCGGACGTCTACCTGCCCGAGTCGCGCAAGCCCGAGGTGCGCTTCGGCGACAACATCGCCGAGGACCTGGCCCGGCGCGACTTCACCATCAACGCCATGGCGCTCGCTCTGCCCGAGCCCGAGCTCATCGACCCGTTCGACGGCACGGCGGATCTCGTCGCTCGCCGGCTCCGCACGCCGCTCGCCCCCGAGATCTCGTTCAGCGACGACCCGCTGCGGATGCTGCGAGCGGCGCGGTTCATCGCCGGCTACGACCTCGAGCCCGACGAGGCGCTGGTCGCCGCCATCCCGCCGATGGTCGACCGGCTCGCCATCGTGTCGCCGGAGCGCGTGCGCGACGAGCTCGACAAGCTGATGGTCACCGCTGACCCGTCGCTCGGCCTGTGGTTCCTCGTGGACTCAGGCCTCGCCGACGTGTTCCTGCCCGAGCTGCCCGCGCTGCGCGTCGAGCAGGATCCGATCCACCGCCACAAGGACGTGCTCAGCCACACGATCGCAGTGGTGGCCAAGACGTCGCCGGACCGGTGGCTGCGCCTCGCCGCGCTGTTCCACGACGTGGGCAAGCCCGACACCCGCTCGATCGGCGGCCACGGGGTGAGCTTCCACCACCACGAGGTGGTCGGCGCCCGCATGACCCGCAAGCGCATGCGCGAGCTGCGCTACGCCAACGACGACGTCGACGCCGTCAGCCAGCTCGTCTACCTGCACCTGCGGTTCCACACCTACCAGATGGGGTGGACCGACAGCGCGGTGCGCCGCTACGTGCGCGACGCGGGACCGCTGCTCGATCGCCTCAACGAGCTGACGCGCTGCGACTGCACGACGCGCAACAAGCGGCGCGCAGACGAGCTGGCGCGCCGCATGGACCACCTCGAGGAGCGCATCGCCGAGCTGGCCGAGCAGGAGGAGCTGGCGTCGCTGCGCCCCGACGTCGACGGCCGCGCGGTGATGGAGCACCTCGGCCTCGAGCCGGGTCCGGTGGTCGGCGAGGCCATGGCCTTCCTCATGGAGCTCCGCCTCGAAGAGGGCCCGCTCGATCGAGATGAGGTGCTCACGCGCCTCGATGCCTGGTGGGCGTCCCGGGACCGCTAGGCCGCAGGTCCCAGCTGCACGCTGTCGTCGCTGCACGCTGTCGTCATGCCCGATGAGGCGCGCCGAGATCGAGACGTCGGGAGCAGCGCCGGTCGCTGTGTGGCACCATCGATCGGACCCCAACCAGCGGCGCCCGATCGCCTCGTGGCGATCGGCACGAGGAGCTGTGTCATGCGTCCCTCCCTGCGAACCCTGACGACGATGTGCGCGTGCGTGGTGCTCCTCGGTGCCGCAGCGTGCTCGAGCGACGACGCCGGCACCGGCGGCACCAGGACCACGACGACTGCAGCGGGCGGCCGCACCGACGGCGGACCGACCCAGGACCTGTGGGTGCTGCACGACCTGCGTGCAGTCGAGGCGGATGGCGACGTCCTCGACGTGCTCGGCGGTGTCGTGGACCTGGCGGCGACGCCCGCAGGAGATCCGGTCGAGCTGGGCGCCGGCGTGACGTTCACGCCGTCCGAGGCGCTCGGTGCGCACCTGCGCACGATGGACGGCGAGGAGCGCGATGGCGTCGAGGTCGTCGGCGGTGTGCTGCGCAAGGACGACGTCGAGCTGGCGGCTGTGCTCGCCACACCCGATGATGGTGGGAAGTGGCCGGGCGCCGACGACCTCGTCTCGTTCGCGATCCCCGAGGTGGGTGCGCAGACGCCGCTGGTGGGGACCATCGAGCTCGTGCAGCTCCTTCCCGCCGCGCTCGCGTCGGGGGCCGACCTGCCTGACGACGACCTCGAGCTGCTGTCGTCGCGGTTCGCGGCGGGCTCCTTCGAGTTCGCTGCCACAAGCGGTGGGGACCCGCTCGTGTTCACGGGCCAGGTCGGGACCACCTTCGAGCTGTCGAGCGAGGGCGGTGACCCGCTGGGATCGGTGCGCGAGCACCGCGTCGCGTTCGCACAGGCTGGCGGCGGCGCTGCTGCGTTCGGCGGCGTGCCGGCGAAGGCCCGCCCGCTCGTCGACGGCATCGCAGAGGGCGTCGCTGGGTGCGACGGCCTCGGGATCGAGTGCGTCAAGGATCTCCTCGACAGCATCGAGGACGGCGCGTCGGATTCCAACGACATGCTCAACGACAACTTCCCACCTCCGCCCCCACCTCCGCCCCCGTCTCCGCCGCCACCGCCGCCACGACCGGCGAACTACTGCAAGCCCACGTGCGCGGACAGCGACGGCGAGCCGCACCTCGTCACGTTCGACGGCGTGCGCTACGACGTGCAGCTGGTCGGCGAGTTCGTCGCCGCGCGCAGCGACGACGTGGAGGTCCAGGTGCGGACCGCGCCCTACGCCAGCTCCCGGTTGGTGGCGGTGAACGACCGCGTCGCGCTCGGCGCCGACGGCCACATCATCGCGGTGGCGGCGGGAGACGGTGCTTCGGTGCTCGTCGACGGCGAGCAGATCGCCGTGGGGGCAGCGCTCGGTGCATCGACACCCGTCGGCGACGACCTGGCCCTCGTGCGCACCGCGCAGGGCATCGACGTGCTGCGGGGCGAGGACCTGGTCCTCACCACGCGCATCCGCTCGACCATGATCGGGATCTCCGTGCCCGGCGGCCCCGACGGGACGCTGTGGGAGGGCCTCCTGGGCGACAACGACGGCGACCCCGACGACGACCTCCGCAGCCGTGACGGCGACGTCGTGGAGAGCGAGGCGGTGGAGGGCTTCTACGAGCTGCACGCCGACACGTGGCGGGTGGCGGACGAGGAGTCCCTGTTCACTTACGAGGACGGCGAGAGCACCGAGACGTTCACCGACCGCACCTTCCCCGACGAGCGAGTGTCGGCCGAGACCCTGGATGCGTCGGTGCGGGCTCAGGCCGAGGCGCTGTGCGAGCTCGCCGGCCTCGAATCCGGTGCGGCGCTCGACGCGTGCGTGCTCGACTTCGCGCTCACCGGCGACATCGTGCTCGTCCACGCTGCGCAGGCGCAGCAGGCGATGATCCGAGCGTTGGCCATGTCCGACCCGGGCGCGTTCGACGAGGCGCTCGGTGCCTCCACGGGGGCAGGTGCCGGGAGGATCGAGGGCGAGGAGCTGCGCACCTTGCGTGGCAACGGCCCAGCGGTAGGCGATGGCGTGGTGCTGCTGCGGACGAGAGACGCCGACGATCGGATGCAGCTGCGCGCCATCGAGGTCGACACCAGCGCTGTGCGCTGGCAGGTCCCCGATGTGGCGCTCTCGTGCCGACCGGTGGTCGTCCCCGGTGTCGGCGTGGTGGCGCAGCTCCAGGACCAGGAGGGTGAGCAGACCGATCCGCTCGCGCTCCTCTCGCTCGAGGACGGCGAGGAGCTCGGGCGGTTCTCGCCAGCCCGGGACGAGGCCCGCCTGCTGCACTGCCCGGAGGCGCTCTCGGCGGCGGGCGACACGGTGCTGCTCATCAGCGGCTCTGTGCTGCACGCGCTCGACGCCGGCGACGGGCTCACGTCGATGTGGTCAGTGGAGCTGGACCGACCCACCGCTGCGATCGGCGTCGACGGTCAGGTGGTGGTCGCGGTGCGCCCGACCGACGACACCACCGCGCTGCTGCTGCTCGATCCCGCCACCGGCGAGGAGCAGGACCGGCTGGATCTCACCGGTGCTCGCTTCCAATCCCCGCCAGGTGTGCTGACGGATGTGGGCAACTCGCTCGCTGCTGTCCTCACCGCCGACCACGGCGACGAGCGCGGCGCGGTGTCGGTCGTGGAGGTGGCCGACGGGTCGCTGTCGCTTCGCTGGTCGGAGCAAGCCGGCGAGGATCAGCTCCTCGACCGCCCCCTCCTCCAGGTGGCGAGAGCGGGCGACCTCCTCGCGGCGGTCACCTCGCTCGGAGGCGAGTCGGTGGTGGTCGCCCTGGACCTCGCCACCGGTGAGGAGCTCTGGCGTCACGAGGCGTCGTCCTTCGACAACAGCGCAGGGCAGATCGTCGCCATCGGCGACCGCGGCGTCGCGATCACGCCCTTCGGTGGTGAGTGGATCGAGGTGGTCGGTGTCGACGGCTCGCTGCTCGCGGCCATCGAACCGCCCGACGAGCAGATGGTCGCACCGATGATCAGCACACTGGACGATGGACGCCTCGCAGTGGTCGGCAGGCTCGAGGGCGATGGCGTCTCTGGCGTCTTCGTCTCGATCGTCGACGTGCCCTGACAGCCAGCTGCAGAGGAGGGTGGCATCGACCGCGGGACGCTCAGCGATGCTCCGTCGATCAGTCGGGGAGGTGGTAGGCCACGATGCGTGGCGGGGCATCGCCGGTGGTGACCCCGGCGGGAACGACGATGGTGTTCCCGGCGACGGCTGGCCAAGCGTTGATGCCGTTCTCGAGCTGCACCGACCACCGGGTGCCTCCCGTGGCGCGGTCGAGCGCGAAGAGCTCGCCGGTGATGGTGGAGCCGAACACCAGGTCGTTCACGACCGTTGCGCCGCCGAACGGCTGCCCATCGACGTCCACCTCCCAGAGGATGCTGCCGTCGCTCGCGTCCACAGCGACCATCTGCCCGTCCTCGACCTCGAAGTTCGGCGACTCGGGCCGGAAGTCGATCGCCGGCTCGGGCAGCTCGGTCGGTGCGTTGACGACCGCCACGTACACCACGCCGTCTGCGGTGGCGAGCGGCGAGATGACCCCGCCGAAGTAGCCGGGGTAGACGACCAGCTCGCCTTCGACGACCTGCACGTCGTCGTTCTGGTGCATGCCCACGGGTGTGTCCCAGAGCACCTCTCCGGTGGCCGGGTCGAGGCCGATGACGCGGCCGAGCTTCCCCGAGCCGATCACGATCTGCGGACCGTCGGGGCCGGCGGTCGCCAGGGCGGCCTGCGAGGCGTCGAGGTCGAACAGGTCGTGCGCTCGGTGCTGGCGACCCCACACCAGCTCCCCGGAGTCGAGGTCGAGGGCCAACGTCGAGTTCGTCCAGCGGTTGTCGCCCGGTCGTGACGAGCCGCTGGGAAACGTTCGAAGTCCAGGCCACGGGTACGGGTTCGACGTCCCCCAGTACACACGTCGATCGTCGAGGTCGACCGCGGGCGGGTTCCACGAGCCGCCACCGGAGTTGACCTCGGGGTTCCCCCAGAGGTCCTCGGATTCGATCGTGTCGAACATCCAGTCGATGTCGCCGGTCGCCGCGTCGAGCGCGAAGAGCGTGCCGCGGCTGCCTGCCACGCCGAGCGACGAGGTCGCTGCGAGCACCTTGTCCTCGGCGAGCAGCGGCTGGATGTTGACCGCGCCGCCGTTGTGGTCCGTGAGCTGCGTCTGCCAGAGCTCGTCGCCGGTGCTGGTGTCGTAGGCAGCCACCGAGTCCGCGTCGGGAGTCGAGAAGATGCGCCCTCCACCGATCGCGACGCCGTTCGGCCCGAAGGTCGAGCTGTCGTTGCGGATCGTCTGGACCTCCGAGCCATCAGCCAGGTCGAGGCCGTACACGTTGGAGTTGAGATCGGTCAGCCACACGACGCCATCGACGATCACCGGCGTGGTGGCCAGCGCGCCGGCGATGCCTCCTTCGCCGACCTCGACGCTCCAGGCCACCTCGAGCTGCTCGACGGTGGAGGAGTCGATCGCCGAGTCGGTCGTGGAGCGCCCACCGGCGAGATCGAAGTTGGCGGCGGGCCACGCTGCGTCGGACGCAGCGCCGGCGGCGGTGGTCTCGGTCGGGTCATCGCTCCCGGAGCCGCAGGCCGCGACGAGCAGCACGAGGCAGGCCAGACCGCGGTGGCGTGCGCGTCGCGGAGCGACGACGGTGGAGACGGGGGGCATCGCTCGCACGCTACTCACACCCTCCATCGTGCTGGCCAAGGAGAAGGCCCGACAGCCCGAAACCCTAGGATGTCCCCCATGGGGAGAACAGACCAGGAATCGTTGTCGTGAGTGGTGGCACGCTGGCTCCTTCGCACCGCCACCTTCGTCGCCTCGTTGTGCTGGCGCTGGGAGCCGTGCTCTCCACCATCTCCGCTAGCTGCGGGTCGGACAGCGAATCCGCTGGTGAGCCGACGACGACCATCGCGGCACCGCAGCAGGGGGGTCGCCTGGTCGTGGCGGTGCCGCTGCACGAGCCAGAGACGGTGCTGCGGCTCGTGGTGGAGCCGCTCACCACCTTCGCGGCGGATGGCAGCGTCGTGCCCTACCTCGCCGAGTCCGTGGAGCCAAACGAGCGGCTCGACCGCTGGACGATCCGACTCCGAGAAGGGATCACCTTCCACAACGGCACGCCGTTGGACGCGATCGCGCTCAAGGCGAACCTCGACATCTACTCGGTATCGCCGACGTTCCGTACCGATCCGTTCGCCCCCATCACCGCCACGACCGTCATCGACGACCTGACGGTCGAGGTCGAGCTCGAGCAGCCGTGGGCGATGTTCCCAGCTGCTCTCGCCGCAGAGCAGTCCGACGGCACCGGTCTGATCGTGTCGCTCGAGACGATCGAGACCATCGGCCCGCTGTTCATACGCGACCCGACCGCCACCGAGGTGTTCGGCACGGGGCCGTTCGTGGTGGACCCATCTGCTTCCTCGGCCGACAGCACCCTGGTCACGCGAAATCCTGACTACTGGCAGGAGGGCCTGCCGCACCTCGAGGAGGTCGAGGTGCTCGTCGTCCCCGACAGCGCAGCACGCATCTCGAGGATCGATACCGGCGACGTCGACCTCGCGATCACGCGCGAGCGCACGTCGCCGCACGACGACGCGGATTACCAGGTGCTCGAGCAGGGTGGAGACGTCCCGGTGCTGGGCGTCGCGCTGAACACGCGTCGGGCGCCGCTCGACGACCAGAGCCTCCGCGAGGCCCTGGCGCTCGCAACCGACGTCGAGGCGCTGGCCACCACTGCCGGGGTCGAACCAGACATGCTGGCGACTGGTCCCTTCGGCCCTGGATCGCGATGGACGGATCCGGGCGCGACGAGGGTCCAGGCCGACCTCGACCGCGCTCGCTCGCTCATCGCGTCCTACGAGGCCACGAACGGCCCCTTGACGATCGAGCTCGCAGCGCAGGACCTCGAGACCGACATCGTCGCAGTCCACCAGCAGCTGGCGGACCAGTGGGGAGACGCCGGCATCGACGTCGAGGTCAGCGTCATCGATCCGCTCGAGCAGACCGGCAGGTTGCTGGTGTCAGCGGACTTCGACGCGGTCTTGGGCAACCTCTTCGGGATGCCTGACCCAGACCTCTACTACTTCTGGTGGCACAGCTCCGCCCGCAAGAGCGACGAGAAGGGCATCGGATACAACTACGTGGGCATCGCGGATCCGGCGCTCGACGCGGCGCTCGAGGCGCAGCGAGCCACGCTCGACGAGGATGAGCGCCGCGCCTCGTTCGCCACGGTGCAGGAGCGCCTGGCTGCTGTGACGCCATACGTGTGGTTGTGGGGCGATCGGTGGAGCGCTGTGGCAGGGCAGCAGGTGGAGGGGCTCGATCAGGCGCCGCTGCCCGACGGCGGCACTCGCCTCCCGATGATCGGCTCGCGCCTCAACCTCGAGGGGATCTGGCTCGCGAGCTGATGGAGCCCGCGCGGCGCTGATGATCGCGGCTCAGACGGCGGCCTCCCAGCCGTCGAAGCGACCACCGAGCTCCGCAGCGATTCCCTCCAGCAGCGCATCGGTCTCGAGGATCAGGCCCGGCGACAGCACGACGTCGCGCCCGCACACGACGGTCCAGTCGGGCGACGGCTCCCCCGGCTCGAGCACGTCGACCTCGAAGCCGGCGTCGGCGGCTCGCGCCGCAGCCAGCGTGGCCGCGTCGTGGTCGGGCAGGTGCACGAACCACATCGCGTGCCGGGGCTCGTCGAGATCGGCACCGAGCTCGATCAGCTGGCCGAGGATGGCGATGTCGCCGTACCGCAGCCCGGTGACCGGTGAGCGCTCGTTGAGGTCGACGTGCTCGTGGTCGGCGTCGTCGCCACCGAACCGTCGTCGGAACAGCCCCACGCAGATCTCCTCACCGGTCAGCCGCATCGAGGACGACCCGCGGTCGAAGCGGGCGCCCGTCTCGGTGCGGCGCTAGATGCCCTGCTTGCGGGCGCGCACCAGCAACGTCGTGGGCACCCACTCGCTCAGCTCGTTCCAGTACGCGCTGCGCGGTCCGCTGGCGGGCGGCTGCGCCTCGATGATGGTGTCGACGCGGAAGTTGGCCCGCGACAGGCTCGTGAACACCGCGGCGATGGTGTGGGTGTGCTCGAGGCCTGCGCGGCCACCGGCGGTCCACGAGCGGGCGCGGGGCTCGAAGTAGCTGCGGCGCAGGCGCAGCGGGTCACCGCTGCCTGCGTCGAGCATGGCCGCCGCCGGGTGCGGCAGCGACAGCACGATCGGTGCCTCCGGGCGCAGCACGCGGTGCACCTGGCGGAACACCCGGTCCAGGTCGCTCACGCCGGCGAGGCCGTAGATGCTGATCACGGCGTCGATGGAGTCGGCGCGCAGGAACGGGATCTCGGCCAGGTCGCTCTGGTGCACCTCGACCTTGGCCTCTTCGCGCTCGGCTGCGTCGCGGGTGCGCACCACCAGGTCGGCTTCGTCGGACACAGCGATGACCTTGGCGCCCTGCTTGGCCATCGCGACCGCCGCGTGCCCGCCGCCGCAGCCCAGATCCAACACCCGCTTGCCGTCGAGCGTGCCCAGCAGGCGCAGCTCGCTCTCGTCGGGCATGTCGGGGCCGTAGTGCACGACGTCGTAGGGGAGCGCGGCATCTGCAGGGAACGTGGCCGAGATCGGCCCGCGATCCGCCGGGCTGCCCCCGCCGCCGTCCACGCTCTTGAGGTGGGACGCGCTCGGGTGGTTGGTGCTGTCGTCAGCCATCTGGAAGGTCCTCGGTGTGCTCGGGTTGCACCGCGAGTCTGACCCATCGGCCGAGGCGCCCGCGGGATCTGGGAGCCGACCGGTACCCTCGCCGCCATGAAGCCCGGCTTCGGTGCACCTGGGGCGATCGACTATCGCCTGAGCCGCAAGCAGGTGATCGACGCGTATCGTGCCGGCGAGCTGGCCCTGCACGAGGTCTGCGACGCCCAGCCAGAGCTGCGACGGGCAGCAGCCAACGCCAGCCGCCCGTCGACCACCGAGTGCCCGATCTGCGAGGACTGCCCCGTGGTCGTGGTCCAGTACGTGTTCGGTCCGCGGCTGCCCAGCCACGGGCGGTGCATCACGCTGGCCTCCGAGCTGCGCGACCTCAACCGGCGGCGCGGCGAGTTCACCTGCTACGACGTCGAGGTCTGCCCGGCCTGCGCATGGAACCACCTGCTGCGGGTCCGCACCCTCGGCGTCGGCCGCGCCGAAGATCGCACCGCCGAGCAGGGCTGATCTGATCCGCAGCGTGGTGCCCGCAGATGGCACCCCTGCGCTCGCTACGCTCGTCGTCCGGCCAGCCGCACCCTTGCGCAGCGCCGCTCCCCCGTCTGATGCCATCCTCGAAGCCCCCCCTCCGCGAGCGATGGGCGACGCGCCCCGTGCGGCGCTCGTTCATCTGGCGCAGCCGCCGCTGGCTGTTCCTCTTCGGGCTGCTCGCGGTCGCGGGTCTGTCCGCCGCCGGGCTCGTCATGACCCGCATCGAGCTCCCCGAGACCGAGGAGCTCCGCCAGACGACGTTCATCTGCGCCGCTGACGTCGCCGTGGGGTGCAACGAGGACACCTCCATGGCGCAGCTCAGCGGCGGCGAGGACCGCATCAACGTCGCCTACGCGGAGGTCCCACCCGTGCTGGTGCAGGCCGTGCTGGCCGCGGAGGATCGCGACTTCTTCGACCACGGCGGCATCGACCTCGTCGGCATCGGCCGCGCCGCCTACACCAACATCCGCTCCGGCGACGTGGCGCAGGGCGGCTCGACGATCACGCAGCAGTACGTGAAGAACGTGTACCTCACCAACGAGCGCACGCTGGATCGCAAGATCAAGGAGGCGGCGCTCGCCATCAAGATCGAGCGCGAGATCCCCAAGCAGGAGATCCTCAGCCGCTACCTCAACACCATCTACTTCGGCAGGGGCGCCTACGGCGTGCAGGCGGCGTCGCGGGCCTACTTCGGCAAGGACGTGCAGGAGATCGGGCTGCCGGAGGCCGCGTACCTCGCGGCGCTGATCCGGGCACCGGAGTCTGCTGACGCGTGGCGCACCGAGGACCGCACGTCGCAGGGAGCCGTCGCCGAGCGCCAGCTCGCGGAGACCCGTCGCCGCTCGGTGCTCGACGCCATGTTCGAGGAGCGCTACATCACCGCTGCGTCTCGTGACGCTGCGGACGCCGTGCCCTTCGATGCCCCCTACCTGCTGCCGCGCGAGACCGAGTCCAACTTCGGCGTCGTGCGCGCGCGGGAGTTCGGCTCCGAGTACTTCGTCGAGCACGTGCGTCGCTGGCTGCGCTCCGAGGGCGGCTTCTCCGACGCCGAGATCTTCGGTGGCGGCCTGCGGGTGTACACGACCCTCGACTACTCGATGCAGCAGGCTGCGTACGAGGCGGTGACGAGCACGTTGGACCGTCCTGACGATCCGGCCGCTGCGCTGGTCGCCATCGATGATCAGGGGCGGGTGCGCGCCATGATGGGCGGGCGCGACTTCGCGACGTCGCAGGTGAACCTCGCCACCGGGCGCGACGGTGGCGGTACTGGTCGCCAACCGGGTTCCTCGTTCAAGCCGATGGTGCTGGCCGAGGCCATCCGCCAGGGCATCTCGGTGGAGTCGGTCTACGACAGCCCCGGTCGGATGACGTTCCCGAAGGCCAACGCAGGCGCCGACTGGATGGTCTCGAACTACGGCGGTGACGAGCAGGGCTCCCTGTCGCTGGTGCAGGCCACGATGAAGTCGTCGAACACGGTGTACGTGCAGCTCATGCTCGAGGTCGGCGCCGCCCGCGTCGCTGAGCTGGCGAACCGCATGGGCATCACCGCCGAGCTCGACGAGGTGCCCGCACTGGCGCTCGGAGCGGCGGAGGTGTCCGTGCTCGACATGACCTCTGCGTTCTCGACGCTGGCGGGCGGCGGCGTGCACATCGACCCGGTCGTGGTGACACGGGTGGAGGACGCAGACGGCAACGTGCTGTTCCAGGCGGAACCACGCCGCCAACGCATCCTCGACGAGGAGGTCGCAGACACCGTGACGTGGGTCCTGCGCCAGGTGATCGAGCGCGGCACCGGCACGGGCGCGCGCTTCTCGCAGCCGGCGTCGGGCAAGACCGGCACGACGCAGGACAACCGCGACGCGTGGTTCGCGGGCTACACGTGCCGGCTGACCGCTGCGGTGTGGATGGGCTACGTCGGCGCCCCCGGCGAGCCGACGCGCTACATGAACAGCGTGCACGGAAGGGCGGTGACCGGCGGTTCGTTCCCCGCCTCGATCTGGCGCGACTTCATGGAGCGCGCCACCGACGACCTGGACCCGTGCACCATCGACCGCCCTGACGATGTGGGCGAGGTCTTCACGTCGACCTCGGCGCCACCGCCCACCTTCGAGGCCACGACGACCACCGGGGTTCCGGCATCGACCACGACGACCGCACCGGCGACGACGGTGCCGCCGACCACGGTGGCTCCCACCACGGCTCCGCCCACGACTGTGCCCCCGACGACCGTCGGACCGCCGCCACCCCCACCCACGCCGCCGCCCGCACCTGCCGGACCCTGAGCATCTCCGCCGCCGTTCTGTGCATGGTGAGTTCTGATAGTCGGAACTCACCATGCACAGAACGCATGGACGGTGATCAGTTCGCCGGGGGCTCGTCCACCTGGTGGGGGTAGTGCGTCATGCACACCGAGCACCACGACTCGAGCTCGCCGAGGTCGAGGCGACCCTGGGTGTCCCACTGCTCGGGGGTGACCCACACGCGGCGCACCGTCGTGAGCGCATCGTCGTCGCGGCCGCAACTCTCGCAGATCACCTTCATCGCCGGCAGGGTACCGCCGAGGCTTTGCACCGGCGCCCGCCAGGCGTAGCATGGGTGCACCGCCGGCAGCCGTACGTGCGCTGGACGGGAGGAGGCTCAGCGATGGGCAAGAAGATCACCGCCCCGGCGATCCGGGCGCGCAAGGTCCGCACCGGATCCGATCCGCTGGTCATGGTCACCGCGTACGACGCCCCCGGGTCGCGCATCGCGGACGAGGCCGGCGTCGATCTCATCCTCGTCGGCGACTCGCTGGCCATGGTGGTGCTCGGCTACGACGACACCCTCCAGGTCACCACAGCCGACATGGCCCACCACATCGGTGCCGTGGCTCGAGCGAAGCCCGCCGCGATGATCGTGGGCGATCTGCCGTGGATGAGCTACCACGTGTCGGTCGAGGACACCGTGCGCA
The DNA here is from genome assembly GCA_038206295.1 of Acidimicrobiales bacterium. Taxonomy (GTDB): domain Bacteria; phylum Actinomycetota; class Acidimicrobiia; order Acidimicrobiales; family JBBRAZ01; genus JBBRAZ01. The sequence goes on from JBBRAZ010000003.1 coordinate 102,528, forward strand.
ACGCGGCCACCCTCGTGCGTGCAGGTGCAGGCTCGGTGAAGCTCGAGGGCGGCGCCAAGCGCGTCCCGATGGTCGAGGCCATCATCGACGCCGAGATCCCCGTCATGGGCCACATCGGGCTCACCCCGCAGTCCGTCCACGCCATGGGCGGCTTCAAGGTGCAGGGCCGCGAGCGCGACGCAGCGCTGGCGCTGGTGGAGGACGCGCAGGCGCTCGAGGCCGCCGGGTGCTTCTCGATCGTGCTCGAGGGCGTGCCCGACGAGGTGGCTCGCATGGTCACCGACGCCATCGACGTGCCGACCATCGGCATCGGCGCCGGACGCTGGTGCGACGGCCAGGTGCTCGTCTACCACGACCTCCTCGGCATCGAGGACCGCGTCACCCCGAAGTTCGTGCGGCGCTACGCCTCGCAGCGAGCGGACGCGGTGGAGGCCATCGCCGCCTACGCGGCCGACGTGCGCAGCGGTGCGTTCCCCAGCGAGGACGAGACGTACCACCTCACCGCCGAGCAGTCCGAACTCCTCGGCCTCTACGGCAGCGACTCCCGCACCGCCTGACGCGGCCCGCCACCACCACGCGTTCTGGGTTGCCGCAGCCTGGACCTGTCGGGCCCCCGCAGCCCGGTTCGCGACCACCGCGTTCCGGGTCGCCGCAGCATGAGGTGTCCACGCTCTCGCAACCCGGAACGGGGTCAGGGAACGGTGGGGGCGGGGACGAGCTCGACCTCGAACATCGTCGGCCAACGCTTGCCGGTGAGCCAGAAGCGCCCGGTCGCCGGATCGTGGGCGATGCCGTTGAGGACGTCTTGCGCCGCGTCGCCGACCTCGACCTGCTCGGCGAGCGATGACGCGTCGACGACGTCGGTGACCTCGCCGGTGTCCGGATCGATGCCGAGGATGGTGGTGGTGTGCCAGACGTTGGCCCACACTGTGCCGTCGACGCACTCCAGCTCGTTGAGCTGGCTCATGGGTCGGCCGTCGAGCGTCACGGTCACCGCATCGAGCTCGGTCAGGTCGTCGGGGTCGCGCAGGTGGAGGGTCGCGGATCCGTCGGAGTGCACCAGGCGGTCGCCGTCGAGGCACAGCCCCCACCCCTCGCCGGGGAGATCCAGCCGGTCGATCTCGCGCAGCTCGTCGTCCCACACCAGCACCACCTGCTCCTGCCAGGTGAGCTGCAGCCACCGGTCGCCGACCTGGGTGAGACCCTCGGCGAACAGCTCATCGTCGAGGGGGGTGCTGGCCAGCACCTCGCCGGTGGACGGATCGACCCGCCGGATGTCGGACCTCCCGTAGAGCCCGGTGCTCTCCACCACCTCGCCGCCGTCGATCTCGAGGCCCTGCGTGAAGGCGTCGGTGTCGTGCGGCGCGGTGGACACCACCTCCGGGACGAGGTGGCGGACGCCCTCTGGTGCGGTGATCGTCGGGCCGACCGCGGCGGGCTCGGTGTCGTCGCTGCACGCGGCGAGTCCGGCGGAGGCGACGAGGGCGACGACGATCGCCCTGCTCACGGCCAGCCGGGCGGTCGGACGACGGACGGGCACGGTCGGGCAGGCTACCCACCCTCCATCGCGGGTACCGGGCGGTCGCTGTCACACCCTTGCGCCACGATGGGGGCATGCTTCGATCGCACGACCTCGCCGGACACCGATGGGCGCCACGATGGCGTCCTCCGCTAGGTTCTCCCGGTCCAACTGAACCCTGCCCCGGAGGTCCCGGGGCCGCGCCGCCGGCGTGTCCACAGGGAGGTGATGCACGCTGTGCGTGCCTATGAGCTCATGATCATCCTCGAGGCCGACCTCGAAGATGCAGCGGTCCGAGCACACCTCGACCGCTTCGCCGCCGAGGTGGAGAAGGGCGGTGCCCGCCTCGAGCGGACGTCCCTCTTCGACTCCTCCGCCAAGCTGCTCCCGGTCCAGCCGTCGCAGCAGTCGGGCTTCCAGTCCGGTCGTCGCCGCCTGGCCTACGAGATCAACCACAAGCGCGAGGGCATCTACGTGGTGCTCGAGGCGCTGGGCGAGGGCGGCTCCCTCGATGGCGTCGATCGCCATCTCCGACTCGCGGACGACGTGATCCGCCACAAGATCTTCCGCCTGCCCGACGACGAGGCCGAGCGCCGCGGTCTGCTGGGTACGGCTGCGCCGGCTGAGGCCGGGTAGGGAAGGAGCGCCACCATGGCGAACGACAACAGCGTGACGGTCATCGGCAACTGCACCCGAGATCCAGAGCTCCGCTTCACCAACAGCGGCAAGGCGGTGGCGTCCTTCGGCGTCGCCTACTCGACGCGACGCCGCACCCAGGACGGCACCTGGGAGGACGGCGACACGTCCTTCTTCGACGTGTCCTGCTGGGATCAGCTGGCCGAGAACGTGTGCGAGTCCATCCAGAAGGGCAACCGCATCGTGGTCACCGGCCGGCTCCAGCAGCGGTCGTGGGAGAACGCCGAGGGCGAGAAGCGCTCGAAGGTCGAGATCGTCGCCGACGACGTCAGCCCGTCGCTGCGGTGGGCGACCGTGCAGATCACCAGGAACGAGAAGCGCGACGGCTTCGACGGCGGGTCCCGCGCTGCGGCACCCGCCGGCGGCAGCGGTGGCGGTGGCGGAAGCTACAACGATGACGAGGAGCCGTTTTGAGCCCCAAGATGAAGAAGCGCGTCAAGAACAAGGACAGCGCGCGGCGTGCCAAGAAGAAGATCAGCATCCTCACCTCCGAGAAGGTCGCCTTCGTCGACTACAAGGACGTGAACCTGATGAAGCGGTGCGTGTCGGACCGGGCGAAGATCCGTGCCCGCCGCGTCACCGGCAACAACACGCAGCAGCAGGCCACCATCGCCAACGCGGTCAAGAACGCCCGCGAGATGGCGCTGATCCCCTACGTCACCAAGGTCACCACCCAGCGCGGCGGTCGCGACCGCGGCGAGCGTGGCGATCGTGGCGACCGTGGCGATCGGTCCGGCCCCCCGCCGGTGCCGAGCTCCCCGCCACCAGGTCGTGACGCCGGCGGCGACGACACCGTCGCCGACGAGCTCGACGCCACGCTGGTCGAGGTCGAGGTCGAGGTCGCGGTCGAGGCCACAGGCGGGGAGGACTCGTGAAGCTCGTACTTCGCACCGACCTCGCTGGCGTCGGCCACCGAGGAGACGTCATCGACGTGGCCGATGGCTACGGACGCAACTACCTCGTCCCGAAGGGTCTCGCCGTTCCCGCCACCGCGGGCATCGAGGCCCAGGCTGCGGCGATGCGCCGGTCGCGCGACCTGCGCGACTCGCAGGCCCGCGAGGCGGCCGAGGAGATCGCCACTAAGCTGGTGACCACCCCGATCACGATCACGGCGCACGCCAGCGGCGAGGGTCGTCTCTTCGGCTCGGTCAGCAACGTCGACGTCTCCGACGCGGTGAAGGCGCAGACGGGCATCGAGATCGACCGCAAGCAGGTCATGCTCGATGAGCACATCAAGGACGTCGGCAGCCACACCGTCATGGTCAAGCTGCACAGCGACGTCCAGTTCCCTGTCACGGTTGAGGTCGTCGCCGGCTGATCCCGGCGCAGCTCCAGCAGCAGTCGTGCACCGGCGGCGCCCCACGGGGGCGCCGCCGGAGCGCGTCCGGGGGTAGGTTCTGCCGCACCACGCAGCGGCCGGACACCCCGCTCCGCCTGCGTCGCGCTGCACGAGGGGAAGCGATGCCCGAGGGGACCGACGTCCGCACAGCCGAGGTCGACGGCCGCGCGGTCTCGGTCGGGCACCTCGACGATCACGTCACGGCGCTCGAGGTGCTGCGCTCGACGGGGTGCACCGGACCGAAGGACGTGTGCGGCGGCGGCGTCTGCGGTGCGTGCACGATCCAGCTCGACGGGACGCCGGTGGCATCGTGCCTGCTGCCGGCGGTCGCGCTCGCCGGGCGCACGGTCACCACCGTCCACGGCCTCAGCGCGGCGGGCCCCCATCCGGTGCAGCGGGCCTTCGCAGCGGCCGACGCGCTGCAGTGCGGCTTCTGCACGCCGGGCTTCGTCACCGCCGCTGCTGCCTTCGTCGACCGCTGGCGCGCCGAGCACGGCGATGTGGCGCCACCGCGTGACGCGATCGGCGCGGCGCTGGCCGGGAACCTCTGCAGGTGCGGCGCGTACGACGCCATCCACCGGGCGGTGGCCGCCGCATGCGCGGGTGAGCACGACGACCCCGCCCCACTGGTGGGTGCGCGCCACGACGCGGCTCCCAAGGTTCGTGGCGACGCGGTGTACACCGCCGATGTGCGGCTCGACGGCATGCTCGAGGGCGTCGTCGTCCGTGCGACCGCTCCGCACCTCACCGACGTCGCGCTGGACCTCTCCGTCGCCGCGGAGATGCCCGACGTGGTCGTGGCGCCGATGCTCGCCGAGGGCGACCCGACCGTCCGCTTCGTCGGCCAGGTCGTCGCTGCGGTCGCCGCGCCGACGCTCGACCTCGCTGCGCAAGCGGCCGCGATGGTCGCGGTCCTCGGTGCCGAGGCTCCGGCCACCATCGGTCTCGATGCGGCGATGGCGCCCGACGCGGCGCTGGTCTTCGCGGACCGCGCCGCGCGCAAGGGGGCGTTCGGCGGCGGCGAGCAGCAGGCCATCCCGGCGCGCTGGCACGGCAACGTGCGTGGCCCCGTGCGGCTCGGGTGGCGTGGCGGCACCGCCGAGCGCCGCATCACCCGCGCTCGCTCGGCATCGGATCCGCTGCTGGTCGAGACAACCTTCGAGACCGCCGGCCAGGTCCACACCGCGCTCGAACCGCACGTGGCGGTTGCTGACGTCCGCGCCGACGGCACCGTTCGCCTGTGGGCATCGACGCAGGCGGTCGGCGACCTGGCCCGAGCGGTCGCTGCACGCCTCGAGGTGCCCGTCGGTGGTGTCGAGGTGATCGCCGAGCACGTCGGCGGCGGCTTCGGCGGGAAGCTGTCGATGACCGACGAGGTCGTCGCCGCGTGCCTGCTGAGTCGCGTCGCCGGGTGTCCGGTCCGGGTCCGCTGGTCTCGTGCCGAGGAGTTGAGCGCGGCGGGCTACCGACCGCCCACGCGCAGCAGGATCTCCCTGCTCGCAGCAGTCGACGGCTCACTCGCTGCCCTGCGCCTCGACGTCGAGAGCGATGGCGGCACGTCCATCGGTGCGAGCGCCGCCGCGCAGTCCCTCCTTCTCTACGGCCGCACGCCCCGGGTCGTCCGCGACCTGGACGTCGTCAGCCACGCCGCCCCCGGCTGCGCGTTCCGCGCGCCAGGGGGGCCGCCGATGGCCTGGGCGCTGGAGCAGGCCGTCGACGAGGCCGCGCACCGCCTCGGCACCGATCCCCTGGAGCTGCGCCGCCGGTGGGATGGCAACGAGCGTCGGCACGCGCTCTACGACTGGGCGGGAGCGCTGCCCGCGTGGCGCGACCGCGGCCCGGTCGGCTCGTCGAGCGGACGCCTCCGCCGCGGCATCGGCGCCGCGATGTCGAGCTGGATGTACTTCGTGGACCCGGGCACCGAGGTGACCTGCGAGGTGCGCGACGGGAGGGTCGTCGTCACCTGCAGCACGCAGGACATGGGAACGGGCACGCGCACCGTGCTCGCGAACGCAGCCGCCGCGGTCCTCGGCATCGACCCCGAGGACGTCGACGTCGAGATCGGGCGCTCGTCGCCATCGCACGGCCCCACGTCCGGTGGCAGCCGCACCGCCGCGTCCGTGTTCCCCACCACGACCGCTGCCACCGAGGCGCTGCGCGACGAGGTCGTCGCCGTCGCTGCGGGCGAGCTCGGGCTCGCCGAGGCGCGACCGATCGACGGAGGGATCGCGCACCGCGACGGCGTGGTGCCGTGGAAGGAGGCGCTCGCCGCCGCGCCCGGGGTGCGCGGGGCGGCTACTCGAGGTGCCGACCTGGCGCGCCGCGTCGTTCCGTTCGGCGACTCGCAGGCCGGTCGCGGCCTCACCGGAGCGGTGCACCTGTGCGAGGTCGAGGTCGATACCCGCCTCGGGCGCACGCGCGTGCTGCGCGCCTGGGCGGGGCTCGCGGTCGGGCGGGTGCTGGCCGAGGGCCCGGCGCGCAGCCAGGTCGAGGGCGCGCTGGTGCAGGGCATCGGGTATGCGCTGTTCGAGGAGCGGGCGGTGGACCCGCACACGGGCGCCGTCGTGTCGGCCTCCCTCGAGGACTACCGCATCCCGGGGATGGCGGACACGCCCGAGATCGAGGTCCACTTCCACACCGAGGGCTGGGAGCACGTGCCTGGCGGCGGCGTCGGCATCGGCGAGGTCGCGGCGGTCGGCGTGGCGGCCGCGGTCGGCAACGCCGTGCACCACGCCACCGGCTGGCGTCCGACGGTCGCACCCGTCACGCCGGCACGGCTGCTCGAGGGCCTGGGCTCGTGATCGACCGTCCCACGACCCTCGCTGCGCTCGCTGCTGCGCTGGCGAGCGCAGAGGCCGCCGCTCCCGTGCCGGCGGTCGGCTCCTCCCCGCTGGACCGGCCGGTGGTGCTGCGCGCCGGAGGCACCGACCTCCAGGAGCGACTCGGATCGGAGCGTCGCGCAGGGAGGCGGCTGCCGACGATCGTCGACGTCGGCGGCGTCGAGCCGCTGTGCGGCATCCACCCCGTCCCTGGCGGCGGCGTGCTGCTGGGCGCGGCCACCACGGTGATGGTGCTGGCGGAGTCAGCGGTCGTGGCTGCGTGGCCGGCGCTGGCTGCTGCGGCCGGCGGCCTGGCGACGCCGCAGATCCGCGCGGTCGCGACGATGGGGGGCAACCTCCTCCAGGCGACGCGCTGCCCGTACGTGCGCAACCTCGACGTCTCGTGCTGGCGCACCGGAGGGATCGGGTGCGCGGCGCGCGACGGCGTCCACGACCGCGGGGTGGTGATCGACCTCGGCCCGTGCGTCGCGCCGCATCCCTCAACGCTCGCCGCCGCGCTCCTGGCGCACGAGGCCACCATCGTCGTCGCCGGGGCGGAGGGGCAGGAGGAGTGGAGCCTGTCCGCAGTGCTCGGCGACGGGACCGATGCCACCGTCGACCACCAGCTCGACGGTGACGAGGTCCTCGTCGGCGCGCGGCTCCCGGCGCCCTGGCCCGATGAGCGCGGCGCCTACGTGCGCGCTGCGGGGCGCCAGCTCGCGGAGTGGCCGCTGGTCGAGGCCGTCGTGCGCCTCGCCGTCGGCGATGTCATCACCCGAGCGGCGGTGGCTGTCGGTGGCGTCGCTGCCGTGCCGCTTCGCCTCCCGGAGGTCGAGGCGGCGTTGGTCGGGCACGCTCCGACGGCAGCCGTGGTCGCCGCGGCCGCGGCAGCGGCCACAGCGCGCTGCACCCCGCTGCCGCAGACCGGGTACAAGGTGCCGCTGCTGGTCGGCACGGTGCAGAGCGCGCTCGAGGAGGCGCTCGGCGAGGCGCTGCGGTGACCGCTGCGGCTTCGCTGTCACACGGGGCGGGGATCATGGCGGTGTGCTCGCCCTGACCGACCCGCCGATGACCGCCGTCGTGCATCGGTCGTCCACAGGTCGACGCCGTCCGTCCACAGGAAGGACCTCCTCGTCCCCAGCGCCATCCCCCGTCCGGTGCCCGATCTCCTGCCGTTCTCCCCAGGATTCCTCGGGCTGTCCACTTCCTCCCCACAGGGGTTCGGGGGGATGCTGGGCGCACCCATGACCGACCTCACCGACGACGACGGCGACCCGGGCCCGATGCCCTTCGACGACGAGGAGCTGCCGAGCAGCGCGCCTCCACCCCCGCGAGTCAGCAGCGGTGGCGGAGGCGGGTCGAGCGGCGGCAGCGGCCGAGTCCCCCCCAGCAACCTCGAAGCCGAGCAGTCGCTGCTCGGCGCCATGCTCCTGTCGCGCGACGCGATCGCCACCGCGGCGGAGATCGTCCACGCGGAGGACTTCTACAAGCCCGCGCACACGCACGTCTACGACGCCATCTCCACCCTCTACTCCGCCGGCGAGCCGGTCGACCCGGTCACCGTCGCCGAGGAGCTGCGTCGCGCCGGCCTGCTCGACGCTGTGGGCGGCGCGTCGACGCTCATCAGCCTCCAGGCCAACACCCCCGCCACGACCTCCGCGGCGCGCTACGCGCGCATCGTGGAGGAGCTGGCGCTGCTTCGTCGCCTGATCGGCGCAGCAGGCGACATCTCCGAGCTCGGCTACTCGCGCCCCGCGGATGTCACCAAGACGGTCGACCAGGCCGAGTCGCTCATCTTCAGCGTCGCCCAGCGTCGCATCACCGACACGATGACGCCGCTGCGCGAGCTGCTCGACGAGAACCTCAACCGCCTCGAGATCCTGTACGAGCGCGGCGACGAGATCACCGGGCTGCCCACCGGCTACGGCGACCTGGACGAGCTGCTCTCGGGCCTGCAGCCCAACGCGCTCTACGTCGTCGGCGCCCGCCCGGCCATGGGCAAGACCGCATTCGCACTCGGCATGGCTGCACACGCAGCGATGGAGGGCGACCGCCCCGTGCTGCTCTTCTCCCTGGAGATGAGCCGCATCGAGCTCACGCAGCGCATCCTGTGCGCCGAGGCCCGGGTCGACTCCACCCGAATGCGCAACGGCAAGCTCGCCGAGGCCGACTGGACGAAGATCAGCCACGCGGTGGGTCGTCTCGCCGAGGCCCCGGTGTGGATCGACGACAACCCGAACACGACCATCATGGACATCCGCTCCAAGGCCCGTCGGCTCAAGGGCCGCATCGGCGACCTCGGGCTCGTCGTGGTCGACTACCTCCAGCTGATGTCGGGCAGGTCACGAGCGGAGAACCGCCAGGTGGAGATCGCCGAGATCAGCCGCGGCCTCAAGATCCTCGCCCGCGAGCTCGAGACGCCCGTCGTCGCACTCAGCCAGCTGTCGCGCAACCTCGAGCAGCGCGCCGACAAGCGCCCCACCCTCTCAGACCTCCGCGAAAGCGGTTGCTTGACCGCCGACACCCGCATCGTTCGTCGAGATACCGGTCTGGAGGTGACTCTCGGGGAGCTGCTGGCGCAGGGCGCGACCGACATCCCGATCTGGACGCTGGACGAGCACCTGCGCTTGGTGCCCGGCCACATGACGCACGTGTTCCCGAGCGGCACCAAGCGCGTGTACCAGCTTCGGATGCGCTCGGGTCGCTCGGTGAAGGCCAGCGGCAACCACCCGTTCCTGCGGCTCGGCGGTTGGACGCCGCTCGACGAGCTCGCCGTCGGCGACCGCATCGCCATCCCGCGTCTCGAGCTCCAGCCGACCGCCACCACCCGCATGCCGGATGCCGAGGTCGTGCTCCTCGGGCACATGATCGGCGATGGTTGCCACCTCGAGAGGCCGCACCGGAGCGCCTCGCACGCGGGCGACGAAACCCGATCGCGGCGTGGCTCGACGGGCTGGCGGTCGTACGAGAAGCACGTCCCAGAGCGGGTCTTCTCGTTGCCGGATGAGCAGGTGTCGCTCTTCCTCCGCCATCTGTGGGCGACCGATGGCACGATCTCGATCGCGCGGAGCGGCACCGTCGGCATCATGTACAGCACGTCGAGCGCCGAGCTGGCTCGCGGCGTCGTGCGCCTGCTCGACCGCCTCGATGTGCAGGCGGTGGTCCACGCCGTCGCGCAGGGCGTGCACCGACCGGCTCACCAGGTCGTGGTCTCGGGACGTGACAACCAGCGACGCTTCCTCGACGCCGTCGGCGGTCACGGCGAGAAGGCTGCGCACGCTGCATCTGCGCGGATGGTGCTCGCGGGTCGGGTCGACAACCCCAACCGCGACACCATCCCCTCCGAGGCTTGGGACTTCGTGCGCAAGGCGATGCCGGAGCACGGCGTGACGACGCGAGCGCTCGCGGCGCACCTCGAGATGGCGTACTGCGGCTCGACGCTCTATCGATCCGGTCTGTCCCGCGCCCGCATGGCGAAGGTGGCGTCGCTGGTACCAGAGCCGTTCCTGGCGGACCTGGCAGCGTCCGACGTGCTGTGGGATGAGATCGTCGCCATCGAGGAGCTCGGAGATGAGCCTGTCTTCGACGCGACGGTGCCGGGCACGCATTGCTTCATCGCCGACGGGCTCATCGTCCACAACTCCATCGAACAAGACGCGGACGTGGTGATGTTCATCTACCGGGACGAGATCTACAACCCCGAGTCGTCCGATCGAGGCAAGGCGGAGATCATCATCTCGAAGCACCGCAACGGGCCGACAGGCACCGTCGAGCTCGCCTTCCTCGATCACTACACCAAGTTCGCCAGCATGGCGAAGGGGCCCTAGACGTCCTCGGTCCCGGACGCGCTCGTGCCGGGCACTCGGCCCGGCACGAGATGCAGTCCAGATCTGTGCGGCGTAGCGACGCCGCGGTGCTCAGTCGTCGATGACCTCGTCGTCCTTGCCCTTGCCCATCACCTTGCCGGGCATGCCCATGAAGGAGCGAAGCACGCCGAGCGTGCCGTTGACCGCACCGCCGAGCAGCTTCACCGGCAGCAGGACGAGCCACACGACCGGGTAGAGGATGAGCGCGACGAGCGCGAGCGGGATGGCGATGACGAGACCGACGAGGCGACCGATGAGCTTGAACATGCCCGCATCATGGTCGACGGATCCGACCTCGGCAACCGGTCCACGCCATCGTGGCCCCGCGTCGACGGTCAGATCGCGCTCGCAGCCTCCGACGCGAGGTGGAACACCGGCTCCTTCGGTTCGATGAGGGCTGGTGCTGGATCGGTCAGCAGTGCGAGCGCCTCGCGGCGGTCGTCGTCGTCGAGGGCTCGTGTGCTGAGGCAGAACTCGACCATCGTGCCGTTGGGGTCCATCGCGTAGATCGAGCGGCACCACCCGTGGTCGATCTCCGCGCAGTCGACGCCGTGGGCCAGCCAGCGCTGCTTGCGCTGCTCGAGATCGGCCTCGTCCGAGGCGTGGAACGCCACGTGGTTCACCCACTCGGGCAGGCCGTGCGACAGCGACATCGAGGGGTCGAAGTCCTGCGGCATCGTCTCGTCGTGGAGCTCCCAGAACGCGATCATGCCGTCGCCGGTCTCGTAGAAGAGGTGCTTCGCCCACCCCGTCTGCCCCGGTGTCGGGATTGCATCGACCTTCACGAGCTCGAAGCCCATCGGGCCGCTGTAGAACGCGTGCGTGGCCTCGGCATCTCGCGTGGCGAGTGCGATGTGGTGGAACATGGCTGACCCCCTGGGTGCGACTCCCCTCAGCCTCGCGCACCGGTCGCTCGCCGGTCGCCCGCGCGCTGCGACCCGACCCGTCGTTGCTACCTTGCCGCGGTGCCCGACGACGTGCTGCTCCCGTCGAACGAGCGCTCCGGGTCGCCGCAATGGCTTCCGGCCCTGCTCGCATGGCTCGGCCTCGGCAGCTTGGCGGTGGTCGCGCTGCTCCTCGCCGGATCCGTGGACGACCCCGAGCCGCGCCCGAGCCACGAGGACTCCGCTCGCGACTTCCTCGAGGCGTGGGAGCGGTACCGCAACGGCACGTTCGTGCTGACGGGCACCTTCCGCCGTGAGACACCCAAGGGCGAGCTGACCTCCGAGTACGTGCTCGCCCAGCGACCACCCCGGCGCACCACCTTCCAGTTCGGCGGACTCGAGTCGGTCGGCGGTGATGCCAGGGTGTGCACCGTCGATGCCGACGGCGAGCAGCACTGCGCCCCCGGCGCCGGAGCGCAGCCGTACGAAGACGTGGTCGGCGAGGAGCTGCAGTCCCTGCTCGGCTACTTCTTCGCCGCCGACCCGCCGCTGTACGAGGTGACCCGCACCGAGGACGACTGCTTCGAGCTGCTGCTGCGTCGCCAGCTCCTGCCACCGCCCTACGGCTTCGCGAGTCGCTTCTGCTTCGACACCGCCACCGGGGCGCTCGTGGAGATGCGCCAGGAGCGTGAGGGTGGGACCGACGTCCTCGTCATCGACACCATCCGCACCACCGTCGGCGACGGCGACCTGGCACCGGTGCTTGCGGACGAGGGCGCCGGCGCCGGCTGAGGCGCGGCGCGCTCCACCAGCTGGAGCGGGCGAGGTGCAGGGCGGACGGAGACCGCCAGCGCCCAGCGCCTGAGCGCTGGTTGGCGATGCGCGTGGAGGGAGTTGAGGCGACCCCCGTCCGCTGCCCCTGCTGCCGGTGGGGGCGAGACCACCAGCACGGTTGGCTTCGACACCTCGCCACTCGGTCTTGAGCCGTTTCGCCGGTCTCGCCGCGCGTCGGGCTGGCATCGGGCTGGGTGGCGCGCAAGGGTGTGGTCGTGGCCAGATCAGCGGAGCAGCGGACGTGATCCTCGGCCAGGACGCCGGCCTGCTCCTCGGCGACGACCTCCTCGGTTGGCTCGTGTTGGCCATGGGTGCGGCGATGGTGGCCGGCAACGCCATGGCCCTGCTGCGACCGCCGCAGGAGCGGCAGGAGGGAGACCTCGAGCAGGCACCGGCGGCTCGCTCCATCGTCATGATCGTGATCGGAGCGCTCGCAGCGGTCTGGGCGCTCGCCTCGATGGCAGCATCCTGACGCAGCCCATCGCAGCGGCACCGGCCGTCTGCGGCTGGCATCTCGCGGTGTGACAGATGTCGGAAATGCCGACCTGATCGGTCGGGTTTATACTGCTGACATGGCCGAGGCACCCACACCGATCGACCCTCGAGGTCCGCGGTTCAACCAAGCGGTCCTCGCGACCGCGCTGGTGGTGGGGTTCCTGCTCGACCTGCCCGCGGTGGCGCCGGTCTTCGCCGTCGTGCTGCTGCTCGGTGCCGCCCTCGGTCCGCGCTACGGGCCGTTCCTCCGCCTCTACGCCGAGGTCATCAAGCCGCGGCTCGCTCCGCCCACCGAGATGGAGGATCCGCGTCCGCCCCGGTTCGCCGCTGCGGTCGGTGTCGCCTTCCTCGGCTCGGCCAGCATCGCCTTCCTCGCCGGCGCCGCCGGACTCGGGTGGGCGCTCACCCTCGTCGTCGCGGCGCTCGCCGCGCTGTCCGCCGTGACCGGCCTGTGCGTCGGTTGCGAGATCTACGCCCTCGTGGCCCGTCGCCGGGGCCTGACCCTCACCGCCTGATGCTCACCCGCCTCGTCGTCGTCGCCGTCCTCGCCGCTGTGGTGGCCGTCGTCGCGTGGCGCGCCCGCCGTCCTGCCGATACGACGGACGCGGCCGGTCGCCGCGTGCCCTCCGAGCTGGTCGGCGACACGGACCGCACCTGGATCGTCTTCTCCACCCCGTTCTGCGCCACCTGCGGACCTGTCGAGGAGCAGCTCCGCCAGCGGTTCCCCGAGCACGACGTGCGCCGGGCAGACGTCGAGCAGTGGGCAGCGACCGCCATCGACCTCGGTGTTCGACGTGCGCCCACCGTGGTGCGCGTCGATCGTGCCGGAAGCGTGGATCTCGTCCTCGCCGGTCCCGACGCCGTTCGTGGCCACCTGGGCCTCGCCGCGCTCACCTGAGCGGTGTCGCAGCGGTACCGTCACCACGCCGCGGGTAGGGTCGCGCTGCTCCTGGGGAGGGCACATGGCTGACGGGGACGAGCTGCTCGAGGCGCGATCGCTCGCCGTGCACTTCGGCGGCGTGCGGGCGGTCGACGGCGTCGATCTCGTGGTGCGCCGTGGACAGCTGGTCGGCCTGATCGGTCCGAACGGCGCCGGCAAGACCACCACCATCGACGCGCTGACCGGCTTCGTGTCGCACACCGGCCAGGTGGTGTTCGCCGGCGACGACCTCTCCGGGCTGCCCGCCCACGAGCGGACTCGCCGCGGCCTCGGCCGCACCTGGCAGGCCGGCGAGCTCTTCGACGATCTCACCCTGCTCGAGAACTGCCGCGTGGCGTCGGAGCCGCAGGGCCTGACCACCGCGGCTGCCGACGTGGTGCGACCGGATCGACCGTGGGACGACGGCGCAGCACTCGAGGCGCTCGAGCTCCTCGACCTCGCCGCCGATGCGCACCGCTACCCCACCGAGCTGTCGCTGGGCGCCCGCAAGCTCGCGGGCGTCGCCCGAGCGCTGGCTGGACGCCCCCAGCTGGTCCTGCTCGACGAGCCCGCCGCCGGCCTCGACACCGCCGAGAGCCACCGGCTCGGGGAGCGGCTCCGCGCGATCGTCGACGCCGAGCGCTCGTGCTTGCTCGTCGATCACGACATGGGCCTCGTCATGAGCGTGTGCGACCACGTCTACGTGCTCGAGTTCGGACGGATCATCGCTCACGGCCCGCCGGAGGCGATCCGATCCGACGCGAAGGTCATCGCCGCCTACCTGGGCGAGGACGTGGCGGTCGCGGAGCCGGCGACGTGAGCCGCGTGCTCGACGTGCAGGGCCTGCACGCCGGCTACGACGGCGTGGCGGTCGTGCGCGATCTCGATCTGCACGTCGAGGCGGGCGAGGTCGTGGCGCTCCTCGGCCCCAACGGCGCAGGCAAGACGACCACGCTGCTGACCATCTCCGGGTTGCTCGGGGCCATCGCTGGCACCATCGACGTGCTGGGGGCGCCACCCTCGACCGCCCGCCCGCAGTCCGTCGCTCGCCGTGGCGTGGCGCACGTCCCGGAGGACCGGGCGCTGTTCCCGTCGCTGACCGTGCGAGAGAACCTCCGCATGGGCGCCACCGGACGCGGCGACGGCATCGAGCGGGTGCTCGGCTACTTCCCTGCGCTCGAGCCCTTGATGGACCGGCGAGCCGGACTCCTGTCGGGCGGCGAGCAGCAGATGCTCGCGGTCGGGCGGGCCATGGCTGGCGCTCCGAAGCTGCTGCTGGTCGACGAGATGAGCCTGGGCCTCGCGCCGATCATCGTCCAGCAGCTCCTGCCGGTGCTCCGCACGATCGCGAGCGACACGGGCGCCGGCGTGCTCGTCGTGGAGCAGCACGTCCACCTCGCGCTCACCGTGGCCGACCGGGCCTACGTGCTCAGCCACGGCTCCCTGGTGGCGCAGGGCGACGCGGCGCAGCTCGCCGCGCGCCCCGAGATGCTCGCCGCCAGCTACCTCGGCGCCGAGGCCGTCGGCTGACCCAGCGACCGCATCGAGGTGAGATCGATGCGTCGATCAGATTGCGGGCGAAAACCGCTGTAGTGTCGGGCTGTCGTGCCGATGGATGCCTGGAGCGCCAGCAGTGCGATCCGAGCGCATCGATGAACGAGGAGCGGTCCATGAGCGACGAAGAGGTTCCCGATCGCATGGCGACGGCAGCGGCGTACGACGAGAACCGCCGCACCCAGCCGGCGGTCCCCAAAGACGATGCCACCATGCAGGCCCGCAAGCTCGCCGCATTGAAGGCGTTGCAGGAGGAGTCGGTGAAGGACGCAGCGGGTGCGGCACCTGCTCCCAAGCCCGCGCCTGCGCAGCAGCCTGCTGCCGCGGCACCGAAGTCCGACCCAGCCCCGAAGCCGACGCCCGCTTCGTCCTCGAAGCCCGCAGCCGCAGCCTCCTCGAAGCCAGCGAGCTCTGGTGGCGACGGCGACAACAACCAGCAGATGATCATCATCGGTGTGGTCGCAGCCATCGTGGTGCTGCTGCTGCTCCTCGTCGTGCTCTGATCGCCAGCTCGCTCGCAACGACGGCGACTCGCGCCCGCCGGCATCTCGCCGGGTGGGACCGAGTCGCCGTCGTCGCGCTCGGCCTCGCGTTCCTCCTCACCAGGATCGGCTACCACCTCCTCGGCGTTCGCTTCGACGCGAGCATGCTGCCCCTCGCGCAGCAGCACCTCGACCTCGCGGTGCTCGAGGCCCATCCGCTGCAGAGCACCTGGTACCTCCACGCTCAGCCACCGCTCTTCAACCTCCTCATCGCCATCGTGCTGCGGTGGTCCCCGCTCTCAGCCCCGGTGACCTTCCACGGCCTGTGGCTCGTGCTCGGCGTCGTCCTCACCGCCGTCACCTATCAGCTGCTGCGCCTGCTCGGGCTCGGCCGCACGATGGCGATCATCGCGACCGTGGTCATCACGGCCAGCCCGGCAGTCATCCTCTTCGAGAGCTGGCTGTTCTACGACTACGCGGTCGCCGTCGGGCTCACCACGTGCGTGCTGTGCATCGCTCGCTGGGCTGAGCGGGGCACGTGGGTGTGGCTCGCCGGAGCGGTCGGCGCCGCAGCCGGCTGCGTCCTCACCCGCTCGCTCGTGCACCCGGCGTGGTTCGGCGCTGTCGTGGTCCTGCTCCTCATGGCCCGCCGACCGACGTTCGGCTGGCGTCCCGCCACGGCGATCATCGCCCTGCCGACGCTGCTCATCGCCGGCGTCCTCGTGAAGAACGCGGTCCTGTTCGACTCTCCGGCCATGAGCTCGTGGCTGGGGTGGAACCTTCAGCGCGTCACGGTGGACGAGCTGCCGCCTGACGTGCTCGACGCCCGCATCGCGGACGGGACGCTCACCGAGCTGGCGCGCTACCCGGTGCAGATGCCGATCGAGAGCTACGCCGGTGCGACCGCTCCGTGCCGGCCGGCGCACCCCGAGGTCGAGGCGCTCGCCGCCGCCCGGAAGGTGACCGGACGCGAGAACTTCAACCACGAGTGCTACCTCCCGGTGCTCGACGAGGCGCTCGACAACTCGCTCGCCGCCGCCCGCGCCGAGCCGCGGCGGGCGATGCGGGCGATGCTCGGCGGCTACGAGATCTGGGCCATGCCGGCGTCGCTCTACGCCTTCGTCCACGACAACTGGCTGCACATCGAGGGCGTCGATGCCGCCTACCGACGGACCGTCCTGCTGGATGTCGGATGGGACCCTCCCATCGAGAGCCGGAACCTCTGGATCCTGGAGCTGGGAAGCCCCGGGGGAAGAGCCCGGCTCAGCCTCACCGTGGTGGCCTCCACCATCGCCGCGGTCGTCCTCGGCGCGCTCGGTGGGTGGAGGGTGGTGCGCAGCCGGGCCACCCCGCGAGATGTGCTCCTGGCTGCGATCGGTGGCACGGTGCTGTTCGTGACCGTCGTCGGCAACGCCTTCGAGCTGGGGGAGAACCACCGGTTCCGGTTCCTCGTCGAGCCGATGACGATGGCGGTGTGGGCCTGGTGCGTCGCGGCGGCTGCCACCGCGGTGGTGCGCCGGGTGCGCGCGGCGGGCGCAGGTGCGTCGGCGCCAGGGACAGCGAGCTGATGGCTGTGCTCGCCGGCGATGGCACCTCACCGACTCGACCCCGCTCGGTGCCGGAGACCGCGTTCGAGCAGCACGACGTGATCGTCGGCGGGGTGCGCCTTCGCTACATCGACGAGGGACCGCGCGGCGCGGCGACCACCCTGCTGGTCATCCCCGGGCACACGGCGCGCATCGAGGGGTTCGACGCCATGGTGCCGATCCTGGCAGGGGAGCATCGCGTGCTGGTGCTCGACCTCCCCGGCAGC
Source organism: Acidimicrobiales bacterium (assembly GCA_038206295.1). GTDB lineage: Bacteria > Actinomycetota > Acidimicrobiia > Acidimicrobiales > JBBRAZ01 > JBBRAZ01. The sequence goes on from JBBRAZ010000003.1 coordinate 119,748, forward strand.
GGCTACTCGGACAAGCCGGTGCTGCACTACGACCTGCGGCTGTACGAGGATGCGCTCGTGGGGTTCCTCGACGAGCTCGGCGTCGAGCGAGCCGTCCCGGTGGGCGGCAGCCTCGGCGGCAACCTCGTGCTGCGCCTCGGTCACCGGTTCCCCGAGCGCTTCGGGCGCCTCGTGGTGTGGGCGCCGGGCAGCGCGTGGCCGGTGAAGCCGCGCACCGCTCGCTTCGTGCGCCGGTGGTTGGGTCGACGCGCCTTCTGGCCGTCAGTGCGCATCCAGTCGCGCTACTGGTACTCGCCGGACTTCCCGGGCCGCGCGCAGGCCCTGGAGGAGACGTTCACGTACTACCGCGACGTGCTCGGCCCCGGCTTCGTGGCCATGTACTGGGGCCTCGCCGCCGACCAGCTCCAGCGCAGCCTGTTCGACCTCGCCCCGGACATCGAGCAGCCGACCGTGCTGCTGTGGGGTGACCAGGACCACGGCGGCGGCATGGGCAAGGGAGTCGCTCGCCTCCACCAGCTCCTGCCGAGCAACGAGCTCGTCGTGTTCCCCGGCGCTCGCCACTCGCTGGAGGCGGAGATCCCCGCCGAGCTCGCCGAAGCGATCCTGACCTTCCTCCGCCGCACCGCCTGACCACCGCCGGTCGACCCGCTCCCGCCGCCGCGGCCTTCTCGGCGCGCTGCGTGTACTGGGAGTCTCACCATCGCACCCAGAACGTCAGGTGGGGTGGTGGAGGGCGGCGAGGGCATCGCGCAGGGCGGCGTCCCACCCGTCGGTGGCGGCGCGCCAGGCCTCGGGGCCGGCGTCGAGCTCGTGCAGCTCGTCGGCCTGCGCCCAGGTCGATGCCTCCAGAGGATCGAGCACGTCGCGAATGGCCGCCAGAGCGGAGGCTCCCTCCTCGCCGCGGGCCTCGACGCGGCGACCGAGCGCGGCGAACGTCCGCCACGCCTCGGCATCGCCCACCACCTCGGGCACGGTCGCGGACGCCCTCATCGCACCTTCGGCGAAGCGCACCGCGACCGGCAGGAACACCCCGGTGCACGGGGTGCCGAGCGAGACCCACGTCCGCATCGGCGCAGCGTCGTTCGAAGGGAGATCGATCACCATCGACGCGGTGGTGCACTGGTAGTCGCGGATGTGCATGCACACCGTCACACCCGACCAGTCGTCGTGCACGTCATCGGGCGGGGGCGGAGCGCTGGTCGACGCGGCGCCCGGCGCTCCCCAGGGCCCGGTGCCGTGGTCGCGCAGCGTCGCGACGGCATCGGCGGGCGTGGCTGCCGGTCCGAGGGCGACGCACGACCGGGTGCTGCGCAACCGGTGGTCCGCGATGCCCGTCGGCGCGTCGGGCGCCCGCCACGAGTCCCAATCGGATCCGGCAGCCACGTCGGTCGACGAGCGGGTCCAGTGCGTCGAGAGCGTGAGGCGGTTCGAGATGGCCGCGCCGTCGCCGAGCGGCTGCGCAACCCACGAGCGGGCTGAGGTCTCCAGCACCCAGCCACCGTGGCCGTCGACGATCAGGAACGACGACCAGTACGGCTCGTCGTGGTCCTCCTCGCCCGAGCCGCCCTGCCCGTGGACGGCGAGCAACGAGGTGATGGCGTCGAGAGCGCCATCGGCGGTGCGGCCTCGCTCGAGGCCGAGTCGCACGAGGTCCATGCCCAGCAGCGCGCTCGGCGCGGCGTGCGGGTCGTCGATCGTGAACACCTTCTCGTTGCCGATGGCGACGCCGTGCTCGTTCACGCCGTGCTCGAGCCCCCACATCCACGTCGGCTGCGAGCCGAGCAGCGCGGCAGCCCCCTCGTCGGGCACCGTCGTCCAGGTCGCATCGATCGTGCCTCCGGCTCGACGCGGCACGAACCATCGTGCGATCTGGGGCTCATCGATCGGTCGGTCGCTCGACTTGGCGAAGAGCACACCACCGGGGCGTCGCACAGCGAAGGTGTCGCACATGGTCAGCTCTCCCCGATGTCGAGGATCTCGGCCGCCACGCGGCGGCCGCTCTCGATGGCGCCGTCGATGTACCCGGTCCACCGCTCGGCGGTCTCGGTGCCCGCCCAGTGGATCCGGCCCACCGATGCGCGCAGCGCCGGGCCGTAGACCGTCCAGGCCCCCGGTGGCAGATGGGCGCCGTAGCAGCCGCGGGTGAACGGCTCGGCAGACCAGTCGCGGTCGAGGTAGTCGAGGACGTCGGCCGCTCGCTCGCCAAGCGCACGCACCAGGACGTCGACCACCAGCGAGCGTCGCTCGTCGGTGGTGGCGCCGCCGCCGGCGACCGCCGCTGGCCCCTCGAAGAACCCGGTGATGATCCCCGGTGCTCCCTGCGGCGGCGTGCCATCGAACGTGACCCCGATGGCCTCCTCAGGGCAGAGCACCGTGCCCGACAGACCCTCTGCCCGCCACCACGGCTCGACGTAGAGCACGTGGAACTTGATCACCGACCCCTGAGGCATGTGCTGGACGAGCTGGTCGCGCTGCGCTGGCAGCGGCGGGTCGTAGGTGAGGCGCCCCGCGAGGGTCGGCGGCAGGGCCACCACCACGTGCGCGGCCGTGACGACGGCCTGATCGGCCTCGACGCGCACCGATCCACCACGTTGCACGATGCTCCGCACCGGCGTCGAGAGGCGCAACGCTCCCTCCGGCAGGCGCGCCGCGAGTCGCTCGGCGACCGGCTGCAGCCCGCCCACGATGCGGTCCTGCTGCGCGCCGCCCTCGCTGTCGGTGAGCGCCGCCCATCCGCCGGCGGACTGCACGTAGTGCGCTGCGTGCAGCAGGGAGAGCTGCCGGGAGGATGCGGCGAACACCGCCTGGACCCCGACCTCGAAGAGCGCCGCCACGCGTGGCGGCACGTCCTGCGACCCGACCCACGCGGCGAGCGTCTGGCCATCGAGCGCCTCAGCACCGGGCGTGCGCCACGGGGCGTCGAGTGGCACCAGCGCGGCGACTGCTTCCAGCTCGCCGACGAGCCCGATGTAGGCCAGCAGCTCGTCCTCGCCGAAGGCGAGCGCTACGTCGGGGACGCGTCGAGCGGTGCCGCCCTCGAGCACGACATCATCGCCGGCCTCCGGTTGCGGGTACGTATCGAACCCGAGCTCGCCGACGAGCGCGGCGACGCGGTCCTGGCCGGGGCCGATCCACTGGCCGCCGAGGTCGATCCACGTGCCGTGGTGGTGCTCGGTGCAGGTGCGGCCACCGACGCGGTCGCGCGCCTCGAGCACCACCACCGAGCGCCCCGCGTCGTGGAGCGCTCGTGCCGCGGTGAGGCCAGCGAACCCGGCGCCGACGATCACGACATCCACGTGCTCCTCGGCCACGGCGCCACCCCCTGCTGCTGGTCAGCCGTGGCCGAACCTATCGGACGCCGTGCGCCTCGGCGCCGGGCGGGTCTCCGAGCCCGGTCCTAGAGTCGCGCCATGACCGTTGTGCGCCCGTTCCGCCGTCTGGCAGCGGGCCTCCTCGCTGCGACGCTCCTCGCCGCGACGAGCAGCTGCGCAGGTGATGACGGCGCCTCCACGGGCACCACCGCGTCGAGCGACGAGCCCACGATGACCATCCCCGACGACGGTCCGTGCGCGTGGCCGACGAAGGCCGACAAGGCGACGCTCAACATCGCCTACCCCGATACCGCAGCGACGTACTGGGCGTTCAGCTACACGCTGGCTCCGGGGGAGCACCTGGAGCTGCGCGGGCGGTTCCCCGACGCCCGGTACGCGTCATTCATCACGTACGGCGCCGGTGGGGGAGCAATCGACACGCTCACCGATCGCGACATCGAGCCCGACGAGGGTGACACGAACCCCTTCGTCGACGGCGGGTCTCCAGGAGGGAGCTACACGATCCGCGTGTGGAGCGAGTCGTCGGAGCTCACGAACGCGCTGAAGGCCGTTGCGGCGCCGTACGTAGGTCCCCCGACGACCGACGCCGGAACGACCACTGCGGTGCCCAACACCGCACCGCCGCTGGACGACGAGGCGCGAGCGGCGCTGCTGGGGACCGGCGAACCGGGCGGGGATGGGGTCGTCGGCGGGACGCTGATCTACCGCGTCTACCTCCCGAACACAGCGGATGACCTGACCGGTGGTGGTGGGCTGCCGGACGTCCGGGTGGTGCACGACGACGGCACCGACACCGAGGTGCCCACGTGCGCTACCTCGGGTCCCAATCCCAACGCGGAGGCGATCGTCACCGCCAACGGTCCGGCCACCGATCGCCCCGCTCCGGAGGCGCCGATCTTCATCCGACCGCAGGCCGGCGCCGCCAACCTCTATCCGAACCCCGACAACGTGTACGTGGTCACGATCCTGGATCACGAACCGGGGCGGATCGTCGTGGTCCGAGGCACGGCGCCGACCTTCCCCGATACCGGGGCGGGGGAGGCCGTCACCGGTGACGAGCAGGTGCGCTACTGGTCGCTGTGCACCAACGAGTACCGCACGCCGTATCCGGTGTCGTGGTGCGTGGCGGACCAGGACGTGGTGCTCGATGGCGACGGCCGGTACACCTTCGTGGTATCGACGCCCGAGGACCGACCGGCCAACGCCACCGCGGACGAGGGCGTGACGTGGGTCGAATGGGGCTCGACGGAGGTCGACAACCTGCTGCTGCTGCGCCACATGCTGGCATCGCCCGAGTTCCCTCAGTCCGCGATCGACCTCGCTCCGGGGTCGTGGGCAACGAGCACGATGGGCCCCTACGCCCCCCGGGGCGCCTACTGCCAAGCAGCGACCTTCGAGGCTGATGGTCCGCAGGCCTGCCCGACCCCGGTCGACTGATCGAGCACGCAGCGCCGCTGGGTGAGGCGCGGTGGACGGGACCAACGGCCCTGGCGCAGGAGGGGTGGTCGGGAGTGCAGTAGGGCATGGAACCACACCGTCGCCTCCACACCGCTCGACTCGCCGCCATCATCGTCGCCGGTGGTCTCACCGTCGTCGCTGCCGGGTGCAGCGACGATGAGCCCGTCGACACCGCCGGCACCACGACCTCTCCGGTCACCACCGACCCGACCACATCTGCCGCTCCGACGACGACCGCCCCTGCCCCCGCGACGCCGCTGTCGCGCGACGAGGCAGCGTTTGCTCTGTGGCCCGACCCCGCTGGCGAGGCGCGCTTCGATGACCCGGTCGAGGCCGCCCGGTCGTTCGCGGTCGACCTCGTCGGCTTCGATGATCCCGTGCTCGGCGAGCTCCGGGAGGGCGACGCTCGCTCGGGTGAGATCGAGCTCCAGCCCAGCGATGACGGGCCCGTCAGCACGGTGCTGGTGCGCCAGCTCGGCGAGGACGACAGCTGGTGGGTCATCGGGATGCTCAACGATGACATCGTCGTGGACGATCCGGTGGGTCAGCAGGCGGTCGATCACCCGCTGCTGCTCGCCGGCGAGGCGCGGGCGTTCGAGGGCACGGTCGAGGTGGCGGTGTTCGCCGACGGCAGCACCGAGCCGCTCGGCGAGGGGTTCGTCACCGGCAGCGGCGGCGAGGACCTGGGACCCTTCGAGGGCGAGGTCGCGTTCGACGTCCCGCAGGGCGGTTGGGGAACGGTCCTGTTCTTCACGACCAGCGCCGAGGACGGCTCGGTGCTGGTGGCGACCGCCGTGCGCGTCGGGTTCATCGGCGGCGACTGACCGACGGCCGCATGAGCTGATCAGAGGGTGGAGGGTGGAGCCACCTCCGGGGGCAACGGTGTCCAGCATGGGCCGAGTTCGCTCGCGGCTCATGTGCGATGGATGTGCGATGGAGCCCGTTTCCAGCCCGTGAACGACGAAGGCCCAGGCGCCGGATCTACCGGCTGACCTGGGCCAACGCACTGGAGCGGGTGACGGGAATCGAACCCGCGTTCTCAGCTTGGGAAATCGATGAGGTCCGATTCGCTGACCTGGGCCGATGGGTGAAAGCCCTGGTCAGGACTGTTTTCCCGATAGCAGCCCGTCCGCCCCGGTCCACCGGAATTCCTTCCGTTGTGGCACGGATGTGGCACGGCGACAGCGACACCGTCCTCAGATTGGACAGCTGAGAACGCTCCCGCCTGAGCGATTCAGAGGAGTTCGGCCGCCGCGTGATCCAGTGAGGCATCGAAGTTCGGGACGTACCAGTCCACGTCGGAGGAGCCAGTGACCGACTCGCCTTGAACCTGGTGCAGGATCGTGAAGCGGTTCTCCTCGGTCTGAGGCATGCCGTAGGAGTACCAACTCCACCGCACCTCAATCGCGAAGTCGATCCGGAATACGTCCGCATCGAAGGTCCACGACCGGGGTTCCACTAGCGCCAGCTCCTCGGCCCCGTTGAACTCCACATGCAGAACGTTGCCTGAGGCTCGGGCACCCACGGGGACATGCCAGTTGTCCATCGGCTTGCCGAACCAGTCGCCGAAGACGCGGAGTGATCCACACTTGATCCCATCCAGGGCAGCGTTGAGGTCCCTTGCGGCATCGGCCGCGCTCACCCCATCACCACCGGAGCGTGTACTCGCCGCACCTCAACCACTAGAGGAACTCCCACTCCCTAGGAACGCGGGACAGCCGACTTGCCCAGATTGTCTCACTCTCGTTCGCGAGCGTGACGAAGCTTCCGACTTCGGTGCGGCCGAACGCAGCGAAGGCTGCACCTCCAGACAAGCGCTGTGCCACAGCGGGGCTCACCTGAACAGCTCCGAGGAACGGCTCACCAGCCTCGGACGCTGCATCCTCGAGGAGCAGCCAATGTCGGTCGATCATGCGTGGCTTGCGCAGCAGCCGCTCACGCTCCTCAGGCGCGACAACACCTACTCCTGTGACGTACTTCTCGAGTGGAAGACGTGCGACGTAGACCTCCAGCGCTGACCGACCCACCAGGTATGACCCGAAGCCGAAGCTGAGGAGCGCTGTCTTCAGCCACTCGACGCCTATGGCGAACGGGAGGTAGACGCCCACTGCAATCAGCCCGATGCCGAGACATCCGTACGATCCGGCTCGCCGGAACACCCGCCTCGCCTCAATCGGCGCACCCGGGCCAGGAGCGGTGCGTCCATCCCGATGCGATCGTGCCACTACGGCCTGCCCGTCACCGGTTCACACCAGCGACGTCGGGCCTGGCGCAGCCCCCGCATGGACGCAAGTCATGATCGGCCGCGCTGCGCTGCTGCGAGTTGCCTGTCGATCTTCCGGAGTTCACGAGTGGCTGCCTGTGCGATCTGCGGCGACTCGGCCTCCACCAGCGGGGCGATATGCCTCCGTGCCTCCTCTGCTCCGATCTGGGTCCGCAAGGCCGACATAGCGTGCAGGGCAACCTCCGGATCGTCCAGGAGGCTGAGGAGCAACTCGGTCACACCCGGATCCTCCCGGAAGTAGCCAAGTCGAAGCACGATCATCTGACGAGCACGGCCATGGCCCTCATTCTTGGCGAACTCGGCGAGCGGCTCGGTGTGGGAGCGGTCGCACACGGTGCTGAGCGCGTTGCCGATTGCCCATTTCAGCGTGGCCTCTTCTGCCGGCGTCTCCCGAAACAGCTTGATGAGCGCTGGCGCAGCGGCGGGCTTCGCGTACCTGGTGCTCAGAGACCGAACCGTCGCCTCGATCACCTCAGGGTCTGAGAGGTCCGGCAACACGGCCAGTAGAACTGGAACCGAACCCTCATAGTCAAAGTGCTCGGGTGGGATGACCTCAGGGTGATGGCCTGACGTGAATCGTCCGAAGTCCTCGGCAGGGAGGCGCTCGGCCACCAGTGCATCCCGCACCCGATCCCAGTCATCCACGCCGGCCACCCCCTTGCCGGTGCCGCACGCCCGGCAGACGCTGGCAGGTCATGACGAGGCTCGTCGTTCCGTGCGCAGCTCGATCTCGGCGATCATGGCCTCTTCGTCGAACGCCCGACCGTCGGCGTACCACTTCTTGACTACCTCCTCGACGACCTCGAAGTGATGAATCCCAGGATTGGACGAAACCACGATCACGTTCCCATCGGGGCAGACGAGCGTCCAAGCACCCACGTAGCCCATTGGAGGGTCGCGGGAGATGTCCACGAGGTTCGCCGCAACGAGACCGTCGCCGAGATCGCGTCCGCGCCACTCGGCGTCCTCAGGGGGTGGGGTTCGCTTGTTGAGGAGCGCCATCGCGTCAATCAGATTCATAGCGCCCCACCCGCTCGACTCGTGTCGAAGGTACTCCTAGAGCGGGCGGCCCTGCTGAGCAAGCCTCGATCGAATGACCGGCCTGCCTCCAATTGATGAACCGGCGGCAGACCTACCGCGATCAAGGCGTCGGCGCCCTCGACGGCCTCGTAGTTTCGCGCGACGGATTTCCGCTGGCCGCGTGGGTTCAGGGGGTGAGTTCGTCCTGTCCATCCTGAGGGTTGGTACCTGATTCCGCCGCGAGGTGTGGCGTCGGGTGCGGCCTAGGGGGTGTGCGGGTCGAGCGATCCGTAGCCCTGGCCGGCGTCTGGCTGGTGGGGGCTCCTGACCTCGTGGAGGTTCACGTGGAGTTCGATGACTTGCCTGCGATGTTGCGGGTGGATGAGGCCGCGGCGGTGCTGCGCATCAGCCGCTCTCGGGCCTATGACGAGGTGGCGGTGTTCCAGCGCACCTGTGGCGCGGAGGGGTTGCCGTCGATCCGCATCGGGCGTTGCTTGCGGGTGCCGAAGCGGGCGCTCATGTTGTGGATCGACGCGCAGCTTGGCGGCAGCGATGCAGCGTGAGCCGCTGCTGCTAGTCCTCGACTCGTGCGTGGCGGGGCGGTGGCGGGCCCGGCTGGGTCCGCGTGCGTGGTGTGTGCTCGAGGTCCTCGCTGCTACCGCACCGGCTGGCGCCGGCTTGGTCGACGTCGCCTGCAGCTCGCGGTCCGTCGCGGCGCAGCTCGGCGTGTCGAGGGACTCGGCGGCGCGGTCGCTGCGGGTGCTGATCGATACGGGTCTTGTGACGCGTGCCGTGTGCCGTGACGACGCCACCGGCCGCTTCGGCGCGGCCACCTACCGCGTCGATGTCGCCGCGGCGGGCTTGCGTGTGGTGACCGCGTCGCACCTCGCCGCACCGGCCAACCCCGTCGCCGACGCGCGTCCGCGCACACCCCCTGACGCGCGCCAACCGTCCCTCTTCCACTGACGCGCCCACCACCTCGCACGCGTCCCTCCCTCACGCGCCCCTCCCGCGCTCGTCGCGCCTCCCGCGTCCATCTCCCACCTCCCATCCGCGCTCCCAGATCCACCCCCTGACCACTCACGAACTTGCATCCCGATGCCGGGGCCGTCGCGCTGCGGTGGCGTGGTGTCCGGTGCTGGTGGGGTGCGACACGGATTGGGACCAGTCCCGAAAGGACCTGTCGTGTTGTCGATCGGCAAGATCAAGGCGCTCGGTGAGCGCTACTACCTCGACGCTGTCGCCACTGGCATCGACGAGTACTACCGCGGTGTCGGCGAAGCGCCGGGGCGTTGGCTCGGCACGGCGGCGGCGCAGCTCGGCGTCGCCGGGGAGGTCACCCCGGGGGACCTGGAGAGCATCTGGGCGGGGGAGCGCCCCGGGTACGGGGAGCGGTTGGGTCGGTTCCCGAACCGGCAGGTGACCGGCTTCGACCTGACGTTTCGGGCCCCGAAGTCCGTGTCGCTGCTCGCCGGTCTCGGCGACCCCGACACCGCTGGTGTGGTGCGTGCCGCGCATGACGCGGCGGTGGACGCGGCATTCGGGTACGTGCAACGGGAGGCGGCGCGGTCGCGCACCGGCAAGAACGGCGTCCACCAGATCGACGTGGGCGGCCTGGTCGCCGCCGCGTTTCGGCATCGCACCAGTCGCAGCGGCGACCCGCACCTCCACACCCACGTGCTGGTTGCGAACATGGCCGAGGGCACCGATGGGGTGTGGCGCACCCTTGATGCGCGTTGGCTGTACTTGTACAGCGCGACCGCTGGGCACCTGTACGAGGCGCAGCTTCGCCACGAGCTCACGGAGCGGCTCGGTGTCGAGTGGGGTGAAGTCACCAACGGCATCGCCGACATCGACGGCATCGACAAGGACGTGCGCGATCACTTCTCGGATCGGCGCCGCGAGATCCAGGAGCACCTCGAAGGCGTCGGGTTCCGCTCCGCCCGCGCGGCGGAGATCGCGACGCTCGCGACACGCACCGCCAAGGACCCGACCGTCGGCGACCACTCAATGCGCGACCTGTGGGACACGAAGGCCGCCGAGATCGGCTGGGACCCCACCCGCCTCGCCGATTCCTTGGACCGGGTGCCGCGCCGCGGCGTCGACGTCGACCTCGACGCGCTTGTCCATGTGTTGCTGGGCCCGGAGGGGTTGACGAGGCAGGCGTCGTCGTTCGATCGACGTGACCTGCTGCGCGCCGTGTGCGACCAGCTACCCGTCGGCGCGACCGTCACCGAGATCGAAGCCATGGCGGACCATGTCCTCGCCCGCCCCGAGGTCGTTCGGCTCCTGGAGTTCGAGGCGCCCGGGTTGTTGTCCTCGAGTGTGATCCGCCGCAAGGACGGCACCGTCGTCGCCGCCGGCGGCCTGGGCGATGTGCGTTGGTCGACGATGGAGCTGATCGGCATCGAACAGCACCTCGTGTACCGCGCCACCCGCCGCACCACCGAACGCGCCGGTGTCGTCGACCCCAAGGTCCTCGGCGAGGTCCTGGCACGCCGCCCCACCCTGAGCGGCGAGCAGGCCGAGATGGTGCAGCGGCTGTGTGGCAGCGGCAACGGCATCGACGTCGTCTGCGCGGCGGCGGGCACCGGCAAGACCTACACCCTGGACGCCGCCCGAGAAGCCTGGGAAGCCAGCGGGCACCGGGTCATCGGCGCCGCCCTCGCCGGCAGGGCCGCCCAGGAGCTGCAATCCACCGCCGCGATCGAGTCCTCGACGTTGGCGATGCTGCACATCAACCTCGACGCCGGCCACGTCCGTCTCGACGACCGCAGTGTGCTGGTCATCGACGAAGCCGCCATGGCCGGCACCCGCAACCTCGCACCCATCCTCGACGCCGCGGATCGCGCCGGCGCCAAAGTGGTGCTGGTCGGTGACCCGCATCAGCTGCCGGAGATCGACGCCGGCGGGCTGCTCGTCGGCCTCGCCAAGCGACTCGTCCCCATCGAGCTGATCGAGAACCGCCGCCAGCGTGACCGGTGGGAACGCGACGCTTTGGCGGAGCTGCGCTGCGGTGACATCGACACCGCGTTCGCCGCGTACCGCGACAACGACCGCATCGTGTCCGCCCCAACCGCCATCGACGTGCGGCGCGCGATGGTCGCGGACTGGCGCTCCCACACCCTCGCCGGTGACAGCGTCGCCATGGTTGCGTACCGCCGCGACGACGTCGATGACCTCAACGGTCGAGCCCGCGCCTACCGCGTCCGTGCCGGCGAGCTCACCGGCCCCGAGCTGCTCATCGACGACCGCCCCTACCAAGCCGGCGACCAGATCATCTGCCTGCGCAACAACCGTCGCCTCGGCGTGCACAACGGCACCCGCGCCACCATCGAGGTCGTCGACCCCGAGCAGCGCGCCGTCACCATCGACGTGGAGGGGCGCAGGATCGTGCTGCCCACCGCGTACCTCGACGACGGCCACATCGCCCATGGGTACGCCACCACCATCCACAAAGCACAAGGCGCGACCGTGGACCGCGGCCTCGTGCTCGGCACCGACGAGCTGTTCCGCGAACGCGGCTACGTCGCCCTCAGCCGCGGCCGCACCTCGAACCACCTCTACCTCGTCGGCGCAACCGCGAACGATGACGCAGGCGGCCACGGCCCCCCGCCCGTCGGCGGTGACCCCGCCGACGTGGTCCACGCAGCCCTGCACCGCCGGAGCGACAAGCGCCTCGCCATCGACACCGGCGAACCCCTCGCCACCTGGACCCTCGATGACCTCGTCGCCGAACACCACCTCCTCACCACTGTCCTCGCGCAGTGCCCACCTGATCGCAGCCACGACATCGCCGCGCTCACCGCGCGGCGTGAACAAGCCGCCGCTGAGATCGAGCCGCTCATCGAGCGATACAACGACCTCGCCGACCGCAAGCTCCGCCGCCCCGGCACCCGCAACGAGATGCGCCAGCTACGCGACGAGATCGGCGAGAAGTCCACGGGGCTCGACCGGCTCGACACTGAACTCGACGACGCCCGGAGTGGGATGACCGCACGCGAGACGTTCCAGGCCGATCACGCGCACGAGGCCGCCTTCCTCGACGCCATCGACCACGAGCTCGACCGGCAGCTGCGAAGCCGAGCCCCGGAGATCGCCGCACACCCGACCGACTACCACCTCAAGATCCTCGGTCCCGTCCCCGTCGACCCCGACCGCCAAGCCATCTGGCTACGTGGCGCCACCATTCTCGAACACCACCTCCTCGGCCTCGATCGGGACCCGACCCAACACGACCGGTCGTCCCGCCACGGCGCGCCGAAGCGGATCGCCGAGGCGAGGGCCCGTCTCGAAGTCGTGGCCATCCCCCGAACTGCCGAACACGCTCGATCAGTTGAGCGAGATTTCGGGCTGTCCCTCTGAATCGTTCCGCATCTCCAGGTACCAGTCCGCTTGGTCGGTACTCCTAGTACGTGGGAAGGAAGGGCGTGTGGTGCACGACCATGTCGGCCGGTAGCGACCGAACTTGCCTAGCGGCCCATGCGTGCGCTGTCTTGTGGGTCTCATCACCGCCACGCACGGCTTTCGACGTCCGGGCAATCGAGGTGTCCGGCCCCGGCCCCGGGCAGTAGTAGAGCGGGATCTCGCGAAGTGGTAAATCGCGAGCCGCGATGCCGATGACGCCTGTTACGTACCCGTCGATATACGCCGAGTCCCAGTAGTTGCGGCCACGATTCGCTCGCTTTCGAGCTTCGTCGTATCTTGCTGCGAGATGCAGGAGGAAGCCGTGGGCGCGGTCGCGGCCGTGCCTTCGACCTGCCTTAGTGTGACCAAGCGCGTCCCCGACCCCGTCTTGATAGGCGAGGTTGTAGATCGAAAGTGGATGCTTGTGGACGTCGAGCCGCTGATTCGCGGTCGACTGAGCCGACTTGAGGCGCCCTTCGAGGTCCTCCAACCGTTGGAACATCTGGACTGGCTCCAGGTAGCCCGCGTCTACCAACGCGGCATCGAGCAGTTCTACGAAGTACGCAGCGCTGGTTTGAATGATCTCGGCACCCTCGATCGGCGCGGTGAACTCCGGACTGGGATGAACGAAGTAGCACGGCCTCGCTGCTGTTCCGAGGTCGGCGCGAAGCACCTCAATCACTTCCTGTATGTCATCGTCGCGAAGCGAGTATCCGACGAACACGGCCGAGTGTGTTGCGAGAAGGTGCTTCGCCGCAGCGCCAAGTGCACCAGATCGGAGTGCCTTCAACGAAGCCGTGTACTCGGCCCGGCTGGCGATCACTGAACCCGGGTTCAGGACCGATCCGTGCACCTTGAGGACCTTCCTTCGGGGCAGGTCCCAGTAGTCGAAGTCTGCTCCCGCGACGAGCGGTAGGGCGTCGGCTTCGCGTTCGAAGTAGTCGTCCCAGTTGGTCGTGATGATCTCGCGCAAGAAGGGAATCTGAGCTACGCCTCTGTGGAACCGAGTGGCCATTTCGTAGAGCCTCGGGAAGCTGCTGATATAGGTCAGCCGATTGAAGAATTGCGTGAGTAGCGCTGCCCGCCCCTCCGCTTCAACAAACGCAGTCATGACGTCAGGAAAGGCTGTGCTCGGGTCGAGACCACCCACAGCGGATGCGATCTCGTCGTAGAAGGTGTGCGGCATCACGTTGTGCGACTCGGTGCTCGCCCCTGATCCGACGAACAGAACCACGCGGCCCGCGTGGCAGTCCTCGATGAGCCGGCTGGGTATAGGTACCTCGAGGTCGTCGCCGCAGTCCGAACACTTGACGTCGTCCGCCAGTTTGGGGCCATCGGTCATGGCACGAACGTCGGGCGCAGGTCTGGCGTACCTTCCGCCGGCCCGGGCGGGTAGTGCTCGTCGTGGAACTCGGCAGGCTCGACGGTGAGACGTTGGGCGAGCCTGCTCATCACCACCGTGAACTGATCGAAGAAGCCACACTGCCCGAGAATCACCGAGTAGGGCGGGTCTGACCAGTCGAGGAAGAAGCCGACCTGGGTGCGCCACTCGTGGACGATTGCAGACGCCGCATCCCCGATGCCCGTGGCGGGCGAGCAAAGCTTCAGCGTCAGGTCGCCGAACCTCACTCGCCGAGGTGCGCCCGCGATCTGGATCGACACCTCCCGGTTCGGATCCGGGTCGGCTCCAGCCAGGCGAGCCACCCACTCGGGCGCGAGCACGTGGTCACACCCGCTGTCGACGAGCGCAACGAAGGTCTCGGGTGCAGGTGTCGATCCTTCAAGTTGGACGAGGACAGTCGGCCGAAGGAGCGCCTTTTCGTGCCATTGCCACTCAGGGGGGCGGTCATACGGCGTGTAGTCGTAGCTCCAGGCCATGAAGTCGAGTGAACCACTCGGTAGCCGAAAGGTGTTGGATCAGCCGAGCCCGACGAGCTCGGGCTCGTCACCAGAAGGGCAGCGGAAGACTGTGGCGCCTTCGATGTCGCGCTCCCGTAGGGCGAGTACGAGTGCATCAGGTGTCGGTCGTGCGTCGACGACCTCGCCGTCCTTGACTGCCACCCAGGTGCCTGCCCACTTCCGCTGGATGTCGATGATCGCTTGCTGCTCCATGGCGGACCTCGAGCGCTCGGTGGCTTCGTACCGTACCCTTCATCAATCGATGAGCCATGCGCATTGCGCATTGCGCATCACGCACGAGCGTACCCCGAGGAGGCGTCCTACCGGTGGTTCAGTTGATCCGAGAGGTGTCGCGGGCACTCTTCTCCGCCCCGTACCGACTGGAAATCCTCCTGACGGTGATGGCCACCAGCGACGAGACCTTCACGTCTGGCAGCGTGCATGCCGCTCTCCTGGTTCGGCTCGGCGATGACGTCGACGAGGTTCCCGACACGAGCACCGTGAGCCGGACCTTGAATGGCCTCCGCGAGGCAGCGCTGATCGAGCCTGCCGGCAAGGGCAAGCATCGACGTGTCGACTCCAAGTTCTGGAAGTTGCTCGGTGACTACAACGACGAGCTCGAGCGCAGGTTCGCTCCGAGGACGTTGGGCGTAGCCGAGAGGTCGAGCTGACTGGCGACCTACGTGATGCCCGCCATGCGCAAGACCTCGATGACTCGCTGGTGAAGTCGCCCCGAGTCGAGCCGGTTCCAACCGGCAACCGACCTGGTGGCGGTATCGACCGCCAGGCACGCCAGACCGATCGCCAGGTTCGGAGGAACGCCGAAACCCCCGACCTGCGCGTCTTCCTTCCCCCTGCCGTGAGGCGAGGGCCTCACTTCGAGGTCGTGCAACATCCCGAAGCGCCTCCCGTGGGACGGGACGCTCAGAAGCGAGTAGACGCTCGCCGAACTGGTTACCAGACGGACGAGCTCGTTGATCTTGGGCATCGGCTCGGGTTTGGAGCACTCCCGGTTGAGCAGTGCGGCCGCCTGGTGGTCGCCTCTCGCGCTCATCGTTGAGCCACGTGCAGGCCACTTGGCCGACGCGGCGAGGTCGAGCAGTACTTGTTCTTCCGCGTCCAGCTCCTTGAGTGCCGCCTGCTCCTCGTCGGCCTCGGGCCTGAACTCTCCGAGCACGTGGCGCTGGTGCCGGAGGTCGCTGAACCGCCAGATCAAGTAGCGGCGCCCGCGTTCGTGTCCGTCGATGTTGTCGCTGAACAGCCATGTGACTTGGCCGGCGACCTCCATCGCTGGCCGAAGGACTGACGAAAGCGCTGGCGTATTGACGGCGTTGTCTCGCGCGGCAGCGATCTGCAGGCAGTCGGCGACACCGTTGACCAGGAGCGTCAGATTGGCCATCACGATCACCGAGTCGTGGGACAAGTCGTCGAGTAGGTCA
Source organism: Acidimicrobiales bacterium (assembly GCA_038206295.1). GTDB lineage: Bacteria > Actinomycetota > Acidimicrobiia > Acidimicrobiales > JBBRAZ01 > JBBRAZ01. Next base: position 135,587 of record JBBRAZ010000003.1, read on the forward strand.
GCGCGGCTCCGCCCGCCTCCCCCCGACGTGGAACGAACCTCCCTCGACTCCTGCGACCGGGGTGATTCTCGGAGGGCGCCGTCGGGCACCCGGTTGACCACGTCGATTGACAGGTCGCAGACGCTCCTCAGTGCGACGTGTGGTGACTCGAGCGGCGACGCCATCGGCGCCACCGTACGGCCAGAGGATGCTCGCCCCGCTACCGATTCCCTCAGCTGCAGGTCAGGGCGCATCGGGACCATCCGTGCCCGTCGGGCGCTGCTTGAGCTTCGCCTCAATGAGGCCGTTGAGCGCGTCGGCGATCTCGTGGTCGCGGTCCTGGGTGGCGTGCTGGTAGATCAATGCCGCTCGCGACGTCGACTGGCCGAACCTCGCCATCAGCTCCTTGGTGCTCGCACCGGTCATCGCCGCAAGCGTGTTGCCGGTGTGGCGGAGGTCGTGGGGCGTCATGCCCTCGATGTCGAGCGCCTTCATCGCTCGACCCCATGCCTTGTACAAGCTCGCCCGCCGCAGCGGCTGGCCGTCGGACCCGCAGAACAGGAGGCCCTTCTTGCCCGGCGCCGCGTGGGCGGCCAGGTGAGCTTCCAGCTCGGGCTTGAGCATCGCTGGGATGGCGACGGTCCGAATCCCGGCTTCGGACTTCGGTGGACCGAGCACCAGGGTGCCGTCCTTCAGCTCCTGGTACTGCTCGACCACCTTGATGCGGCCGTGGACCAGGTCGATGCGTTCGCGGGTGAGCGCCAGCATCTCGCCGAGGCGCAACCCGACGAACGCACCGATGAGCACCATCGCCCGGAACCGAGGTTCGATCGTCTCGGCGATCTCGAGGACCTGCGGGATGGAGGCGATCGGCCGCTCGGGTGCCTTCTCCTGGCCGGCGCCCCTGATCACGCACGGGTTCCGCAGCAGCAGCTCGTCAGCGACCGCGGTGTTCAGGATGGCGTGCAGCAGTCGGTAGCACTTCGCCACGGTTGGCGGTCCGGGCTTGCCAGCCCGTAGCAACGCCGAGTGCCAGTCACGCACCTTGGTCGGCGTGATCTTCGCCAGCTCGAGCCCGCCGAGCACCGGCAGGATGTGGAGGCGCAGCTCGCCCTCGTACAGCTCGACTGTGCGCGGCCGCAGATCGGGCCGCTGCTCGAGCCACCTCGTCGAGTACTCCCGCAGCGTGACCCTCCCGGCGACGGGGTTCACCCACGTCCCGCGCTCCATGTCGGCGCGCACCGTGGAGAGGTACGCCTCGGCGTCTCGCTTGGTGCGGAACGTCGTCGGCGCGCCGACCATTTTCCCGTCGACGCGGTACCGCGCCTGGTACCTGCCCGACGGCAGCTTGCGAACACTTCCCCATGACGCTCTCGACCCCACGGTTCCTCCAAGGACGATCGATCTCGAAGAGGACGCAGATGCGTCGAGCCGTCGCCGGCCGGGGAGCACGCCCGAGGGCGCAGCTCCCGATTCGTCCGCCGAGGCCGGAGCAGTCTGCCACAGCCGAACCGCAGTGGCACGCATGTGGCACGAGGCCCCGGAGGACGACGAAACCCGCAGGCCCGAGACCTCCGAAAAGTGCCTCTGACCTGCGGGTTTCTAGCGAGCGGGTGACGGGAATCGAACCCGCGTTCTCAGCTTGGGAAGCTGATGTTCTGCCTCTGAACTACACCCGCGAGGCGGCCCACTCTAGTGCTGCCCATCGGGCGGGGCAGCAGGCCGTGCTGGAGATCCTCGCTACCGTCTCGTCGATGGGCCCGCCGACCGATCCTCCTGAGGTCGGGGCCCTCCGGGCGATGGTCGTCTCCGGCCATCACGACGCGGCGGTGACCAGGGGAGTCGAGCTGCTGGAGCAGAGCGGCTTCTCGCCGGCGGTCCTGCTACTCGTCGCATCGGCGATGCGGCGGTCGCTCCGCCACCCCGAAGCGCTGACGCTGCTCGAGTCGCACCTCCCGTTCGATGCGTGGCCTGACCTCGAACGATCTCTCGATGACGTCCGCCGCGCCGTCGAGATCGGCGGCGGCGGTCCGGCAGCCGATCGGCTGCACCGCCTCGTCGACCACCTCCGCGTGGACGCTACGCCGCGCCTTGGTGAGATCGAGGAGCACCTGGCGCTCGTCGAGCTCCGGTCGACTGCCGCCGGAGAGGCGCTCGAGCTCGCCCGGCGTCGCTGCACCGAACCTGATGCGGCGCCCCACTGGTTCCGCGCCGCGGCGACGCTCCTGCTCGACGACGCTCAGGTCGAGGCCGCAGGCCAGGTGATCGACGCGGCGGGAGGTCGGCTCCCGCCCGAGGACAGGGTGCGACGACGCCATGCAGCTGCGCACCACCTCGACCTGGTGATCCCGGCGGTCCTCGACCCGACGGCGGCGCCGATCGCATCACGCGGACGGATCCTGAGCGGGCCTCGACGCGTGGCGGTCCTGCACCACCGCCTCGACGTCGGCGGCGCTCAGCTCCAGACCGTCGAGCTGGCGCGCACCATGGCAGCCGCAGGCGACGAGGTCCGCTTCGTCGTCGCCGACCTCGGCGGCGCCCCTGCCGATGTCATCGCGTCGCTCGCCGCCGCGGGGATCGAGGTGGTCGAGCTGGCAGCACGCCCACCGGATCGATCAGCTCGGCCGGAGGTCGCGGCGCTCTTCCACCACCTGCGGGAGGCGACCGCGGTCGACCTCCACCTGGAACGCCTCCACGAGGCGCTCGTCGCGTGGGCGCCGGATGTGGTCGTGGCGACCGGATCCCACGAGCAGCTGTCCCAAGGTGGCCTCGTCTCGGTGCTCGCTGGCGCACCCGGCATCGTGCTCGCCCCCCGGGGCATGGCTCCTCCGGTGTGGGGTGGCACGCTGCAGCGCGAGGCGACCGTCGAGGTGGCGCTGCACGCCGAGATCCTCCGGCGACTCGTCGTGCATCCTGCGGTCGTGCTGGCACCGATCACCGTGGCGTCAGGTGCCTCCTACGAGGAGTGGCTCGGTGTTCGGCCCCTCGCCTCGGTGATCCTGCCGCCGAGCGTCGACATCGAGCAGATCCGGTCCGCAAGTCGTGCAGCGCCCGAGCTGCCGTGGCCAGCTGGCAGCCAGGTCGTCGGCGGCGTGTTCGCGCTCACCCCGATCAAACGTCCGCTGCTGTGGCTCGAGGTCGCCTCCGCACTGCTCGACCGCTTCCCCGACCTCCACGCCGTGCTCGTCGGCGATGGCGAGCTGGGCGAGGCGGTCCGAGAGGCCGCTGAGCGCATCGGTCCGCGCCTGCACCTTCTCGGGCTCCAGTGGCCAGCAACGCCGTGGATCGCGCAGCTCGACCTCCTGCTGCACACCAGCGCGTCGGAGGGCAGAGCGCTCGTCATCCTCGAGGCGGGAGCGCTCGGTGTACCGGTCGTCGCTGGGGCTTCACCGGGTGTGCGCGATGCACTGATCCACGGCCGCGACGGCCTGCTCGTCGAGCCCGACGACGACCCAGCTGCGTACGTCGCCGCGGTCGCCTCCCTGCTGGACGGTGGTGGTGCTGCGCTCGTCGTCGGCGTGGACAGGGAGCGAGCGATCGCTGATCGCGCTGGAACCGAGGCCCTGCGCGCCGCGCTCGACGACATCGACGACCTCCTGCCCACCGGCGACTGACTAGCCTCGCTCCTCGTGATCCTCTCCGACCGCACCATCCGCGAACAGATCGACGCCGGGCGCATCGTCATCGAGCCGTTCGACGCGGCGTGCGTGCAGCCCTCGTCGGTCGATCTCCACCTCGACGCGCTCTTCCGCGTGTTCAAGAACCACACCCTCGGGCACATCGATGTGAAGCAGCGCCTCGACGACCTCACCGAGCTGGTGGAGATCCCCGATGGTGAGGCGTTCATGCTGCACCCGGGCGAGTTCGTGCTCGGCTCCACCTCCGAGCGCGTCGCTCTGCCAGACGATCTGGTCGCGAGGCTGGAGGGGAAGTCGTCGCTCGGCCGGCTCGGCCTGCTCATCCACTCCACGGCGGGGTTCGTGGACGCTGGCTGGGACGGACAGCTCACCCTCGAGCTGTCGAACGTCTGCAACCTGCCGATCACGCTGTACCCCGGGATGAAGATCGGGCAGATCTCGTTCATCAAGATGACCACGTCGGCCGACGTGCCCTACGGCTCTTCGTCGGTCGGCTCGAAGTACCAGGGGCAGCGCGGTCCTGTGCCCAGCCAGTACTGGAAGAACTTCACCTGAGTCCGCCGCGGCGGCCCGTCGGCTGCAGCTACGCCGAGGTGGAGCGGGCTGCTTCGAGCTCGCTGGACCGGTGAGCCTCTCGGGCGTCCTCGGCGATGGCGAGCGCCGCCTCGACCTCACGCAGGAGGTCGTGCTCGTGCGGCGGCCGGAAGACGAAGCCGTCGACGCCCGACGCCCACAGCTCCACCTGCGAGTCGCCGTGGTAGCCGACTGCAACGATGCGGGTGCCGGCGATCGACGAATCCGCGTGGGTGCGGATCGCCTCGGTGAAGCGCACCGCGGCATCGGGGCCCCCGGCGCCGAAGAGCGCCAGCACGCCGTCGAATGCAGGGTCGGCGGAGATGACCTGGAACAGCGCATCGGAGTGGCTCTCGGCGCGGTGCACCTCGAACCCCTCGCGCTGGAGCAGGCGGGCGACGACCTCGATCGCGTCGGGGTCGTCGTCGACGACCAGCAAGCGTCCGCTCATGACCCGCTCCTCCGTCAGTCGCCGGCGGCATCCCCGACGAGGGCTGCCCCGTCGGTCGTGGCTCCGCCGGCCTCGAGGGCCTCGACGAGGTGGATGGCGATGTCGGCGACGCGGACCTGGTCCTCGTCGACCCCCTCGCCCTTCACCCCGTCATCGATCATCACGTAGCAGAACGGGCACGCGGTGGCGATGCGGTCAGCGCCGGTCGCCAGCAGCTCCTGCGAGCGCTCGACGTTCACCTGCTTGCCGAGGTGCTCCTCCATCCACATGCGGGCCCCGCCGGCGCCGCAGCACATGCCCTTGGTGCCGTTGCGCGGCGCCTCGACCATCTCGACGCCGGCCACGGACCCGATGACCGATCGCGGCGACAGGTAGATGTCGTTGTGTCGTCCGAGGTAGCAGCTGTCGTGGTACACGATGCGCTCGTCGAGGCGGGCGTCGGACAAGTCGAGCTTGCCGGACTCCACCAGCCACTCGAGGAACTGGCTGTGGTGCACGACCTCGTAGTTGCCGCCGAGCTGCGGGTACTCGTTCTGCAGGGTGTTGAAGCAGTGCGGGCACTGGGTGATGATCTTGCGCACGCCCATGCCGTCGAGCGTCTCGATGTTCTGCATGGCGAGCATCTGGAAGATGTACTCGTTGCCCGAGCGGCGCGCCGGGTCTCCGGTGCACATCTCCGACGGCCCGAGGATCGCGAAGTCGATCCCGCTGCGCTGGAGCAGCTTCGCCATGGCCTGGGTGACCTTGCGGTTCTTGTCGTCGAACGATCCGGCGCAGCCGACCCAGTACAGGTAGTCGTGGTCGAAGGCGTCGCCGCCCTCGACGACGGTGATGCCGTCGAGCTTCTCGGTCCACACCGTGCGGTCCGTCTGAGCCATGCCCCACGGGTTGCCGGTGTTCTCCATCGAGCGGTAGGCGTTGCCCAGCTCGGTGGGGAAGTCGGACTCCATGAGCGACAGGTAGCGGCGCATGTCGAGGATCTTGTCGAGGATCTCGATGTTGACGGGGCAGATCTCGTCGCACGCCTTGCAGGTGGTGCACGCCCACACCTCCTCGGAGGTGATGCGCTCGAACAGCGAGCTCGCGCCGATGGTGATCTCGCCGTCGAGGGCGATGGGCGGCGACACCGACGGGTCGCCGGTTGCAGCCATGACCTCGCCTGTCTTGAGGACGATCTCGCGCGGGTCGAGCGGCTTGCCCGTGGCGTGCGCGGGGCACACCGACGTGCAGCGACCGCACATGGTGCAGGCGTCGGTGTCGAGCAGCTGCTTCCAGGTGAAGTCCTCGACCGTGGAGGCGCCGAACGACTCGAGCTCGGTCTCCATCAGGTTCGGCATGGCCTTCATCGCACCCTTGGGGCGCTCCTTGTCCGAGAGGTACATGTTCAGCGGCGAGGTGAACATGTGGCGAAGCATGGTGATCGGCAGCACTGCGAGGAACGCCATGAAGAACAGGACGTGTCCGCTCCAGAACACCTGGTGGATCGTCTCGAGGCTGTCGAGGTCCTCCATGAGGGTGGCCATCGGGTAGCCGATGAACGACCACCGCTCGAAGTCCGGCGTCCCCATGAGGGCGATGCGAGCCGCCTCGGCGAGGAAGCCTGTGATGGTGATGCCGAGCAGGACGCCGAGGCCGATCGCGTGGTCGGCCTTCGTCTTGATGCGGATGCGGTAGGGCTTCTGCACGTAGCGCCGCACGATCGCCCAGACGAGGCCGGCGAGCAGCATGAGCCCGGCCGCGTCGCCGACCGCGGAGTACCCCTTGTAGACGTTGCCGTGGAGGAACTTGGCGCCCTCCGGCAGCTGGTGGTTGATCTCCAGCACGGTGGTGACGGCGAGCAGGATGATGAAGCCGAAGTAGATCAGCGAGTGCATGATGCCCGCGGCCGGATCGCGCAGCAGGGTCTGCATGTAGAGGCCGCCACGCAGGTTCTCGACGCGCCGCTTGGCGTTGCGCTTGGTGGTCGAGCGGTCCTCCGCTGCACCGCGCTCCCAGTTCTTGACCCGGCTCGAGAACAGCACCGAGCCGTACACGATGAGCACGGGGATCACCGTGTAGAAGAGGAGCTGGAAGACGTCGGGGACGTTCCCGAAGACCTCGCGGGTGATCTCGGACTCGTCATGGGCCGGGAGCAGCGCGCTCTTCACGCCGGACCCGGCGGTGACGAGGGCGACGAGCACGCCGAGGCCGATGACGACGTGGGATGCCTTGAGCTTCTTGCCGTTCATACCGTGCCGACGCTACCTGACCCCGCAGGGGGAGGCGGAATCTCGGCGGCGGGTCGGGCAGGGCAGCGCGACCGTCAGCGGTGCGCCTGCTCGTCGAGCTCGCGGATGCGTGCTGCGAGCGACTCGAGGAGCTTGCGGGCCAGCTCGGGGACGTCGTCGATCACGGACGCGAACTCGCGCTGGCCGATGACGAGCACCTGCATCGGGCTGGTGGCGACGACCGTCGCGGTGCGCGGCCCACCATCGAGCAGGGCGAGCTCGCCGAACTGGTCGCCTGGGCCGAGCGACGCGACCTCGGCGCCGTCGATGCGCACCGACGCCTGGCCCTCGACGATCACGAAGCACTCGCGCCCGGGAGCGCCCTGGGTGACCAGCTCCTTGCCCTCGGGCAGCGACAGCTCGTCGACCGCCTTGGCCACCTTTCCGAGCTCCTTGCGTGACAGGCTCGAGAAGAGCCGGATGCCGGAGAGGTGGTCCAGGTACTTGTCGCTCACGGTCCGCAGCGTACCCACAGCAGGTCTTGTGAGGACGCTCCAACGGACCGCGGGGTGTTCACGTTCGCGAAACAACGGTGAAACGCGCCCCCCGTACGGTTGCCGGCGATGGACATCGCGATGGTGCGCTGGCCCGCCGAGGCCGAACGTCTGGACCACCTTCGAGCCGCAGGGCGCGCCAGGCTGCTGCTCGTCGAGGGCGACGGTCCCCCGCCCATCGCGGTCGATCGCCTCGAGGACTGGATCCGCCTCCCCGCTCCCGATCTCGACCTCCGCGCCCGCGTCGATCGGCTGGCACGCGCAGCTGTGGAGGCTGCGCTCGAGCAGCCGCTGGTCGACGACGACGGCCTGCTTCGGTACTCGCAGCAGTGGGTGTCGCTTCCCCCGGTCGAGGCGCGCCTGGCGGCCGCGCTGGTCGACCGGTTCGGCTCCGTCGTGTCGCGCGACGCACTGACGCGTGCAGCGTGGAGCGACGGTCAGGCGCCGGGCCGCAACGCGCTCGACGTGCACATGTCGCGCCTGCGGCGCCGCATCGAGTCGATGGGGCTGCTGATCACCACGGTGCGCTCGCGGGGCTACCTCCTCGCTGTGGCGCACTGAGCCGCCACCTCCTCTGCGGCGCAGCGGCGTCGTCCACCGGCGACTCGATCGATGCGCCGCTGCGCGCCCGTGGCTCGTGGTGAACGTCAGATAGGTGTCAGGAACGTGCGCGGAAGGCGTAACACCCCACTCACGGTCGAGAAACCCGACCTCCGTACGGTCGACCCCATCGGATCAGACCCGGCGTCGCGCCGGCGACAAGGAGGACACATGAACCGGAAGCTGCTCACGGGAGCGGGGTTGGTAGCAGCCTCCCTCCTGGCGGCCGGACCTGCCATGGCGCAGGAGCCGACCGCCGCCGAGGTCGGGGCGAGGAGCTCCTTCCTCATCGACAACCTGTGGATCGTCCTCGCAGGCGTTCTGGTGTTCTTCATGCAGGCGGGCTTCGCACTCGTCGAGGCGGGGCTCACCCGGGCGAAGAACGTCGCCAACATCATGATGAAGAACATGATGGACCTGGGCGCCGGCGTCTTGGCGTTCGCCCTCGTCGGCTTCGGCATCGCCTTCGGCGGCGATGAGATGCTCGGTGGGTTCTTCGCCTTCCAGCTCGGCATCGCCGGCGTCGAAGGCACCGAGGGCGTCTACGGAGGCAGCGGGACCCTCATGGTCGCGACGTTCTTCTTCTTCCAGGCCGCCTTCGCCGCGACGGCCGCCACCATCGTCTCCGGGGCGATGGCGGAGCGCACGAAGTTCAAGAGCTACTTCTTCTACAGCTTCGTCATCACGGCGCTGATCTACCCCGTCATCGTGCGGTGGACGTGGGGCGGCGGCTGGCTCGCCCAGCGGGAGTTCCCGTTCTCGGACTTCGCAGGCTCCACGATCGTGCACGCGACCGGCGGCTGGGCAGCGCTGATGGGCGCCATCATCCTGGGTCCACGCCTCGGCAAGTTCGGCAAGGACGGCAAGCCGCGGGCGATCCCGGGGCACTCCATCCCCTTCGTCGTGCTCGGCGCCCTGGTCCTCTTCATCGGTTGGTTCGGCTTCAACCCGGGCTCGGAGCTGGCGATGGACGAGTACGTCCCGCAGCTGGCGATCAAGACCCTGCTGGCTGGTTGCGCCGGTGCCGTCGTGGCGATGTTCGTGAACTGGGGACTCGACAAGAAGCCGGATGTGTCGATGGCGGCCAACGGTCTCCTCGCAGGGCTCGTGGCGGTGACCGCACCGGTCGGCGCCATCGAGACCTGGGCGGCGGTCGTCATCGGCGCCATCGGCGGCGTGATCGTCGTGCTGTCGGTGCGGCTCGTCGACCGGCTCAAGATCGACGATCCCGTCGGGGCGATCTCGGTGCACGGCGTGTGCGGCACGTGGGGCACCCTGTCGATCGCCCTGTTCGCGAAGTACGACGACGCGTTCCTCGGTCGTGAGGACGCCGGTCTCCTCTACGGCGGCGGGCTCGACCAGATGGTCACCCAGGTCACGTTCATCCTCGCCCACGCCGCGTTCGTGATCATCACGACCGGTGCGCTGTTCCTCCTCCTGAAGAACACGATCGGGCTTCGGGTGACCGAGGAGGAGGAGATCGCCGGTCTCGACGTCGAGGAGCACGGCGCCCCCGGCTACGGACCAGATGTCACGCCGAGCCTGAGCTCGCTGTCCACGACGAGCACCGTCGCCGCAACGGCGAAGGTCTGAAGGAGGAACCGATGATCCATCTCGTCACAGCAGTCATCAAGCCCCACGCGCTCGACGGCGTGAAGGAGGCCCTCAAGGGGGTCGGCATCCAGGGGCTCACCGTCACCGAGGTCAAGGGGTACGGTCGCCAAGGCGGTCACACCGAGACCTATCGGGGCGCCGAGTACAACGTCGACTTCCTCCCGAAGCTGAAGGTGGAGGTCGTCTGCGGCACCGAGGACGCCGAGAAGGTCGCGGACACGATCCGCAGCGCGGCGAACTCGGGCAAGATCGGCGACGGAAAGATCTGGGTCACCTCGGTCGATCGGGTGATCAGGATCCGCACGGGGGAGATGGGCGCAGACGCCGTCTGATCCCGACGATCTCCCGACGACCAGGGGCGCAGGCGCACAGCCTGCGCCCCTGGCGCGTCCGGCGTGCTCAGTGTCCGGCGGTGCCTTGCGCGGCGACGGCGGCAGCCGCCGCTGCGATCGCCTCGGCGTCACCCAGGCAGCGCTCGAGCGGGTGCTTCGCATCGAGCGGGCGAAGGTCGTCGCCCAGCTCGTAGCGGATGGGCACGCCGGTGGGCAGGTTCAGCTCGCTGATGTCGGCATCGGAGATGCCGTCGAGGTGCTTCACCAGCGCCCGCAGGCTGTTGCCGTGCGCGGTGACGAGCACCGTGCGGTTGGCCTGCAGATCGGGAACGATCGCCTCGTACCAGTAGGGCAGCATCCGCTCCACCACGTCGGCGAGGCACTCGCTGGCTGGGAGCAGCTCGGCGGGGATGGCGGCGTAGCGCGGGTCGTGGCGAGGATGGTGCTCGCTGTCGAGGTCGACCGGCGGCGGTGGGGTGTCGTAGGAGCGGCGCCACACCTTCAGCTGGTCGGCGCCGAACTCCGCTGCGGTCTGGGCCTTGTCCTTGCCCTGCAGCGCGCCGTAGTGGCGCTCGTTGAGCCGCCAGTGGCGGCGCGTCGGGATCCACAGGCGGTTGATGGCCTCGAGCGCCAGCCACGCGGTGCGGATCGCTCGGGTCTGCACGCTGGTGTGCAGCACGTCGGGCAGGATCCCCGCCTCGGCGATGGTCGGGCCGGCAGAGGCTGCCTCGGTGGCCCCCTTCTCGGTCAGATCGGCGTCGTACCAGCCGGTGAAGAGGTTCTCGAGGTTCCATGTGCTCTGCCCGTGGCGCAGCAGGACGAGGGTGTGGGCCATGGGGCAACCCTAGATCGTCGCCGCCGGCCGCTCCGACCCCGGTCTGGGGAACGATTCGACGGTCTCAGGTTGATACTCAGCGACTCAACTTCTATGCTGGTCTCTGTTCACAGTCGAACGCAGCCCAGCTCCCCCTTCGGGTGCCGGGCCCAGCACCGCAGGAGCGAAGCATGCCCAAGGCAGTCGGAATCGATCTCGGCACGACCAACAGCGTCGTCAGCGTGCTCGAGGGTGGCGACCCGATCGTCATCCCCAACGCCGAGGGCGCTCGCACCACGCCGTCGGTCGTGGCCTTCGCCAAGGACGGTGAGGTGCTCGTCGGCGAGGTCGCAAAGCGCCAGGCCATCACCAACCCCGACCGCACCATCCGCTCCGTCAAGCGCCACATCGGCACCAGCTGGACGGTCGACATCGACGGCAAGGCGTACAACAGCCAGGAGATCTCAGCCCGCACCCTGATGAAGCTCAAGCGCGATGCCGAGGCCTACCTGGGCGACACCGTCACGCAGGCGGTCATCACCGTCCCCGCGTACTTCGACGATGCGCAGCGCACCGCCACCAAGGAGGCGGGCCAGGTCGCCGGCCTCGAGGTGCTGCGCATCATCAACGAGCCCACGGCTGCTGCGCTGGCCTACGGCATGGACAAGGAGGGCGCCGACCAGACGATCCTCGTGTTCGACCTCGGCGGCGGCACCTTCGACGTCTCGGTCCTCGAGATCGGCGACGGCGTGTTCGAGGTGAAGTCCACCCACGGCGACACCAGCCTCGGCGGCGACGACTGGGACCAGCGCGTCATCGACTGGCTCGTCACCGGCTTCAAGAACGACCACGGGGTCGACCTGAGCAAGGACAACATGGCCAGCCAGCGCCTCAAGGAGGCTGCCGAGAAGGCCAAGATCGAGCTCAGCTCCACGCAGCAGACGGCGGTCAACCTTCCGTTCATCACCGCCACGGCAGAGGGTCCGCTCCACCTCGACATGACGCTCACGCGCTCCAAGTTCCAGGAGCTCACCGAGGACCTCCTCGAGCGTTGCCGGGTGCCCTTCGAGCAGGCGCTGGCAGACGCGGGGATGAAGCTGGGCGATCTCGACCACGTCATCCTCGTCGGCGGCTCCACCCGGATGCCCGCCGTGCAGGAGCTGGTCGAGAAGATCACCGGCAAGGAGGCCAACAAGGGGGTCAACCCCGATGAGGTCGTGGCGGTGGGCGCGGCCATCCAGGCCGGCGTGCTCAAGGGCGAGGTGAAGGACGTCCTGCTGCTCGACGTCACGCCGCTGTCGCTGGGCATCGAGACCAAGGGCGGCGTGTTCACCAAGCTCATCGAGCGCAACACCACCATCCCCACCCGTCGCTCAGAGGTGTTCACCACCGCCGACGACAACCAGCCTTCGGTCGAGATCCACGTGCTTCAGGGCGAGCGCGAGATGTCGCAGTTCAACAAGACGCTGGGCAAGTTCCAGCTCGTCGACCTCCCGCCGGCGACCCGCGGCGTGCCGCAGATCGAGGTCACCTTCGACATCGACGCCAACGGCATCGTGCACGTGGCTGCGAAGGACCGCGCCACCGGCAAGGAGCAGTCGATGACGATCACCGGTCAGTCGTCGCTCGCCAAGGACGACATCGACCAGATGATGCGCGACGCCGAGGCGCACGCCGAGGAGGACCGCCGTCGGCGCGAGGAGGCGGAGACCCGCAACCAGGGCGACTCGCTCGTCTACCAGACCGAGAAGGTGCTGCGCGACAGCGGCGACAAGCTCGACGCCACCGAGCGCGGCAAGGTCGAGGTCCTCGTCGAGGAGCTGAAGGACGCGCTCAAGGGCGATGACATGGAGGCCATCCGCACCAAGACCGACGCGCTCATGGGTGCCAGCCAGGAGTTCTCCCAGAAGCTCTACGACGCTGCGGCAGCAGCCGAGCAGGCGCAGACGCCGAGCGATTCGTCGTCTGGTGACGCCGCTCCTGGGGCAGATGACGTCGTCGACGCCGAGATCGTCGACGAGGACAGCTGATGGCGGCCGATCACGACCCCGACGAGGTCGATGACGCCGAGGTGGTCGACGACGGGTTCAGCGGCGAGGTCGAGGTGCTCGACGACAGCGTGCCTGACGAGGACGAGCTGGTCGCCGAGCTGGTGGCCGACGCCGAGGGCGACCCACCCGTCGCCGACGCGGACCTCGCCACAGCCGTCGCGCAGCGTGACGAGTACCTCGAGGCGCTGCAGCGCGTGAAGGCCGAGTTCGACAACTTCCGCAAGCGCACCGAGCGCCAGCGGGCCGAGACGGTGGCGCGCGCCGCGGAGGACCTGGCGTTTCGGCTCCTCCCGGTTCTCGACGCGTGCGACGCCGCGATCGCGCAGGGCGCGTCCGACGTCGAGCCCATCGCCAAGGTGCTGTTCGAGACGCTCGAGAAGGGCGGGCTCGAGCGGATCGGCGCCGTCGGCGACCCCTTCGATCCGACGGTCCACGAAGCCGTCCTCCAGGAGCCGGGCGACGACGACGAGCAGACCGTCGCCGAGGTGCTTCGCGGCGGCTTCACCTGGAAGGGCGCGGTGTTGCGCACCGCGATGGTCAAGGTTCGCGGCTGATTGCTCCGCGGCGGGGCGGTGAGCGTCGTCGATTCCCGCAGCTGGTGGGGGCGGCGCAGGTGACCATGGGAGGAGGTGGGTGATGGACGTGCAGCGCGACTGGCTCGAGAAGGACTACTACGCGGTCCTCGGCGTGTCCTCCACCGCCACCCACAAGGAGATCACCAAGGCCTACCGAGCGTTGGCGCGCAAGCTCCATCCGGACGCCAACCCCGACGACGCCAAGGCCGAGGACCGCTTCAAGGAGGTCTCCGCCGCCTACGACGTCGTCGGCGACGAGGAGAAGCGCAAGAGCTACGACGAGGTGCGTGCGCTCGGTCCTGCCGCGTTCGGCGTGAGCGGTGCACCCGGAGGGTCTGCCGGCTTCGGATTCGACGGCGACCTCGGCGACCTGCTCGGCGGCCTCTTCGGCGGTCGCATGCGTGGTGGTCCAGGGGGATCTCGTGGAGCCGGCCCCCAGCGCGGTCGCGATCAGGAGGCTTCGATCCACCTCTCGTTCGACGACGCGGTGCACGGCCTGACCACGACGCTGTCGCTCTCTGCGGACGCGAGCTGCTCCACGTGTGCGGGCACCGGCGCTCGTCCAGGTAGCTCGTCGTCGACCTGCGCGACGTGCGAGGGACGCGGGATGGTGGCGCAGAACCAGGGACCGTTCTCGTTCAGCCAGCCGTGCCCGTCGTGCGGGGGGATGGGAACGGTCATCGCCGATCCGTGCCCGACGTGCAGGGGCAGCGGCGCGGAGCACCGCACTCGCGAGGTGCGGGTGCGCATCCCGCCCGGGGTGCGCGACGGTCAGCGCATCCGCCTGCGTGGGCAGGGCGCGCCAGGCCGCAACGGCGGTCCGGCTGGCGACCTGTACGTCCAGGTTTCCGTCGCCCGCGACGCTCGATTCGGACGCACCGGCAACGATCTCACCGTCGTCGTGCCCATCACCTACCCGCAAGCGGTGCTCGGTGCGACGGTCGAGGTGCCGACGCTCGACGGTGGTCCGGTCAAGGTCAAGGTCCCGCCGGGCAGCCGATCGGGCAAGACCCTGCGGGTCAAGGGACGCGGGGTGCGCGTCGGCGACGCGGTCGGCAACTTGCTGGTCACCGTCCAGATCGATGTCCCGACCGAGCTCACCGACGAGCAGCGCGCAGCGGTGGAGGCCCTCGGCGAGACGCTCCGCCCAGCGTCGTCTGATGAGGCCGAGGTACCGTGATCGGGGAGGGTCGACGATGAGCAGAGATCGAGACCGAGCCGTCTACGTCATCTCCGTCGCCGCCGAGCTCGCCGGCGTGCACCCTCAGACCCTGCGCATCTACGAGCGCCGCGGTCTGCTCGAGCCGGCTCGCACCAGTGGGGGAAGCCGCCGCTACAGCGACGAGGACATCGAGCTGCTCCGCCGCATCCAGGACCTGACCGCCGAGGGCCTGAACCTCGCTGGCGTGCAGCGCGTCCTCGCGCTGGAGGCGCAGCTCGACTCGACGCGCGCCGAGCTCGCGTCGCTGCGGGCCGAGATGGCCGACGCACTCGATCAGGTGAGGCGTGCCAGCCGGCGCGACCTCGTCCCGCTGAGCCAGTCGGTCCTCCTCTGGCGCGACGCACGCCGCCTCCCCGACGTCTGACCGCCATCCTCGCGACGCACCCCACGATCTGGGCGCGCTCCGGGTACTCCCAGTCTCAAAACCCTGCCGAGAACGTGCCTTGGGGGTTCTGGGTGTGGTGCGGGTACTCCCAGAGGCCGTTGCGTTAGGGCGGGGCGGTTCAGGCCTGGACGCGGGTGGTGTGTGGCGGCGGCGGGGCGGGCTGGGTCAGGGGCTTCGCTGGTGGAGGATGGTGAGGTTGTGGCCGGTGAGGATCCAGTGCCACTCGGCGCGCACCTTCGGGGTGCCTCGTCGCAGGAACCGTGTGATGCGACGGTTGGTCTTGATGTCACCGAAGACGGGCTCGATGA
>JBBRAZ010000004.1:0-124846 GCA_038206295.1 Acidimicrobiales bacterium
GTCTCCCATGGGGGCGCGAGACTCGATGATTCCGTCGGTGTACATCAGCAACAGGTCACCGGGCTCGAGTTGCTCGGTCGCCATAGCGGGTGCGCGTGGAGCGATGCCCCATGGCGGAGTCGGCGCGCAACGAAGTTCGCCGACCACGCTGCCTTGGCGGATCAACAATGGGAGCGGGTGGCCTGCGTTCGTCCACGTGAACGCGCCTGAATCGACTTCGATTCGAGCGAGCAGTCCGGTAGCGAACGAGCAGTCCTGGTACTCAGAAGCGAGCAGAGCATCGAGATTGTTGTGCATCGCAGTGAGCGACAATCCTTCGCGACGATCGTGGCGGTAGCTGCTAATTGCCAGCGACCCAATCCGCGCCGCGGCGAGACCGCGGCCCACCGAATCGATGATTGCAAAATCAAGAAACGATCCGTTGATGGCGTAGTCGAAGCAATCGCCGCCGATGTCGTACGCCGGTTCGAGCAGACACGTTACTGAAATGCCTGGTGCGTTGAGGTCCAAAGGCGGCAGTAGGTCCCATTGCAGACTGGCAGCAAGGCTCATGCGACGTCGACGTCGGTAGAGGTTGTAGATGTCGGTACAGCGCGACTGCGCGGCAATGAGATATCCCGCCAACATGCCGAGTTCCTCGCACGTTGCCAACAGACGTTCGTCGATGTGTGGCAGGGAGAGTGCGATGACGCCCGTGTGGTCGGAGCCCTCGACGATTGGGATCCATACCCGAACACTGTCGTCGCGATCAGCGGTCACGATCTTCTGATCTAAAAACGCACGCCCCGCCATCGTGGTGGCCAGCGCCTCGCTGCCGGGAGCGTCGGCGTGGGCCGACCGATCGGGCACCGCCTTCAGTACCGTCTGACCGAAATCGACCAGGTACACGACCAGGTCCGTGGCTCCGATGTCTGCAGCCGATCTGGCAAGAATCTCCCGCATCGCTGCAGGATCAGCGTTGCGAGCTAAGCGAAACGCCAGACCGAAGTTGATCAAGGACATTTCCGCACCCTACACGCGTACAACGCGGTGAAATCCTCCTGCGCCACGGGCCCGCCGACCAGCGCAGACTTGCTGGTCGGGCCCGAAATTGGGGAGTGCCCTCGGCGCGATTCGAACGCGCGCACACGGCTCCGGAGGCCGATGCTCTATCCCCTGAGCTACGAGGGCGGGAGCGCCAGCGTAGCGCGACGGTGCTGGAGCCCCGCCGCCGGCGCGAGGCGCAACGGGCTTCGGCCGGTGTGCGGCGTCGCCGTAGGATCCACGGACGCGTCCCATCGGGCCGCACCGTCAACCGATCGGACCTGGAGGTCCTCCGTGATCCGCGACACGCTCGTCGATGCCCTGCGCGCCGCGCTCACGGGGCTCGGCGTGGACCCGCTGCCCGCGGACATCGGCATCGAGCGCCCCGCGCGCCGCGAGCACGGCGACTGGTCGAGCAACGTGGCGCTCGTCTCTGCGAAGGCGGCCGGCCGCAACCCGCGTGAGCTCGGGCAGGCCCTCGTCGACGCGCTCACCGCCGCACCGCCGCGCCACGTCGCCGCCGTGGAGCTGGCCGGTCCGGGGTTCGTGAACTTCCGTCTGCACGACTCGTGGTTGCACGACGTGCTCGACGACGTCCTCGACGGCGGGCCGGACCGCTACGCGCGGCTCGATCTCGGCGCCGGGCGCAAGGTCAACCTCGAGTTCGTGTCTGCCAACCCGACCGGTCCGCTCCACGCCGGCCACGGGCGCGGTGCGTGCTACGGCGACGCGCTGGGCCGGCTGCTCGAGCGCGTCGGCTACGAGGTGCACCGCGAGACCTACCTGAACGACCGCGGCGTGCAGATGCAGCTCTTCGCCGCCTCGCTGGCAGCGCGCCGCGACGGCACCGACGTGCCCGACGGTGGCTACCAGGGCGAGTACATCGTCGAGTGGGCCGCGGCGATGCCCGATGACGCCGATCCACTCGAGTGGGGCTACGCCCGTGCGCTCGAGGACCACCGCCAGACCCTCAACCTGCTCGGCATCCACTTCGACACGTGGTTCTCGGAGCGCTCGATGGTCGACTCCGACGCCATCGACGCCACCCTGGCGGACCTCCGTGCTCACGACGTGGTCTACGAGTCCGACGGCGCGACCTGGCTGCGCTCCACGCGCTTCGGCGACGACAAGGATCGCGTGCTCATCAAGAGCGACGGCGAGTTCACCTACCTGCTGCCCGACATCGCCTACCACCGCGACAAGCACGCCCGAGGCTTCGAGCTGCTCATCGACGTGTGGGGCGCGGACCACCACGGCTACGTGCCGCGCATGCACGCCGCGCTCGAGGCCCTCGGCCACGCCAGCGACGCGCTCGAGTGCATCATCACCCAGCTCGTGAACCTGACCCGCGACGGCGAGCCGGTGCGCCTCTCGAAGCGGGCTGGAGACATCATCGAGCTGCGCGACGTGGTCGACGAGGTCGGCCCCGACGCCACGCGCCTCACCTACCTGCTGCAGTCGGTGGACTCCACGCAGGCCTTCGACCTCGCGGTCGCTGCCAGCCAGGCCATGGACAACCCGGTCTTCTACGTGCAGATGGCCTTCGCCCGGCTGCGCTCGATCGGGCGCGTCGCGGCCGAGCGCGGCGTCGAGCGGGTGCCGCGGGCCGACGTCGACGTGACGGTGCTCACCCACGAGCGCGAGCTCGAGGTGCTGCGCTCGCTCTCCGAGCTCCCCGACACCGTCGCCGTCGCGGCCGCGGATCGCGCACCGCACCGGATCACCTCGTGGGTGCGCGAGCTCGCTTCGACCGTCCACGGCTTCTACCACGACTGCTACGTGCTCGGCGACGGGATCAGCCCCGAGCTGACCCAGGCCCGCCTCCAGCTCGTCGACGCGGCGGAGGTCGGCCTCGGCATCGGACTGGACCTGCTCGGCGTGCAGGCGCCGGAGTCGATGTGAGCGCGGTCGGCCGCCACCTCCTGCCCGACACCGCCACCGTCGACGTCGACGGCGCCCTGCGCATCGGAGGCTGCTCGGTCGCCGAGCTGGCAGCCGAGCACGGCACCCCGCTGTTCGTCTACGACGAGGAGCACCTGCGCGCGCGCTGTCGCGAGGCGGTGGCCGCATTCGGCGACGGCGTGGCGTACGCCACCAAGGCCTTCCTGTGCCGAGCGATGGCGCGCCTCGCCACCGAGGAGGGCATGCACCTCGACGTCGCCACCGGCGGCGAGCTCCACGTGGCGCTCGCCGCGGGCGTGCCCGCCGCGCGGCTCGTCCTGCACGGCAGCAACAAGTCGCTCGACGAGCTGAGCGCCGCACTGGACGCCGGTGTCGGGCGCATCGTGATCGACTCCTGGGACGAGGTGCGTCGCATCGAGGCGCTCGTCGCCGATGGGCGCGCTGCGCCGACCGTGCTGGTGCGCGTCACCCCCGGCATCGAGGCCCACACCCACGAGTACGTCCGCACCGGGCAGGACGACTCCAAGTTCGGCTTCGGGCTCGCGTCGGGATCGGCCGCCGAGGTCGTCGCTCACCTCGCCGAATCCAGCGCGGTCGATCTGGTCGGCATCCACGTGCACATCGGCAGCCAGGTGCTCGAGGCCGAGTTCTTCGCCATGGCGGTCGCGGCGCTCGCACCGCTCGTCGCGGACCTGGCGCTGCCCGAGCTGTCGATCGGCGGCGGGCTCGGGGTCGCCTACCTCACCGACGAGTCGGCGCCGACGATCACGCAGTGGGGGGTCGAGGTCCGCGCCGCGTGCGAGGCGGCGGGGATCACGGCGCGGGTGTCGGCCGAGCCGGGGCGCGCCATCGTGGCTGGCGCCGCGGTCACGGTCTACGAGGTGGGCACCATCAAGGACCTGCCCGGCATCCGCACCTACGTGTCGGTGGACGGCGGGATGAGCGACAACCCCCGCCCGGTCCTCTACGGCAGCGGCTACGAGGCGTTCCTCGCACGCGCCGTCGACGCCGATCGATCGCTCGAGGTGACCGTCGTCGGCAAGCACTGCGAGTCTGGCGACCTGCTCGTGCGCGACGCCCGCGTGCCGTCGGACCTCGCCGTCGGCGACCTGCTCGTCACGCCCGTCACCGGCGCCTACGGCCACTCCATGGGCTCCAACTACAACAAGGTCCCGCGGCCTGCGGTGGTGTTCGTGCGCGACGGCGCAGCGCGCCTGGTGGTGCGACGCGAGACCTACGACGACCTCCTCACCACCGATCTCGGCTGAGCCCGCACCCCACCCCACCACCTCTTGTGCGTAGGTGGGTGCGCGAATCGCGCACCCACCTACGCACAGGACGTGGCCCGAGGCACTGTGCGCTGGTGGGTGATCGATCCCGCAACTCACGTACGCACAGGGGGTGGACGGCCGCTAGCGTCGGTCGCTGTGACCTCCTCGGTGGTGCGCGTCGGTCTGCTCGGCTGCGGAAACGTCGGCGCGGCCTTGGTGCAGCTCGTCGCCGAGCGGGGTGACGCCATCGAAGCCCGCACCGGGGTGCGCCTCGAGGTGGCGCGCGTCGCGGTGCGCAGCGCATCGAAGGACCGCTCGGTCGAGCTCGGCGAGGGCGTGCTCACCACCGACGCGGCGTCGGTCGCCGTCGACCCCGACATCGACGTGGTCGTCGAGGTCATCGGCGGGATCGAGCCGGCGCGGGAGCTCATCGTGTCCGCCCTCGCGGCCGGCAAGCCGGTGGTCACCGCCAACAAGGAGCTGCTCGCCAACGTGGGCGCGGAGCTCTTCGCAGCCGCAGATGACGCCGGGGTCGACCTGCTCTTCGAGGCGGCGGTCGCCGGCGGCATCCCGCTCATCCGCCCGCTGCGCGAGTCGCTCGTGGGCGAGGACGTGCGGCGCGTCATGGGCATCGTCAACGGGACGACCAACTACATCCTCACCCGCATGTCGGAGGACGGCTCGTCGTTCGAGGCAGCGCTGGTCGATGCGCAGACGCTCGGGTTCGCCGAGCGGGACCCGACCGCGGATGTCGAGGGTTCCGACGCCGGCGCCAAGGCCGCCATCCTGGCGTCGATCGCCTTCGGTGCACGGGTCGTGGCCGGCGACGTTTACCACGAGGGCATCTCCCGCATCACCTCGGCCGACATCGCGTTCGCGCAGCGTCTCGGCTACGTCGTGAAGCTCCTGGCGATCGCCGAGCGCCACGATGGAGCTGACGGCCCCGAGGTCGCGGTGCGCGTGCACCCGGCCATGGTGCCCGTCGACCACCCCCTCGCAGCGGTGCGCGACTCCTTCAACGCCGTCTTCGTCGAGGGCGCGGCAGTCGGCGACCTCATGTTCTACGGACGGGGTGCCGGCGGGATGCCGACGGCCTCCGCGGTGCTGGGCGACCTCATCGATGCGGCGGCCAACCTTCGTCGTGGCGCGCACGCGAGCGTCGGTTCGCTCGGCCGGGCTCGCATCCGCCCCATCGACGAGCTGCACAGCGAGTTCTACATCAACGTCGAGGTGGCCGATCAGCCTGGCGTGCTGGCGCGGGTGGCCGGCGTCTTCGGCGACCACGGCGTGTCGATCCGCTCGATGGAGCAGGAGGGGCTCGGTGAGGGCGCCCGGCTGATCTTCATCTCCCACGCAGCGCTGGAGTCCGACGTGCAGTCCACGTTGCACGACCTCCGAGAGCTCGACGTGGTGCGAGCGGTGGGCAGCGTGCTGCGCGTCGTCGGCACCGGGGAGCGCTCGTGAGCAAGGGGCCTTCGTGCGCTACGTGAGCACGCGGGGCACCGCCCCCGAGCTGGACTTCGGCGATGTCCTGCTCGCGGGCCTCGCCGACGACGGCGGCCTGTACGTCCCCGCCACCTGGCCGCAGCTCGCCCCGGGCGCGCTGGCGCACCTGGCCGAGGTCCCCTATGCGCGATGCGCGACCGAGGTGATGGCGCCGTTCGTCGCCGGCTGCCTGGAGGTCGACGAGCTCGAGGAGATGGCGACTGACGCGTACGCCACCTTCGACCACCCCGACGTCGTACCGCTCGTCGAGCTGGGCGAGGGCCTGTGGCTCCAAGAGCTGTTCCACGGCCCGACCCTGGCCTTCAAGGACGTGGCGCTGCAGCTCGTCGGGCGCATGTTCGATCACGAGCTGCACCGCCGCAGCGAGCGCGTCACGATCGTCGGCGCCACGTCGGGCGACACCGGCTCGGCGGCCATCGAGGCGTGCCGCGACCGCGAGGCCATCGACATCTTCATCCTGCACCCCGCCGGACGCGTCAGCGAGGTCCAGCGACGCCAGATGACGACGGTCGACGCGCCCAACGTGCACAACATCGCCGTCGACGGCACCTTCGACGACTGCCAGGATCTGGTGAAGGCGATGTTCGCTGACGAGGCGTTCCGCACCGAGCAGCACCTCTCGGCGGTCAACTCGATCAACTGGGCGCGCGTCATGGCGCAGGTCGTCTACTACGTGCGCGCCACGGCGCAGCTCGGCGGCGCATCGACGCCCGTCGACTTCTCGGTGCCGACCGGCAACTTCGGCAACGTGTTCGCGGGCTGGGTCGCGCAGCGCATGGGCGCACCGGTCGGGCGCCTCGTGGTGGGCAGCAACCGCAACGACATCCTCACCCGGTTCTTCGCCACCGCCGAGATGGAGATCCGCGGCGTCGAGCCGACGATGAGCCCGAGCATGGACATCCAGGTGTCGAGCAACCTCGAGCGGCTCCTGTTCGAGCTGCTCGGCCGCGACGGCGCAGCGGTCGCAGAGCTCATGGTGCAGTTCCGCGGCGAGGGTCGCATCGCGGTCGACCCGTCGGTGCTGGCGCCGCTGCAGGAGACGTTCGCCGCAGCACGTGTCGACGAGGACCGCACGCTCGAGGTCATGGCCGAGGTGCACGAGCGCCTCGGGCTGCTGCTCGACCCTCACACCGCAGTTGGCGTCGGCGCCGCCCAGGCGGTCGGCACGCGCCCGGGCGTCCCCATGGTGTGCCTCGGCACCGCCCACCCGGCCAAGTTCCCCGACGCGGTCGAGCGCGCGACGGGCGTGCGCCCGCCGCTGCCTCCAGCGCTGGCCGATCTCTTCGAGCGCACCGAGCACCTCGTCTCGATGCCGTGCGACCTCGCCACCATCGAGGCCCACGTGCGGGAGTCGCTGCGGTGATCGACATCACGACCTTCGGGCGCGGCGAGCTCAGCCACGTCATCGCCCTGTGCGCGGGGGAGGGGTGGACCGACTACGCAGAGGATCGCGAGCGCACCCTGCAGGCGCTGACCGCGCCCGGCGTGACCACGCTGGTGGCCTCCGATGCGGACCGCGTCATCGGGTTCGTGTCCATCCAGAGCGACGGGGTGCTCCAGGGCCACCTCGCAGCGCTCGTGGTGGAGCGCGCGTACCGCAAGCAGAGCATCGGGCAGCGCCTGGTCGCCGAGGCGCTGCGCCGCTCCGGTGCGCGGCGCCTGGATCTGCTCGCGGTGGACGGCATCGAGGGCTTCTGGGACGCGTTCCCCCACGTCCGCATGGTCGGCTACCGGCTGGAGCCCGACCGCTACGAGGGGTGAGCGGCCGCCTTCGGCCTCTTCGCCGGGAGCGCGTAGGCCGCGACGATGCCCAGCACGATGCCCACGGCGATGATGCCGACAGCGGTCGTCGAGGCCACGACCACGAGGCCGAACGCCTGGGCCAGGATCGACAGCGAGATCCCGAGGAGCAATCCGCCGAGCAGGCACTTGAAGGGGTGGCGCTGCACGTCCGCGCTCATGGTGCACCTCCGTCGGGCGGCGTGGTCGGGCTGGGCGGGGTGTCGGCCGGAGCCGCCAGCGCGCCCAGGGCCTCGGGTCGACCCGTGATCAGCATCAGCAGCGACAGCGGGAGCAGCACGAGCGAAGCGATCACCCACGCGCTCGCCAGCGGCGAGGCGTCGACCTCGATGAAGCCCGTGACCGCGCAGCTGCCGCCCTCACCAGTGACCGACACGTCCACCTCGTAGGTGCCGGGGAGCACGAGGAGCGCCGGCACGTAGTCGGTCATCTTCTTGGTGCCCTCCGACGACTGGTCCTCGTCGTCGTTGTCGAACGTCCCGGAGGTCGAGAACAGGGAGCTCGTCACCTCCCACCGGCCGTCGGTGATCACGGTGTCGCTCTGCCCGTCCCAGCTCACCGGGCCGTCGGGCTCGACCGTGAACGGGTCGCTGCGGGTGCCCCCGCCTCCCGGTGCTGACACCTGGTCGAGCGGCTCGCCGCCGCTGCTGACCGAGGATGCCTCGCCGCTGCAGCCGCTCGCCGACGCGGCGCCCGCAGGCCCTGCTGCAGCGAGCGTCGCTCCAGCGACGACAGCCACGGCGACGATCGATCGTCGCATCCTGCCTTGGTGCATCGTGGAACCTCCCCCCACCAGCTGCCAGAAGTGTAGAGCCGGCTGGCGCGTCGTGCCCGGGACGCTGGCATGATCAGGGCATGACGAGCGGGCCCCGGCAGGTTGCACGATGAAGCACGTCCTCTGCGTCCCCGACGGCTGCGCTGACGAGCCCGTCGACGAGCTCGATGGGCGCACCCCGCTGGAGGTGGCGCACACGCCGCACCTCGACGCGCTCGCAGCGCGCGGCACCGTGGGGCGCGCTGCGGTGATCCCCGAGGGGATGCCGCCGGGAAGCGACGTCGGCAACATGTCGCTGTTCGGCTACGACCCGGCGAGGTACCACACGGGTCGCGCCCCGATCGAGGCGGCCGCGCTGGGGCTGCGGCTCGCAGCCGACCAGGTCGCGTACCGGTGCAACCTCGTCACCGTCGGCGCCGATGGCACGATGGTCGACTTCGCCGGCGGCCACCCCGACACCGCGATCGCAGCGCAGGTCATCGCCGCGCTCGACGCCGCCCTCGGCGATGACGAGGTCACGTTCCACCCCGGTGTGCAGTACCGCCACATCCTGGTCGCGCCCGGCACGTGGGCCGACGCGGCGTGCGCACCGCCGCACGACCTGTCCGACAAGCCGATCGTGCTGCCCACCGGTGCCGCAGCGAGCGAGCTGATCCGGCTGCAGGACGCGAGCCGCGAGGTGCTCGAGCACTTCGACCTCGCCGCCAACCAGATCTGGTTGTGGGGCCAGGGCTTCCAGCCGCAGATGCCGTCGTTCCGAAGCACGTTCGGACTCGACGCCGGGCTCGTCACCGCGGTGGACCTCGTGCGCGGCCTCGGCGTGCTCACCGGCGTCGAGGTCCACGACCTCGCCACTGCGACGGGCTGGTACGACACGGATTACGAGGGCAAGCGCGACCTGGCGCTCGCCGCCCTCGAGGCCGGTGCCGACCTGTTCATCGTGCACGTGGAGGCCACCGACGAGGCGGGCCACGCAGGCGACGTCGAGGAGAAGGTGAAGGCGCTCGAGGCGTGGGATTCCCGCATCCTCGCCGGGCTCGTCGAGGGCCTCGACGCGCTGGGTCCGTGGCGCCTCCTGCTCGCGCCAGATCACGCCACCCCGCTGCGGCTCAAGACCCACACCAGCGGACCGGTGCCGTACCTGCTCGTCGACTCGGCGACCGCTGGGCCAGGCGGCACGTACACCGAGGCCGGCGTCGCCGATGAGCCGGTGGTGCCCGGCCACGACCTCATGGCGCGCCTCGTCGGCGCTCGCTGAGCACGGCGTCGTCGAGGCTCGGCCCGTGGCGCCGCCCCGAGCAGCACGTGGTGACGGCATCGATCCCTCGCGCCACCCCTCTGCCGCGGGGAGCACCCCGCAGCGCCGGGCCTCGCGCGCTGGCCGGATGCTGCCTGCGGCGCGCGCCGAGCGGCTCGCCGCCCGCCACAGCGTGCTCGCCGAGCCGGTGCGCCTCCAGCTCCTGCACCTGATCGCCTCGCATCCCGACGGCGAGGTGCGCGCCGGGGCGCTGCCCGAGCGCGTCGATCGATCGAAGGCGACGGTCAGCCACCACCTGGCGGTGCTGCTCGACGCGGGGCTCGTCCGCCGTCGCCGGGCAGGTCGGCTGCTGCTCTACCGGTCCACGACAGCGGGGCGCGAGGCCGCCGCGATCCGCGGCACCTGAAGGTGCCGAGCTGCTCCCTGTTGCCGATCTGACCAGCACCCGCTACGGTGAAGACGTTCGTCGGTCACGGGGCTGCACCCTTCGGGGGCGCACGTCGACGATCCGGACTGGTCCGAGAGGGCCTCCCCCCGCTTCTCGCCAGCCTCGTGGCGCCCGATCTCGTCCCAGCTCGCGCTGCGGACGAGCGCACGGTGGGCTGCCCGTCGTGCGTCCTCCCTGCACCACCGGTGGCCGATGCTGGCCCCGGGTCACCTCTCACGAAACGAGGCGCACGTGAGCGTCGACTCCAAGGAGCTGGACCGCTCCGCACTCGAGAGCAAGGATCGTGACGAGCTCGTCACGATCGCCACGGCGCTCGGCACCAAGCCACCGTCGAGGGCACGCAAGGGCGAGGTCGTCGACCTCATCCTCGAGCTCACGGGTGCGGTCTCCCCCGGTGCGTCGAAGGGCGCGACTGCGGGTCGGACAGCTGCAGCAGCGGATTCGAGCGAGGCCGACGGGAGCAGCGGCAGCGATGCCGCGGCCTCCGCAGGCGGGGACGAGTCGCCCCGGCCGAGCGGACGTGGCCGGGGACGTGGCGGTGCAGCGAGCCGGTCGACGGCCGATGCCGAGGACGAGCCGAAGGGTGACGCGCAAGGCGAGCCCACCGGTGACGTGGAGGCAGCGGCCGACGGGAGCGCAGGTGGCGAGCGCACCGGCTCCGGCGGCGATCGCCAGGGTGGTGAGCGTGAGCGCCCGGGCGGCGGCGATCGCCAAGGTGGTGAGCGCAACCGCCAGGGCAACCGCCAGGGCGGCGAGCGCAGCCGCCAGGGCGGCGGCCAGGGCGATCGCCAGGGCGGGGGCCAAGGTGACCGCCAGGGCGGCGGCCAGGGTGGCGGTCAGCAGAGCCGACAGCCGCTCGACGATGGCGAGCCGGGCAACAAGCGGCGCCGCCGTCGGGGCCGCGGACGCGACCGCGACGCGCCCGGCTTCGTCGAGCCCGGCAGCAGCGAGCCCGATGAGCCGTGGAACGGCGAGCCGGTCGAGGTCGAGGGATACCTCGACCTGCGCGACGACGGCTACGGGTTCCTGCGCGTCAAGGGCTTCCTGTCCAGCAAGGACGACCCGTACATCTCCGTGAAGCAGGCACGGCAGCTCGGCCTGCGCCGCGGCGACCACGTCAAGGGCGCCAGCCGGCCCGCGGCTCGCAACGAGAAGAACCCGGCGATGCTGCGCATCGACGAGGTCAACGGCAAGGACCCGGAGCTCGCCAAGCGCCGTCCGCGCTTCGAGGACCTCACCCCGCTGTTCCCCGACGAGAAGCTCAGCCTCGAGCAGGCCAACGAGCCGCTGGACATGACGGCGCGCATCGTCGACCTGGTGGCGCCGGTCGGCAAGGGGCAGCGAGGCCTCATCGTGTCGCCGCCGAAGGCTGGCAAGACCACGGTGATGAAGACCATCGCCAAGTCCATCGAGGCCAACAACCCCGAGGTGCACCTCATCGTGCTGCTCGTCGACGAGCGGCCCGAGGAGGTCACCGACATGCGGCGCTCCGTGCGCGGCGACGTCGTGGCATCCACCTTCGACCGCCCGTCCGACGAGCACACCGCGGTGTCGGAGATGACGATCGAGCGGGCGAAGCGCATGGTCGAGGACGGCCGCGACGTGGTCATCATCCTCGACGGCATCACTCGCCTGGCCCGCGCTTACAACCTGGCTGCGCCGGCCACCGGTCGCATCATGTCGGGCGGCATCGACACCGGTGCGCTCTACCCGCCGAAGCGGTTCTTCGGTGCGGCTCGCAACATCGAGGAGGGCGGGTCGCTCACCATCCTCGCCACCGCACTGGTCGAGACCGGCTCGAAGATGGACGAGGTGATCTTCGAGGAGTTCAAGGGCACCGGCAACATGGAGCTCCGCCTCGATCGCCGCCTCGCCGAGCGCCGCATCTACCCGGCGATCGATGTGGACGCCTCCTCGACGCGCCACGAGGAGCTGCTGTTCGACCGCAAGCAGCTCCAGATGGTGTGGAAGCTGCGCCGGGTGCTCTCAGGCCTCGCCGCCGAGGGCAGCAGCGGTGCCGGCCTCGAGATGCTCATCGACCGCCTCGCCACCTTCAAGACGAACGACGACTTCCTGTCGGAGATCGCAAAGTCCCCTGGGATGAACGGCTGACGTTGCCGTTGCCCCCGTCGGCCCGGCACACTGGTGCCCCGGGTCGGCATCCCGGCCCTCTGAGGAGCAGACATGAAGCCCGACATCCACCCCCGCTACGAGATGGCGACCGTGACCTGCTCCTGCGGCAGCGTCTTCGAGACGCGATCCACCGCTGAGAAGCTCAGCGTCGAGCTGTGCAGCCAGTGCCACCCCTTCTACACCGGCAAGCAGAAGCTGGTGGACACAGGTGGTCGCATCGACCGCTTCGAGCGCCGCTACGGCAAGCGCAAGGGCGCGCAGGCCTGATCCTGCCTCGGCCCTGCGAGGCCGTGCACCGCCCATGAGCCTCGATCCGGAGCGCCGATCCGGCCTGCTGGTCGCGAAGCTGGCGGCGCTCGTGCGCGAGCACGGATCGCGCCACGGTTGGCTCGACGATCCTGCGCCGACCTCGGTGGGCTTCGGTCCCTCCGCGGGCCTCGTCGCGGGGTCGACCGGCTGGGTCCTCGTCGAGGACCGGCCTGAGGTCGCGCTCGGAGCCGCGCTCGCCTGGGCGGGCAAGCACGGCGTCGACCAGCTCCACCTCGTCGTCGACGGCGATGCCGGTCCGCTGGCGCGGCGCGCCGGGCTGTTCGAGCTCCTCGATGGCGCACCGACGGTGTGGGAGGTGCGCGGCCGCGACCTGGTCCTGGCGGCGAGCGAGCCGCTGCCCGCCCCGGTGGAGCCGGCGGCCGATGCGCTCGAGCTCGGTGCGCTCATCGTCGAGGCCGGCGCCGAGGTCGTCATCGAGCACGGGGAGGTCCTTGGCGAGGTGGCGGGGCTCGAGATCGCCCGCGTCGTTCGCGACGAGCGTGGCGTGCGCCTCGAGGTCGGCGTCGGTCACCACGACCGCGATGCCTTCTCGATGCTCCACGGGAACCTGCCCGCGCCGGCTGCGCTGGCCAAGGTGGTTGCCACCGTTCGCGAGCACCGTCGACCCGACGCGCCACGCCATCCGCTCAACGAGCTGTGCGCGCCGCGCTGGCTGCGCCACCGGCTGGTCACCGAGCCGTCGATCATCGGGCTCGACGCGCTGCACCCGGTGGAGGGTCCGACGCGCCGCACCTCGCTGCTCGAGGCAGCGACGGCGTTCGCGCTCGGCGACGACGAGGGTGGCTCGTCGGTGCTGGTCGCCTGCTCGGTCGGCGTCGACCTCGACCTGGTGCCCGCCGCGGTCGATCTGTGGGCTGCGATCGCACCGGAGGCGACGGTGCGCTGCGTGGTTCCGGCGCGCGATCTGCTGCCCGTGACGCAGCGCCTCGCGGCAGCCGCCATCGCTCCCGTCGAGGTCGTGGCGATCGCGCAGGATTGGCGTGGCTGAGCACCGCGTAGCCTGATCGCCGTGCTGGATCGCCTCCTCTCCCTCGAGCGCGAGTTCGACGACCTCCAGCAGCGCCTGGCGGACCCTGCGCTGGTTGCCGACCAGGCCCGCTACACCGATGCCGCTCGCCGCTACAAGGAGCTCGAGGCCATCGTGACCCGGTCACGTGCGCTGCGGCAGGCCACCGAGGATCTGGCGACCGCGCGCGAGATGCTGAGCGACGCAGCGGGCTCCGATCGAGAGGTGATCCGGGCGGAGGTCGTCGGCGCCGAGGAGGCGATCGATCGCCTCACCGAGGAGCTCAAGGTCCTGCTGCTGCCTCGCGACCCGAACGACGACAAGAACGTCATCGTGGAGATCCGTGGCGCGGAGGGCGGCGAGGAGGCCAACCTCTTCGCCCGAGACCTCTTCGAGATGTACCGGGCGTACGCGCAGCGCATGGGGTGGCGCTTCGAGGTGCTGGGCTCGTCGCCGTCGGACCTCGGGGGGTTCAACGAGGTCACCTTCCAGCTCTCCGGCGAGGGGGTGTGGTCGCGCATGAAGCACGAGGGCGGGCCGCATCGCGTGCAGCGCGTGCCGGTGACCGAGAGCCAGGGGCGGGTGCACACGTCGTCCGCGACGGTGACCGTGCTGCCCGAAGCGGCCGAGGTCGACGTCGTGATCGATCCCAACGACCTGCAGATCGATGTCTACCGCTCGTCGGGCCCGGGTGGGCAGTCGGTCAACACCACGGATTCCGCGGTGCGCATCACCCACAAGCCGACCGGTGTCACGGTGTCGATGCAGGACGAGAAGAGCCAGCTGCAGAACCGCGCCCGGGCGATGGTCGTGCTGCGCTCCAGGTTGCTGCGCCAGGAGCAGGAGCGCGTCGCCTCTGAGGCGTCTGACGCCAGGCGAGACCAGACAGGTGGGGGTGGTCGGTCGGAGAAGATCCGCACCTACAACGTGAAGGAGAACCGCCTCAGCGACCACCGCATCGGGCTCACGTTGTACAAGCTCGACAAGGTGCTGGGTGGCGAGCTCGACGACGTGGTCGACGCGCTGGTGGCCGACGAGCGTGCTCGACAGCTCGCCGCAGGCGAGGGTGCCTGAGCGGTGTCGGGCGCGGGCGACCACCTGAGCTGGCGAGAGCTCGCGGCGCGCGCCGAGCTGGCGCTCGACGCCATCGGCATCGACACCGCAGCGAGCGACGCACGGTGGATCGTGGTCGAGGCCAGCGGGCTCGAGGGCGCGGAGTGGCACCTGGGCGCCGACGCGCCCGCCACCTCGCTCGGCGTCTCCGGCGTCGAGCGGATGCTCGCCCGGCGTGTCGCGGGCGAGCCGCTGCAGTACGTGCTGGGGTGCTGGTCGTTTCGCACGGTGGAGCTCTTCGTCGACCGCCGGGTGCTCATCCCGCGACCGGAGACCGAGGAGGTCGTCGGCCACGCCATCGAGGCCCTCGACCGGCGGCACCGCGCGCTGCGCGAGCGCGGCGACGATCGCCGGCTGCGGGTCGTGGACCTCGGCACCGGCTCGGGTGCCATCGCGCTCGCGATCGCGGCGGAGCGCGACTGGACCGAGGTGTGGGCGACCGACCGGTCGAGCGAAGCCCTCGAGGTCGCCCGGGCCAACCTGGCCGGCATCGGGCGCCACGCCACGCGGGTCGCGCTGGCGAAGGGATCGTGGTTCGAGGCGCTGCCCGCAGAGCTGCGTGGCACCCTCGACCTGGTCGTCTCCAATCCGCCGTACGTGGCGGAGGCCGAGGCAGCGGTGCTCGACGAGTCGGTGCGGGCGTGGGAGCCGGTCGAGGCGCTGGTGCCGGGGCCGACGGGGCTTGAGGCCATCGAGCACCTCGTGGGGGAGGCGCCGCGGTGGCTGGCCGATGGCGGCACGCTCGTCGTCGAGATCGGTGCCGCGCAGGGGTCCGATGCCGCCGCGCTCGCGATCGAAGCAGGGTTCGAGGCGGTCGAGGTGCGACCCGATCTCCCCGGCCGCGACCGCACCCTCCTCGCCCGCTGACCCCTCCGCGTGCTGGGTGCGCTGGGGGTACTCCCAGTCTCAAAACCCTGCCCAGATCACAGCTCTGGGGATTAGGTGCGCGACGAGTACTCCCAGTCTCTAGACCCTGCCCAGATCGCGGACGTGCTAGGGGGTGGGTTCGACGAGGATCTTGGCGTGGGCGTCGGGGTTGCCGAGCTCGGTGAACGCACCGGGGATGCCGGCGATATCGACCGACCCGGTGATCATCGCGGCCACGTCGAGCTCGCCCTCGGCGATGGCGCGCAGGGTGTCGCTGAACTCCATCGGGTCGTAGGCGAGCACGAACTGGATGTTCAGCTCGCGCACGATGCCGTGCATCGGACGGATCGTGTCGGCCTCCATGCACACCCCCACCACCACGATCCGCGTGGCCCGCGGGGCCATGCGCATCGCGGCATCGAGCATGCCGGGGACGCCGACCGCTTCGAAGATGACCAGCGGCGAGCGACCATCTGCTCGGCGCCACGCTTCGATGGCGGTGTCCTCGCTCGGGTCGACCACCTCATGCGCGCCGAGTCGCGTCGCCAGCTGCCGGCGCATGGGGGAGAAGTCGGCGGCCACGATGGTGGCGATGCCCTTGCGCTTGAGATCTGCGATGACCGCCAGGCCGACGGGCCCGCAGCCCAGCACGATCGCTGCATCGCCCTGCTTGATGCGGCTCTTGTTCACCGCGTGCACACCCACCGCCGCCGGCTCGGTCAGCGCCGCGGTGCGCGCGTCGAGGCCGTTGGGCACCTTCAGGCACAGCATGTCGCTGAGCACCATGCGCTGCGCGTAGCCGCCTGGGTAGTCGTTGGAGAAGCCGATGGGGCTCAGCCCCTCGGGTCCGAACACGACGGGCATCGACACCACGAGGTCGCCGACCGCCACGTTGCCGGTGTTCTCGCCCAGCTCGAGCACCTCGCCGCAGAACTCGTGGCCCATGACGACGTCACGGTCGAGCTCCATGAACCGCGGCATCGGCATGCCGTCGCCCCCGGCGGACGCTCCCTCCCGCGTCATCTCCACCATCTGGTCGCCGTGGGCGAGGGTGTGGAGGTCCGATCCGCAGATGCCGCAGGCGACGGTGCGCACCAGCACCTGCCCCGCGGCGGGTGATGGATCCGGCACCTCGTCGACCACCAGCTCGCCCCCGCGCATCACCGCTGCCTGCATGTTGCTCCCCTCGTCGTCTGCTCCACGCGTACCACGCGCTCTGGGTCGCCGCCGCCTGGACAGGTCATGTTCCCGCGCCACGAAGTGCGGTGGTCAGGTATCGGCCACCAGCGCTG
Source organism: Acidimicrobiales bacterium (assembly GCA_038206295.1). Classification (GTDB taxonomy): domain Bacteria; phylum Actinomycetota; class Acidimicrobiia; order Acidimicrobiales; family JBBRAZ01; genus JBBRAZ01. The sequence continues at coordinate 16,725 of JBBRAZ010000004.1, forward strand.
CGAAGAACTCGCGGTCGTTGAGCAGCGAGACCTCCGACAGGTACAGCTGCCCGTAGCGCTCGAAGTACAGGAGCTGCTTGGCGAGCAGCAGCAACGTGCGGTCGAAGGAGCCGGCGTCGAGCCCGGGGACCTCCTCGGCGGCACCGCCGGCTCCTGCCACACCACCCGGCGCACCACGCAGCTCCTCGGGGCCGAGCAGGAGGGTGGACAGCTTCACCTCGCCGAAGGGCTTGGTGAACATGGGCTCGAGCACGGCACGGATCATCGGCTCCATCTGGTCCTCGGCGATGCCGAGGCGGACCATGATGAGCGGGCCGATCTGGTCGATGATCCGCTTGGTCACCCTCGGCCACGCCGCCTCCTCGCCGAGCGCGGCGCGGATGATGTCGCGGAGGTGCTCGGTGGCGTCCTCGTCGAGCCGCCCGACGATGCCCCAGTCGAGCACCCCCATGCGCCCATCGCGCAGCAGCAGGAGGTTGCCGGCGTGGACGTCGCCGTGGAACAGCCCGTACCGAACGGTGGTGAGGAAGAACGACTTCACGATGTCGGTGACCAGCGGCTTGGGGTCGTAGCCGAACGTCTCGATCGTCGCCAGGTCGTCGATGGGCGCGCCGTCGAGGAACTCCATGATCAGCACCCGGCGGCTCGACAGCTCGGGGTAGGTGCGCGGGATGGCGATGGACGGCAGGTCGACGAGGCGCAGCAGCTCGTTGAAGTGGTCCATGAACCGCTGCTCGTTGCGGAGGTCGAGCTCTTCGCGCAGCTGCGAGCGCAACCCATCGAGCATCGGCGGGATCATCTGGGACTGCGCGCCGGCGATCCGGCTCGCGATGCGCGGGATCAGCACGCCCATGAGCGCCAGGTCCGAGGCGATCTTCCGTTCGATGCCCGGCCGCAGCACCTTCACCGCGACCTCGGTGCCGTCGATGAGCGTGCCGCGATGCACCACCGCCATCGAGGCTCGGCCGATGGGCTCTGGATCGAAGGCGCTGAAGGTCGCCTCGAGCGGAGCACCGGTCGCGCGCTCCACCTCGCTGCGGATGCGCTCGAAGCGCACCGGGCGACCTTCGTCGAGCAGGGATCGGAACTCCTCGGCGATCTCGTGGCCGAAGATCGACGGCGCCGAGGCGATGAGCTGCCCCAGCTTCACGTACGTCGCTCCGAGATCAGCGAACATCTTCCGCATCGGGCGCGCCACGTCCATCGGTGCGACCTTGCGTCCCAGCGCCCGCTTCGCGACCACGGGCCCGAGGCGCTTGCGCGCCACCTGCATGGTGCGGAAGGTGCGCTGGCGGATGTGGTTGGCATCGGGGCGTCGCAGCGCGAACGGCTGCGCCACTGGTGCCTGCGCCTCGGGGGTCATCGGCGGGAGGTGCAGCGCGGTGCGCATCGGCGCCTCGCCATCGGTGGGGGTGTCGTCGGTCTCGGTATCCATGGGGATCCTCGTGAGCGGTTGGGAGCGCGGCCTCAGCGGGCCGGGTCGTCGGGGGTGAGCATCGGGAGCAGGACCGCCTCGAGCACGGGGCGGGGCGTCGGCGTCGGGGTCAGGACGAGGGACAGGGCGAGGCGGGCGATGGCTTCGGCCATCACCGCTGGATCCCCTGGGCGCAGGAGGCCGGCATCCATTCCGGCGGCGAGCCCGGTTGCGATGGGCCCCCGCACGCCGGCGAGCAGCTCAGGCCACCCCTCGAGCAGACGGGAGCGCACGAGGTCGGGCTCGTGCGCCAGCACCTTGGAGAGCACGGGGTGCTCGTGGATGGCGCGCAGCAGCTCATCGAGCACGGCGACGGTGCGCTCCGGCGCGGGGCCATCCGTCGCATCGACTGCGTCGGCGACGAGCACGCACAGGTCGCGGCGCACGAGGAGGCGGGCGAGGTCCTCGACCGTGCCCGCGGTGCGGTAGACGGTGGCACGAGACACGCCGAGCTCGCGTGCGATGTCGGGCACCGAGGTGCGTGCCAGACCGAAGCGGGCGAAGCAGGCCGCAGCGGCGTCGAGCGCGGCGTCGAGCTCCGCCAGCGGGCGGAGCGCCTCGAGCTGGGCGACGATCTCCACTGCCAGGACGTTGTCGATGGCGGTGCTCCGACGAGCGCGGGTCGCCGTGGTGCCGTGCGCTGCATTCGCCATCGGGACCACCTCCTCGCCACGCCGCCGGTTCGCCGGTGCGACAGTAACACAGGATCGTCTCATCGACTCTCTCGTGACCTGCTGGCCGCGACCCGATTCGCACCGACGGCGGTAGCGTCCGGCACCGTGCCGCTCGTCGTCGTCCCCACCGAGCCCGAAGCTCGTCACCGGCTCGTCGGCGACGTGGTAGCCAGGCTGCGAGCCGGCGAGGTGGTGGTCCTCCCAACCGACACCGTGTACGGCCTGGTCGCGCTCGCCGCCGACGCAGCGGCGCTCGACGCGCTGCGCTCGGCCAAGGGTCGTGGGGCAGAGGTGCCGATCGCGGTCCTGGTCGCGGATGCTGGGCAGGCGGCTGCGCTCACCGCCGACCTCGGCGACGTCGGTCGCCGGCTCGCGGCGCGGTGGTGGCCGGGCCCCCTCACGCTGGTGGTGCAGGCGGCACTGGGCGCTCCCGACGTGGGTGGCGAGGGGACCGTCGGGGTGCGATGTCCCGACGATGCCTTCGTCCGGGCCATCGCCGACGTGGCGGGGCCGCTGGCTGCCAGCAGCGCCAACCACCACGGCGAGCCGACCCCCGAGACTGCTGCGCCGATCGCGGCGACCTTCGCAGAGCTGCTGGTCGTCGACGGGGGGCCACGGTCCTCGGTGGCGTCGACCGTCGTGGACCTGACCGTCGACCCGCCGGCGGTGCTGCGCACGGGTCCGATCGACGAGGCGGCGGTTGCGGCTGCCGTGGCGGCGGACGACCGCTGACGGGAGGCTGGGGGGCACCTCGGGGCCACGCTGCGGGCCGCGCCGCGCTGGCCTAGCATCGGGCAGCACGCGGCGGTCCGCCGCACCCGACCGGAGGTCGACCATGTTCCTCAACCGCAAGAAGAGCCACGACGGCGCGCAGAAGCTGTCCGGCGTCTCGTTCTTCGAGGGGTTCACCACCGAGCAGCTCGACCGCGTGGCCGAGCTCGCCGACGACGTCGAGGCCGAGCAGGGCGCAACCCTGATCGACCAGGGCCGCGTCGGCCAGGAGTGCTACGTCATCCTCGAGGGGCAGGCCGGGGTGTACGCCGGAAGCGAGCACATCGCGACGCTCGAGGCGGGCTCGATGGTGGGGGAGATGGCGCTGGTCGACCACCGGCCCCGTTCCGCCACCGTGATCGCCGAGACGCCCCTGCGCCTCATCGTGTTCGACACCAAGGGCTTCAAGAAGCTGCTCGAGGAGATGCCCGAGGCGCACGATCGCGTCATGGAGCTTCTCTCCACCCGCCTCCGCCCGAACCAGTAGCGCTCGTCAGCGTCAGGCTGCGCTACGTCTCCAGCGGATCGGCGTGCCACTCCGCGAAGTCGTGGTCCTGCACCGTCGAGTGGCCCGGCACGCGGATCGCGCGCCAGGTGACCCCGGGCTCGAAGGCGTCCTTCATCAGGCGCGGCAGCGCAGCGAACCACGCGCCGAGGTGCGATCCGTGCGGCGTCTCCATCACGACGGGCGGTCGGCCGATCTCGAACATCGCAACACGCCAGTGGGCCTCGCCGGCCTTGCTCGCAGGTGCCATCGGGGGTGGACCGTAGTCGGCTGGCCGCGCGCGTCGGGAGTGGGCCCTCAATCGGCGGCGGCGTGCACGGTGCCGTCGCCACCGATGATGACGGGCGCGCCGACGAGGTCGTCGGCCTCCAGCGCCGCCATGAGCGCGTGGTCGGCCGACCAGCCCCAGGTGCGAGCGCCCGTCGGGGTGCGCAGCGCCAGCATCGCCTTCTCCCGCGCGCCGTCGCGCGCGTGGGCGACGGTGTAGGCCTCGATCTCGACCGCGCCCTCGTGGTCAGCCGCCACCTCGCGGCGTGGCAGCGCGTCGACCTCGCTCTGGGCGTCGTGGTGTCGGAACGAGCCGGTCGCCGGCGGCGCCGTCGACCACACCCCGAAGGCGTGCTTGGTCGTGTACCCGCCATTGGCGGTGGTGAGCCCCGTCGAGCCGGGATCCCCCCGCAGCACATCGGCCATGGTGGCGATGCCGTGCATGGCGTAGTTGTTCCACGGTCCGCCGGCGAAGCTCATGCCGCCGGTGACGGTGAGCTGCCGCTCGATGTCGAGACCGAGCTCGCGCGCCGCCATCTGCACCGCGCTCGGGAAGCACGAGTACAGGTCCACGTGATCGAGGTCCTCGGCGCGCACGCCGGCCAGCTCGAGGGCGCCGCCGCCGGCCAGGCGCATGGCCGGGGACTCGTGCAGCTCCCATCGCTCCGAGACGAACCAGTGGTCGGTGGCGTCGCCGCCGCTGTGGGGGAACACCCACCGGTCACGAGGAACGCCGAGCGCCTCGGCCCGCTCGGCGGAGCACAGCAGCAGCGCCGCGCCCTGCTCGACCATGTTGTTGGAGTTGAGGAGCTTCGGGTACGGCCAGCACACCATGCGGTTGCCGTCGTCGGCGGCCAGCAGCTCCTCGGTGCTGTAGGCGCGCTGGATCCAGGCGTGGGGGTTCGCGGCGGCGACCTCGCTGAAGCGCGACCACAGGCTGCAGATCCGTGCCCGGTGCTCCTCGACCGAGAGCCCGAGCGCGTGGCGCAGCGAGATGTCGAGCAGCGGGTACATCTGCACGGGCATGAACACGCCGCGCGCGATCTCGAGCTCGTGCGAGAGGGGGTGGTCCTCGCCGATCATGCGTGCGGCGGCGACGTCGTCGCCTTGCACCGTCCAGTCCAGCGTGCCGCCCGCCTTGCGCGACGCGGTGCGCGTGCGCCACGACTCGCCCCCGGTGATCAGCACGAGGTCGGCGCGTCCGTCGCGGATGTCGAGCGCGGTCTGGTTGACGACCGTCTGCACGTAGTTGCCACCGACCACGGTGTAGGCGAAGTCCGACGGCGTCGCTTCCAGGCGCTGCGCCAGCAGCGCGCCTGGGTCGCGGTACCGCCACGACAGCGTCGAGATGACTCGGATCGCGTCGAGCGCTCGCAGCGCATCAGGAGCGTTCGCATCATCTGCGGCGAGGCGCGCGGCGCGCGCCATGAGCTCGACCGGCTCGACCGCCGCCTCGCCGCGGTCGACCCGGTTGCTGAGCTGCCCGACACCGATGAGCACCGGTGTGCGGGGATCTGGTGAGCCTGCCGACGGCATGGCGCCCTCCCCCTCGCGGGGCATCGCCCCGAGAACTTGACCGAACGGTCAAGAGTACGCGAGCCACCTGCGATCGGCGCAACCCCGGACGGAGCCCCTCGGGTGCGTCGGTATGATCGCCGCCATCGAGATCCTCGTCCTGTGCACCGGCAACATCTGCCGCTCGCCGATGGCCGCCGGGTTGCTCCGGGACCGCATCGCCGAGCGTGGCCTCGATGCGCACGTCCACTCTGCGGGGCTGCTCTACGACGGCCGCCCAGCCTCGCAGAGCGCGGTCGACGTGCTCGCCGGACGTGGCATCGACATCAGCGACCACGCCAGCGCGGTCATGACCCGCGATGACGTGCAGCACGCGGACCTCGTGCTGGCGATGGCGCGCCGGCACCTGCGGGAGTCGGTCGTGCTCGACCCCTCCTCGTTCGTGCGGACCTACACCCTCAAGGAGCTGGTGCGCCGCGGGTGCGCGGTCGGGGGGCGGATGCCCGGCGAGTCGATCGACGACTGGCTCACGCAGGTGCACGAGGGCCGATCGGCGCGCGACCACCTCGGCGACAGCCTCGACGATGACGTGGCCGATCCGATCGGAGAGCCGCTGCGCATGTACGAGCGCACGGCCAAGGAGCTCGAGGCGTTGACCGACACCCTCGTGGACCTGCTGTGGGGGCAGGCCGCGATCGAGGAGCACGCATGACCACCATCGCCATCGGCGCCGACCACGCCGGCTTCGAGCTCAAGGAGCACCTCGTCGCCGCGCTGCGCGCACAGGGCCACGAGGTGCTCGATCACGGCACCGACTCCGATGCCTCCGTCGACTACCCACCGATCATGGCGGCGGTGGGGCGCGACGTGGCTGCGGGGCGCGCTGAGCGCGGCATCGTGCTGGGCGGCAGCGGCCAGGGCGAGCAGATCGCCGCCAACAAGGTGCACGGCGTGCGCGCTGCGCTGTGCAACGACCTCTACACGGCGCGCATGTCGCGGCAGCACAACGACGCCAACGTGCTGGCCATCGGGGCGCGGATCGTGGCCGCCGCGCTGGCCGAGGAGATCGTCGCGCTGTGGCTCGCCACGCCGTTCGAGGGCGACCGCCACCAGCGCCGCATCGACCAGATCGCCGACATCGAGACGACCGAAGCAGGAGAACCAACCCCATGACCTGGCCCACCGCACGCGACGAGCAGATCTTCAGCCTCCTCGACCTCGAGCGCGACCGGCAGAACACGACGCTGCAGCTCATCGCCTCGGAGAACTTCACGTCGCCCGCGGTGATGGAGGCGACCGGATCGCTGCTCACCAACAAGTACAGCGAGGGCTACCCGGGCAAGCGCTACTACGGCGGCAACCAGTTCGTCGATCAGATCGAGGACCTGGCGCGCGACCGGGTGAAGGCGCTGTTCGGCGCCGAGCACGCCAACGTGCAGCCGCACTCGGGCGCCAACGCCAACGTGGCGGTCTACCTGGCGCTGCTCCAGCCCGGCGACAAGGTCATGGGGATGAGCCTCGACCACGGCGGCCACCTCACCCACGGGTCGCCGGTGAACATCAGCGGCCAGATCTACGACTTCGTCGCGTACGGCGTGACCGAGAGCGATGAGCGCCTCGACTACGGCCAGATCCGTGAGCGGGCGCTGGAGGAGCGTCCCAAGATGATCGTCGCCGGGGCCACCGCCTACCCGCGCACGATCGAGCCCGAGCCGCTGCGTGAGATCGCGGATGAGGTCGGCGCCGTCTTGGTGTTCGATGCCGCGCACATCGCCGGGCTCATCGCCGGTGGAGCGCACCCGTCACCGGTGCCCTACGCGGATGTCGTCACGTTCACGACGCACAAGACGCTCCGTGGCCCTCGTGGTGGCACCATCCTGTGCCGCGCCGAGCTGGCGCAGGCCATCGACAAGGCCATCTTCCCCGGCTTGCAGGGCGGGCCGCTCGAGCACGTCATCGCCGCGAAGGCCGTCGCGTTCGCCGAGGCCTCCACCGAGGAGTTCCGCACCTACGCGCACGACATCGTCGCGAACGCGCAGGCGCTGGCCGTCGCTCTCGCCGGAGAGGGCTTCCGCCTCGTGTCCGGCGGCACCGACAACCACCTCCTGCTGGTCGACCTGCGCCCGTTCGATGCCGAGCTGACGGGCAAGGAGGCGCAGGAGGTGCTCGACCGAGCGGGCATCACGCTCAACAAGAACACCATCCCCAACGACCCCCGCTCGCCGTTCGTGACCAGCGGCCTGCGCATCGGCGCCCCCGCGGTGACGACGCAGGGCATGGGTGCCGACGAGATGGCCGCGATCGCGTCGCTCATCGCGCGGGCGCTGCGCCACCGCACCGAGGAGGTCGTGCTGGCCGAGGTGCGCGGCCAGGTCGGCGAGCTCTGCGCCGGCTTCACCCCCTACCCGGACTGATCGCCCCCGGCGACCGACGTCGTGCTGCGGAGAGCAGCAGGATTTCGTAACGTGCAGTCGTGCCGGACCCGATCGCGTACGCCACGGTGCTCGCGGTGGTCGCGGTCACCACCCTGCTCGCGACCTTCGTGATGCGACGGGTGGCGTGGCGCGTGGGTGCGGTGGCGCGACCCGACGAGCGCCACGTGCACGAGCAGGCGACGCCCGTGCTCGGCGGGTCCGCGATGGTCATCGGGTTGCTGGTGGGCCTCGCCACGGCGTGGGCGATGCCGGCGTTCGCCCCCGTCTTCGACGGCACCACCGAGCCCTTCGGCGTCGCGATCGCCGGGGTGATCATCTGGGGCGTCGGGCTGATCGACGACCTGCGCGACGTGTCCGCGCCGGCCAAGGTCGCGGGCAACGTGCTGGCGGCGAGCGTGCTGGTCATCTCCGGCGTCAGCATCCTCGTGTTCCGCATCCCCTTCGGCGGGCTGTGGCTGCTGTCGGGCGACCTCTCGTTCCTGATCTCGGTGCTGTGGGTGCTCGGCATGTGCCAGGCCGTCAACCTCATCGACGGCCTCGACGGCCTCGCCGCGGGCATCGTCGCCATCGCCTCGGCGACCTTCTTCATCTACGCGATGCAGCTGGCGGATGAGGGCCTGCTGCACGAAGACAGCCTGGCGCCGGTGCTGGCGATCATCGTGCTGGGCATGGCGCTCGGCTTCCTGCCCCACAACGTCCACGCGGCGAAGATCTTCATGGGCGATTCCGGCGCGCTGCTGCTCGGCCTGCTGATGGCTGCGGCGACGATGCTGGTGGGCGGGCGCACCGAGGAGCAGTTCTCGGGGCAGACGTACTTCTTCTTCGCGCCGATGTTCATCCCGCTGTTCATCCTCGGCGTGCCCATCGTCGACACCGCGTTCGCCATCGTCCGCCGCGCCACCAAGCGCACCGGCATCAGCGATGCCGACAAGGACCACCTCCACCACCGGCTCCTGCGCCTCGGCCACGGCCACCGCCGCAGCGTGCTGATCCTGTGGGCGTGGACCGCGCTGCTGTCGGGCTTCGTGCTCTACCCGACGCTGACGGGCAACGGCGACGGCCTCGTGCCCATCGGCGCCGCCGCGCTCGGCCTGGCCCTCTACACCCTCCTGCACCCCAACGGTCGCCGGCGCACCGAAGCCGGCGGTGCGCCTGACGACGCGGCGGACTCGTCCGGCGACGCTCCGCCGACCCCCGTCGAGATCGACGCGCCGTGAACTTGCGTCCGTTTCGCGCCCACCCCTAGATTGCGCTTTGTTTCACAAGCGGAGGGCAACCGCTCTCCAGCGACGGCAATGGGGCCTCGACCGTGGACGGATCGCAGCGACGCGAGCTGACCGAGAGCATGAACCGCTCGACCGGCTCGTTCGAGCTGGTGCTGAGCCCGCTGCTCCTCGGTCTCATCGGCTACCTGCTCGACCGCGCGGTCGGCACCACGCCGGTGCTCACCGTCCTTTGCGTCGTGCTGGCGCTCGCCGGTGCAGCAATCAAGATCTACTACGGGTACGGCCGCGAGATGGCGGCCCACGACGAGGGGAAGCCGTGGGCGACTCGTACGTGACCCGCCTCGACGGACCCGCCGTCGAGCAGGACGTGGCCTTCGACATGGCGCGGCGCTCCGTGCCGGCGATCCCGGTCGTGCTGCTGCTCGCCGCCGCGGTCGGCGGCTACGACGGCGTTGTCTCCGCTGCGTTCGGGCTCGTGCTCGTCCTCGGCAACCTGCTGCTGTCGGCCTCGCTGCTGTCGTGGACCGCCCGCATCTCGCTGGCGCTCATGATGGGCGCGGCGCTCGGCGGCTTCCTGGTGCGCCTGGCGATCATCTTCGCCGCCGTGTGGGTGGTGCGCGACGTCGCGTGGCTGGACCCCGCGATCCTCGGCGCCACCATCATCGTGACCCACCTCGGGTTGCTGTTCTGGGAGATGCAGTTCGTCTCCGCCTCACTCGCCTATCCCGGCCTCAAGCCGGTGGTCGACGCAAAGGAGCACAGCTCGCTGTGATCTTCGGACTCTCGTTCCCGCCCATCGAGAACCTGGTCGTGTGGCCGGCGTTCCTCTTCGAGGACAGCGACCTGCTGGCCTTCAACAAGATCGCGCTGATCAACCTGATCGCGGTCGTCGCCACGGTGGCCATCTTCGTGATCGGCAACAAGCGCCAGCTCGTGCCCCGTGGCATCCAGACCGTCGCGGAGTCCTCGGTCGACTTCCTGCGCGAGGGCGTGATCATGCAGGCCATCGGGCCCGACGGCATCCGCTACCTGCCCTACCTCGCCACGATCTTCTTCTTCGTCTTCTTCGGGAACCTGTTCGAGATCATCCCCGGCTTCCAGATGCCGGCGAACGCCCGCATGGCGAACCCGGCATTCCTGGGCCTGCTCACCCTGGTGTTCTTCGTGTCGGTCGGCGTGCGGCACCACGGCCTCAAGTACTTCGTCGGCGCTCTCTTCCCGCCAGGGGTGCCCAAGGCGCTCTACCTCCTCGTGACGCCGATCGAGCTGCTGTCCACCTTCATCGTGCGGCCGTTCTCACTCGCGGTGCGGCTCTTCGCCAACATGCTGGCGGGCCACATCCTGCTGGTCACCTTCGGCGTGCTGTGCATCAGCCTGTTCGCACTCAACCCGCTGGCCATCGTCCTGCCGTTCTCGTTCGCCATGCTCGTGGGCCTCACCGGCTTCGAGCTGATGGTGGCGTTCCTGCAGGCGTACGTGTTCGCCATCCTCGCTGCCGTGTACATCGGCGGCGCGCTCCACCCGGAGCACTGACCCACCACTTCTCAGCAGATCTCATCGCCGGGAGCCGGCGGTGACGAAACCAACACAAGGAGAGCAATCCCATGGGCGCACTCAGTGATGCGGTGCAGATCGTGGCCCAGGCCGTGCCGGAGGGCGCGACCGCCGACGAGGCCAAGTCGATCGCGGGCGCAAGCACCGCGGGCTTCGGCTACGGCCTCGCTGCCATCGGTCCGGGCATCGGCATCGGCTACCTGGTCGGCCAGTCCGTCCAGGCCATGGCCCGCCAGCCCGAGGCTGCCGGCATGGTCCGCACCACGATGTTCCTGGGCATCGCCTTCACCGAGGCGCTCGCCCTGATCGGCTTCGTGGTCTTCATCCTCCTCAAGTTCGCTTGATCGGAGACGAGACCTTGTCCACCACGCTGACCCTCCGGGTCGTGCTCGAGACCACCGGTGAGCCGGTGGTCGTCGAGGACGAGTCCGGCACGGGGCACGAAGGCGAGAGCACCGAGGGGCACGACGGCGAGGTCGTCGACACCCACGGTGCGGAGGCCGGGAACGAGGCTGCTGAAGAGGCGCCGAACCCGATCCTCCCGGTCGCCAACGAGCTGTTCTGGGGAGCCACGCTCTTCACCATCCTCTGGGTGCTGATGAAGTGGGTCCTGCTGCCTCCCATCGTCAAGGTGATGGAGCAGCGCGACGAGCAGCTCCGCAACGACCGCGAGGAGGCCGAGCGCGCCTCCAGCGACGCCGTCGCCGTCCGCGAGGACTACGACGCGGCGCTGGCTGCTGCTCGCCAGGAGGGCGCCCGCCTCGTCGACGACGCCCGCCACCGAGCCGACGCCCGTCGCGCCGAGCTCGTCGCAGCCGCCGAGGCCGACATCGCCGCCCTGCGCGCCGAGGCAGCGACCGAGGTCGCTGCCGCCAAGGAGGCCGCGCTGGCCGAGGTGCGCGGATCGGTCGCCGACCTGGCGCTCGACGCGGCCGAGGCCGTCATCCAGAAGGAGCTCGACCGGGGTGCGCAGCGCGCCTTCGTCGACAGCTTCGTGAGCCAGGCGGGACCGGCACGCTGATGCCGACCCCGCCCCGGACCATCCCCCGAGGAGTCTGACCATGCTGGGACTGATGACGGTCCTCGCCGCAGAGGAGGTGCACCACGAGAACGGTGCCATCCTCCCCGGCGACATGAACGAGGTGTACTGGGGCACGGCGTCCTTCGTCCTCCTCGTGGCGCTGCTGTGGTGGAAGGCCGTGCCGGCCATCAAGACGGCCATGAAGGCCCGCACCGAGCGCATCCGCACCGAGCTGGAGGCCGCCGAGGCCGCCCGCGCGGCTGCGGCCGGCGAGCTCGCCGCCATCCGCACGCAGCTCTCCGATGCGGACGTCGAGCGAGGACGCATCCTGACCGAGGCGCAGGCGAGCGCGACGTCGCTCGAGGCCGAGCTCATCGCTCGGGCCGAGTCCGACGCGGTCGCCATGCGCGAGCGCGCCGTGCGCGACATCGAGGCCTCCAAGGCGCAGGCCATGGCCGACGTGCAGGGCATCGTCAGCGAGCTGACGGTGGGCGCGGCGGAGGCCGTCGTGCTCAACAGCCTCGACGCCGCCATGCAGGGCGACCTCATCGATCGCTACATCGAGCAGGTGGGGGCGTCGTGACCGACCGATCCGACGTGTACGCCGACGCGCTGCTCGCCATCCTCGTGGCCGAAGGTGCCAGCGCCGAGGTCGAGGACGAGCTGTTCCGACTCGGTCGCGCCGTGGAGGGCAACGAGGAGCTGCGCAACGCGCTGACGGACCCGCACCTGCCCTCGAGCCGCCGCCAGCAGATCGTCGAGGACCTCCTCGCCGGGCGCGCCCAGGACCTCACCGTCGCCATCGCCTCGCTGGTGGTCGGCGCCGGGCGGGGTCGGGACCTCCCGACCATCGTGGATCGCCTCGTGGCACGTCGAGCGGAGCAGCGCAGCAGCGCGGTCGCCGAGGTGCGCACCGCAGTCGAGCTGACCGCCGAGCAGCGAGCGAAGCTCACCGCTGCGCTGGCGCACGCCACCGGCCAGAAGATCGACATCCAGGTCGTCATCGACCCGACCGTCGTCGGAGGCGTCGTCGCCCAGATCGGCGACCGCGTCATCGACGGCTCAGTTCGCACCCGCCTCGCGCAGCTGCGCGAGGCCTTCTAGGGCATCGCAGGAGAACCACCCCCATGGCTGAGCTCACCATCAGCGCCGCCGACATCACCGCGGCCATCAAGAAGAACCTCGACGGGTTCGCGCCCACCTCCGAGCTGACCCAGGTGGGTCGCGTGCTCGAGGTCGGCGACGGCATCGCCCGCGTCTCGGGCCTGCCCGACGCCGCGGTCAACGAGCTGCTCGAGTTCTCCACCGGCACGTTGGGCCTGGCGCTCAACCTCGACGAGGAGTCGATCGGCGCGGTGGTGCTGGGCGACAGCGAGGCCAACTCGGCGATCGAGGAGGGCACACCGGTCAAGGCGACCGGACGCATCCTCTCGGTCCCCGTCGGCGACGTCATGCTCGGCCGCGTCGTCAACGCGCTCGGCGCCCCCATCGACGGCAAGGGGCCGATCGTCGGCGCCCAGGATCGCCGCATGGAGATCCAGGCCCCCGGCATCACCGGCCGCAAGCCGGTGCACGAGCCGATGCAGACCGGCATCAAGGCGATCGACGCCATGACCCCGATCGGCCGCGGCCAGCGTGAGCTGGTGATCGGCGACCGCAAGACCGGCAAGACGACCGTGTGCATCGACACGATCCTCAACCAGGCCGGCCAGGGCGTGAAGTGCATCTACGTCGCCATCGGCCAGAAGGGCTCGACAGTCGCCCAGACGGTGAACACCCTGCGCGAGCACGGTGCGCTCGACTACACGGTCGTGGTGGTGGCGCCCGCATCGGACCCGGCGCCGTACAAGTTCCTCGCCCCCTACGCCGGCTGCGCCATGGGCCAGCACTGGATGGACAACGGCGAGCACTCGCTCATCGTGTACGACGACCTCTCCAAGCAGGCCGAGAGCTACCGCCAGATGGCGCTGCTGCTGCGTCGCCCGCCGGGTCGTGAGGCGTACCCCGGCGACGTCTTCTACCTGCACAGCCGCCTGCTCGAGCGCGCCGCCAAGCTCTCCGACGACCTCGGCGCTGGTTCGATGACCGCCCTGCCGGTGATCGAGACCAAGGCTGGCGACGTCTCCGCGTACATCCCGACCAACGTGATCTCCATCACCGACGGCCAGGTGTACCTGCAGGACGACCTCTTCAAGTCCGGTGTGCGTCCGGCGGTCGACGTGGGCATCTCGGTGTCGCGCGTCGGTGGCGCGGCGCAGATCAAGGCGATGAAGGGCGTGTCGGGCACGCTCAAGCTCGACCTGGCGCAGTTCCGCGAGCTCGAGGCGTTCGCCACCTTCGGCTCCGAGCTCGATGCCATCTCGTCCGCGCAGCTCGAGCGCGGGTACCGCCTCACCGAGCTGCTCAAGCAGAACCTGAACTCGCCGATGCCCGTCGAGGAGCAGGTCGTGGTGATCCTCGCCGGTACCAGCGGCTATCTGGACAACATCCCGGTCGCGGACGTGAAGCGCTACGAGGCTGAGCTGCTGGAGTGGATCCACAGCCGCAACGCCTCGCTGCTCGAGGAGATCCGCAGCACCGGTGCGATGCCCGCCGGCGTCGAGGACGCCGTGCGCGAGTTCACGGTGCAGTTCCGCACCAGCGAGGGTCGCAGCGGCATGGCGACGCCCGATCCCGAGGACGCCGGCGAGCTGCACAGCGGCATGGCTGGCGGCGCGGACGAGGCCATCCTGCCGGAGCCCGAGCTGTCGCGCGCTGAGGAGAGCTGATCCATGGCTGGAGGTCAGGAGCGCATCCTGCGCCGACGCATCAAGTCGGTGGAGTCGACCAAGAAGATCACGCGTGCGATGGAGCTCATCGCCGCGACCCGCGTCGTGAAGGCGCAGGACCGCGCCGCGGCGGCACGCCCGTACGCGGCGGAGATCACCAAGGTCATCCTGAACCTCGTGAAGGCCGGCGCGGCGACCCAGCACCCGCTGCTCGCAACCAACCCCGATGCCGACACCGCAGCGATCCTCGTCGTCGGTTCGGATCGCGGGCTGTGCGGCGCTTACAACAGCACCGTCATCCGCATGGGTGAGCGCGAGGTCCAGGCCTGCCGCGCCGAAGGTCGGCCCTACAAGCTCCTCGTCGTCGGCAAGAAGGCCCGCGCCTACTTCCAGTTCCGCAACTACGACATCGCAGACGTGTTCCTCGACGTCACCGACCGCCCCACCTACGAGCAGGCCCGAGAGATCGGCGCCGCGGTGCGCGACCTGTACGAGCTCGGAACCATCCAGTCCGTCGACCTCATCTACTGGCGCTACCTCACCGCCGGCTCGCAGGAGGCGGTGCTGCGCCGGTTCCTGCCGCTGGTCGTCGAGACCGAGGACGCCGCCGATGGTCCAGCAGCCGACATCGAGTACGAGCCCTCCACCACCGGCATCCTCACCGAGCTGCTCCCGCGCTACATCGAGGCGCGCATCTTCTCGGCGCTGCTCGACGCGTCGGCATCGGAGCACGCAGCCCGGCAGCGGGCGATGAAGGCCGCCACGGACAACGCCGATGAGCTCAAGAAGGGCCTCACCCGAGTCATGAACCGCGCCCGCCAGGACGCCATCACCACCGAGATCATGGAGATCGTCGGCGGTGCAGAGGCGCTCAAGGCCGGCAAGGGCTCAGCGGAGGACCTCATCATGGACCACCTCGTGATCCAGGACCTGTTCCCGGCGCACACCCGATCACCAGCTCTCGACCACGGCGCCGGCGCGCGCTGACCAGGAGACCACTGCCATGACCATGACCGAGAACCAGACCGAGCTCAAGGACGGCCGCGTCGTCGCCATCGCCGGCCCGGTGGTCGATGTCGAGTTCCCGCGCGGGCACCTGCCGGAGATCAACACCGCCGTGCAGATGGACGTCGAGATCGGCGGCGACACCGTCCACATCACCGCCGAGGTCGCGCAGCAGATCGGCGACAGCCGGGTGCGCGTCGTCGCCATGAAGCCGACCGACGGCCTGCGCCGCGGCACGCCGGTGCGCAACACCGGCCGAGGCATCTCCGTGCCCGTCGGCACCGCAGTGCTCGGGCACGTGTTCAACGTGCTCGGCGAGCCGCTCGACTCGCCGCTCGAGGGCGAGGTCGCGGAGCGCTGGGACATCCACCGCGAGCCGCCGTCGTTCGATTCGCTCGAGCCCAAGGCGCTCATGTTCCCCACGGGCATCAAGGTCATCGACCTGCTCACCCCGTACGTGCAGGGCGGCAAGATCGGCCTGTTCGGCGGCGCCGGCGTGGGCAAGACGGTGCTCATCATGGAGATGATCAACCGCGTGGCCACCCAGCACGGTGGCGTGTCGGTGTTCGCCGGCGTGGGTGAGCGCACCCGTGAGGGCACCGACCTCTGGATCGAGATGCAGGAGTCCGGCGTCATCGAGAAGGCCGCGCTCGTCTACGGCCAGATGGATGAGCCGCCTGGTGTGCGCCTGCGTGTCGCGCTGTCCGCGCTGACCATGGCGGAGTACTTCCGTGACGTGCAGGGCCAGGACGTGCTGCTGTTCGTCGACAACATCTTCCGCTTCGTGCAGGCCGGCTCCGAGGTCTCGACGCTCCTCGGCCGCATGCCATCGGCGGTGGGCTACCAGCCGACGCTCGCGGATGAGATGGGCGAGCTGCAGGAGCGCATCACCTCGACACGGGGTCGCTCCATCACCTCGCTGCAGGCCGTGTACGTGCCCGCCGATGACTACACCGACCCGGCGCCGTTCACCACCTTCACGCACCTCGACGCCACCACCGAGCTCTCCCGTGTGATCGCCTCCAAGGGCATCTACCCGGCGGTGGATCCGCTCGCCTCCACCTCCACCATCCTCGCCCCCGAGGTCGTGGGGGAGCGGCACTACACCGTCGCTCGTCGTGTGCAGGAGACGCTGCAGCGCTACAAGGACCTGCAGGACATCATCGCCATCCTCGGTCTCGACGAGCTCTCCGAGGAGGACCGCATCGTCGTCGACCGGGCCCGCAAGGTCGAGCGCTTCCTGTCCCAGCCGTTCTTCGTCGGCGAGGTCTTCACCGGCCTCAAGGGCGTCAACGTGCCCGTCGAGGACATGGTCGAGTCGTTCGAGCAGCTCGTCAACGGCGACCTGGACGACCTGCCGGAGCAGGCCTTCCTGAACGTCGGCGATGCCGACTCGGTGCGCGCCAAGGCCGCCGAGCTGCAGAAGTCGTCGGGGGCCTGATCGTGCCGCTGCACGTCGAGCTGGTGTCGCCGGAGCGCAAGCTCTGGTCAGGTGAGGCGTCGATGGTCATCGCGCGCACCATCGGTGGGGGCGACATCGCCTTCCTGCCAGGTCACACCCCGTTCCTCGGGGCGCTCGCCGTCGATGTGGTCACCGTTCGCACCGTCGAGGGAGCCGACCAGCTCGCAGCGGTGCACGGCGGGTTCATACAGGTCGCTGACGGCCGGGTGACGATCCTCTCCGACATCGCCGAGCTGTCCGGGCACATCGACGAGGACCGCGCCCGCGCTGCTGCAGAGCGCGCAGAGCAGCGGCTGCGGACCGAGGACGATGCCGAGATCAGCGCCGCTCTGGCTCGTGCGCACGCCCGGCTCAAGGCCGCTGGCGGCCTCACCGTCGGCCACTGATCCCTCAGCGCTGTGCGTAGACGAGTGCGCGAAACGCGCACTCCGGTACGCATAGCCCGTCCCCCGAGCTCTTGTGCGTAGGTGAGTGCGCGAAGCGCGCACTCCGATACGCATGGGTGGGACGTGCACGATGGTCGGTCACCTGCGCCTAGGTTGTCGTCGTGGGCACACGGTGGCAGCGGGCGATGGTCACCGGCGCATCGAGCGGCATCGGTGACGCGATCGCCCGACAGCTCGCCGCCGAGGGCACCGATCTCGTGCTGGTGGCGCGCGACGAAGCCCGCCTCGCCCGGCTCGCTGATGAGCTGACCGAGCGGCGAGTCGCCGTCGACGTGCTGGCAGCCGATCTGACTGCGGCCGACGACCTGCGTCGCGTCGAGGCTCGCCTGGCGACCGGCGACGTCGACCTGCTGGTCAACAACGCTGGTGCCGGCTCCGGGGCGCCGTTCCTGCAGGCGAACGCCGATCGCGAGGCGCAGCTGGTGGCGCTCAACGCAACAGCGGTGCTGCGCTGCACGCGCGCGGTGCTGCCGTCGATGGTGGCCGCCGGGCGAGGTGCGGTCTGCAACGTGTCGTCGCTCGCGGGCCACCAGCCGGCGCCGACGTCGCCCACCTACGCGGCGACGAAGGCGTTCGTGACGAGCCTCTCGGAGTCGCTGCACGAGCAGATGCGTGGCACCGGGGTGACCGTCACCGCGGTGTGCCCGGGGTTCACCCGCACCGAGTTCCTGGCGCGCAGCGGCGGTGACGAGGGTCGCGCTGCACCGAGCTGGGCGTGGATGAGCGCGGAGGCAGTGGCCGGCGAGGCGCTGGATGCGACGGCCGCGGGTCGCGCCGTGTGGGTGCCGGGACGCGGCTACCGCATCGTCGCCGGGCTCAGCGATCTGCTGCCGCGCGGGGTGCGGCGCCGTGCCGTCGGCTGGACGTCGCGCACGCGCGGCATCGGCTGAGCGTGACCCGGATGCCTCAGCCTTGGGCGATGGATGCGTACTGGCTGAGCTTGTCGAGCTGGTGGTGGGCCTCGACGATGCGCACCGTCCCCGAACGTGACCTCGTCACCAGGGAGTGCGTGGTGGCGCCGCGGCTGTCGTAGCGGACGCCCTTGAGCAGCTCGCCGTCGGTGATCCCGGTGGCGGCGAAGAAGCAGTTGTCGCCGGCGACCAGGTCGTCGGTCAGCAGGACGCGGTCGAGGTCGTAGCCCTCGGCGATCGCGGCGTCGCGCTCGGTGTCGTCGCGGGGCCAGAGCTTTCCCTGGATCTCGCCGCTCATCGACTTGAGCGCGGCGGCGGTGATCACCCCTTCAGGTGTGCCGCCGATGCCGAAGAGGATGTCGATGCCGCTCTCGGGCAGCGCGGTGGAGATGGCGCCGGCGACGTCGCCGTCGGGGATGAGCACGATGCGAGCGCCAGCCTGGCGGATCTCCCCGATGAGCTGCTCGTGCCGGTCGCGATCGAGGACCACCGCGGTGACCTCGGTGATCTTCTTGCCGGTCGCCTTCGCCACCGCCTGGAGGTTCTCGGTGGGGGAGGCCTCGATGGAGATGCTGCCCGACGACGCGGACCCCACAGCGATCTTCTCCATGTAGACGCACGGCCCCGGGTTGAACATCGTCCCGCGCTCGCTGACCGCGATCACTGCGATGGCGTTGCCGCGGCCCAGCGCGGTGAGCGTGGTGCCGTCGATGGGATCCACCGCGATGTCGGTCTCCGGGGGGCTGCCGTCGCCGATGCGCTCGCCGTTGTAGAGCATCGGCGCCTCGTCCTTCTCGCCCTCGCCGATGACGACGATGCCGTCCATCGTCACGGTGGAGAGCACGAGGCGCATGGCGTCCACCGCAGCAGCATCCGCACCCAGCTTGTCGCCGCGCCCGACCCAGCGGGCAGCCGCCAGCGCGGCAGCCTCGGTGACCCGAACCAGCTCCATGGCGAGGTTGCGGTCAGGGACCTCGGAGGTGGGCGCGGTGCGGTCGGTGGTCGAAGCGTCGCTCATGGCCCAGACGCTACCCGACCCCCTCCGAGCCCCCGAAAACCCCTGATCGCTGCAGATGCGTGGTGGTGCATGGGAGGATGCACACGTGGGGGCATCGCTGGGTCGAGGAGATGATCTGAGCGGCGGCGAGCGGGTTGCAGCTGCCCGCAAGGCGGTGGCTGCCGCCGCCGTCGGCGTGCTGGGGCTGACGTTGGTGGGCGTGGGCGCGGTCGGGGCGCAGGGCACGACGACGACCGTGCCGACGACCGCACCCGCGACGACCTCGCCGCCACCGACCCTTCCGCCTCCCGAGCCGACGATCACCGTCGCTCCCACGACCTCCACCACGACCTCCACCACCGCGCCGGAGCCCGAGTCGCCGCCGCGGGGCGAGGTGACCGACGGTGCTGGACGGGCGAGCGCGTGGTTGAGCCACTCGAGCGGCCCGCCGGGGACGGTGCTGACGATCGAGGGCGACGGCTGCCCGCAGCCGGGCTGGGGAGATTGGGATTGGCACGTCGGCGTGACTGCGTATCCGAACAGACCAGTCGACGCGGGGGTCACGGTGACCGAGCCGACCGGCGGGGAACCGACCACCCCGCTGATCTTCACGGCGGAGTTCGTCTACCTGCGGGTCGAGCAAGGAGCCGATCCCCTCCCCAGCGGGGACTGGTCGACGGCGCTCGAGATCCCGACCGAGCCCCGTGACCCGCACGGCGAGCTGCTGACCGGACCGCTGGCACCCGAGGTCGTCGGGATCACGTACGGCATCACCGCGCTCTGCTGGGCGGGGGAGGGCGTCGAGGCGGGCATGATCCGCTACCGCATCGGCAACTTCGAGGTGACCCCTCCCGGGTCGCCGGCGGTGGAGAACCCGCGTCCTGCCGAGCCGATCAACGCGGTCCCCACGCTCACCGGGTGATCCCTGCCCCCCGAGAAATCCCACCTCGAACGTGCTCACTATGAGCACTGGCAACCGCAACGTGGGGAGGGGGCGGGTGGATCGGGGGCGGATCGTGGGAGGATGGTTGGCATGACCGAGCAGGGAGATGCCCGCGGGGAGTGGCAGCGTGCCTTCGAGACCTCGCCGCTGCGTGACGTCGAGTTCGAGACCATGTCGGGGGTGCCGCTGGCGCCGCTGTACGGCCCAGGCGCCGAGGGCGCGCCCGGCGCAGCCGCCGACGGCGACGCTGCGCTCGCCGAGGTCCCCGAGCGGATCGGGTGGCCGGGGCAGTTCCCCTACACGCGGGGCCCGTACGCCTCGATGCACCGCTCGAAGCTGTGGACGATGCGGATGTTCGCCGGCTTCGGCACCGCGGTCGACACCAACGCCCGCTTCCGCGAGCTGCTGGCGGCCGGCGGCGGCGGCCTCTCCACCGCCTTCGACCTGCCCACGCTCATGGGCCGCGACTCCGACGACCCGCTGTGCGAGGGCGAGGTCGGCAAGTGCGGCGTGGCGGTCGACACCCTCGCCGACGCGAAGGACCTCTACGCCGGCATCGACCTCGGCGCGGTCACCACGTCGATGACGATCAACTCGCCCGCCGCGGTCGTCTTCGCCATGTACATCGCCACCGCCGAAGCTGCCGGCGTCGAGCGCGCCCGGCTCGGCGGCACGCTGCAGAACGACATCCTCAAGGAGTACCAGGCGCAGAAGGAGTTCGTCTTCCCGCCGCGCCCCTCCATGCGTCTGGTGCGCGACACCGTCTCGTTCTGCGCGGCGGAGCTGCCGCGGTTCCACCCCATCTCCATCTCCGGCTACCACATCCGAGAGGCGGGCAGCACCGCGGCGCAGGAGCTGGCCTTCACCCTCGCCAACGGCTTCGCGTACGTGGAGCTGGCGCTGGCCGCCGGCCTCGAGGTCGATGCGTTCGCGCCGCGGCTGTCGTTCTTCTTCAACGCGCACATCGACTTCTTCGAGGAGATCGCCAAGTACCGCGCCGCTCGCCGCATCTGGGCCACGTGGAT
The DNA here is from genome assembly GCA_038206295.1 of Acidimicrobiales bacterium. Taxonomy (GTDB): domain Bacteria; phylum Actinomycetota; class Acidimicrobiia; order Acidimicrobiales; family JBBRAZ01; genus JBBRAZ01. The sequence continues at coordinate 37,724 of JBBRAZ010000004.1, forward strand.
GCGCGACCGCTACGGAGCGACCGACCCGCGCTCGATGACGCTGCGGTTCCACACGCAGACCGCCGGCGTCTCGCTCACCGCCCAGCAGCCGGAGCTCAACATCGCCCGCACCGCCATCGAGGCGCTCGCCGGCGTGCTGGGTGGCACCCAGAGCCTGCACACCAACTCGATGGACGAGGCGCTCGCCCTGCCGACCGAGCGCACGGCGCGCATCGCGCTGCGCACCCAGCAGGTCATCGCGCACGAGACCGGCGTGGCAGACGTCGCCGATCCGCTCGGGGGCTCGTGGTTCATCGAGGCCATGACCGACGAGATCGAGCGCCAGGCGACCGTGCTGTTCGAGCACATCGACCACCTCGGTGGTGGCTCCATGCTCGAGGGAGCCTTCGTCGGCATCGACCAGGGCTGGTTCCAGGGCGAGATCGCCGAGGCCGCGTATCGCTTCGAGCGCAAGGTCAACACCGGTGAGCGCATCGTGGTGGGCGTCAACGCGCACACCGAGGGCAACGACGAGGATCAGATGGAGATCCTCAAGATCACCGCAGAGCAGGAGATGCAGCAGATCAAGCGCCTCCAGGCCGTCAAGGCCGACCGCGACAGCGACTCGGTGGCCAGGGTGCTCGCACGGGTGCGCACCGAGGCCGCCGATCCCGAGGTGAACCTCATGCCCGCGCTGATCGAGGCCGTCCAGGCCCACGCCACCGAAGGCGAGATCATGGGCGCGCTCGCCGACGTGTTCGGCCGCTACACCGAGACGCCGGTCTTCTGAGCGCGGGGCGGCGCTCGGTGCGAGGCGCCCGGCAATAGGCTGCCGGGTCGTGGGCATCTTCCGGCGGCGCGACGAGGACGACTTCAGCGATCTCTCGGTCGCCGGCACGGTGTGGTGCCACGCGTGCGGCGGCGAGTTCCTCGGCGGCACGTCCTCGGTGTGCTTCGACTGCGGGGGTCCGCTGTCGCACGCCCCGCCGCCCGATGCCGGCGCCAGCGGGGATGCCGACGTCGATGCGGACCACGGCGGTGCGGCAGGTGGTGGCGAGGTCGAGCCCGAGGTCGAGTACGACCTCGGCGACTGGACGTCCATGTCACGCTCGATGCTCACGACGCAGCTCGATCGCATCGGCATCGCGCACGTGTGGCAGGACGCCGTGCTCGTCGTGCTGGAAGCTGACGAGGGGCGCACCGATGCGCTGGTCGAGGAGGTGCAGGTCAGCTCGGAGGACGCGCTCGATGCGCTCGTCCCCCTGCCGCTGCGCCCCGGCGGCGACGTCGACGTCCACGACCTGAGCGACTGGTCCGAGGGGCGACGCCGAGAGGTGCACCGCCGGCTGTGCTTCGCGACCGTCGCCTTCGAGCTCGACGGCGACGGCCAGCTGATGGTCCACCCGTCTGACGCCGAGCTCGTCGCGCACGTGCTGGATGCGGTCGAGTTCCCCGACGCGCTTCCCGAGGCCGCCGAGCAGCCCGAGGACCGACCGGACCTCCCACCTGCGATGGAGGTCCTCTCCGACCTCTACGTCGCCGCGGATCGCATCAAGGGCAACGCGCGCGACGCCAAGGCGATCACGAGCGCCGTCGCGTCGGTCGAGGACCTCGTCGAGCTCACGATGCCCTACGGGTACGACCCGCCCCAGTGGGAGCGGCTCGTGGCCGAGGCCGACGAGCTGTGGGAGCTGCTCGTCGACGGCGGCACGCAGGATGACATCGAGGCCAGCGCCAAGCGCCTGCGCGACCTGCTCCACCCGCTCGTCTGATCCACGTCCAACGGCCCGACCGCGGAGGCGGCCGGTAGGGTGACCCGGTGGTCGTCGCCGAGCTGGAGCTCTTCCACTCCCGGCCGATAGCGCCCACCCGGCGCGTCGCCCTGGGCGATGCGCACCTCCCCCTCGAGCCCCGCCCCGGCGCAGGCGGGATCCTGCTCGCCGGGATCGTCGCCTCGTGCGTCGACGTCCTCGACGCCGATGGGCGCGACGAGCTCGATCGCCTCGCCGACCAGCTCGAGATCGGCGTGCGCATCTCGCAGCCCCGGCTGCGCCACCGCCTCCAGGAGGACCGCGTCGGGCTGACCCGTAGCCAGCACCGGCTCGTCGAGGCAGACGGCGCGCTGCGCTTCGACCTCGAGCTCGGCAAGGGAGCGCCCGAGCAGCACCTCCTCGGCGCCCTCTACGCCGCCGGCGGGCTGCGGGCGCAGGACCGCCCGCCGGTGTTCGCAGCGCTGCGCACAGCGATGGCGTGGCGAGGCGGCGTGGGCCCGGTCCTCATCGCGCGCCTCGGCGGCAGCTCCGGCGCGGGCGCGAGCATCGGCAACGTCCTCGATCCGATCAGGTGGGCGCTCGGGATCCTGCACCTCCCGCAGCTCGACGGTGCAGCTGGCCGCACGCCGCCGCGAGTGGAGGTGCAGCGCCGCTACCGCGAGCTGCTGCGCGCCGCGCACCCCGACCACGGCGGCGCCGGCGAGGAGGCCGCGGTGCGCATCGAGCAGCTGCGAGAGGCCCGCCGCATCCTCCTGCGCTGACCCCACCTCATCGCTTCTTCTGGTCGGCCGAGTGCGTCGCCATGCGCGGCCAGTCCCACCAGAACGTGCGTGGTGCGGGGCGGGGTGGGGTGGGGCAGGATGGCGCCATGGCATCCGCCGGAGCGCTGCTGCTCGCCCACGGAGCCGGCGGCGACGCCGACCACCCCACGTTCCTCGCGATCGAAGCCGGCCTGCGACAGCCCGTGCACCGGATGCGGTTCCCCTACCGCATCGCCGGCAAGCGTGCCCCCGATCGGGCGCCGGTGGCGATCGAGGCGGTGCGAGCCGAGGCAGCAGCCGTCGTCGCCGAGCACCGCATCCGAGCCAACCGCCTCGTGCTTGGTGGCCGGTCCTTCGGCGGGCGCATGAGCTCGATGGCGGTCGCCGAGGGCCTGCCCGCCGCTGGCCTCGTGCTGCTCAGCTACCCCCTGCACCCACCGGGGAAGCCCGAGCGCCTGCGCGTCGAGCACCTCCTCGAGCTGCACGTGCCGTGCCTCTTCATCGCGTCGGTCAACGATCCGTTCGGCTCGCCCGAGGAGGTGGAGGCGCAGGCCGCTGCGATCCCCGGGCCTGTGACCTTCGAGTGGCTGCCGACCGGCGGCCACGACCCGGTGCGCCACACCGAGCGCATCGTCGAGGTGGTCCGGGGGTGGATAGGGCAGCTGCGCTGAGCGGAGGCCCGGACGACGGTCAGGCGATGATCGTGACCGGCACGCCCAGGGGCAGGCCGAGCTCCTCGGCCATGCGGGTGATGTCCTCGTTGCGCAGGCGGATGCACCCCGACGAGACGGCGGTGCCGATGCGATCCGGTTGGTTCGTCCCGTGGATGCCGAGCTGGCCCGGTCCCTCGTTGAACGTCTGGTAGGTCTCCGAGAAGCCGGACAATCCGTAGGCGTAGGGGCCGTAGGAGCCCGCGGGGTTCGGTGGCGCCAGCAGCTCGGTGGTGTAGTACAGCCCGCCTGGCGTCGGCGCGTTCTCGCGGGCGACGCCGATCTCGGTGTCGAGCAGGATCTCGTCGCCCTCGGCCACCTTGATGTTGAACTCGGCCAGCCTCACGGTGATGTGGAAGCGGTGCGTGCGCAGCTCGACGTCGGCCTCGGGGACGAAGCCCGTCGATCCGTTGGGTCGCATCGGCAGGTAGACCTCGAGCCAGTCGCCGAGGTCCTCCTTCACCAGCAGCACCAGCGGGGCGCCGATCGGGGTCGGGTTCTGCAGCGTGCGGTCCGCCTCCGCTGCGGCGGCGGTGGGGTAGATCGGCACCTCGCCGGTGATGGTGGAGTACGCGACCGTCGAGAGGTGCGGATCGACCGGTGCGGCGGTCGTGGTCGGGGCGATGGAGGTGGTCGGCGCGGTCGTCGCGCCTGCCGCCTGCAGCGACGGTCGCTGGTCCTCGCCGGCGCACGCGCCGCTCAGCAGGGTGACGACGACGAGCAGGGCGGCGCAACGAGAGCGGGGGTTCGGCACGGCGGCGAGCGTAGCGGCCACGTCGGACCAGGTCGGATCGCCGCTTACGTGGCGGGCGGCGCCTCGCCGGTCGGGTGGTCGTCGGCGAGCTCGAGGTCGCGGTCTTCGGGGTTGATCTCCTCGAGCTCGAGGTTGGCCGTCTCGGGGTAGGCGACCCAGATGAGGATCGCGAGCAGCACGGGGCCGATGGCCGTCACCGCGATGGCGAGGCCGAGATCGTCCCACTGGTCGGCCAGGTACCCGACGAGCAGGAGCGCGAAGACCGACCCAGCCACGCCGAACAGCGTGATGCCGCCGTTGGCGCTGCCTCGCTTGTCGGTGGGGAAGAGCTCGGGGCCGTACACGCCGAGGGTCGGGACCGCCGCGGCGCCGATGATGGAGCCGAGGATGCCGCCGATCCAGAGCATCGGTCCGCCCACCACGAAGCGCAGGGCGGTGAACAGCGCTCCGCCCAGCAGCGCCAGCGCGCCCACGCGGCGGCGCCCGAAGGTGTCGGCCAGACGCCCGCCGACGACGATGCCGATGCCGCCGGGGGTGCCGGTGAGCAGCGTGTACACGGTGATGCCCGCGGCGCTGAACCCTCGTTCGTCGCGCAGGAACTCGTTCTGAAACTGCGTCGCAGGGGCGAAGAGCAGCGCGCCGAGGAACGCGGACCACGCCAGCATCCAGAACCGACCGCTGGTGGACTGCACGCCGCCTCCTGCGGCACCGACCTCCTCGATGAGGACCCAATCGTCGTCGTCGGGTCCGCCGACCTCGACGCCCACCGGCGGCACCGCAGCGTGCGCAGCGGGGGGCGAGGTCTCACCGCGCTCGGCAGCTGCCGCCTCGGCCGCGTCGCGCGCGGCGCGCGCGGTGAACCGCTGGGTCTCCGGGAGGATGCGGCCGAGGCGCAGGATGGGCACCAGCGCCAGCAGCGGGACGAGGTAGATGATCCGCCACGCCGCCTCACCGGTGTCGGCGATCGGGAGCAGGAACAGCACCACACCGGCGCCCAGCGCTCCGGTCATCGTGGTCACGCTCACCGCGTACGCGCGCGAGCCGGCGGGCATCTCCTCGGCCGCCACGATCAGGATGAGCACCCCGAGTGACAGGGAGCACGCTCGCGAGAGCGTCTGGGTGGTGGCCAGCACCGCTATGCCCGGTGCCAGCGCGCCAGCCGCCGCGAAGATGCAGCCGGCGACCGCTCCACCGATCAGCACGATGCGCCGCCCCTTGCGGTCTGCGAGGGCGATGATCCCAAGGGTGAGCACGGCGCCCAGGCGCACCGCGGCGAGCACCTGCCCCTGCGCGGAGGCGTCGACCTGGAACTCGTCAGCGGAGAACGTCAGCGTCTGCGAGATGATCGAGCCGAGGTAGCCCGTCACGATCGACAGGACGCACAGCAGCGACAGGACCTGCGTCGACCGCACCGAGAGGCGGTCTGGTGGTGCCCACCACGGGATCGCCGTCGAGCCGGGGGACCGCCGACGCAGCGTGCGCTTGTACAGGCCGGTGAACAGCGGCCCGAAGTAGAGGATGGCGAGCTTGAAGCTCGTGGTCTCGGTGATGCGGTGTCGACCGCCCCCGAGCGACTCCACCTCCACCCGCCGCTCGTATCGCTCGAACGGGCCGTCGTCGAGGGCGAAGGTGCAGCTGTCGGACGCGACCTCGCGGACGGTGTCATCTCGGGGTTGCAGCACGAGCGCCAGGTCGTCGTCATCGACCTCGTAGCAGGTGCTGACCGTTGCCATGAGCCCCCATCTGCCGTCCCACCACGGCCGGCCGGAGCATACTTGGAGCGCATGTCGCGCCTTCTCATCCGCTCTGGCCCTCCGTTGTCGGGCACCGTCGCCATCGGCGGCGCGAAGAACTCGGTCCTGAAGCTCATGGCCGCCTCGACCCTGGTGGAGGGCGAGACGGTCCTGCACGGGGTGCCCAGGATCCTCGACGTGGACTGGATGGCCGACGTGCTGCGAGCGCTCGGAGCGCAGGTCACGTGGCGCGCCGAGCACTCGCTGGCGATCGCGATGCCCGCGGTGATCGCGCCGGTCGCGCCCTACGAGCTGGTCGAGCGCATGCGAGCCTCGATCGTGGTGCTGGGACCGCTGCTGGCGCGATGCGGTCGGGCGACGGTCGCGCTGCCAGGCGGCGACGACTTCGGGCCCCGGCCGATCGATATGCACCTCACCGCGCTCGAGCAGCTCGGCGCCACGTTCACGACCGAGCACGGGAACCTCGAGGGGCGCGCTGATCGCCTCGTCGGCACGCGCCTGCTGCTCGAGTTCCCCAGCGTCGGCGCCACGGAGAACGCCATGATGGCGGCGGTGCTCGCCGAGGGTCGCACCGTCATCGAGAACGCGGCGCGCGAGCCCGAGATCGCAGATCTCGCCGCGTTCCTCAACCGCATGGGGGCGATGGTGCTGGGCGCCGGGAGCTCCACGATCGAGATCGAGGGCGCCGAGGGGCTCGCGGCCGTCGAGCACACCGTCATCCCCGATCGCATCGAGGCCGCCACCTACCTGGCCGCGGTCGGCATCGCTGGCGGCGAGGTGACGCTGACCGGCGCGCGGGCCGATCACATGGACATGCTCGTGGCGAAGGTCGGCGACATGGGGATGCGGATCTCGCCCACCGACGGCGGTCTGTGGGCGATGGCGCCGCAGCGCCTGCGCGCGGTGGACGTCTCGACCCTCCCGTACCCGGGCATCGCCACGGACTACAAGCCGCTGCTGGTGGCGATGCTGGCCACGTCCGACGGCGTGGGCATCGTCACGGAGAACCTCTTCGCGGGCCGCTTCCGCTATATCGACGAGCTCGTGCGCATGGGCGCGGATGTGCGCACCGAGGGGACGCACGCGGTCGTGCGCGGCGTCGAGCGCCTGTCGGGAGCCCCGGTGCGCGCCCACGACATCCGCGCTGGCGCCGCGCTGGTGGTCGCCGCGCTGCGCGCCGAGGGCGAGACCGTCATCGCCGATGCGCACCACCTCGACCGCGGGTACGAGGACCTGGTCGGCAAGCTCGGTGCGCTGGGCGCGGACGTGGCGCGCATCGACTGAGCCGGTCGTCGTGCCCCGGTGGGCTCAGGCCAAGTCGTCGGATGGGGGGCGGTCGCCGGTCGTGGCCTCCGTGCCCTCGCTGGGGGTCATCGCGGATCGCTCGTCGGCGATCCGGTTCGCCCGCCGGTTCGCGAGCACGAGGAGCCACGCGAACACCGCCAGGGGCCCGAGCACCAGGAGGATCTCGTCCCAGCCCCCCTGGTGAGCGATCACGAGCGCTCGCTGCATCGGGCCAGGGTGCCACATCGCTCCCGGGTGGCTGGGTCGGCGCGTCGGCGCCGCGCGACCATGGCGGTCCCTTCGAGCTCGAGGAGCCATGCTCGCCGTCGCCGTCGCCGAGGTCATCGATCAGCTCCGTCCCGTGGTCCAGCTCGACCACGGCGACGTCGAGCTGGCTGGCGTCGACGAGGCGAGCGGTGTCGTCACCCTGGCCCTGACCGGCGCCTGCGTCGGGTGCGCGTCCGCGGATGGCGACCTGCGCGCCGGCATCGAGCGCATCCTGCGTGACCGCGTGCCGACGGTGACCTCGGTGGTGGCGGTGCCGAGCGCGGTGTGCGCCACCCACGATCAGGGTGCCGCCGAGCCCTGCTGATGTGCTCGGCCCCGGGTCGGCTGGTCATCGGGGGGCGGTGGAGCAGTTGCGCGGCGTCGCACGTCCTCTGCGACGATGACGGATGTGGCGCGCCCGACCGATCCCGACGAGCTGCTCGATGCCGCCCGTGACGGCGATCGAGGGGCGCTGGCCCGCCTGCTGACGCAGGTCGAGTCCGGTGGCGACACGGCGCGGGCGGTGGGTCGGGCCGCGCACCCCCGGGGCGGCCACGCGTACACGCTGGGCATCACCGGGGCGCCGGGTGCCGGCAAGTCGACCCTCACCAGCGCGCTCGTCGGCCACGTGCGCGCCACCGGCTTGCAGGTGGGGGTGCTGGCCGTCGACCCGTCATCGCCGTTCTCCGGCGGCGCCATCCTCGGCGACCGCGTCCGCATGGGCGACCACGCGCTCGACCCGGGGGTGTTCATCCGCTCGATGGCCACCCGTGGGCACCTGGGCGGTCTGTCGCTGGCCGCGCCCGCAGCGGTGCGCGTGCTCGACGCCGCGGGCCGCGACCTGGTGATCGTCGAGACGGTCGGCGTCGGCCAGGTCGAGGTCGAGATCGTGGGTGAGGCCGACACCACCGTGGTGGTGGTCAACCCCGGGTGGGGCGACGCGGTGCAGGCCAACAAGGCGGGCCTCATGGAGATTGCGGATGTCTTCGCGATCAACAAGGCGGACCGTCCCGGCGTGGCGGACACCCGGCGCGACCTCGAGCAGATGCTGGACCTCACCGCCGGCGGCACGTGGCGCCCGCCGGTGGTGGCGACCGTCGCCTCCGACGGCGAGGGAGTCGACGAGCTCTGGGACGCGGTCGGCGCGCACCGCGAGCACCTCGAGGGGAGCGGCGAGCTGGCGACACGTCGCGAGCGCCGCCAGCGCGACGAGCTGCGGCGCATCGTCGCCGCGCTGCTCGCGGAGCGAGCCCGTCTCGTCACCGATGGCGCCGCGTTCGATGAGGCGGCCGAGGCGGTGGTGGCGCGGAGCGTCGATCCGTGGTCCGCCGCCGCCACCCTCCTCGACCCATCCGCCTAGCCCCACCTTCTCGGCAGAGTGGTGAGACTCCCAGTCCACGCAGCGCGCCGAGATGGAGCGGTGGAGCTTCTCGGCGGCGTGGTGAGACTCCCAGTCCACGCAGCGCGCCGAGAAGGGGATTGGTCGGTCAGGGGCGGGTGGTGAGGAGGTCGCGGATCTCGAGGAGCACGCCGAGCTCGGTCGGCACCGGCGCCTCGGCGGAGGCCTCCTCCTGCCGGCGACCGATGCCCTGCATCGTGTTGAGCGCCTTCACGACCAGGAACACCGCCCAGGCGACGATCAGGAACGCCACGACCGCGGTCAGGAACGCCCCGTAGCGCACCTCGCCGTCACCGATGTCGATCGTCAGCGCGGTGAAGTCGGGCTGGCCACCCGCCGCGGCGATGAGCTGCATGAGCACGTCGTCGGTGAAGCTCGTGACGACCGTGCTGAACGCAGCGCCGATGACGACGGCGACGGCCAGGTCCACGACGTTGCCGCGGTTGATGAACTGCTTGAACTCCCTCAGCATCGCTGCTCCTCCAGTTGCGTCGCCGCGGCTTCGGGCCGCGGCACCGATCGGTGTCGGCATCCTCGCAGGTGGTCGTCGACTTGTATCGTGCCGCCATGTCCGAACCACTCGTGCACCTCGAGCGCCACGACGACGGCGTCGCCGTCCTCACCCTCGCCAACGGCAAGATGAACGCACTGTCCACAGCGGTGCTCGGCGAGCTCACCGCTGCTGCGCGGTCGCTGGCCGACGATCCTCCTGGTGCGGTGGTGCTCACCGGCGGGCCGAGGATCTTCGCCGCAGGTGCCGAGATCTCCGAGTTCGGCGGCCCCGACGAGGCGCGCACCATCGGCGCCGCGTTCACGGAGGCAGCCGCGGCGCTCGAGGCCATCGAGCGCATCACGATCGCCTCGATCAGCGGCTACGCGCTGGGCGGCGGCTGCGAGCTGGCCCTGGCCTGCGACCTGCGCATCGCGTCGAGCCGCGCCAAGCTCGGACAGCCCGAGGTGCTGCTCGGCATCATCCCCGGCGGTGGCGGCACGCAGCGCCTGACCCGCCTGATCGGCGCGTCGCGGGCGAAGGACCTGATCTGCAGCGGCCGCCAGGTCGGTGCAGAGGAGGCCCTGGCGATGGGCCTGGTGAACGAGGTCGTCGACGCCGAGACGCTCGACGAGCACGTCCGGGAGCGAGCCGCCGCGTTCGCAGCCGGTGCGGTGCTCGCCCAGGCGGCGGCCAAGCGCGCCATCGACGGGGGCATGGACGGCGGCCTCGACGGCGAGCTGGCCGCGGGCCTCGCCCTCGAGCAGGACGAGTTCGCTGCCATCTTCGCCACGCAGGACGCCGCCACGGGCGTGCGCTCGTTCCTCGAGCAGGGTCCTGGCAAGGCGGTCTTCGAGGGTCGCTGACCTCGCCGGACCGCTGCACCCAGCGCAGGTCTGCGGCGCCCGGTCAGCGCTCCCAGCGGCCGGCGAGCCGCAGCGCGTTGTTGATGACGCCGAGGTGCGAGTAGGCCTGCGGGTGGTTGCCCAGCGCTTGGCCCGTCTCCGGGTCGTGCTCCTCGGACAGCAGCCCCGTCGGACCGGCGAGCGCGGCGAGGTCGTCGAGCAGCGATCGGGCGTCGTCGACCCGCCCGACGAGGTGGTAGGCGTCGATGAGCCACGACGTCATGAGGTGGAACCCGCCCTCGGCACCGGGCAGGCCGTCGTCCTCGAGGTACCGGTAGACGGTGGGGCCGCGCCGCAGGCCGGCCTCGACGGCGGCCACGGTGGCGGCGAAGCGCTCGTCGTCGGGCGCCACCAGCCCCATCGTGCCGAGCACGAGCACCGAGGCGTCGAGGTCGGTGCCGTCGAAGGCGGCGGTGAACGAGCCGACCTCGGGCTTCCAGCCGTTGGAGAGGACGTCGGCGGCGATGGCGTCGCGCAGGTGCTCCCAGTCGACGCGTGTGCGACCGAGGAGGTGGTCGGCGACCGCCAGCGCGCGGTCGACGGCGAACCAGCACATGGCGCGCGAGTAGACGTGGTGGCGCGGCGGCTTGCGGATCTCCCAGATGCCGTGGTCGGGCTCGGCCCAGCGTCGCTCGACGGCGCCGACGAGGGTCTCCACGAGCTGCCAGTGGCGCGCCGACAGCGGCGCGCCGCGCTCGAGCAGGAGGCCGACGAGCTCGACGATCGGACCGGCCACGTCGAGCTGCACCTGGCGGTCCGCGGCGTTGCCGACCCGCACCGGCCGGCTTCCGGCGTACCCCGCCAGCTCGGTGATCTCGGCTTCCGGGGGCAGGTGGCGCCCGCTGACGTTGTAGAGCGGGTTGATGCGGTCGTGGTCCTCGCGGTGGTCGAGGACGAACAGGACCCAGTCGAGGAAGCTCATGCCCTCATCGAGGCTGCCGAGGCGCACCAGCGCGGACGCGGTGAGTGCGGCGTCGCGCAGCCAGCAGTACCGGTAGTCCCAGTTGCGGACGCCGCCCAGGTGCTCGGGGAGGCTGGTGGTGGGTGCGGCGACGATGGCGCCGGTGGGGCCGTAGACCATCGCCCGCAGGGTCAGCGCGCTGCGACGCACCAGGTCCTCGTGGACGTCGGGGACCACGAGGCGCTCGACCCAGTCGCTCCAGAAGCGGTTGGTCTCGCTGCGTCGGTCGATCTCAGCGACGGCGTCGGGGCGCAGCGATGCGGTCCCGCAGCGGAACTCGAGCACCACCGGACCGTCGTCGAGGTCCACCGTCGCGGTGGCGGTGTGGTGGTGGCCGTCGTCCTCCAGGGTCCACGTGACACCGGGCGCGTACAGCGCGAGCAGATCGTTGGCCCCGATCACCTCGAGGCCGTCGGGCCGGATCTCGAGGCGCGTCGACATGCGCCCGAAGTCCAGGCGCGGGGCGAACGTGATGGTGGCGGATCCCTTGCCATCGAGGACGCGGATGAGGTCGCTTCGTCCTGCCAGGCGGGTGGTGCGCCCGTTCGAGCAGTCCAGGTAGTCGGTGACCGCCATCGTCGGCCAGGTCGTGCGCAGGACGAGCCCGCCGTCCTCGTAGGCCTGGGAGGTGGGCGCGGCGCCGTCGAGGGGAGCGACGGCGAAGGTGCCTGCGCTCGGGCCGCCGACGAGCGACGCGAACACCGCCGCGGAGTCGATCCTGGGCACGCAGTACCAGGCCACCTCGGCGTCGGGGGTGAGCAGCGCCGCGGTGCGCTGGTCCGACAGCAGGCTGTGGTGGTCGATGGGCACCGCGGCCGCGCCGGTGAGCCAGCCGGCGCGCAGGTGTAGGAGGCGTGCGAGCAACGCCGCGACGCCGCCGGTGTCGTCCACGCGGTGCGCGGCAGCGGTGACGACTCCGGGCGGTCCCACCCGCACGCCGACATCAGGCCCGGCCAGGGTCTCGAAGGCGTCCTCGTCGGTGATGCTGTCGCCGAGGTAGAGGACGCAGCTGGCGTTGACCTGCGATCGGATGCGCTGGAGCGCGGTGCCCTTGTCGGTCTCGACCACGAGCAGCTCGCACACCATGTCGCCGTGGCGGACGTGCACGCCGGGCAGCGCGCACGGACCATCCTCCAGCGACGCCAGCGCGGCCTGCGCGTCGGACGGTGACACCGCCCGATAGTGGAAGGCGACCGCGGCGGGCTTGGCCTCGACGAAGGATCCGGGCGTGTCGGCCGCGATGGCGCGCACCCGCGCCAGGATGTCGCGTCGCAGCTCGACGGCTTCCGGCGCCAGGTCGTCTGCGTACCCGATGTCGAACTCCGAGCCGTGGCTGCCCACGAGGTGGACCTCCGTCGGCAGGCGAGAGAGCGTGGCGAGGTCGCGCAGCGAGCGGCCCGAGATGATCGCGACCTCGGTCTGCGGCAGCTCCGCGAGGGCCCGTAGGGCGATCACGGTGTCGCGCAGCGGGGTGGCCTGCATCGGGTCGTCGACGAGGGGGGCGACGGTGCCGTCGTAGTCGCACGCCACGAGCAGCTGCGGCGCGCGGGCGAGGCGTGCCAGTCGGGCATCGAGATCGGCGGGGGGTGCAGGGGTCATGGGTGGCGCCAGGCTACTGCCGGCCCCGAGGGCCCCCGACGTGGGGAGTGGTCGCCCGGCCGGTAGGTTGCCCGGTCGTGGCCGACCCGATGACCTGCTATCGCCACCCCGATCGCCGCGCCGGGGTGCGGTGCCAGCGCTGCGAGCGGGCGATCTGCCCCGACTGCATGCATCAGGCGTCGGTCGGCTTCCACTGCACGGAGTGCACCAAGGTCGGCGCGCAGAAGGTGCTGCGGGCGCGCGACCTCGGCCCCGACGACGTCACCACGCGCGTCCTCATCGCGCTCAACGTCGGCGCGTTCGTGCTGACCGCCGTGGTCGGCGGGAGCGCGATCGGCGGTGGCGGCGAGCTGTTCAACCGCTTCGTGCTGTTCGGTCCGTGGATCGACGTCGACGGCGAGTGGTGGCGGCTCGTCTCCAGCGGCTTCCTGCACTGGGGGCTGCTGCACCTGGCGATGAACATGTACGCGCTGTGGATCCTCGGCCCGCAGCTCGAAGCAGCGCTCGGTCGCCGCTGGTTCGTGGGCACCTACCTGGCGGCGCTGCTCGGAGGATCCTTCGGCGCGCTGCTGCTCGATCCGCTGGCGGCCACCGCGGGAGCATCCGGTGCCATCTTCGGGCTGATGGGCGTCGCGGTGGTGATGCAGCGCGCCCGCGGGATCAACCTGTGGCAGTCGGGGCTCGGCACCGTGCTGGTCATCAACCTGGTCCTCACGTTCTCGATCAGCGGGATCTCGATCGGCGGGCACGTAGGCGGCCTGGTGGCGGGCCTCGCCGCCGGCTGGCTGTTCGTGGAGATCGGCGTGCGCCAGCGCCGCGACCGCGAGGCGTTCGCGGCGCTGGTTGCTCTGGGCGTGTCGGTCGCGCTCGGCGGATTGTGGGCGGCGTCGCAGTGGCCGAACGCGCTATCGGGCTAGCCCGGTCGCGGGTGTTCAGTCGATGAGGGCGCCGTGGGAGAACCTCGACGCGAGCCGACGCAGGTTGCCGCGCCAGATGAGCGCCAGCACGCGGTCGATCACGAGCCCGCCGATCGGCCCCCCCATCCACCACGGGTAGCGCAGCTGCTCGGTCCACGTGAAGCGCGTGCGGCCGCCTCGGGCGCGTCGCAACGTGAACCGCCCCTCGCCGGTGACGAGGCCCACGTGGCGGATGCCCATCGAGCGTCGCTCACGCCACTGCGTCACCTCCATGCGGTCGGTGAGATGCAGCGGGCCGACTCGGGTGCGGCAGTCGAACGTCGTGCCGACGCCCTCCTCGGCCGCCGAGGTGAACGTGATCGCCTCGGCGTCGGCCATCCACTCGACGTGGCTGGCGATGGTGCGCACGTCGGCCCAGACGACACGAGGCGGCGCGTCGATGACGGTGGCGACCCGGATGCGACCCATCGCCGCAGGGTACCGACCAGCGGCGCGATCCTGGCCGACCGCCGCTACCGGGTGGTGCTCGGCGGGCCGAGCGCGGCGCGCAGGCGCTCGGCGGCCTGCTCGGGCGCCACGATGTTGATGAGCACGCCGGTGCCCTGCTCGAAGCCGGCCACCGAGGTGACGCGGGGCAGGACGTGGGCGTGCCAGTGGAACGGTCCGTCGTGGCCGTGCGGTGCGGTGTGCACCACGATGTTGTAGGCCACGTCGCCGACCGCTCGGCGCAGCGCACCCAGCGCGGCGCGCAGCGCACGGCCGACGGCGACGAGATCGCCCGGTGCCGCGCTCGGCAGGTGCGCCTCGTGCGCTGAGGGCAGCAGCAGCATCTCGTACGGCGCGCCGGACCAGAAGGGGCACACGACGATCGCCCGGCTGGTCTCGAGCACCACGCGCACCCCAGCCGTCCGCTCCTCCGTCGCGGTGCTGCACAGCAGGCAGCCGTCGCGGTGGCGTTCGAAGCCGGTGCACTCGTCGACCAGCTCGCCGGGCACGAACGGGATGCCGAGGAGCTGGCCGTGCGGGTGGGCCAGCGACGCCCCGGCCTCGCGGCCCTGGTTCACGATGGCCTGCGTGTAGCGAACCCCGGAGCGGCGGCCGTGGTCCTCGACGCGGTCGCGCAGCGCCGCCATCACCAGCCCCACCTGCGGGTCGTCCAGGTCCGCCCAGGTGGCGTCGTGGTCGCGCGACAGCACGAGCACCTCGTGCACGCCGACCGCGGGCGCCTGGCGGAAGACGGGACCGAGATCGGTGACGGTCAGCGGGTCGTCGCCGGCGAACGCCGGGTACTTGTTGGGCACCACGCGCACGAGCCACTCGCCGCCGGGGCCGTAGGTCTCCAGCGGCGGAGGGGTCGCCTCCTCGTTGCCGGGGCAGAACGGGCAGGGCCGCTGGGGCTCGGACTCGACGGGGAGGCGACGTGGGTCGAGGTCCGCGGGTCGCTCGGCGCGCTCGCCCGCGATGGTCACCCACCGGCCGGTGAGCGGGTTGTGGCGGAGCTGGCTCACGCGCGTCCTCTGAGGTCGCCGGTGCTGCGGGCCTCGACGCTACCGCGGCTCGTCCACGCCCGATGGTGTGCGCCACCACGAGACGTGCTGCACGGTGTCGGGTCCGTAGGGCTCGTGGCGCCACCCCGCGTCACGCCGCTCGAGCACGAGGCCCGCGGCGGCGGCCATCTCGTCGAGCTCGTCGGGCGGGGCGTAGCGGATGGACCACGGGTGCAGCACGATTCCGTCGGTCGTGATCTCGATGTGCTGGCCCTCCACGCGCTGGCTGGCCCGGTCGCGCAGCGACGCGGTCAGCACGACGCGGTCGACCTCGATGCGGTTCGGCTCGACGACGGCGTCGGGGACGTCGTGCTCGGTGGCGGGCACGAATGCCTCCGCGGCGAGGAAGCCCCCGGGGGCGAGCACACGAGCCACCTCGGCGAACAGCGCGCGCTGCGCGTCGGCGGTGGTGAGGTTGAACAGCGTGTTGAAGGCGATCACCGCGCCGTCGAACGGGCCGCGCAGGGGGAGCCGCGCCAGGTCGCCGAGCACGACGGGCACCTCGGCGCCGTCGGGCTTGGCCTGCATGCGGCGCACCATCGCAGCGGAGGCGTCCACGCCCACCACGTCGATGCCCGCGGCGCGCAGCGGCAGCGCCAGGCGCCCGGTGCCGACGCCGAGCTCCAGCACCCGCCCGCCGTCGGTGCTGGCCACGACCGCGGCCACGCACCCGGCGACGTCGCCGATGTCCTCGTACCAGCTGTCGTACACCGACGCGAAGCCGTCGCCGTACGTGGAGGGGCCGTAGCCGCGCATCGGACCAGTCTGGCGGAGGGGCCGCTGGCGCGCGTCGACGCCACCTGGTGGGCGAGGCGCGGTAGACAGGGGGCGACCAGGAGGGGAGCCGCCACGGTGGCAGCAACCGACCACCGCCCACCGGCCGCGCTCGTGCCGCCGGACGCGCCCGCAGTCATGCCGGCACCCGTCGCCCGGCCGCTGCACGTCGCGTCAGACCTCGACGAGGCGGCGGGGCGCCCGCCGATGCCGCTGCGTCCGATGACCATCGCCGACCTCGTCGACGGCGGGTTCTCCGTCATCAAGGCGCGGCCACGCACCATCGCGGTGTGCGCAGCGGTGGTGGTCATCCCCGTCGAGCTGCTCGTGGCCTACAGCCAGCGCAGCCTGCTCGGCGGCGCGGCCCTCGGCGACGTCCTCGACGACCCCACCCTGTTCAGCACCACCGACGGCGGGTCGGATCTCAGCTACCTCGGGGCGCTCGGGGAGACCATCGCGGTCGCGTTCGTCGCGGTCGCGGTCATGACGATCGTGGCCGGCCGCTACGCAGGTCGCGATCCGTCCACCGGTGAGGTGCTCGGCACGATGCTGCGCCGCGCACCGGCGGTGCTCGGTGCGTGGGTCATCGTGCACCTGGCGGAGGCCATCGGGCTGCTCGCGCTCGGGATCGGCGCCGCCTACGCCATGGGCGCGCTGATCGTCACCATCCCAGCGATGGCCACCGAGGGCATCGGACCGATCGCGGCGGTGCGGCGGTCCTGGCAGCTGACAGCGACGCGTCGGTGGCCGATGGTGGGCGTCGGCGTGGTGTCGTGGTTCGTCGTCTCCATCCTCACCTCGGTGCTCACCCTGGTGCCGACCACGCTGGCGCTGGTGATCGGCACCAGCGACGGATGGGTGCTCATGGCTGCGGGCAACACCGCCGTCGGCCTGCTGACCCTCCCGCTCACCGCGGCGATCACCTGCCTCGCCTACCTGGACCTGCGCGTCCGCCTCGAGGGCCTCGATCTCGAGATGGACGCGGTGGCCGCGTTCGAGCGCGATGGCTGATCGTCGGGCGTGGTCCGCGGCGGGCGCGGCGCTCGTGGTGTCGGTTGCGCTCGCGGGGGGCGCGGCGGCTGCGTCGCCCGCGCTGGCCGTTGACGGGGCGTGGGCCGTGGACGGCGCGGTGCGCGGCGGCGGGTCAGCTGAGGTCGTCGACGGCGAGCTGCCGGAGCCGACCACCGATCCCGCCGACGTCCGTGCCCGCGCGGAGAAGATCCTCGCCCGCCCGGAGCTCCGACCCGAGGAGCCGAGCCTCTTCGAGCGCGCGCTGGATCGCATCGCCGAGGAGCTCGTCGGGCTGCTGGAGCGGGGCCTGGGCACGGGCAGCGGCATGTTCGGCTGGTTCCTGCTCGCTGCGCTCCTGGCGCTCGTGGCGTGGCTCGTGCGGCGCATCAGCCCCACCGCTCATCGCACCGCGGAGGCATCGTCGTCACCGGACGTGGTGGTCGAGGAGCACCGGTCAGCATCGGACTGGGCGGACGCAGCACGCGCCCACGAGGCTGCCGGCGCGTGGGTCGAGGCGCTGCGATGCCGCTACCGGGCGCTGGTGGCCGAGCTCGTCGACCGAGACGTCGTGCGCGACGTTCCCGGGCGCACCGTCGGCGAGTACCGCGAGGAGATCGCGTCTGCCCGGCCGGCGGCAGCAGCGCCGTTCCGCGCCGCCACCACGCTCTACGAGGACGCGTGGTACGGGCATCGCGGCGCCGGGCCTGCAGAGGCCGAGGAGTTCGCCGACGGCGCTCGAGCGGTCCTCGAGGAGGTGGCGCGGTGAGCCGCACGCGGGGGATCGGGTTCTGGGCCGGTCTCCTCGGGGTGCTGCTGGTCGCGGCGCTGGTCGTCGGTGGCGGAGGCCGCAGCGATGGCCCGCCGCTCGACCCCCGCAGCACGGGGCCGCTCGGTGCCCGCGCACTGGTGCTGCTGCTCGAGGACCTCGGCGCCACCGTGGAGGTCGGCGGCGGCATCCCCGTCGATCCCGACATCACGGTGCTCCTGCTGCGCGACAACCTGAGCGACGCGCAGCACGAGGAGCTCGAGCAGCTGGTGCGCGACGGCGCTGTGCTGGTGGTGGCCGACACGACCTCGCCGTTCGCCGCGCCGGTCGCCGGCACCTCGTCCCTGCTCGGCCTGCTCGAGGAGGAGCGCCTCACCCGCGAGCGGTGCGACATCGACGCCCTCGACGACGTGGGCGAGCTCGAGCCCGGTGCCGCGTACCTGCTGGCGGTCCGCCGCGGCGCGCAGAGCTGCTTCGGTGACGGCGGGGCGTCGTTCGTCGTCGTGGATCCGCTCGGCGACGGCGCGGTGGTGTCGCTCGGCGGCGCAGGCGTCCTCACCAACGAGCAGCTCGGCGAGGCGGACGGCGCCGTGCTCGCCGCCGCGCTCCTCGCGCCGTCGCCGGGCGGTCGGGTGGTGCTGCCCGAACCGGTCCTGCGCTCCGAGGGGGACCAGAGCTTCATCGGACTCGCCACCGAGCAGGTCGGCCCGGGGTTGCCGTACGCGCTCCTGCAGGTCGTGGTGGCGTTCGTCGTCTACGCGCTGCTGCGCGCACGGCGGCTCGGTCGACCGGTGTCCGAACCGCAACCGGTGCAGATCGCCGGATCCGAGCTGACCTTGGCGGTGGGACGCCTCCTGGCGCAGGCCGGCTCGCCCGACGCAGCGGCCGCGCTGGCACGTCGACGCCTGCGGTTCGAGGTCGCGCAGCGGCGCGGGCTGTCGCCCGACAGCGACGCGCACCTGCTCGTCGACGCCGTCGCTCCCTTCACCGACCGACCGCGCGACGACGTGTACCGTGCGGTCGCCGACCTCCCCGTCGCTGACGACGCCGAGCTCCTCGAGCTCATCGCTCTCATCGACGGGATCCGACAGGAGGTGCTCCATGGTGGATCGACCCCCACCGCAGCCCGCTGACCGACCGCCTCCGCCGGCCCCGCCGCCGTCGACCACCCCTCCGCCGCCCCGATCGGCAGTCGCGCCCCCGTCTGCGGCGCGCGACCAGGTGCTGGCGGTGCGCGACGAGGTGGCCAAGGTCGTCGTCGGCCAGGACGGCGTCGTGAGCGGCCTGCTGTCCGCTCTGCTGGTGCAGGGCCACGTGCTGCTCGAGGGCGTGCCCGGCACGGCCAAGACGCTGCTGGCGAAGGCGCTGAGCGCAGCGCTGGACCTGCAGTTCGCCCGGGTGCAGTTCACGCCGGATCTCATGCCCTCGGACGTGACCGGTCAGCTCATCTTCAACAGCGAGCGAGCTGAGTTCCACTTCCGCGAGGGTCCGGTGTTCACCAACCTCTTCCTCGCGGATGAGATCAACCGCACGCCGCCCAAGACGCAGGCCTCGCTGCTCGAGGCGATGGAGGAGCGCCAGGTGTCGGTCGAGGGCAGCGCCCGGCGCCTGCCCGACCCGTTCCTGGTCGTCGCCACCCAGAACCCGATCGAGTACGAGGGCACCTACCCGCTCCCGGAGGCCCAGCTCGACCGGTTCCTGCTCAAGCTCCAGGTCGGCTACCCGACCCAGGAGCAGGAGCAGGAGGTCCTGGCCCGCCACAACGCCGGGCTCAACCCGCACGACGTCCACGCCGCCGGCGTGCGACCCGTCGCGGATGCCGCGGTGCTCGCCGTGGCGCGCGCCGAGGTCGACCAGGTGCGCGTGGAGCCCGAGGTCATCGCCTACCTCGTGGCGCTGGTGCGAGCGACGCGCGACTCGCCGAGCTTCGCTCTCGGGGTGTCGCCGCGCGGCGGCACCGCGCTGCTGCACGCCGCGAAGGCGTGGGCGTGGCTGTCGGGGCGCGGCTACGTCACCCCCGACGAGGTGAAGGCGGTGGCCAAGCCGGCGCTGCGCCACCGCGTCGCGCTGCGCCCGGAGGTCGAGCTCGAGGGCGTCACCGTCGACGCCGTGCTCGACGGTCTGCTGGCCTCGGTGCCCGTGCCGCGGTGAGGCGGCCGGCCTCGTGAGCGGCACCGCCGCGGATCGGCTGGTGGTCGGGTGATCCCGGTGCCGACGCGGCGGCTCGCCGCGCTCCTGGCGCTCAGCGCGCTGCCGCTCCTGCTCGTGCCCTCGAGCGCCGCGCTGGTGTTCGTGCTGCTCGAGGTGGCGGTGCTCCTGGCGGTGATCGTGGATCTGGCGTTGGCCGTGTCACCGTCTCGCATCGAGGTGGACCGCCTCGTGCCCGGCGCGCTCACGCTCGGCGTGCCGGGCAGGATCACCTGGCACGTCACCAACCGCGCCGACCGTCCGGTGCGCGTCGCGGTGGCCGACGAGCTGGCGCCCTCGTTGCGCGCCGAGACCAGGCGGGTCGCCACGGAGCTGCCCGCGCGGGGCAGCGCGACCGTGAGCGTCGGGGTGCTGCCGGCGCGGCGAGGGCGATTCGAGCCAGACGAGGTGGTGGTGCGCACCGAGGGACCGCTCGGCCTCGCCTCGCGGCAGAGGGCACGGTCGGTGCCCGGGGTGCTGCGCGTCTTCCCGCCGTTCCGGTCGCGCCAGGAGGCCGAGCTTCTCATCAACCGTGCCCGCATCCTCGAGGTCGGGATGCGATCGGCCAAGGGGCGCGGCGGCGGCACGGAGTTCGACCAGCTGCGCGAGTACTCCGTCGACGACGAGTACCGGCGCATCGACTGGGCGGCCACGGCGCGCACCGGCAAGCCGATCGTGCGCACCTTCCGCGCCGAGCGCAACCAGACGGTCGTGTGCCTCCTCGACAACGGCCGCGTGATGGCCGGTCGGGTGGCCGACGTGCCGCGCGTCGAGCACGCCATGGACGCGGTGATGATGCTGACCACGGTGGCGACGCGCCTCGGCGATCGCGTCGGGCTCGTCGCCTTCGACCGCACGTTGCGCGCCGTGGTGCCGCCGAGCAACCGCCGTCGGCAGCTCGGCCTCGTTGCCGAGGCGATGCACACGCTCGAGCCCGCCCTGGCCGAGAGCGACTACCGCTCGGCGTTCACCGAGACCCTCAGCAGGTTCCGGCGCCGAGCGATGATCGTGATCTTCACCGACCTCGTGGAGCAGGCCGTCGGCGAGTCGCTGCTGCCGGCGCTGCCGCTGATCGTGCGCGGCCACGTGGTGGTGATCGCCGCGGTGCGCGATCCCGACGTCGCGCACTGGGCCGATCAGGTGCCCACCGACGCCGACGGCGCGTACCGCTCCGCCGCCGCCCTCGCCGCGCTCGAGGAGCGCCGCCGGACCGTGGCGAGGCTGCGGGGGATGGGTGCGCACGTCATCGATGCGGTGCCCGGCAAGCTCGCCTCGGAGCTGGCGGACGCCTACCTCACCGTCAAGGCCACCGGCCGCCTGTAGCGAGCAACGGGCCGGCGCTGCAGCTCAGTCCTCCAGCAGCGCGATGACCTTGGACCAGCCGCCGTACCGGGCGGCGTCGAGGGGGATCCAGCCATCGACGGCGATGGTCGGGTCGGCGCCAGCCTCCAGGAGCAGCCTCACCATCTGCTCGTCGCCGTATCGCGCAGCCAGGTAGAGCGGCGTCACCTGAGCCCCTGGGCCACCGTCGACCGGCGCGCCGTGCTCGAGGAGCCGCTCGCTGATGCGCTCCCACGCTGTCGTCGCCCGACTCTGCGGCGGCAGCTCGTCGCCGACCCGCTCGAGCGCCGCGAACGAGGCGTGCTGGGCCGCCGCCGCGGTCAGCGCGTCCACTGCGATCGGCTCGGTCCCCGCCAGGAGGCGGTCGAGGGGTTCGGTGGCCCGACCTGCCTCGGGTGCGGCGCGCGGGCCCGCGCCGCCGGGTGCCACGACGGACAGGACGTTGCGGGCGAGCGGCACCGGGACGTCGACGACGATCGCAGGATCCGCCCCACCGTCCAGCAGCACGTCGACCGCGGCGATGTCCGCCTTGTAGGTGGAGCGCACGAGCAGCGTCCAGCTGATGGGTGAGGAGACGTAGAACGAGTCCAGCACCTCGGTGTGCAAGGCATCCGCATCAGCACCGGCCTCGAGGAGCAGGCGGATCGCCACATCGTTGCCGACCCGCGCTGCGAACCAGATCGGCGGCTCGCCGGACTCGCTGGGGATGTCCCGATGCTCGGCGGGCTTGGTGGGGATGTTCGGCGACGCGCCCGCGTCGAGCAGGTCCTCGAGCAGTCGATCGTCGCCGCTGCGGATGGCGAGCAGCACCGCGGTGTCGTCGCGGCAGAACGATCGCTCGTCGAGGTCGTCGCCGCTTTCCGCTCGAGAGCGTGCCGCCGCTGCCTCGCTTGCCTGGTCACAGTGGTGCGGGTTGGGGATGAGCCAGGTCGCCAGGGCGATGACGAGCGCTCCGACCGCCACGATGAGGACCATGATCGTGGCCACGGAGGCAGCGGTCGTCCGGGCGACGTGCGCCGCGCTGGGGCCGAGCTCCAGCTCCGGTTCCTCGGTGTCGATCATTGCTCCAGCAGCATGACGACGTTGGACCAGCCGCCGTACTGCGCGGCGTCGAGCGGGCTCCAGCCATCGACGGCGGTGGTCGGGTCGGCGCCGGCGTCCAGCAGCAGCGCGTCGACGGCGACCGGCCTGGTGGCGTCGAGCAGCCGGTCGACCGGTTCCGACGTCGACGCGCCATCGGGCACCGTGTCGGTGGCGCCAGGAGCGGCGCTGGCGGCGACGACCATGAGGATCCCGCGCGCCAACCTGATGTCGATGGGCGTCGCGACCGAGGTGGTCGCACCTGCCTCGAGGAGCTCGATGACCGCCGGGAGCTCGCCGGTGACGGTGGCCCGCAGCAGCGGGCTCACCTCGGCGTCCGGCGCGGTGTCGATCAGGTCGAGCCACGCGTTCGATGCGGCCACCGCCAGGACGGTGCTGACCCGCCGGGTCGGCTGCGTCGCTCCCACCTCCCTAGCCTGGCAGGTCGATGGGACGTGCGCTGGGGGAGGTGGTCGCCGCCGAGCTGGGTGCGCGCGTGCATGCGATGCACCAGCTCGGTGGGGGCGATGTGGCTGAGGCCTACCGCGTCGATCTGGACGATGGCCGCGTCGTGTTCGCCAAGACGCACCGAGCCCCGCCGCCGAGCTTCTTCTCCACGGAGGCCGCTGGCCTGGCGTGGCTGCGTGCAGCTGGTGCGGTCGCGATCCCCGAGGTGCTGGCGGTGGGCGATGGTGGCGACGGCGTGCCCGCGCACCTCGTGCTGTCGTGGATCGAGGAGGGCCGCGGCACGTCGAGCGCGGCCGGCGAGGCCGGGCTCGGGCGGGCGCTGGCGGCGCTGCACCGCGCGGGCAGCCCGTGCTTCGGGCGCGAGGATCGTCGCTCCACCGGCAGCCGGTCACTCCCCAACGAGCCGAGCGCCACCTGGGTCGAGTTCTACGCCGAGTGCCGGCTGCGCCCGCTCGCTCGGCTCGCTGAGCAATCGGGCGCGCTCGACGGGGCCGCGGTCGCGGCGCTGCACAGCGTCGCCGGTCGTCTCGAGGCTCTCGGCGGTCCGCCCGAGCCACCGTCGCGCCTGCACGGTGACCTGTGGGCTGGCAACCGCCTCGTCGATCGCGACGGCACGAGCTGGTTGATCGACCCCGCCGCGCACGGTGGCCACCGCGAGTTCGACCTCGCCATGATGCGGCTGTTCGGTGGCTTCGGAGCCGACGTCTTCGCCGCATACGACGAGGCGCACCCGCTCGCCGACGGCTGGGCCGAGCGCGTCCCGCTGCACCAGCTCGCACCGCTCACCGTGCACGCCATCAAGTTCGGGGGCTCGTACGTCGCCGCAACGCACGCCGCCCTCCGCGCCTGCGAGGCGCTCTGACGGCGACCACCTCCCACCCCCAGCGCACCCCACCCCTCCGTTCTGTGCATGCTCACTTCCGACTATCGGAAGCCACCATGCACAGAACGAGGGTGGTGGTGAGGGTGGTGGTGAGGTTGGAGGTGGGGGTCATGCGCAGACGTCGGGGCCGCTGAACACGGCGATGCGGTAGGCGCGCTCGTCGAGGTCCTCGAGGCGGATCAGGTCATCGGCGGTGAGCTCCGCCTCATCCACGAAGCGTATGAAGCGGAGCTCGTCGCGCTCGGCACGCGCAGCCGGACTGAGCCTGTCGTACGTAGCCAGCTCCTCGTGCTCCGCCGATGCCCGGCAGCGTTCGAGCAGCGCCGGATCCTCCTCAGGTGGACCGACCACGATGGTGAGCGTGGTGTCGACCGCCTGGCGTTCCCATCTGCGGTCTTCGCCCCACTTGCCGCTGCCGGCGCCGTCGCTGGTGCGCACCACCTTCCCCTCGCGCAGCAGCGCGGCGATGATGGCCACGCCGCTCTCGCCGATCGGATCGCCGACGACCTCCACGCGAAGGTCGGTCGAGGTCGCCAGTGCGGGCTCGAGCTCGCGCAGCACGACTCGGACCGCGCTCGCGTGCTCCGTCCGCGGGAGCCGAGGGTTCGTCCAGCTGCTGCCCTGAGCAGCGGAGCTGAGCAGCACGAGCTGGAGGAGCGCGACCGAGCCTGCGCCGACCAGCACGATGCGGTCCCGGTGGTGCCGGAGCAGCGACCTGCGCACGACCGAGCGGGACCGCGCGAGGTCGGTGAGCGCCCATGCGATGGCGAACCACACCACCATCGCCAGCGGCGCCATCCAGATCACCACGTAGGGGAGCACGGGCTCCTCCAGGCGGCCAGCGGCCAGGACGGCGACCAGCAGCTGGGCGACGGCCAGCGTGAGCAGAGCGCCAGCATCGCGGCGACCTCGACGCCGGCACGCGATCAGCAGGCCGGCCAGCAGCCCGAGCACCACGACCGGCATGAGCGCTGACCCCGGCTCGACGTTGCCGAACGATGCCGGCTCGGCTCCTCCAGCCCACGGCCCCCAGGGCGCGACGTGGCGGCCGACGAGTCCCATGCCCCGCTCGATGCCGATGCCGATGCCGGTGCCGGACCCTCCCGCGAAGTATCGGCCGATCCGCAGCGCGTTGCCGGAGCCGGCCACCTGGTCCCACGCCACAGGGGCCCACAGCACCACGAGCGCGGCGGCGGCCATCGTCAGCTGTCGCCAGGTTGGCCTGCCGCGCCGGTCCAGGTGCGTGCAGGCGACCGCCGCGATCGCGGTGGCGATCACCGGGAGGACCTGCGACACGTGCAGCTGGACGAGCAGCGAGCCGACGATCGTGGCCGGCACCACCCAGCGGTGATCCCCGCACGCGACGCACCACGCAGCGAACACGAAGAGCACGGCCGGGAGCAGAGCGAGGTGCGGGTTCCAGAACCAGATCAGGACGTCGGCTCCGATGCCGTGCGTCAGGAGCCCGGTGGCTGCCATCGCGCCCGCGACGAGCGGCAACCCGCCACGGTGCCACGCGGCCAGGCCGATGCCGACGATCGCGGCAGCGTGCAGCGCTGCTGCGCCAGCGAACAACGCCATGGCGCCGCCGAGCACGTTCGCTCCCGCGAGGACGAAGTACATCGCCGGGCCTGGATGCGACCAGCCCCTCGTGGAGTAGGCACCCACCAGCGGCGTGGCCGAGGTGCCCACGTCCTCCACCCGCAGCAGGATCACCGCGTCATCGCCCATCGGGGTCCACGCCCGATCCTGCACGATGAGCCCCGCGGCGAGCACCGGCACGACGACCAGCGCCACGAGCACGGCCGCGATCCACGGCGCCCACCGGTGGCGCTTCGGGCGATCTGCGTCGCTGGACGCGGTCCGCTGATCTGGCACGCCCGCAGACCGGCTCAGCCGGCGAGGTCGGTGGCGGTGACCGCGGCGGACTCGTCGTGGCGCTGCACGGCCTCGTCCTCCCAGCGGCGGTCGAGCTCGCCCATGATGCCCGTGGCGCCGATGGCCTCCGCCGCCCGGCCGTTGCCGACGATCCACAGCACGAACGCCGCCTGGACTGCGAGCCCGATGCCGACGCGCGCCGTGGTGGGCAGACCCGACGGCGTGACGAACCCCTCGATGAGCCCGGCCACGACGAAGGCCCCCAGCAGCCCGAGGACCACTGCCACCGAGCGGCGGGCCTCGACCATCGCCGCTTCGCCGCGCCGCAGGTCGCCCGGCGCCACGATCGCCCAGCCCACGCGCAGCCCGGCGCCGCCCGCGATGACGATGGCGCTCAGCTCGAGCAGGCCGTGGGGGAGGATGAGCCCGAAGAACTTGTCGAGCTGACCCACCGCCGCGAAGAGCCCACCGGCGACTCCCACGTTGAGACCGTTGTAGGCCAGCAGGAGCGCACCGCCCACGCAGAGCACCGCGCCGGTGACGAACACGAGGAACGACACCTGGATGTTGTTGACGAGGACCGCGGTGGAGAACTGCGCTGCGGGCTCCGACGAGTAGTAGTCCTCGAAGTCCTCCTCGACGTAGGCCTGGCGCACCGCGGCGGGCGCGGTGAGGTCGAGCGCGTCGTCCGATGTGCCGATCCACGCGCCGGCGATCAGCGCCGGCACGAAGAACAGCGCCGCGCTCACGGCGATGAATCGCCGGCTGGACCACACCGCTGCGGGGAACGTGACGCTGAGGAAGGTGCGCAGCGCGCCGGTGCTGCTGCCGCGTCGCCGGTAGATGGCGGCGTTTCCGTTGGCGACGAGCCGGGTGAGCCGCACCGTCAGCGGACCGTCGCGGTAGTGGTCGCGGGCGTGGGAGAGGTGGCTGGACGTGCGCTGGTAGTGCTGCACCAGGTCCTCGACCTCGTCTGCGCTCGCTCTGCCTCGGCGCGCGAGGTCGGTGAGGGCCTCGAGGCGCTGCCACGTGCCCTCGTTGCGGGCGATGAAGAGGTCGATGTCCACCTTGCCGTTACGGTAGCGGGCACACCACAGAGGGAGCAGCCGATGATCATCACGCGCAGCAGGGCCGGACGTGCGGCCGCTGCCGCCGCGGTGGGGCTCCTGGCGGTCGCCTGCTCATCGGGCGACGATGCGGCCACCTCCACGACGAGCGCCGCAGCACCCAGCACCACCGCGCCCCCGGATGCGACGACGTCCACGACCGCTGCTCCGGCGCCGGCCGCCGACGACGAGTCGATCGCCCTCGCGGTCGCGGGCTCGATCCAGCTGGCCGACGTCGGCGAGCCGTGGGTGGTGTACGAGGAGGGGACGATCGTCGAGAGCACCGACACCCTGTGCGTGATCGACGAGGACGATCCCGTCGCTGCGCTCGGGGTCGGGGCGATCCAGGCCGGTCCCTACCTGCAGTACGGCACCGAGGAGGTCTGGGTGCAGAGCACGTCGTTCGCGTTCGATGACGTCGAGGACGCGCAGGGGTGGATCGACACCGTGAACAGCGACGCCTGGGTGGACTGCCAGGTCGAGCGGCAGCAGCAGCACCAGGACGACCAGGACATGGGGGTCGACGTGACGGTGCAGACGCGCACGCACGACGACCTCGGCGTGGGTGGCCTCGAGAGCTACCTCGAGCTCACACCGGAGCTGCCCGACGGCACCAGCAGGGCGGTGTTCGTCTTCGCGTTCTACCGGCTGGACCACGTCGTCATCGAGATCGCCACGTCGGTCGGCCAGGCGGAGGATGCCGTCCACGAGTCATCGAGCGACGACGCGTACGACGCGCTGCTGTCGGTGTACGACCGGGTGAACGCGCTGCTCGCGGCGTCACCTGACACCACGACGACCGCGAACGCGGCGGGCTAGGCGCCGCGGGGCAGCGTGGCGCGGCCGGCTGGAGGGACGGGGACGAGGGTGCCGGCGGGGGTGGTCACCCCCGAGGCCGTGCTGCTCGAGTTCGACACCGCCGGCGTCGGGTCGCGCCTGCTGGCCGCGGTGCTCGACGTGCTCATCCTGCTGGTGGCGCTGTTCGTGGTGCTGTTCAGCCTCGGCGCGGCCGCAGCCATCGGCGGCGGGCTCATGCCGGAGTGGGTCGCCACGGTGCTCGGCATCGTGCTCGTGTTCATCGCGCTCTTCGGCTACTGGATCGGCTTCGAGGCGTGGAACGGAGGGCGAACACCCGGGAAGGCGGCGCTCGGCTTGCGCGTCGTCACCGTGGAGGGCGGACCGATCGCGTTCCGCCACGCCACGATCCGCGGCCTGTTCCGGTTCGTCGACTTCTACCTCACCTCCGGGGTGGCCGGTGTGCTGTCGGCCACGCTGTCGCGGCGAGACCAGCGGCTCGGCGACCAGTTCGCCGGCACGATCGTGCTGCGCGAGCGGGCGCTCGGGTCCTCGCTCGGTGCGCTGTCCTTCCCGGCGCCGCAGGGCTACGAGGGATACGTCGCGGTCCTCGACGTGGCCGCGCTCACCCCTGAGCAGTACGGCGTCGTGCGCTCGTTCCTCGCTCGGGTCTTCCAGGTCACCCCCGCGGCCAGGGCCGCGCTCGCCGAGCGCCTCGCGGCCAGGGTGGTCGAGCGCACCGGTCAGCCCGTGCCGGCGGGCGTCCACCCCGAGCTGTACCTCGCATGCGTCGCCGCGGCCTACCAGCAACGGCATGCGCGTCGGGCGCCGGTGGCCAACCCCGGCGTGCCCCACGGCGGGTGGGCCGCGCACGGCGTCACGCCCGGCGCGCGCCCGGTCGCCGGCCGGGGCTCGGTCCCGCCGCCCCCACCGCCTGCCGCGGCACGCGCTCCCCGCGGCTGAAGCGCCAACCGCGGCCGTCCTCTTCGGGGGGTACCGTCCAACCATGGCCCGACGACGAGCTAGAGGGTTGGTCGCTCCGGCGCTCATCCTCGTCCTCGCCGTCGGCCTTGCCCTCGTCCCTGCCAGCGCAGGTCGACCCGAGCTGCCCGCAGCCGTGGGCGCCCGTCTACGAGCGCTCCAGCAACCCCGTCGACGATCTGCCGCCGGACGTGGACGTCACGTGGCTCGACGGCGAGGGGTACGACGGTCCGTCCGATGACGACCTGGACGGAGACGGCACCGACGACATCAGGGTTGCTGCCGATCGCGTCCGGATCGTCCGCCCCGGCGGCGACCTGGTGGTCACGGTCCCCGGCGAGCAGCTTCGGGCGTACGCGATGGGCGACCTCGACGGCGACGGCGGCCGTGAGACCTGGGTCGTCGTCGGGGTGCTCGAGACCGACGATCTGACGGCCAGCGGCATCGATGCGTTCGTGGTGCCCTGGGACGCTCCCGTCGGGGAGTTCGCGCTTGCCGACGTCGCCGTCGAGGTGCCGCCATCGATCGCGCCGTGGATGGTCGACGACCGTGACGGCGACGGAGTCGAAGACGTGCTCGTCGTGACCCCGGCGCCGTTCGTCTTCTCGGGCCCGACCACCCTCTTGTCGGGCGCGTCGATCCTCTCCGGCGGCGCGCCAGCGGACCTGTCCATGTCGACGGGGCTGTGGCAGGAGGCGGGAGCGCCGGTCGGCATCGTGGACGTCGGCGGATCGCTCCCGGGCATCGTGCTGATCGACCAGCCCCCCTACGACGAGGCGACCTCCTCGTGGGAGCCCTTCACCATCCGCCTACAGGCCGACGACGTGTCCACGATGTGGAGCGGTCCGGGCGAGCCGTTCGTGAACAGCATCTCGAGCGCAGGCTCCGGCGTCGGCCCCGACGGTCGCTTCCTCGTGTTCAGTCGCGGCGGCCGTGGCGGGAGCCACACCTGGTACTGGAGCCTGGACGACCCGTGCCGCCAGCTCGAGCCCGCCCCCACGACCGCGACGACCGTGCCCACCCAGCCATCCGCGCCAGCCGCCGACCCGGCGAGCGCGCAGCCCGACTACACCGGTTGACAGAATCGTCTGTCCACCAGCCGCTCCACGTGCCGGGACCGGCTGCCGTTCCCGACACCCGATCGGGACCGGGGAACCCGCACCGCCCGATCGGGCCCTAGCCTGGGGTCGATGCCGGGCTACCTCGACCACGCCGCGACCACGCCGGTGCGCCCCGAGGTGCTCGAGGCGATGCTGCCGTTCTTCACCGAGCGCTACGCCAACCCGTCGGGTGCGCACGTCGCTGCCCGTGACGCCCGCCGTGCCGTCGACGACGCTCGCGACCAGCTCGCCGCCGCGCTCGGCGCCGAGCCCGGCGAGGTCGTGTTCACCAGCGGGGGCACCGAGGCCGACAACCTCGCGGTGCTCGGCGTGCACGACGCGGTGGGCGGCACCGTGGTGTGCAGCGCGGCGGAGCACCATGCGGTGCTCGACGCGGTCCACGTCGCCGGTGGCCGGGTGGTGCCCGTCGGGCCGACCGGCGCCATCGACCTCGACGCGCTGGCCGACGCCCTCGACGACTCGGTGTCGCTGGTGTCGGCGATGCTCGTCAACAACGAGGTCGGCACCATCACCGATCTCGACGCCGTCGCTGCGATCGTACGCGAGCGAGCGCCACGAGCGGTCCTGCACACCGATGCCGTGCAGGCGCTGTGCTGGGTGGACGTCGCGGCAGCCGCCACCAGCGCGGACCTCATCTCGGTGAGCGGCCACAAGGTCGGTGGGCCGAAGGGCGTCGGCGCGCTCGTCGTGCGTCCCGGCGTGTCGCTCGCCGCCCGCCAGGTCGGCGGCGGCCAGGAGCGCGGACGCCGCAGCGGCACGCCGAACGTGCCGGGCATCGTCGGCTTCGGCGCGGCGGCTTCGGCCACCACCGCTGAGCGCGCCGATGCCGTGCCTCGTCGTCGGGCGTTGCGCGACCGCCTCCTCGATGGCCTGCTCTCTGCGGTCGACGGCGCGGTGGAGTCCGCTGGGTCCGACCGATCGCAGCGCGCCGCGGGCATCGCCCACCTGTGCCTGCCGGGCATCGAGAGCGAGGCGCTGCTCTTCCTGCTCGAGGAGCGCGGCGTGCTCGCGTCCGCGGCGTCGTCGTGCTCGAGCGGAGCGCTCGAGGCCTCGCACGTGCTCGCCGCCATGGGCGTCGGCGGAGACCTGGCTCGCGGCTCGCTGCGCCTCTCGCTCGGATGGGCGTCCACCGATGCTGATGTGGACCTCGCGCTCGAGGTCGTCCCGGCAGCGGTCGAGCGCCTGCTCCTCTTCGCATGAGCGCGGTGGCCCGGCGCCGCGTGCTGGTGGCGATGTCCGGCGGCGTCGACTCGTCGGTGGCGGCCGCGCTGCTGCTGGACGCGGGCCACGAGGTCACCGGCGTGACCCTCAAGCTGTGGGGAGGCGACAGCGACACCGGGTGCTGCTCGGTGTCGGACGTCGACGACGCCCGGCGCGCTGCGGACCTCCTCGGCATCGAGCACCTGGTCTTCGGCTTCAGCGACGACTTCGAGCGCCACGTCGTCGAGCCCTACGTGCGCGACCACGCGCTCGGACGCACACCCAACCCGTGCATCGAGTGCAACCGGCACCTCAAGTTCGACCGCCTCTGGCGCCGCGCGGAGGCGCTCGGCTTCGACGCCATCGCCACCGGCCACCACGCCCGCATCGTCGAGGGCCCCGACGGCCCGAGGCTTTCGCGGGGCGCAGACGAGGCCAAGGACCAGTCGTACGTGCTGTGGGTGGTGCCGCCCGAGGTGCTGGCGCGCACCCTGCTGCCGGTGGGCGACCGCACGAAGGACGAGGTTCGGGCGCTCGCCGCGACGATCGGGCTGCGCACCGCTGCCAAGCCAGACAGCCAGGACGTCTGCTTCATCACCCGCCGTGCGGGCCGCGCCGAGTTCCTCGGGCGGCGCATCGCGCTGCGCTCGGGCAAGGTGCTCGACGCAGCGGGCGACGTCGTCGGAGAGGTGCCAGCGGTCGAGCTGGTCACCGTCGGCCAGCGCCACGGCCTCGGCGTGTCGGGCACCGGTGAGCCCCGCTACGCGCTGTCGGTCGATCCGGTGGCAGCGACGGTCACCATCGGCGAGCGCGCCGATCTGCTCACGACCGAGGTCGAGCTCGCCGGGGTGACGTGGCACGGCGCGCCCGTCACCGGCGCGGTTCGAGCCCAGTGCAGCGCGCACGGCGCAGCGCGCCCAGCCGAGGTCGTGGCTGGTGCCGCTGCCGCTGACGTGATCGTGCGCTTCGTGGACGCGGTGCCAGCGGTGGCGCCGGGCCAGAGCGTCGTGCTCTACGACTCGAGCGGCGACGTCGTGCTGGGCGGCGGCACCGCCATCTAACCCCGGCGACGTCCATGCGTAGGTGGGTGAGCGGAATCGTCACTCCCCTACGCACAGAGCGTGCGTCGTGCTGGTGTGCGTAGGTGGGTGAGCGGAATCGTCACTCCCCTACGCACAGAGCCTCGGCGGGGCTGGGCGGGTCAGTGCAGGGGCTGCGAGAGCACCGGGATGCGTCGGCGCGCGGCCTCGGCGATCACCTCGCCGGGAAGCGTGGGCACGAACACGACGGCGGCGACCTCCTCGGTGGTGAGCGCCTCGCCCCGACGCGCAACGGGCCCGACGGTCGCGGGCTCGGCCAGCTCGAGCTCCAGGGCGAGGCCCGGCGCGCCCGCGCTCAGGTCGCGCGCCGCGGTGTCGGCCGCGGCGGGATGCAGCGCCGCGATCGTGCTGCGGACGAACAGCACCGGCTCGGTGAGCGTCAGGTGGTCGTGCAGCACGAGGCCTGCGGGCACCAGCACCACCCAGCGACGGCTGAGCAGGTGCAGCGAGCGCACAGCGCCAGCTGCGAGCGGGATCCCGATCGCGGCGGCGAGCAGGCCGGGAACGACAGCGCCGGCGAGCAGCAGCGCGGGACCGGTGACGGCGCCGGCGACCGCGACGAGCCACGCCAGCTCGACGGGGCCGAGCAGCAGCGCCGCGGGCGCACGCAGCGGCAGGCGTCGCTCGTCGCCGTAGGAGGAGCCGTCCACGAAGCGCGCCCCGATGGCGGGGGTGAGCACGAGCACCGTGGCCGCACCGCCGGCGGTGGCTGCGGCCACATCGCCTGCGCCGGCCGGCCCCAGCAGCGCGGCCCAGATCCCGAGCGCCCCACCAGCGGGAACGAGGATCCTCGACGCGGTGAGCGTGGTGGTCTTGGGCACCGCCAGCGCGGCGACGGTACCGGTCCACAGCGCCCACAGCACGACCGACCACCACCGTGATGCGTCAGCGTCGCTGCGCACCAGCGCGTCGCTGATAGCGCCCCCGCCGAGGACCGGCAGCGCGACCCAGGTCGCGAGCAGGGCGAGGTGGAGCGGTGGCACGCACCGAGACTTGCCCACCGGTCGGGCCGGCCGCTAGCCAGAGGTGGTCCGACCGGGGGAGGGAGGGGCGATGAGCGCAGCGCGTCGGGTCGACGATCGCACCGTGGGTGAGGCGGTCCCGCTTCCCGTCGGCCTCGCCACCGGCGTCGGCAGCCTCCCGCACCTCGACCCCGACGACGCCGTCGAGCTCGTCCTGCGACACCACCCGCGCCTTCCCTTCGCGCCGAGCCTCCCGGCGCGCAGCGCCCGTGAATCGATGCTGGGCCAGGCCGCCGACGGCGTCGTCGGCATCGGCGTCCTCGATGACGGCTCGCTCGAGGTCGATGCCGGTCTGCTCGACCCCGAGGCACCGCTGGCGGACCCCGGGTTCACCAGCGACGCCTGGGGTGGACTGCGTGCGTTCATCTCGGCGTTGAGCGAACGCGACGGCCCGATCAAGCTGCAGCTGACCGGCCCGGTCACCTTCGGCATCGCGCTCACCATGGCCGGTGTCTCTGCCGAGCTCGCGTTCCGCGTCGCGGGCGCCGCCGTGCGATCCCGTGCGCAGGCGCTGCTCGAGCTGCTGTCCGCTCGCCTACCGGAGGCCGAGCCGATCGTCGTCATCGACGAGCCTGGACTGATCGGCCTGCACGACCCCGCGTACCCGGTCACGCCGGGGGTGGCGGTCGACCTCGTGTCGGGCACCCTGGCTGCGCTCGAGGTCGGTGCCATCACCGGCATCCACTGCTGCGGCCGCGCCGACTGGGGTCTCGTGATCGCCACGGGCACGCAGTTGCTGTCGGCACCTCTCGGGGTGGGGCTCGAGGACGCTGGCGGCACCCTGGCGGGCTTCCTCGAGCGCGGGGGGTGGGTGGCCTGGGGAGCGGTGCCGACCGGTGGCCCCGTCGGCGAGTCGCCCGACCTGCTGTGGCGCCGACTCTCCGGCGCGTGGTGCGACCTGGTGGGCGAGGGGTGCGATCCCGTCCGGCTGCGCACCCAGGCGATCATCACCCCGACGTGCGGCCTCGCGACCCACGGGCCCACGCAGGCCGAGCAGGTGCTCGAGCTCAGCGCCGAGCTCGCACGCCGCACCGGCCAGCAGGCCGTCGGCGTCCGCCTCTCCGTCGGCGCCTGACCACGTCCTGCTCCTTGTGGGTTGCCGCAGCCTGGACACCTCACGCCCTCGCCACCCAGAACGCGGCCTGGTGGGGTGCGGGAACCAGCTCGGGGCGGCGTCGGTAGCATGCCTCGATGGCTGCTGGCGTGGGTCCTGACGGCGACGCCGCGGGTCGAGCTGAGGTGCTCCGAGCGCAGCTGCGGCGGTGGAACGACGAGTACTACGGCCACGACGCACCCACCGTCCCGGACGCGGACTACGACGTCACGATGCAGGAGCTTCGCGATCTCGAGGAGGCCCACCCCGAGCTGCGCACGCCGGACTCGCCCACGCAGCTCGTCGGCGCGGCGTCGACCACCACGTTCGCTCCCGTCGTGCACCGGGTGCCGATGCAGTCCCTCGACAACGCCATGGACGCAGGTGAGCTCGCCGCGTGGGGGCAGAGACTCCTGCGGCTGCTCGGCGACGACGCGGCAGGGGCCCGGTACGTCTGCGAGCTGAAGATCGACGGCCTCGCGGTGTCGCTGCGCTATGAGGGCGGCCGGCTGGTGCAGGGCGCGACCCGCGGCGACGGCCGCACCGGCGAGGACGTCACCGCCAACCTGCGCACCATCGAGGCCCTGCCGCGGCGACTGCCTGCAGGTGCCCCCGAGGTGCTCGAGGTGCGAGGCGAGGTCTACCTGCCCCTCGCCGCGTTCACGGCGCTGAACGAGGGGCTCCTCGCCGCGGGCCAGCCCACCTACGCCAACCCCCGCAACACCGCTGCGGGCTCGCTGCGCCAGAAGGACGCGACGGTCACCGCGGGTCGCCACCTGGCGTTCTGGAGCTACCAGCTCGGCGAGGTGGTGGGCGGACCCGATCTCACGAGCCACCACGAGACGCTGCGGTGGATCGCCGAGCTCGGCTTCCCGGTGAACCCCGAGATCGCGGTGCTCGACGACCTCGACGACGTCGCCGCGCACTGCCTGTCGTGGCAGGAGCGTCGCCACGACCTCGCCTACGAGATCGACGGCGTGGTGGTGAAGCTCGACGACCTCGCGCGACGCGAGCGCCTCGGCGCCACGAGCCGCGCTCCTCGGTGGGCCATCGCCTACAAGTTCCCGCCCGAGGAGCGCACCACCCGCCTGCTCGACATCCAGGTGTCGATCGGCCGCACCGGGCGCGCCACGCCGTTCGCGGTGCTCGAGCCCGTGCTGGTGGCCGGCTCAACCGTGTCGATGGCCACCCTGCACAACCAGGACCAGGTGGCGATCAAGGACGTCCGCCCGGGCGACACCGTCATCGTGCGCAAGGCCGGCGACGTGAT
Source organism: Acidimicrobiales bacterium (assembly GCA_038206295.1). Classification (GTDB taxonomy): domain Bacteria; phylum Actinomycetota; class Acidimicrobiia; order Acidimicrobiales; family JBBRAZ01; genus JBBRAZ01. Next base: position 72,899 of record JBBRAZ010000004.1, read on the forward strand.
CCCCGAGGTGGTCGGCCCCGTGCTCGCCGAGCGGCCGCGCGGCGCGAGGCGGTGGGTCTTCCCGACGGACTGCCCGGAGTGCGGCACCGAGCTCGTGCGCCCCGAGGGCGAGGCGGTGCACCGCTGCCCGAACCTTGCGTGCCCGGCGCGCGTGGCCGGTGCCATCGAGCACTTCGTGTCGCGCTCGGCGATGGACGTCGAGGGCTTCGGCGAGCAGCGCGTCCAGCAGCTCGCACAGCTCGGCGTGCTGCACGACGTCGCCGACGTCTACGCGCTGGACTGGGACCAGATCCGCGAGCTGGAGGGGATGGGGGAGACGTCGGTCGCCAACCTCCAGGCCGCCATCGAGGCCTCCAAGCAGCGCCCGCTCGATCGCCTGCTCGTCGGTCTCAACATCCGCCACCTCGGCGGGGCGGGCGCCGAGGCGGTGGCCGCGCACTTCGGCCACCTCGACGAGATCATGGCTGCGGAGGTCGAGGAGCTCGCCGGCGTCGACGGCGTCGGGCCGGTGATCGCAGCCAGCGTCGCCGACTGGTTCGCGCAGCCGGAGCACCGAGTGCTCGTCGAGAAGCTGCGCGCAGCTGGGGTGAACCTCGTCGGTCCCGAGCGCACCTCCCTGCCAGCCACCCTCGCCGGTCGTTCGGTGGTCGTCACCGGCACGCTGGCGGGCTTCACCCGCGAGGAGGTCGAGGCGGCGATCAAGGCGCGCGGCGGCAAGGCGCCCGGCAGCGTGTCGGCGAAGACCTTCGCGGTGGTCGTCGGCGAGTCGCCGGGCGTCTCCAAGCTGACCAAGGCCGAGGCCCTCGGCCTGCCGGTGCTCGACGAGGCCGGGTTCGTCCACCTGCTCGAGACGGGGGAGCTGCCCTCATGACCGATCACGGCGTCGCAGCGGTCCTGTTCGACTTCGGCGGGGTCTTCACCCCCTCGCCGTTCGCGCTGCTCGCCACCCTCGATGGCGACGAGCGCGACCTGCTCTCGCGCCAGATCGCCCACGTGTTCGGCCCCTACGACCGCGACACCGACCACCCGTGGCACCGCCTCGAGCGGGGCGAGACGACGATGGAGCCGGCCTTCGAGGAGATCCGGGCGCTGGCGGCCGCGGATGGGATGGAGCTCGAGCCGCTGCGCGTGCTGCGCCACTTCGCCGGCGACGGCACGGTGCGCAGCGAGGTCGTCGAGCACGTGCGGCGGCTGCGAGCAGCGGGGCTGCGCACGGCGATCGTCACCAACAACCTGCACGAGGTGCGCACCATGTGGCAGCGCATGCTGCCGGTCGACGAGCTGTTCGACCTGGTCGTCGACTCGAGCGAGGAGGGGGTGCGCAAGCCCGATCCGGTGATCTTCGAGCGGACCTTGGAGCGCCTCGGCGTGCTGGCGGCAGCAGCGGTGTTCCTCGACGACGTGGAGAGCAACGTCGAGGCGGCACGGGCGCTGGGCATGCACGCCATCCACGTCACGGCGGATCCCGCCGGAGCGCTCGCCGAGCTCGAGGCGCTGCTCGGCCACTGAGCCAGGATCGGCGCGTGCTCCCAGCCCGACATCGCGCACGAACGGGTCGTGCATGCCGCGCGCTCCAGGTCAGCCCTCGGTGGTCGGCGGCGACCTGGTCGGGGTGAACGCTGATGGCGGCAGCGGCGGAGCGACGTCGTCGCCCACGACGCTGCGATACGCGTCGTAGATCGCGCGGCCGAGGAAGCGATCGGCGACCTCCTGCGCGGTGCCGTTCTCCCAACCGAAGTGCACCAGGTCTGGGCGGAGGCGGGTGTCGAGGTACCCGTCGGGCAACGTCTCCATCCACCCTGGGAGGTCCACGGTGGCTGCGTGCCCGGCGTGCTCCTCGACCACCTCGGTGATCAGCTCGTTGAGCCGGTCGACCCGCTCGAGCTCGTTCTCGCTGTAGTCGTGCGGTGGCAGCACCCCGTCGACGGTCCCCTGCACCGAGTAGGGCATGAGGACCCACACGGCGACGCAGCCGTGCTCCTCGAAGCTCTCGCTCGCCTCCTCCAGCTCACCGCGGAGGTGGGCGTCGAAGGCCGGGTCACCAGGGGCACGCCAGACGTCCTCGCCGGGGAGCTTGCGGTCCGGAACGTTCCACGGACCGCTCATCACGACGCAGATGTCTGGGGTGGCGAACGACAGGGACCTGCGGATCCCCTCCTGGGTCTCGTCGCACTCCGCCTTGGAGACCAGCTCGGTGTTGCGGTAGCGGTGGGCGGTGCTCCCCATGAAGCCGCAGCCGAGCTGGGTGAACCCCGCGCCGCTCACCTCACCGAAGACTCGTGTGGTCCGCTGCCAGTCGGCGAAGCCGAGCCCCATCATCAGGGCGGTCGAGTCGCCGTAGAAGCTGATCGTGGGCAGATCCTCGATGTTGGGAGCTGCCGGCCGTGTCGCAGCCACCTCCTGCAGCTCTTCGAAGTCGACCGGGGCGGTGGCCTCGGCGGTGACGAGCACAGCGCCGAGCGCGATGGCAGCGATGGCCGATCCTGCGGCGAGGCGCAGCTGCTGCTTCGAGAACCATCGCCGGGTGCGGATGGGTTGCTCGAGGAGGTGGAACGACGCGAGGGCGATCGCTGCGGTCACCACCAGCCGCACCGCGAGCAGCGGCGCGGTGGACAGCTCGGTGCGTTGCGGGCTCAGCCAGAGGAACACCGGCCAGTGGATCACGTACACGCCGTAGGAGTAGCGACCGAGCTGGCGCAACGGCTCGACCGAGAGCACAGCGCGCACAGCGCCCGACGGCGCGATCGCACCGAGGATGACCACAGCGGAGCCCATCGCGTAGAGAGCGAGGCCGCCGCGGTACAGCCAGGCCGAGGACTGGTCGACGATGCTCCAGCATGCGATCAGCGCAACGAGTGCGATCGCGGCAGGTGCCGCGACGCGCCGGCTGACCGCCTCCCTCGATGCGTCGCTCATGTGATGCCACCACACCGCCAGCAGCGCACCGATGAGGAGCTCCGCAGCGCGTGCATCGGTTCCGAAGTAGGCGCGGTCGAAGGTGACCCCATCGCGCGTCAGCCATGTGGAGATCGCCACGCTCGCCGCTGCGAGACAGGCCAGCACCAGCGCGAGGCGGGTGGCGGCGCGCCCCTGTGGCCCGCGACGCACCACGGCCACGACGACCAACGGGAAGACGAGGTAGAACTGCTCCTCGATCGCCAGGCTCCAGAAGTGCAGCAGCGGCGAAGGGCTGGTGAACAGCTCGCTGTAGGAGTCGCCGCCGAACGTGAACCGCCAGTTGGCGGCATAGGCCAGCGCGCCAGCGACGTCACCGCGCAGGTCGGCGAGCTGCGTGGAGTCCGCGGCGAGCGCGCCGTACGCGATGGCGAGCACGAGGCCGAGGAGCGATGCAGGCATCAGGCGTCGGAAGCGGCGGCTCCAGAACGCCCCGAGGTCGATCTTCCCCGAGTCGCGGTGCTCGGCGAGCAGGAGGGAGCAGATCAGGAAGCCCGAGAGGGTGAAGAAGGTGGAGACGCCGAGGTAGCCGCCGCGCGCCCACGACAGCTCGCTGTGGAACAGGACGACGGAGGCCACCGCGACGCCTCGCAAGCCATCGAGGGCGGGCTGGTACGCCAGCCGCCGCCCGGGGGCAGCGCCGCTCACAGCACCTCGAAGCACCAGGTGACGGCGCGCGATTGCGCCGGTCCGCGGGCGATCTCCCAGAGGGTGGCGGTCATGCACGTGCTCCCCGACGGCAGCTCCTCGAGCACCTTGCCGGCACCGGCCTGGAAGAAGAGCTGGTTCTGGCCGCTGTTGCGGATGACCTGCTGCTCGGGGATCTCGATGCCGTTCACCGCGAGGCTCCCCATCCACCCCTCGGCCAGGTCGATCCCGACCTGCTCCTGGCGGAGGATCTGGTCGCCCGCCCTGGGGAACTGGTCCTCGACTGCACCGCCAGCGGTGTCGCTCACCGCGCTCGGACCGGTGTCGGCGGCCATGACGCCGACGACGATCAGCGCGAGCGCGGCGAGCATGGCGAAGGTGAGCACGAACCGTCGGGTCTGATCGCTCAGCGGGCGCTCTCGCAGCATCGGGGTCCATGGTGCCACCGGCGGGTGCCGGTCGCGAAGTCACGGTGGGGTTGCCGGCGGTGGTCGCTGCTGCGATGGCGGTGGCTGAGAGGGCGGAGTAGGCGGCGAAGCCTCGCCGAGCGCGAGCGCGATCTCACGACGTAGGCCAGCTCATGCTGGGATCCGTGCGCCGGTGACCGAGGTGTACGCCCTGCGGATCTCAGGTCCGAGCCAGGTCTCGGCGATCTCGGCGGCCGCGTCGTTGTCGAAGTGCACGAGGTCCCTGCGCAGGCTGGTGTCCATCTCGCCGCCGGGTAGCGATTCCAGGTAGCTGGGGAGGTCGATGATGCCCATCCGTGAGGGGTGATCCGCAGCCACCTCGCGGACGAGGTTGTTGAAGCGATCGATCCGGGCCGGGTCAGATTCGGGGAAGGAGCGCGCCGGCGGCACCCCGTCGACGGTGCCCGTCTCGATGTGCGGGGCGAGGATCCAGAGCACCACGAGGTCGTGGTCGAGCAGGAGGTCGCCGGCTGCTTCGAGCTTCGCTCGCAGGGCAGCGTCGAACACCGGGTCGCCGGGGGCGCGGTAGGCGTCGTCGCCCGGGAGCTTCCGGTCGACGACCTCCCAGAGGCCGAGCTGCACGATCGCCACGTCCGGCCGGTTCAGATCGATCGCCTCCTCCCAGTCGGCGGCCCAGGTGTCGCAGTCGGGGTTGGCGGGGAGCTCCCTGCCCTCGAGCCTGGTGGGTGTGCCGCCGAGGATGCCGCAGTGGAAGACCGTGCGCCCTCCGACGCCGATGAGGTGCGGCTCGCCGAGATCCTCCGTGAAGATCGCGTTGAACCCAGGACCGTTCATCCAGTCACCGAGCGCGACGCCGTCGACGAGGGCGGCGGAGTCGCCGAACACCGCCATGCGCACCGCGTCGACCCCCGGGGGGTTCGGAGGTGCGCGTCGCGGGTCGACGGACGCCTGGCGCGCAACCTCGAGGTCGTCGGCTGGCGGATCGGCGGTGACGACGAGCGACCCCGAGACGAGCACGGCGAGGATGGCGAGCGCAGCGGCGGCGGCCCCCCGGGTCGAGCGCAGCAGGGTGCGGGTGCGCACGGGGTGCTCGACGAGGTGGAAGGAGGCGAGGCCGGCGGCGACCGAGAGGACGATGCGCGCGACGAGGAGGGGGGTGTCATCGAGCTGGGTGCGCTCTGGGGTGAGCCAGAGGTAGATGGGCCAGTGGAAGAGGTAGACGCCGTAGCTGATGCGCCCGAGGGTGCGCAGGGGCTCCAGGCGCAGGATCGCGGCGACGGGGTTGCCTGGGGTGGTGGCTGCGGCGATGACGGTGGCCGACAGCAGCGCGTAGGCAGCGAATCCGCCGCGGTACAGGACGTCGCTCGCCTGGTCGATGGTGGCCCACGTGGCGATGCATGCGAGCAGCGCCAGTGGTCCCGCCCAGAGCAGGTGGCGCACCGCGGTCGGCGTGGAGGTGGTGCCGCGGGCGGCGAGGGCCGCGAGCAGCGCTCCCATCAGGAGCTCCGATGCCCTCGTGTGGGTGCCGAAGTAGATGAGGTCGTCGTCGACCCCAGCGAGGCCCGACGTCACCTGCACCAGCGCGAAGGCGGTGACCGCGATCGCCAGCAGCGCCACGGGGTCGCGCCCAGCGCGCCGGGCGAGGACGAAGGCGAGGAGAGGTGGGAACAGGAGGTAGAACTGCTCCTCGATGGCGACCGTCCAGAAGTGCAGCAGCGGGGACGGACTGGCGAACAGGTCGCTGTACGAGTCGGCGCCGAGGGCGAACCGCCAGTTGGCGACGTACGCCGTGGATGCCAGCACGTCGCCGCGCAGGTCGCGCAGCTGCGTGGCGTCTGCGACGGTCGCGCCGAACACCACCACCGCGCCGAGCGCGAGCGCCAGCGCGGGGAGGAGCCGTCGCGCTCGTCGCTCGTAGAAGGCGCGCAGCGAGATGGTCCCGGTCTCGGTGTGCTCGCGCAGCAGCAGGCCGGTGATGAGGAACCCAGACAACGTGAAGAACGTCGACACGCCACCCCACGCGCCGGGTGCGAGGCCGATCTCGGCGTGGAACAGCAGCACCGACGCCAGCGCGATCCCGCGCAGGCCATCGAGCGCGGGCTGGTACGCCAGACGCGACATCACGGTGGCGTCTCGTGCCGCTCTATGCCTCGACGCTCGGCGATCGCCTCGAGCTGCGGGCGCAGCCAATCCCGTGCGACCTGCGCAGCAGCGTTGGCGCTCAGGTGGAGCAGATCTGGCCGTAGACGTCGGTCCATGACCCCGCCGGGCAGCGACGTGAGATACGCACCGAGGTCCAAGGCATCGACGTCGTCCGGACGCTGCTCGGCGAGCTGATCCACGAGCTCGTTGTACCGGTCCATCAGTCGGACGTCGGACTCCGGCCACGGAGGCACAGGCTCCACGCCATCGACGACGCCGAAGACGACCTGCGGCTGCTTGATCCACACCACGTGCGCTCCGGCCTCGGTGAGCACATCGACGGCTCGCAGCATCTGCTCGAGGAGGTGGCGCGATCCCTCGGGGTCCTCGAGCGAGTGGTAGGGGCCGCCGTCCACGCTGGCGGGGAACACGTCACTCGGCGTGGTGATGATGGCGATGTCCGCCGGCCGCTCCTCGAGCACCTCTGTCCACCGATCCGGCCACAGGTCGCAGGTGCCTCGGAAGTGGGGGCTGTCGTTGATGAGCACGTCGGGTGTGCCGGTGACCCCGCAGCTGCCGATCATCGAGCTGCCGGCCGGGACCAGGTCGTCATCGGCCTCAGCTGCCCAGGTGCCGACGCTCAGGACCACCGCAGTGCTGTCGCCGAAGAAGCCGACGCGGATGCCGCTCTCATCAGCTGTGCCGGCAAGGGTCTCATCGAGCTGGCGCTGGAGCTCCTCGATGTCGAACTCGCTGGCGGGTCCGCGGGCGGCTGTCGGCCAGCTCGCAGCCAGGAGGAGGACGCTGGCGATGACCGCGGCGGACATGGCGGCGCGGCGGCTGCGAAGGAGCTGTCGCCGCCGGATCGGGTCCTCGAGCAGCTCGTGGCTGAGGAGCGCGAGCAGGTACACGACACCCAGCTGCACCACGAGCAGGGGCCGTGCGTCGACGCCGGTTCGCTCGGGGGTCATCCACAGGATGACGGGCCAGTGCAGCACGTACATGCCGTAGGAGACCCGGCCGACTGCTCGCAGCGGGCGCACGCTGAGGAGCCGGCTGAGCGTTCCGCCCGATGCGGCGCCGAGGACCAGCGCCAGCGACGGGATGATCGCCACCAGCATCCCGCCCTCGTAGATCCACTCGTCGGTGAGGTCGGCGCTCACCCAGAGGAGGAAGGTGGCACCGGCGCCGACCCACCCGAGGACGTCGAGGGTGCGGGTGTGCTGCGCCGCGGCGGCGCGGTTCCGCGTGAACCACACCGCCAGCAGGCCGCCGACGAGGAACTCCACGGCCCGGGCGTCGGTGCCGTAGTACAGCCGGTCGGGGTTGACGCCCTCGCTCGTCACGAGGAGCGCGATCGCGCCGAGCGATGCCACGGACAGCAGGCCGAGGGCGGCAGGGATCGCGTGCCTGCTGCCGCGGCCCAGACGGTGCGCAGCGAGCAGCACCAAGGGAAGTCCGACGTAGAACTGCTCCTCGATCGCGAGGCTCCAGTAGTGCAGCAGCGGTGTCGGGCTGCCCAGCTGGTTGGCGTAGACCTGCCCCTCGAACAGCTGGCGCCAGTTCGTCATGTACGTGAGCGCGGCCGCGACGTCGCCGAACAGGTTCTCGCGCTGGTGCGCATCGGCGGCGAACCAGCCGTAGAGGAGGACGGCGATGATGCCGACCAGCGATGCCGGCACGAGGCGGCGGAACCGCCGGGACCAGAACGACCCGATGCGGATCGTGTCGCCGTGCTCGAGCTCGAGCAGCAGCAGCGAGGTGATGAGGAACCCGGAGAGGGTGAAGAACAGGGAGATGGCGAAGAACACGCCGTGCATCAGCGAGAAGGTCCCTGCGTGCATCGACGCGTGGCCGACGGCGACCGACACCACGCCGATGGCGCGCAGCCCGTCGAGGCCTGGGAGCTGGCCGAGCGAGCGGTGGGCAGCGCGGACGGCGTCGTCGGTCGTCGGTGCCTGGCGGTCGTCGCTCACGGTGCCACCGGCTTGCCGGTGACCGACGTGTAGGTGCGCAGGATCTCCGGGCCGAGCCAGGCCGCCGCCACCTCGACAGCGGCCTCGGGTGAGAGGTGGATGAGGTCGGGGCGCATCGTGGCATCCATCTCGCCCCCGGGGAGCGACGCCAGGTAGCCGGGCAGGTCGATCGTGCCGACCCGGTTCGGGTGCTCGGCGGCGACCTCACGCACGAGGTCGTTGAAGCGATCGATGCGCGCCGGATCGGACTCCGGGAACTGGTCGTCGGGCCGGACGCCGTCGATGGTGCCCGAGTCGATGTGCGGCGCCAAGATCCACAGCACGACCTTGCCTCTCTGCAGGAAGAGGTCGGTCGCCTCCTCGATGCGGGCGCGCAGCTCGGCGTCGAAGGCCAGGTCCCCCGGTGCGCGGTACGTGTCATCGCCAGGCAGCTTGCGGTCGATGACCTCCCACGGCCCGAGCTGGATGAGCGCGACGTCCGGAGCGTCGTTCTCGGCGCTGATGATCCAGAGGTCGCGCCACGTGTCGCAGTCGGCGCCGTGCTCCTGCTCCTCGCCACGGAACCGGACCTCGCCGCTGCCCAGGATGCTGCAGCCGAACGCCGTGCTGCCCGTGACGCCGACGACGCCCGGCTCGCCGAGGTCCTCCTTCCACCAGTACTCGTGGTTCGGCCCGTTCATCCACGCGTCGAGCCCGCCGCCGGTCATGAGCGCGCTCGAGTCGCCGTAGGTGGCGACCCGCAGCGCGTCGATGCCCGGCGGGTTGGGTTGAGCGAAGAACCGCTCTGCCTCGTCGGGGTGGTTGCGCAGCGCCTCCTGCAGCTCCGCCTGGCGATCGATCGCGACCTGCACGTCGTCGACGGGCGGGTTGGCGGTGACCGCGATGGTGGCGGCGACGATGAGGGTGAGCGCAGCAGCGACGGTGATGGGGACCTGCGTGCCGCGAAGCGCCCTGCGGGTGCGGATCGGCTGCTCGATGAGGTGGAACGAGGCGTAGCCGGCGGCGATCGACACGGTGAGGCGGGCAGCCAGGAGGGGCAGCTCGCCGAGCTCCGTGCGCTCGGGGGTGAGCCACAGGTAGATGGGCCAGTGGAAGAGGTAGACCCCGTAGCTGATGCGGCCCAGCGTGCGCAGCGGCTCGACGCGCAGGACGGCGTTGACCGGGTTGCCCGCGGTGGTGGCCGCTGCGATGACGACGGCGGACAGCAGCGCGTACGCCGCGAAGCCGCCTCGGTAGAGGAGCTCGGTGTCCTGGTCCACGGAGGTCCACAGGGCACCGGTGGCCGCGAGGGCGAGCGGTCCGGCCCAGCGCAGGTGGCTGGTGCGCTCGGCGAGGGTGCCCCGATGGGCGACCGCCGCGAGGAGCGCGCCCACGAGCAGCTCGGCGCCACGGGTGTGGGTGCCGAAGTAGATGACGTCGTGGTCGACGCCGGCGAGGCCCGACGCGACGAGCGCGACGACCGAGGCCGCGGTGACCGCCGCGATGGCGGCGGTCGGATCCGCCCCAGGCGCGGCGACGCCGCCGTCGGTGCCACCGGGGGAGCGGCGGGCGCGGCGGGCGATGGCGTAGGCCGCAGCGGGCGGGAACAGCAGGTAGAACTGCTCCTCGATCGCGATGCTCCACAGGTGCAGCAGCGGCGACGGGCTGCCGAACAGGTCGGTGTAGGACGAGTCGCCGAGCGCGAAGCGCCAGTTGGCCACGTACGCGAGGGACCCGATGATGTCGCCGCGCAGGTCGCGCAGCTGGGGGCCGTTGGCGATGGTGGCGCCGAAGAGCAGCACGCCGAGGAGGGTGAGCACCAGCGCGGGCAGCAGGCGTCGTGCTCGCCGTGCGTAGAACGCCCGCATGGAGATCGCGCCGGTCTCGGCGTGCTCGCGCAGCAGCAGCGTGGTGATGAGGAACCCCGACAGCGTGAAGAACGTGGACACGCCCAGGTAGCCGCCGCGAGCCCACGACAGCTCGCTGTGGAACAGCAGCACCGCCGCCACCGCTGCGCCTCGCAGCCCGTCCAGCGCCGGCTCGTAGCGCAGACGGCTGCTCAGCCCCCTCGGCGAGGCTGGCGCGCCTGACGGCACAGGCAGGGAGGGCGATGTCCGGGTCATGGGTCGTCTGGCGGTCCGGTTCGGTGGGTCGCCACCGGTTGGGGCGCTGCAATCCTCGGTCGGAGCCGACGCGACTGTACGGCACGCGGCGCGGACCCCACCGGGCAGGTGCCCGGGTGTCGAGCGGCGCGGCGGTACCCTGCCGAGGTGCCCAGTCCGCGCGCGACCGACCACGTCGGGCGGGTGCTGGGCGGCCGGTACCGCCTGATCGCTCCGATTGGCAGCGGTGCGTCCGCCCAGGTCTACCTCGCCGACGATGTGACCTTGCGGCGGCGCGTCGCGGTCAAGCTGCTGCACGACGCCCTCACCGACGACGAGGCGTTCCTGCGGCGCTTCCGCGCCGAGGCCCAGGCCGCGGCGGCCATGAACCACCCCCATGTCGTCGCGGTCTACGACTGGGGCGAGGATCCGCAGCCCTACATCGTCACCGAGTACCTCGGTGGCGGCAGCCTGCGCGGCATGCTCGACGCCGGCAACCGGCTCACCCTCTCGCAGGCGCTGCTCGTCGGCCTCGAGGCGGCGCGCGGCCTCGACTACGCGCACCGCCGGGGCTTCGTGCACCGCGACATCAAGCCGGCGAACGTGCTCTTCGACGACGAGGGCCGCCTGCGCATCGCGGACTTCGGCATCGCCCGGGCCTTGGCGGAGGCTGCGTGGACCGAGCCCCAGGGCGCGGTGCTGGGCACTGCGCGGTACGCCTCGCCGGAGCAGGCCCAGGGCGCCACCCTCGACGGCCGCAGCGACGTGTACTCGCTGGCGCTCGTGCTGGTGGAGGCCGTCACCGGCCAGGTGCCGTTCGCGGCCGACACGACGCTCGGCACCCTCATGGCGCGGGTGGGGTCGCAGCTGCCGGTCCCGCCGGAGTGCGGTCCGCTGGCGGAGATCCTGACCCGTGCTGGGCAGCCCGACCCTGCGGACCGCCCCGATGGCGCGGAGCTCGCGCTCGCGCTCATGGCCGCCGGCGAGGGCCTCCCTGCGCCGCAGCCGCTGCCCCTCGCGGGAGCGGTAGCGGTCGGGCGCGCCGAATCCGGCGGCGGCGACACCACCCAGGTGCCCGTCGCTTCCGGTGCGGCACCGTCTCCTGCGGCGGCATCTTCTGCCGATCGCCCGGTGCCCCCCGCGACGAGGCGGGCCCGCCGCAAGGCCCGTCGCGCCGCCAAGCGCAGCGCGCACCGATCGGCACGGGCGGCGGGGACCGCTCGGCGACGGTGGCCCTGGGTGCTGCTGTCGATGCTCCTGCTCGCTGCGGGCGCGACCGGCGCGGCCTACGCCTGGATGTCGGCGCAGACGCCGATGTACGAGGTGCCCGAGCTCGTGGGCCTGCAGGTCGAGGCGGTCGGGCCGCTGGTGGCCGAGGAGCAGTGGATCGTCGAGCGCACCGATGGCCGCCGCGACGGCACCGCACCCGGCGAGGTCATCGCCCAGGAGCCGCCGCCGGGCACCGAGCTCGAGGAGGGCGCGGTGGTGGCGATCACCGTCTCGCTCGGCAACGAGCTCACCGCGGTCCCCGAGGGCCTCGTCGGCATGACGCTGGAGGACGCCGAGGCGGCGCTCACCGAGGCCGGCCTGGTGCTCGGCACCACCACCGCGGAGTTCGACGAGAGCATCGCCGCGGGATCGGTGCTGCGCCTGGCCACCGTCGAGCCCGAGATCGCCCGTGGCGAGGCCGTGAACCTCGTGGTGTCCGACGGCCCGACGCCGCGCATCGTGCCTGCCGTCGCCGGAGGGACGTTCGCCGAGGCGGAGGTCGCGCTCGACGGCGTGCAGCTGCTGGCGCGCAACGTGGGCGAGTTCAGCGACGAGGTCGCCAAGGGCGTCGTCATCGGCACCGCTCCCGGCGCCGGCAGCGAGGCGGATCGCGGCAGCACCGTGGACGTCATCGTCTCGAAGGGCCCCGAGACCGTCGCCATCCCCGACGTCGCCGGGATGTCCGTGTCGGAGGCCACCGATGCCATCGAGGCCGTCGGCCTGTTCGTCGGCGGCGTCGACGGCAACCCGAACCGCCCGGTGACCGGCACCACCCCGGACATCGGCACCGCGGTGCGCCTCGGCGTCACCATCGAGCTGTCCACCCGGAGCTGAGCGCGGCGCCCGCGCCGCACGTCACGTCATCGCTCTTCGGTGCGCGGGGGTCGCGCCCGTAGGCTCACGCCGTGCCCCACGGACCCGACGAGCCCAGCGAGCGCGCTGACCCCGAGCACGCCTGGTCCGCCGAGGACTCGCTGGTCATCGAGGCGCCGGGTCTCGAGCCCGTCAGCGTGGTGCCGTGGCCGCTGCTGATCCGCGACCGCGTCCGGGATCGCGCGCAGCAGAGCGAGCGCTACCCGACGATCGTGCTGTGGACGGTCCTCTACGGGCTGTTCAGCGTCGGGTTCACGATCACGATCCTGTCGTTCTCGCTCACGCAGATCGCGGACGACCTCGGCACGAAGCCGGTGGTCCTCACGTGGATCATCACCGGGCCGATCCTCGCGTTCGCCGTGGTCGGCCCGACCATGGGCAAGCTGTCGGACCTCCACGGCCCTCGGCGCATCTACATCCTGGGCCTGGCCGGCTCGGCGCTGTTCGCTGCGCTCACCGCGGTGGCGTGGGATCCGGTCTCGCTCATCGGGTTCCGCGTCCTCGGCGCGGCGATCGGTGCAGCCACGGGCCCGGCGTCGCTGTCGCTCATCAACCGCATGTTCGCCCGCGACCGGCGCGCCCAGGCGATGGGCTACTGGTCGCTGGTGGCGGCGGGCGGCCCGGTGCTCGGGGTGGTCGCCGGCGGGCCGATCGTCGAGGTGTTCGGGTGGCGGTGGATCTTCGCCGCGCAGGCGCCGCTGATGCTCGCCGGCGTGCTCATCGCGATCGCGCTGCTGCCCGACGTGCCGCGCAACCGCGACGTCACCTTCGACGTGCCGGGCGCGCTGCTCCTGGCGGGCACCGCCACCTCCGCGCTGTTCGCGCTCAACCGTGCGCCCGCGTGGGGCTGGACGCACCCCCTGGTGCTGGGCTTCTTCGCGCTGTCGCCGGTGCTGCTGGTGGCGTTCGTCGTCGTGGAGCGCCGTGCACCGACGCCGATGGTGCCGCTCGCGTACTTCTCCAACCGGAACTTCGTGTTCCCCATCACGGCGCAGATCTTCGGCAACTTCGCCTACATGGGCGGCTTCCTGCTCACCCCGCAGCTCCTCGAGAAGGTGCTCGACATCGGCACGCAGCAGGGCAGCCAGCTGAGCATCGCCCGCCCGTTGTCGTTCGCGGTCGCGGGGCCCCTGGCCGGCTGGCTCACGACCAAGGTCGGCGAGCGCATCATCGGCACCTTCGGCATGGCGTGCATCGCGCTGTCCATGCTGCTGCTCGCGGCGGTCGGTGAGGACTCGTCGCCGATGCTGGTGGTGGCATCGCTGGTGCTGTCGGGCGTCGGCATGGGCGCCGCGTCGCCGGCGATGGCCGCCGCGATCGCCAACGCCGTGGCCGACACCGACCTCGGCATCGCCGGCGCCGCGCAGCAGATGATGAGCCAGATCGGCGTCGTCGCCGGTACGCAGGTGATGTTCACCGTCTACGAGGCGCGCTCGAGCGCGGTGGGCGACGTGCCCGCGTTCCACGCCGCGTACCTCGTGGGGGCCGGCGCCTGCGTGCTGGCCACGCTCGCGGCGACCTTCGTGCGCCGCACCCCGCCGGGGACCGGACGCGACGAGGGCGCCCCGCAGGGCGCCCTCGAGGCAGATCTGGTGGAGTCGTCGCCTACTCGGTGATCTCCTGGATCTTGTTGGCGATCTCCTGTGCCTTCGGGTCTGGTGCCGACTGCTGCATCGCCATGAGCTTGGTCATGTCGCCCACGACCTTGACCTTGCCGGCCATGAACGCCTGCATGCCGGCCTGCGGGTTCTGGTCCACGAAGATGGCCTTGGCCGTCTCGTAGTCGACCGTCACGGTGAGCTCCGGCGCGTCGAGGGCGCCCAGGTCCATGTCCATGGCGCCCGACGAGGTGTCCATGTAGGCGTTGATGTCGCCATCGCCGAGCGGCGAGTCGGTGATCACCAGGTTCATCTTGACTGCGTGCGCAGGAGCCGGGACGTCGCCCTCGACCTCTTCGCGGATGTTCTTCGCCGCTTCGACCCACTCGGCGCTGAGGAACTTCGGCACGTTTGCTCCTTTGTGTGCTCTGACCACCCAGCCGCGCCGGGTGCCCCCTTCGTTTGCGGGCCGACAATAGACGATCCGCTCGGCGGCCGCTTGACCGCCCGGTCAAGTTGGCAGGGCGTGGCTATGGTTGCCGTGTGGCCGGGCCAAGTCGCCAGCAGCGCCTGGCGGATCGCCAGCGCAACCCCAAGTGGAAGCTGCCGCCGCTGCGGATCGACATGGGCGCGTGCATCAACTGCGATGCCTGCCTGCGGCACTGCCCGCCGCAGTTCGGGGCCATCTTCAACCACGACATCGACGTGGTCATCATCCCCGAGCTGTGCTCGGGGTGCGGCAAGTGCCTCGACCCGTGCCCCGTCGACTGCATCCACCCCGACCCGACGTGGGACCCTGCCCCCGACGAGTGGTGGGACGAGCCCGCCACCGACGACCCCTACACCTAACCCCACCCCCCCCCACCCCTCCCTCAAATTGCGGTAGCAGGCGTCCTAACTGGACACCTTCTGGGGGTCAGATCGACCTTTGGAGGTTCGACGACGATGAGCGAATCGAGCGACACGACCGTCCTTCCCGGTGCCGAGGCGTGGTCCGCCGACGGCGGCACGCACGGTGCGCTGGTGCTGCACGGCTTCACCGGCAACCCGTCCTCGATGCGCCCGCTGGCCGAGGCCTTCGCCGCCGCGGGGTTCGCCGTGGAGCTGCCACGGCTGCCCGGTCACGGCACGACGGTCGATGACATGCTCACGACGTCGTTCGCCGACTGGTCCGCAGAGGTCGATGCCGCCTACCAGCGCCTCGCGGCGCGCTGCGACCGCGTCGTGGTGGCCGGGCTGTCGATGGGCGGCACGCTCACGTTGTGGACCGCCGTGCAGCACCCCGAGGTGGCGGCGATCGTGTGCGTGAACCCGGCGGCGAAGCCCGACGACGACATGCGGTCGTTCATCCAGGGGCTGGTCGACGCGGGCGAGACCGTGATGCCCGGCATCGGCTCGGACGTCGCGGACCCAGAGGTCACCGAGTCCGCCTACGACCAGGTGCCGCTCGCGCCGCTGCTCAGCATGATCGACGCCGTGGACGCGCTGCAGCCCGGCCTCGCCGAGGCGACCTGCCCCCTGCTGCTGTGCACGAGCCCGCAGGACCACGTCGTGCCGCCCGCCAACAGCGACCACCTGGCGGCGGTCTGGGGCGGACCCGTCGAGCGCGTCGTGCTCGAGCACAGCTACCACGTGGCCACGATCGACCTCGACCGCGAGCTGATCGCGCAGCGCGCGGTGGCCTTCGCTCGCGCCGCCTGCGGCTGACGCCACCGCCTGCGGAGCAGCGCGGGTGGGCCGCCTATCGTGTCGGCCATGGCCGAACGCATCACCCGCGAGGACGTCGCGCACGTCGCGCACCTCGCCCGGCTCGAGGTCGACGACGCCGAGCTCGACCGGTTCACCGACCAGCTCGCCGCGGTGCTCGACCACGCGGACGATCTCGCCGTGCTCGACCTGCACGACGTGCCGCCGACCACGCACCCGCTGCCGTTGGAGAACGTGACCCGCGCCGACGTCGTGCGCCCGTCGCTCGATCGCGACGAGGTCCTCGACCAGGCGCCGTCGGCGGAGTCCGGTCGCTTCCGTGTTCCTCCGATCCTGGGCGAGGAGCCGTGAGCGCCTCGGCGATCGCGGCCGAGGTGCGAGCGGGGGACCGCAGCGCCCGCGAGGTCGTGGAGGTGCACCTCGCCGCGATCGACGCCCGCGAGGCAGAGCTGCACGCGTTCAACCTCGTGCTCGCCGAGCGCGCCCTGGCCGACGCCGACGAGGTCGACCGCCGCGTGGCCGCGGGCGAGGATCCCGGACCGCTCGCCGGCGTGCCGATGGCGCTCAAGGACAACCTGTGCACCCGCGGGGTGCCGACGACGTGCTCGTCGCGCATCCTCGACGGCTGGCGTCCGCCATACGACGCGACGGTCGTCGAGCGCCTGCGAGCTGCGGGCGCGATCGTCATCGGCAAGACGAACATGGACGAGTTCGCCATGGGCTCCTCCACCGAGAACTCGGCGTTCGGACCGACGCGCAACCCCGCCGACCCCTCCAAGGTGCCCGGCGGCTCGTCGGGTGGCAGCGCAGCGGCGGTGGCCGCAGGCTTCGCCCCCCTGGCGCTCGGCAGCGACACCGGCGGATCCATCCGCCAGCCAGCAGCGCTGTGCGGGGTCGTCGGGGTGAAGCCCACCTACGGCCTCGTCTCGCGCTCCGGGCTGGTCGCGTTCGCGTCCTCGTTGGACCAGATCGGCCCGTTCGCCGCCACCGTCGAGGATGCGGCGCTCTGCCTCGAGGTCATCGCCGGGCACGACCACCTCGACAGCACCTCCATCGACGCACCGGCGCCCTCGCTCGTCGACGGCCTCGACGGCGGAGTGGCGGGTCTGCGCGTCGGGGTCATCGCCGAGCTGGCCGGCGACGGCATCGCGCCCGACGTGCGCCGCCGCCTCCAGGCCGCCGCCGAGGCGTTGGCCGCAGCTGGCGCAGCAGTCGACGAGGTGTCGGTGCCCGCGGTCACCTACGGCGTCTCGGCGTACTACCTGATCGCCCCGGCGGAGGCTTCCAGCAACCTGGCCCGCTACGACGGCGTGCGCTACGGCCTGCGCGTCGACGGCGACACCACCGCCTCGATGATGAGCGCCACGCGCACCGCCGGCTTCGGCGACGAGGTCAAGCGCCGGATCATGCTCGGCACCTACGCGCTGTCCGCCGGCTACTACGACGCCTACTACGGCCAGGCGCAGCGGGTCCGCACGCTCATCGCTCGCGACTTCGCTGCGGCCTACGAGCGCTTCGACGTGCTCCTGTCGCCCACCTCGCCGACCACTGCGTTCGGCATCGGGGAGAAGGTCGACGATCCCCTCGCCATGTACCTCAGCGACAGCTGCACCATCCCCACCAACCTGGCGGGCGAGGCGGCGGTGTCGGTCCCGTTCGGCACCGGTGACGACGGGCTCCCCGTCGGGGTGCAGGTGCTCGCCCCCGCCCTCGGCGAGGCCGTCATGCTGCGCGTCGCCCGGACCCTGGAGGAGGTGGCGCCGTGAGCGCCGAAGAGGAGGCCGTGGCCTGGGAGACCGTGATCGGCCTCGAGGTCCACTGCGAGCTGGCCACCGCCACGAAGCTGTTCTGCGGGTGCGCCAACGTGTTCGGCGACGAGCCCAACACCAACATCTGCCCCACCTGCCTCGGCCTCCCCGGGTCGCTGCCGGTGCTCAACGAGCAGGTCGTGACGTTCGCTGTGCGCCTGGGCCGTGCGCTCGGGTGCGAGGTCCGCCCCGGCGAGTTCGCACGCAAGAACTACTTCTACCCCGACATGCCGAAGGACTACCAGGTCAGCCAGTACGACCAGCCGACGAACGTGGACGGCGCCATCGAGCTGCCCGACGGGTGGCGCGTCGGCATCGAGCGGGCGCACATCGAGGAGGACACCGGCAAGAGCACCCACGTCGGCGGCAGCGGCCGCATCCACGATGCAGGCCACTCGCTGGTCGACTACAACCGCGCCGGCGTCCCGCTCATCGAGATCGTGAGCCGACCCGATCTCCGCACCGCCGAGCAGGCCCGGGCGTACGTGGCGGAGCTGCGCGGCATCCTGCTCGCCACCGGCGTGTCCGATGCGCGCATGGAGGAGGGCTCCCTTCGCGTCGACGCCAACGTGTCGGTGCGCCGCGGCCCGGACGCGCCGCTCGGCACCCGCACGGAGACCAAGAACGTGAACTCCCTGCGCAGCCTGCAGCGCGCCATCGACTACGAGGTGGTCCGTCAGATCGACCTCCTCGAGCACGGCGAGGCCATCCGCCAGGAGACGCGCCACTGGGACGAGGCGGAGGGGCGCACCCGCAGCGGACGCTCGAAGGAGGAGGCGGAGGACTACCGCTACTTCCCCGAGCCGGACCTCGTCCCGCTGCGCCCCAGCGCAGCGATGGTGGCCGAGATCGACGCCGCGATGCCGCCGCTGCCGGCGCAGCGCAGAGCAGCGCTCGCAGCGATCGCCGGCATCGCACCCGCCGACGCAGCCATGGCCGTCGATCGCGACCTCGATGCCCTCGCCATCGCCGCCATCGGGTCCGGCGCCGATGCGAGCCGCGTGCTCACCCACGTCGAGCACAACCTCGCAGTCGAGGGCGCCGGTGCGCTCGATCCCGCGCACCTCGCCGCGCTCGTGGTGATGGAGACCAGCGGCGAGCTGACCGCAACGCAGGCGAAGCAGGTCCTCGCCGAGATGGTCGAGTCGGGGCAGGCGCCGGCGACGATCGCAGCCGAGCGCGGCTTCGAGGCGATGGGCGCGGGGGAGCTCGACGCGGTGCTCGACGGGGTGCTCGACGCGCACCCCGAGGAGTGGCAGCGCTTCGTCGACGGCGACGCCAAGGCGCGCGGCAAGCTCACCGGCTTCTTCGTCGGCAAGGTGATGGCGGCCACGAAGGGCCAGGCCGACGGCAAGGCGGTCACCGCCGCGCTGCAGGCCCGCGCCTCGCGTTGAGCGGCCGTCGACACCCCACGTCGAGCCGTCCCGCTGCACCCCCTCCCACGGAGCCTCTCGCTACCATTGCCCGATGCGCATGCGAACCGTCGTCGGCCCCCTGCTGCTCCTCGCATTGATCGCCACCGGGTGCGCCGATGCGGGGCAGAGCGGGAGCGACACCACGTCGGCGCCGGTCGATGGCGGCGCAGTCGTGGTCAATGTGGACGCGACGTACGCGCTCGGGCCGGGGGAGGAGCAGACCGCCGAGCAGCTCGATCGCTCCTGCGATGCGGCGACCACCCTCTTCACCGAGTACGGCGACATCTTCAGGAGCCCGGAGCTGCTCGCTCCCGAGGAGCTCCGCCGCCAGGTGCTCGGGCTGGGCCAGCTCGCGATGGAGGTGCACGAGTTCGCCGCCTTCGACCAGCAGGACGAGGTGACCGTGCTCACGTCGCTCGCGATCCAGCTCGATGAGCGGCTCTCGGAGTTCGACTACGACTGGCTCGCGATGCAGGCCGAGGACGGGCCGTTCATCGAGATGCTCCGGCGCGAGGGGATGGACACCGCGCTCATCAGCCTCCTGGCGTGGATCACCGCCAAGTGCCCCGAAGGCACCGTTCCGCTCTAGCCGCTGGCTGCGAGCGCTGGCACGTGGCTCAGCTGCCCAGCGACATCGGTGCCAAGCGAACGCCGTGCGGAGCCGAGGCGTCGCCGACGATCTGGAACAGCTCGATGTCGTCGCCCTCGTCGGCGAGGAGGTCGTCCGGAACGAGTGCGAAGAAGCCGCGGCGCCCATCGCCGAGCGTCCGCGTCGCGCGCGTCTCGCTCCAGCCGCCGACGTAGCCGTTGATCGACACCAGCACCTCCATCGGCGCAACGCTGTCGACGCTCCCGCAGATGTACACCGGAACCACCCCATCGACGCCGCGCCGGTCAGCCGAGCACTCGCCGTCACCGAGGGTCGCACGCACCTCGCTCGCCGGCGCCCGCGCCAGCGAGTCGGTCTCCAGCCCGATCAGATCGCCGCGACGACCGAACCGCCACGGCTTCAGCGGGTCGTCGCCGGGAGCGGTGGCCGGGGGGAGCGCGAGGAGGTCGCGCAGCCCCTGCGCTCCGTCCACGGTGACGTAGTCCTCGCCCGCCGGCGGCGTGAGCGCGTTGAACGCCCACCGCAGCATCCGGCGCTCCTCGACCTCGGCGGGGCGAGGCTCGTCGAGGGCGACGCCGTCCACCTCCCACGGCAGCTCGACGCCCAGCAGCGAGGCGAGCGTCGGGAGCACGTCGATGGTGCGCCCAGGCGTGTCGTCGACGGCGTCCGCCCGCTGCCCGGGCTGCTTGACCATCAGCGGCACCCACATGACCTGCGACGCGTTCTCTGCGGACACGCCCCGGATCGGCTCGCCGGCGGAGAACGCGGCGCCGTGGTCGGCGGTGACGATGACGAGGGTCTCGTCCCACGTGCCGGCGTCCTCCATCGCGTCGATGAGTCGGCCGAGCAGCACGTCGGTGCGCACGAGCTGCAGCAGGTGGCGCTGGCGCCCGGCATCCGCGAGGTGCTGATCCGCCCAGGCGTAGGTGCTGCCGACGAGGCCGGGGGCGAGGAACGGCGCGTCGTGCTGCGCACCCGACGGCAGGTGGTACCACGGCTGGTGGGGGAGGATGACGTGCAGGAAGTCGAGCTGCGGTCCGCCGCCGGTGCGGATGCTGTCGGTGAAGTCCTCGAAGACGCTCGGCGCGCGGGGCTGCGACTGCGGCGCCTTGTACGCCTCCTGCTCCTCCGGAGGATCGGGGACGAAGCCGGTCAGCCAGGTGTCGGCCGCCTCCCGCAGCAGGTGGGGCACGCTCACGCTCTCCCCCTCGCTGTCGCAGCGGTCCGGCGGGCAGAGCTGGGCGACGGACTCCCACACGTTGAGCCGGTACGTGCTGGCCAGCAGGGTGAAGAGGTTCTCCGGGTGCTCGCTGGCGATGGGCGGCACGTCGCTCGCCGTCGGGTACTCGCCCGACAAGATGGCTGGCACCGCCGTCGGCGAGGACGGCGACACCGTCGAGATGTTGCGGTAGAGGGTGGCCTGCTCGGCGAGTCGGGCGAAGCCCGGGAGGAGGTCGGCGTCGATGCGGTCGTCCGCGCCGAGCATCGAGGCCAGCGGCAGCTCGTCGAAGATGAGGAACAGGATCGGCGGCGGGTCCTCGAGGTCGAGCGCCACGGTGGCGCCCGTGCCCTGGGCGAACGCGATGGAGCGGATCGGCTCGCCGAGCAGGAACGTGCCGCAGAGCACCAGCGGGGCGATCGCCACGAGCCGCAACCAGGAGCGGAAGCCGCCGGAGCGGTGCCAGGCCACGACGCAGACTGTGGAGACGCCGAGCGCGACGCCGGCGAGCAGCACCACGTGGTCCGACCCCGCGTCGGGCACGCCGCCTTGGTGCGCCAACGTCCGTGCGGCGAGCAACCCGCACAGCGCACCGACGGTCGCCGCGTGCACGACACGCCCGACATCGGGCACCACCAGGCGCAGCAGCCGCGACGGGAGGTCGAGCAGCACCGCGGGCACCAGCAGCACGGCGAGGGCCCACCACGCGATCTCGTCGTCCGCTCGCTGCCACACGAAGGCGTCGGCACCGTCGCGGTACACCTCGTAGAGGGGCTGGGCGACGAGCAGGCCGCTGACGCCGAGGACCTCGGCGAACCACGGCACGCCTCCGTCGCCGTTCGCCGGCCACCACCGGGTGCGCAGGTGCGTCAGGCGCCGCCGGGGGTCCATCGGGCGCTCATCGTAGGTGCCGGGTCCCGGCGCGCCGACGCGGCCTTCGGCCTTCGTGCGCTGGGGGGCGCCGACGTAGGCTCGAAGCCATGAGCGACATGAAGCCCCGTTCCTTCGAGGTCACCGACGGCTACGAGCGCGCACCGGCTCGCGCCATGCTGCGCGCCATCGGCATGGGCGACGACGACTGGGTGAAGCCGCAGGTGGCGGTGGCGTCCTCGTGGAACGAGGTCACCCCCTGCAACATGCCGCTGGACCGCCTGGCCAAGGCGGCCAAGGAGGGGGTGCGCGCTGCGGGTGGGTTCCCGATCGAGTTCACGACGATCGCGGTCAGCGACGGCATCTCGATGGGGCACGAGGGCATGCGGGCATCGCTCGTGAGCCGCGAGATCATCGCTGACTCCGTCGAGTGCGTGATGCACGCCGAGCGCCTCGATGCCATGGTCACCCTGGCGGGGTGCGACAAGTCGCTGCCGGGCATGCTCATGGCAGCGGCGCGCATCGACCTCCCCTCGGTGTTCGTCTACGCCGGCACCATCCTGCCCGGCGAGCTCGATGGCGAGGCGCTCGACATCGTGTCGGTGTTCGAGGCCGTCGGCGCCCGTGCAGCGGGGCAGATCGACGACGCGCAGCTCAAGGCGATCGAGTGCGGCGCGTGCCCGAGCGAGGGCGCGTGCGCCGGCATGTTCACCGCCAACACGATGGCGTCGGTGTCCGAGGCGCTCGGCATGGCCTTGCCCGGCTCCGCCGCCCCACCTGCGCCCGACGCTCGCCGAGACGACATCGCTCGGCGCTCGGGCGAGGCAGTCGTGCGCCAGCTCGAGCTCGGCCTCCGCCCCCGTCAGATCATGACGAAGCAGGCGTTCGAGAACGCGATCGCGGTCGTCATGGCGCTCGGCGGCTCCACCAACGCCGTGCTGCACCTGCTTGCCATCGCGCACGAGGCGCGCGTCGAGCTGGAGCTCGAGGACTTCAACCGGGTGGCGGCGCGCGTCCCGCACATCGCCGACACCAAGCCGCACGGCAAGTACCACATGAGCGACCTCGACCGCATCGGCGGGGTGCCGGTCGTGCTCAAGCACCTCCTCGACGAAGGCCTGCTGCACGGCGATGTGATGACCGTGACCGGCCGGACCATGGCGGAGAACCTCGAGCGCCTCGACCCGCCCGCGCCCGACGGCGACGTCGTGCACCCGGTGTCCGCCGCCATCCACCAGCAGGGCGGCATCGCGGTGCTGCGCGGCTCGCTGGCCCCCGATGGCGCGGTGGTGAAGGTGGCCGGCATCGACTTCGACTCGTTCGAGGGCCCGGCGCGGGTGTTCGACGGCGAAGCTGCGGCCATGGAGGTGATCCTCGCCGGCGGCATCGCAGCCGGCGACGTCGTGGTGATCCGCTACGAGGGCCCCAAGGGCGGGCCAGGGATGCGCGAGATGCTCGCGGTCACCGGCGCCATCAAGGGCGTCGGGCGCGGCGGCGACACGGCGCTGATCACCGACGGGCGGTTCTCCGGCGGCACCCACGGCTTCTGCATCGGGCACGTCGCGCCCGAGGCGGTCGACGGCGGCCCCATCGGCCTCGTCGCGGAGGGCGACCGCATCCGCATCGACGTGGCGGCCCACACCATCGACCTGCTGGTGGACACCGATGAGCTCGATCGCCGGCGTGCGGGATGGAAGGCTCCCGAGCCTCGCTACCCGACCGGCTTCCTCTCCAAGTACGCACGGCTCGCCCAAGGCGCGGAGAAGGGCGCAGTCACGAATCCGTGACCCACCGCCGATAGCGCTCGGCGTCGGTCCATGCTCCCGTCGCCTCGTCGAAGGTGCGTGCGGCGGGGAGCATGAGCGCCCGCTCGCCGGCACGAGCGCGCGTGGAGGACACCGCGTCGGTGCCGGCTGGCACCGCGAGCAGGAGGTCCGCTGGTACGTCGACGCCGGCGCGCGGCGCGATCGCTGCGGTCGGGAGCGCGGCGATCGCTGCGTCACGTCGAGCGGGGTCGCTGCCGTAGAACGACACGTCGTGGAGCTGCGCCCACTTGTCGGCGCCGAGGATCACGACGTCGTAGCCCACGGCGAGGTCCACGACGAGCTGCGCGTCGCTCACGACCAGTGCGAGCCAGGTGTGCTCGGCGACCGAGTCGGCCAGCACGGCGAGCCGGTCCTCGAGGCGCGGGATCGCGACGTGCTCCTTCGCCAGCGCGACGCGCGACACGATCAGGTCCACCCGATCGAGCCGGTGCGCGTCGAGCGCCGCGGCGGCGATCGCCAGGTGCGCGACCGTCGGCGGGTCGAACGAGCCCGGGTAGGCGCCGCGGCGCGTCACGCGTCGACCCGGCTGGGCACCGATCGCCGGCTGAGCGCGAGCGCACCGAGCACGATGCCGCCGCCGAGCCCACCGGTGACCGCCATGCCGTGCTCGACGAGCACCCACACCCCGAGGGCCGCGCCCGCCGCCCTCCCGATCGTCGCGCCGGCGATCGCGATGCCGATGGCGGCGCCGCGCGCGTCGCGGTCGAGCTCCGAGGCGATCGTCAGCCCCGCGACGAACGCCAGCTCGAAGCCCACGAACACCAGCACCAGCAGCACGAGGGCCCCGACCGGGTGCCCGCCCAGCGGCGAGAGGAGCGCAAGCGCCGGCGCGAGCAGCAGCATGCCGATCGCCATCGTCCGCCGAAGGCCGATGCGGTCGCCTCGCAGCATCACCGCGCCGCTGCCGATGAGCTCGCCCGCGCCCAGCAGGACGGCGAGCGCGCCCATCCCCCCGGGATCGAAGCCGTGCTCGGCCTCGAGCCACGCGCCGTAGGAGCCGAACACCATCATCCCGCCCATGCCGAGCAGCGCCAGGGTGGTGGCGAACCCGACGTGGCGGCGGCCGCCGGTGCCCGCAGCGGGACGCGCCTCGCTCTTCCGGCGGGGTTCGATCGTGCGGGAGATCACCACGGCGAGCACCAGGTTCGCCACGCCGATCACGAGGAACGGCGTGCGCCACGAGCCGGCGACGACCATCGCTGCTGCCGCGGGGACGCCGAGGAGGAGCGACACCGCCCACGACGTCTCGAGCAGACCGATCGCGCCGCCGCGGCGTTCGATCGGCACCCGCGTGCCGGTCCACGCGCTCGACGCCACGGTGTAGGAGATGAATCCAGCGCCGAGCACGAGCATGCCGAGGGCGAAGCCGGCGACCCCGGGGGCCAGGCCGGCGGTCACCCCACCGATGCCGAGCGCAGCGCTGCCTGCCAGCAGACCGGTGCGCTGGTCCCCTCGGTCGATGCGCTTGCCCATCGCGGGGGCGAGCACGCCGAGGAGCTCGACCGCTCCGAGCAGCGCACCGGTGGCGGCGAGCGACACGTCCAGGCCTCGGGCGATGGTGGGCAGGAACGGGTAGGCGAACCGCATCGTCCACGAGCCGGTGCCGCGACCCAGGAACAGCACCACGAGCTGCAGCTGCAGGCGGCGGCTCAGCCCCGCCAGCGGGTGCAGCAGGGGAGTCTCGGCGGGCACGCCCCATGGTCGCACGGCCGGTGGCCTCCTCCCACCGGTGCGTATCGCCTTGCCACGGAGCCGAGCCACCCGTAGCCTTGGCGGCCATGACCCGGAGCCGGTGCACCCGTCGCCTCGTAGTACCCGCCTGAGCGCACGCCCCGCCTCCGCGACCCGCGTGCGTCCCGACCTCCCGCCTCCCGGGGGGTCGTTCCCGTTTTCGGCTCGGCGCACGCAGCGGTCGGGCCACCTCCCGAAGGATCCAAGAGGAACGAAGTCATGCAGATGGATGGTGGACAAGCACTGATCAGGAGCCTGGAGCTCGAAGGCGTCGAGGTGATCTTCGGCCTCCCCGGCGGCGCGATCCTCCCGGTCTACGACCCGATCATCGACTCGCCGATCCGGCACATCCTCGTGCGCCACGAGCAGGGCGCCGGGCACATGGCGCAGGGCTACGCGCACGCGACGGGCCGACCCGGCGTGGCCATGGTGACGAGCGGTCCCGCGGCGACCAACATCGTCACGCCGCTGTGCGACGCCTACATGGACTCCGTGCCGCTCGTCGTCATCACCGGCCAGGTGCCGACCACCTCGCTCGGCACCGACGCGTTCCAGGAGTGCGACACCACCGGCATCACCACGTCGGTCACCAAGCACAACTACCTGGTGACGCGCGCGGAGGACATCCCGATGGTGGTGCGCGAGGCGTTCCACATCGCCACCACCGGTCGACCTGGCCCCGTGCTCATCGACATCCCCAAGGACATCGTCGATCCCAACAACCCCAACTCCGCGATGGAGTGGTACTGGCCGACCGAGCTCGACCTGCCCGGCTACAAGCCGACCACCAAGGGCCACCCGAAGAAGATCCGCGAGGCGGCGGAGCTGATCCTCGCCGCGCAGCGCCCCGTCATCTACGCCGGCGGCGGCATCATCAAGGCGCAGGCGTCTGACGCGCTGCGCGAGCTGGCCGAGATGACCGGCATCCACGTGGTCACCACCCTGATGGCGCGCGGCGCCATCGCGGATGGTCACGAGCTGTGCCTCGGCATGCCGGGCATGCACGGCAACTACACGGCGGTCACCGCCATGCAGCAGGCGGATCTGCTCATCGCGCTCGGCAGCCGGTTCGACGACCGCGTCACCGGCAAGCTCGATGGCTTCGCGCCCGACGCCAAGATCATCCACGTCGACATCGACCCCGCTGAGCTCGGCAAGGTGCGGCGGCCCGACGTCCCGATCGTCGGCGACTGCCGACTCGTGATCGAGGAGCTGGTCAAGGCGGTGCGCGATCGTGGCGGCGCCGAGGCCCAGGCCGACACGAGCGAGTGGCGCAGCCGCATCAGCGGGTGGCAGGAGCGCTACCCGCTGCACTTCGAGGACGCCGATCCCGGCGAGCTGCTCAAGCCCCAGCACGTCATCGAGACGCTGCGCGCCAGCACGCCCGACGACACGATCCTGGTGTCGGGCGTCGGTCAGCACCAGATGTGGGCCAGCCAGCACTGGCAGTTCAACCTGCCCAACACGTGGGTCAACTCCGGCGGGCTCGGCACCATGGGCTTCTCGGTGCCCGCCGCGATCGGCGCCAAGGTCGGCCGACCCGACCGCATGGTGTGGGCGGTCGACGGCGACGGCTGCTTCCAGATGACAGCGCAGGAGCTCGTCACCGCGTCCGCCGAGCGCATCCCGGTGAAGATCGCCATCCTCAACAACGCGTACCTGGGCATGGTGCGCCAGTGGCAGGAGATGTTCTACGAGGAGCGCTACAGCGAGGTGTACCTCTCCTACGATCTGCCCGACTACGTGAAGTGGGCCGAGGCCATGGGCTGCGTCGCCTTCCGGGTGGAGTCGCCCGAGGACGTCCAGCCGACGATCGACAAGGCCAACTCGATCGACGACCGACCGGTGGTCGTCGAGTTCCGCACCGACTCGCGCGAGAAGGTCTTCCCCATGGTCCCCGCCGGGCGCACCAACAGCGAGATCGTCGTCCACCCGGCGCAGCGAGAGGATGGCGAGCGATGAGCGACGGCACCCACCACACCCTCTCGGTCCTGGTCGAGAATCGCTCCGGTGTGCTGGCGCGCGTCGCCAGCTTGTTCTCGCGCCGCGGCTACAACATCGAGTCGCTGGCGGTTGCGCCGACCGACGACGAGCGCTTCAGCCGCATCACCGTGGTCGTCGACGTGGAGTCCGCGCCGCTCGAGCAGATCACCAAGCAGCTCAACAAGCTCATCAACGTGGTGAAGATCAGCGAGCTGGCCCCCGAGGACGCGATCGAGCGCGAGCTGCTGCTCGCCACGGTGCGCGCCGAGGGCACGGCGCGCAGCCAGATCATCGAGCTCGTCGACGTCTACGAGGGCAAGATCGCCGATGTCGGCCACGGCGAGCTGACCATCGCGCTCGCCGATCACCCCGACCGGGTGGACGACTTCGAGGACCTCCTGCGACCCTATGGGATCATCGAGCTGCAGCGGACGGGGCGCGTCGCCCTGCCCAAGCTCGACGTGCAGACGTCGCGGTCCCGCTCGGCCCGCACCGCCTGAGCAGACGCACCCCGATCAACCCGACCACCACCGAGCGCGCCACGACGGCGTGCACCCAACCCGAGGAGCCCCCGTGGCGAACGTGTACTACGAGAAGGATGCTGACCGGTCCCTGCTGGCGAACCGCAAGGTCGCGGTCATCGGCTACGGCAGCCAGGGCCACGCCCACGCGCTGAACCTGAAGGACTCGGGCATCGACGTGCGCATCGGCCTGCGCGAGGGCTCGGGCTCCGTCGCCAAGGCGGAGGCCGCCGGCCTGCTCGTGCAGAGCATCGCCGAGGCGTCTGCCGCGGCGGACATCATCATGATCCTGGCGCCCGACACCGAGCAGAAGGCGCTGTACGAGGAGCACATCGCCCCGGGCCTCAACGACGGCGACCTGCTGCTGTTCGCCCACGGCTTCAACGTGCGGTTCGGCCGCATCGCAGCGCCCGCCGGGGTGGACGTCGGCATGGTGGCGCCCAAGGGCCCCGGCCACCTCGTGCGCCGCACGTACGAGGAGGGCGGCGGCACGCCGTGCCTCATCGCCGTGGAGCAGGACGCCTCGGGCGATGCCAAGGCCGTGACGCTCGCGTACGCGGACGCCATCGGCGGCACCAAGGCCGGCGTCATCGAGACCACCTTCGCCGAGGAGACCGAGACCGACCTGTTCGGCGAGCAGGTCGTGCTGTGCGGCGGCACCACGTCGCTGGTGCAGGCCGGGTTCGAGACGCTGGTCAACGCCGGCTACCAGCCCGAGGTCGCGTACTTCGAGTGCCTCCACGAGCTGAAGCTCATCGTGGACCTCATGTACGAGCAGGGCATCGCCGGCATGCGCTACTCCATCTCCGACACCGCCGAGTACGGCGACCTCACCCGCGGCCCGCGCATCATCAACGACGCCACCAAGGCCGAGATGGTGAAGATCCTCGGCGAGATCCAGGACGGGACCTTCGCGAACGAGTGGGTGGCCGAGAGCGAGGCCGGGCGGCCGAACTTCCTGGCGCTCGAACAGGCCGGCCACGACCACCCGATCGAGAAGGTCGGCGGCGAGCTGCGCTCGATGATGCCGTGGATCTCCGCGGGCAAGACCAAGGTCCAGGAGGCCTCCGGCGGCCAGGGCTGACGTCCAGCCCTCAAGGATCGCCGGGCGCGTCCAGCTGCTGCATCGCCTGCTCGATCAGGTGCTGGAGCGGCGCGTTGTCCGACGCGGCAGATGACGCCGAAGCGAAGAGCGCTCGTGCCTCGTCTGTTCGACCCAGCGCTGCGCTCAATCGGCCTAGCGGGTAGCTCACCGGTGAGGCCCACGCCATCGTCGTGCTCGCGAATCGATCGCGATATGGGAGGGTGAGCTCGTACAGAACAGCGGCGCGCTCGCGGTCGCCGAGATCAGCGCACACCTGACACGCGATCGACAGCCGCGTCACCGGGTTGGTGCCGTGCTGAAGAACCTTCGAGAAGTCGTCGCTGGCGAGCTCTTCGAAGACCTCACGGGCGAGCGCGTGCTCCCCTGCTGCGCTGGCGATCAGCGCGCGCACGGCGACAGATTCGGTCATGTTGCTGTCCAGCAGCGCCGGATGGTGCAGGAGGTGGGCGAGCTCGTCGAGCCGACCCTGCAGGAAGCGGATCGCCACCACCTGCATGCCGTAGATCGCAGCAGCATCATCGAGCTGCATCTGCTGGCCGCGCTCCAGGGCGAGGCCGGAAAGGCGCTCAGCCTCCTCCAGCATGCCGCCAGCCATCGCGTGGCGAGCCTTGGCGACGAGTACGCCGAAGTGCAGCCTCTCATCACCGATGCCGCTGGCCAGCAGCTCAGCACGCGTGAGGGCAGCGAGCGCCCCCTCCCGATCGCCGTGGTAGAGGCGCTGGTCGTCCTGCACGATCAGTGCCAGGAACTCGAAGCGCGGGTCGCCTGCGGCCTCCGACGCAGCGATGAGCTCGTCGGGGGAGTAGTCCTCGTCGTGCACGGTGGTGTCACGCACGGCGAGCACGTACGCCAGGGCGTTCGGATCGTCGAGGCGTCGAGCGAGATCGAGTGCCTGGTCGATGAGCGCCAGGCGTCGATCGTTGTCACCGCCGAAGAACAGGTCGCTGCTGAGCTGCGCGAGCAGCACGGCGCGCGCAGGTGATTCCTCGTGCTCGAGCAGCTCGAGCGCCCGCTCGATGAGCGCAATCTCATCTCCTTGCCCTGGCCGCCGTGCCGTGGGCAGCCCGCGATTCATCGACTTGATCGCGCGCGCCATGCGCCCGCCGTCTTCCAGCGCCTCGGCAGATGCAGCTGCATCGAGGAGCGTCTGGCGGAAGGCCGGGTCACCAGTTCGCACCTGCGCCTCGCCGACGTCGAGGAGCAGATCGCAGCGCGCGGTTGGATCGATGGCGCCGTGCTCGGTGGTGTACCACGCGAGCGCATCCTGCAGCAGCACGCGCGCGTCAGCGTTCGCGTGCTGCGCGAGCGCCTGGCGGCCGGCGAGCAGCGCGAAGTGAGCGGCGCGTCCGGGCTCAGCGGCGATGTCCGCCAGACGGAGGTGACGGGCCAGCTCCCGGTAGTGCTGGTCGACTGCAGTTCCAGCGACGCGCTCGATGGCAGCAGCGACATCGCGGTGCAGCGCGGCGCGGCGCATGGACGCCATGTCGTCGTACAGCCCAGCGTGCACCAGCGCATGCGAGAAGCGGTAGCGACCTCGAGCTGTGGGAACGATGATGTCGCGCTCCTCGGCCTCCACGAGGTGCTCGATGACATCGGATCGTTCCGTGTTCGTTGCAGCAGCGAGGACCGCGGCGTCGAACTCCTGGCCGATCACCGCGGCAACACCCAGCGTCTGCACCGCTGGCTCGGGCAGCTTGGAGATGCGCATCCAGATCACCGCGCGCACCGTGTCGGGGACGTCGCCGAGAAGCGTCTCGTCGTGCCGGTCGCTCCTGCTCGGCGCGGTGCCCGTTGGTGTCTCAGCGAGGAAGCGGAGGAGCTCGCCGACGAAGAAGGCGTTGCCCTCGGTGCGGTCCTCGAGCTCGACGGCAAGCCTGCCCCGGTCATCATCGGATCGGTCGGGGCACGCGAAGTCCACGAGCTCGCTGATCGCCGAGCGATCCAGGGTCGCGAGCTGGAGGCGCGCAGCGCCGGGGAGTCTTGCCAGCATGCCGAAGAGGCCTGCTGCGGGGTGGGTGCGTGTCACCTCATCGTCGCGACACCCGATGATGATCATGATCCGCTGACCGGCCGTGTGCTCGATGACGTGCTCGAGCAGCGTGCACGTCGCCTCAGAGGCCCAGTGCAGGTCGTCGACCACGAGGATGAGCGGTGGGCTCTTGCCGCTGACGGTGTGCACCAGCCATGTGGTGATCGCTTCGTAGAGGCGGTGCAGCTCCACCTCTGGGTCGGCGCGCACCGGTGGGGGGAGTGAGGGGACCAGCTCGGCCAGCTCGGGCAGCAAGCGGGAGAGCTCGCCCCCGCTGCGCCCCAGCGCGTCGGGAAGCTCATCGGTTGGGGTGGCGTCCACGAATCGGCGGAGCGCTTCGACGATCGGTTCGTACAGGACCTCGAAGCCTTCGTGGCAGCGCCCTCCGAGCACAGTCGCGTCAGCGGTGTGCAGGGCTGCGAACTCGCTCATGAGCCTGCTCTTGCCGGCGCCGGCCTCGCCGGTGATGAGGAAAACGTCGCGTTGCCCGGCGGCCGTGCGCTCCCAGGCTTGTTCGAGGATCGCAAGATCGCCCGCGCGTCCGGCCAGCGGGGTCCAGCTGGCAGCTGGATCCAACCACTGCACCAGTGGGATCGGTGCCGTGTCGCGATCCCACTGGATCTCGACGACATCGAGCGGCGCGGCAAGCCCTTTGAGGTCCATCTGCCCGACCTCGATGAAGCGCGCGTCGGTCCGGGTGCCGGCGAGGATCTTCACCACCGCGGCAGCCAGCACCTGGCCACCGTTCGCCGCACCGACCAGCCGAGCAGCCTCGACTACCGGTGTGCCGAAGCAGTCATCGGCCTCCCACTGGACGTCACCTGCGGAGATGCCGACGCGCACCGCAAGCTGCTCGTCGAACAGCGGTCGCACGTTGTGGTGCTCGATCGCGACCTGGAGCTCGATCGCCGCTTCCGCGGCGCGGGTTGCCGAGCCGAACACGGCCATGAAGCCGTCACCGAGGTGCTTGACGATCCTGCCGCCGTGGTGCTCGAGCGCCCTTCGCACGATCTCGTCGTGCTGGCGCCGGACAGCATCAGCGCGTTCATCGCCGAGGCGGCTGCGCGCGGCGGTCGAGTCGGCGAGATCGGTGAAGACAACCACGCTCATCCCGGTCTCGGTCATCTCGGCCATGGTCGCCGATGATACGGCGAAGCGGAATCCTGCCCGCCTGGCACGTGGGGGAGGTCGTCGCCTACGGGGTAGGTACAGTGCCGGCGCAGGCCCTGGATCGGGCCGCAGCACGTCGATGGAGGATGCCGTGAGCAGCGAGTGGGGATTCGAGACCCGTCAGATCCACGCCGGACAGGAGCCGGACCCGACCACGGGTGCGCGTGCGGTGCCGATCTACCAGACGACGTCGTACTCGTTCAGAGACGCGGAGCACGCGGCGAAGCTGTTCGCGCTGGCCGAGGTCGGCAACATCTACACGCGGATCATGAACCCGACGCAGGGCGTGGTCGAAGCGCGCGTCGCCAGCCTCGAGGGCGCACCGGACACGGCGCTGGGCATCCCCGGCGCCCTGCTCGTCGCGTCGGGGCAGGCGGCCGAGACGATCGCGATCATGAACCTGGCCGAGGCCGGGAGCCACATCGTGTCGTCGGCCGCGCTCTACGGCGGCACCTACAACCTGTTCCACCACACGCTGCCCAAGTTCGGCATCGAGTGCACCTTCATCGACGACCCTGACGACCTCGACGCGTGGCGCGCTGCGGTGCGCCCGAACACGAAGGCGTTCTACGGCGAGTCCATCGGCAACCCGCGCAACGACGTCCTCGACATCGCGGGCGTGGCGGGCGTCGCCCACGACAGCGGCGTGCCGCTGATCATCGACAACACCGTCGCCTCACCGTGGCTGATCCGTCCCCTCGAGCACGGCGCCGACATCGTGGTGCACTCGGCCACGAAGTTCATCGGCGGCCACGGCACGTCGATCGGCGGGGTGATCTGCGACGGCGGCAGCTTCGACTTCGGCGCCAGCGGCAAGCACCCGATGTTCACCGACCCGGACCCGTCGTACAACGGGCTCGCCTACTGGCCGGCGCTCGGGCCGGGTGCCTACGTCCTCAAGGCCCGCGTGCAGCTCTTGCGCGACATGGGCGCGGCGGCATCGCCGTTCAACGCCTTCATGTTCCTGCAGGGCCTCGAGACCCTCAGCCTGCGGATGGAGCGGCACAACGCCAGCGCCCAGGCGGTCGTGGCGTACCTCGAGGCGCACCCGCAGGTGCTCTCGGTGCAGCACGCGTCGTCGCCGTCGTCGCGCTGGCACGACCGCGCCGCGCAGCTGTCGGAGGGCCGGGGATTCGGATCGGTTCCGGCGTTCATCATCGAGGGCGGCGCCGATGCCGGCCGTCGGTTCGTCGAGGCGCTCGAGCTCCACAGCCACGTGGCCAACATCGGCGACGTGCGCAGCCTCGCCATCCACCCGGCCACCACGACGCACTCGCAGCTCACGGTCGATGAGCAGGTGTCCGCCGGCGTCGACCCCGGGCTGGTTCGCCTGTCGGTCGGTCTCGAGACGCTCGACGACATCATCGCCGACCTCGACACGGGCTTCGCCGCCGCCAAGGTCTGAGCTGGCACCAGCACTCGCAAACCGGCGGGGTCTCGACCCAAGGATCGGGCCCAGACCCCGCCGGTACGCGATGGGGTCGGGCGATCAGGGGGTAGCGCTGCGGATGACGCGGTGCACGAAGACGGCGAGCTCCTTGAGGCCGCCGCTGTCGGGGGACCCTTCGAACCGTCCGGAGTAGCGGAACTCGACGCGGTGGAGCTGCTCGGCACGTGCGCCAGGGTCCTGAAAGAGGCCACGGACCTGCTCGTCGACGCCGGGCGTGGTGCCCTCGACCAGCGCCGCGTGGTTCACGAGGTAGCTCACGCCGGACTCGTCGAGGAACGCTCCGGTCGTGCCGTCTCGCTGCGCGTGGTACCAGTCGATCGAGTTCACGACGCCGTCGAGGTTCACCACCGGCTGGTCGGCGAAGTAGCCGACGACACCGGCATCCCACGAGCCGAGCACGGCATCGGGGGGCAGGTTGGCGGAGATCCACAGGCCGGCGTCTCGGTTGGCGAGCTGGATCGATCGCTGGTTCGGATCCGTGAGCTTCGACCACTGCAGCGGCAGTGACACCACCAGGGGCAGGATGAAGAGGGCGGCCACCGGTGCCAGCGCCCGCATCGGGGTGTGGCGCTTGGGGGCCTCGGCCACCGCGGCTTCGGCGAAGTCCACCAGCAGGGCGCCGCCGAGCAGGAGCAGGTAGACGACGTGGGGGGCGAAGTACCAGAGCCACTGCTGCGCGGACAGCAGCACGTAGTACCCGACGGTGAGCACGAGGAACGCGGCGAACCAGCCGGTCGATGACCAGATGATCGCCACGCGGGGGAAGCGCTCGTCGGCGCTGAGCGTGGCGCGGCGTCGCCACGACCTGACCGCAGCGAACGCAGCGAGCGCTACGACGATCGCCATGCCGATGAGCTCGGTCGCTCCTGGCGTGACGCGCTTGACCACGCCGCTGATCTGGATCGGCGTGCCGAACGCGACCGCGTTCCAGCTGAGGTAGGCGACGACGACGAGGGCCGGCAGCGCGAACAGCTCGACGATGCGGCGCAGCGCGCCGGACCCCGCCGTGGCTTGCTCTGTGCCGGTCGCCGCCCGCAGCTGCGCGAGCGACCACAGCCCGAGGGTGCCGAGCAGGACCAGGGCATCGGTCCGGCCGAGGAACGTGAGCGACAGCAGCACCGAGAGGCCGAGGCGCTGGCGGCTCGTCGTGCTCGTGACGAGGTCGCCGCGGTGGCGCACGGCGGCGGCGAGCAGCAGCGCGTAGAGCAGGTCGGTGATGCCGGACTCGAGGCCGTTGGTGAGGGTGCGCAGCACGTAGGGGCTGCCGACGAGCGCCGTGAAGCCGATGGTCGCCACGCCGATCACCACCGGTGCGGCCGCGTCACGGCCCGCCGCCGCGAGGCGGGGGAAGCCGGCGACGGTGCCGTCGATGGTGCGGGCCATCACGACCGCGGCGGCCAGCCAGGTCACGAGCTGCACCTCGAGCAGCACGCGTGCCGCGGTCTCGCCCTCGAGGCCGGCGGCGAAGAACGGCACGGTGATCGCCTGCCACAGCGGCATGAACCCGTTGGTCTCGTTGATGCGGTCGAAGGTGAAGCCGTGGCCGTCGGCGAGGTTCGAGCCGATCTCGAAGAAGTAGTAGGCGTCGTCGAAGGTGAGCGTGTACGGCGCGTCCCCCCACGTCCACACCAACGCCATCCAGAACACGAGGACCACGCCGGCGCCGACCGCCATCGTGCGCCAGAGCCGACCCTCGATCACCCGCTCATGCTCGCACAGCGCCCCCGTCGGGAGGCGACGCTCAGCGCAGCTCGGCGATGACGTGGTCGATGCAACCGGTGAGCGCGGCGATGTCGTCGGGCTCGATGGCGGGGAACAGCGCCACGCGCAGCTGGTTGCGACCGAGCTTGCGGTACGACTCTGTGTCCACGATGTCGTTGGCCCGCAGCACCTGCGACACGACGTTGGCGTCGACGGAGTCGTCGAGGTCGATGGTGGCGACCACGTGGCTGCGCTTCGCCGGATCGGTGACGAACGGCGTCGCCACATCGCTGGCCTCGGCCCAGCCGTAGATGTGCTCGGCGGAGCGGTCGCAGCGCCCAGCGGCGAACTCGAGCCCGCCGTTCTGCGTGACCCACTCCACCTGCTCGGCGGCGAGGAAGATCGTCGCCAGCGCGGGGGTGTTGTACGTCTGGTCCTTGCGCGAGTTGTCGAGCGCGGTCTTCAGGTCGATCGAGGCTGGGATCCACCGGCCCGACGCGCTGATGCGCTCGATGCGCTCGATGGCGCGCGGCGAGCACGCCGCGAGCCACAGGCCGCCGTCGCTGGCCAGGCACTTCTGCGGGGCGAAGTAGTAGGCGTCGACCTGGTTGGGGTCGAAGCGCAGGCCGCCGGCGGCCGAGGTGGCGTCGACCAGCACGACCGCGTCGTCGTCCGCGCCCTCGGGGCGGGCGAGGCCCATGGCGACGCCGGTCGAGGTCTCGTTGTGGGTGAGGCAGTAGGCATCGATGCCACCTCGGCCGACGGCGTCGGGGTGGTCGCCGGGCACCGCCGTGATGATCTCCGGGTCGCCGAGGTGCGGCGCGGCGGCCACAGCGGTGCCGAACTTCGACGAGAACTCGCCGAAGGAGAGGTGCTGGCTCGAGCTCTCGATCATCCCGAAGGTCAGCGCGTCCCACAGCACGGTGGTGCCGCCGTTGCCCAGCAGCACCTCGTAGCCGTCGGGGAGGCGCAGCATCTCGGCGATGCCGTTGCGCAGGCGGGCGACCTCGAACTGCACCGTGGCCTGCCGGTGGCTGGTGCCCAGGTAGTCGCGTCCCGCTGCGGCCAGCGCGGCGACGGCCTCGGGGCGCACCTTGGAGGGCCCGCAGCCGAAGCGTCCATCGCTCGGCTTGAGGTCGGCGGGGATGGTGATGGCAGGGATCTCGGCCATGGCTCGCTTCCAGATCGGGTCGACGGCGGTGCTGCACAGGATGGCACCCAGGCCGGGGCGCGGCGCAATGCCGTTCTGTGCATGGTGAGTTCCGGCTATCGGAACTCACCATGCACAGAACGGGAATCGGTGAGGGTTCCGCCGCGGTGGTGCCGGGTCGGTGCCGCGGCGCGGCGGCGGGCTTGGCAGGATGGTGCGATGGCATCGCAGCCCCGCCTCGGCACCGTGGACTGGGTGCGCGCCACCGGTGGGGTGCTGTCGCCCGCCGAGCGGCTGCGGCTGCTGCCGCACGTGGCGCGCTCGCAGGTGCAGTTCACGATCGGGCGGGCGCGGCTGCTCGCCGGCCGACGTCCTGAGCGCCTGGCGCGCATCGAGCCGGCCGACCTGGTGCCGCCTCGCTCGGCGTGGACGGCCGAGGCCGAGGAGCGCGCCGGCGTGCTCAACGCCGCCCTGTGGTTGCACAGCCTGCGGGCGTGGCAGCTCGGCACGGCGCTGGCCAAGCTCGACGGTGCCACGCCGGACCCCGAGGTGCTCTACGTGG
The DNA here is from genome assembly GCA_038206295.1 of Acidimicrobiales bacterium. Lineage (GTDB taxonomy): Bacteria > Actinomycetota > Acidimicrobiia > Acidimicrobiales > JBBRAZ01 > JBBRAZ01. The sequence goes on from JBBRAZ010000004.1 coordinate 109,726, forward strand.
CCGCCGCGCTGCACGACGTCGGCCTGGCGGTGCCCACCGAGGGCACGTGCTTCACCCTGGCGGGCGCCGAGGCGGTGCTGGCCAGCGGCATGGCCGGGAGGGTCAGCGACGCCCGCGCCGAGACGGCCGCGAACGCGGTGACGCTGCACGTGCAGCCCGGCCTGCGCCTCGATCGCCACGGACCGGAGGCGGTCTACCTGCAGGCCGGCACGATGGTGGACGTCGCCGGCGACCGCCTGGGCGACCTCGACCCCGACGGCGTGCGCCTGGTGCTCGCCGCGCACCCCCGCACCGGCTTCACCGGCGACCTGGTGCACCGCTGGCGCCACGAGTGCGCGCTGGTGCCCGGCGGACGGGCCGAGCTCGTGCGCCGCGCCGGCGCGCTGCTGCTCGCCGCGCGCCTCAACCCGCTCGGCGGCTGATGCGCCGCCGCCGGCTTGGTGTTGCGCCGCTGCTGCTGGTCGCGTGCGCCCTGCTCGTCGCTGCGTGCTCGTCCGACGACGAGCCGGAGGCTTCATCGAGAACGACCACGACCACCACGACCGTCGTGCCCGGCGACCCCGTGCCGCTCGACGAGGTCGAGCTCGGTGCGGATAGCGCCTCGAGCGCGCTGCGCGTGGCCGACACCACGTACGTCATCGACGGGCTCCACCGCATCGATGGCGATCGAGCGCAGCTCCGCATCTGGCTGCTGGACGGCGCGACCCCCGACGAGGCGGTGCCCATCGACCTGCCAGTGGTCGGAGGATTGTGGTTCGTGGACGCGGTCTGGTTCGACGACCACCTTGCGGTGACCGGAACGCAGTGCGACGACTGGTACGAGTGGTACGACGTGCGCGATCCCTCTGCCGATGAGGATCCGCCGTGCCTCGCCGGCAGCGTCGAGCGACTGCTCATCATCGATCCGCTGACCTGGCGGGTCGACGAGGTCGAGGGGCTGTCGCGGTCGTGGGAGGAGCGTGGGCTCGACCTGCTCGCTGCGCCAGATGGTTCGCTCCTCGTGCACGACGGCACGCCCGAGCCCTCGTTGCTGCGGATGGTCGACCTCGAGTCGACGCCGACGCGCATCGCCGATGCACCGAGTGAGGCGGCGTGCTTCGTCGGTGACGATCTCGTCGTGGTGCAGCGCGTCGGTGGGGAGGACAACTCTGAGCTGCTCCTTCCCCTGCACGAGCTCTACCAGGCGGAGGAGCTGCGCGACGGGATCTGGGTGCCGCTGGAGCTCCCCGTGACCGACCACGCCGGCACAAGCGGCCAAGTACGTGGATGCACCGATGCCGGGCTCCTCGTCAACCGGATGGTCGTCGGCGGATTCGATCAACCGATAGAGCCGTACTCGTTCGAGCTCCGCCAGGTCGACGGGGCGCTCACGTGGGTGCCGCTTCCCCCGGCCGATGCTGAGGGGCACGAGCTGTTCACGCCTTGGGCGGGGCCGGGCGTGATCAGCGATAGCTGGTTCGACGACGGCTCCGGGACGGTCATCCTGCGTGGCGACGTGTGGGTGCAGGCTCCCGAGATAGGAGACCCCGCCGATGTGCTGCTGGAGATCGATCAGGCGGTCGGGTCGATCCTGTACCTCGATCAGCGGCCCGGCGAGAACGGTGCCTACGACCCGGCCGGCATCGACGTCTTCGTCCCGCCAAGCTGACGCCCCGCCGCCAGCAACCACGTTGCGGTGCGCGCACGTGAGCCGCGACGCTACGGGCGACCGCCCCGACCCAGGAGCCCCCGAGCACCATGTCCCACGAGCGCATCTCTCGCCGCGTCGCCGCCATCGCCCCCTCCGCCACCCTGGCGGTGGACGCGAAGGCCAAGGCGCTCAAGGCGCAGGGCGAGCCGGTGATCGGCTTCGGGGCCGGCGAGCCGGACTTCGCGACCCCGGCGCACATCGTGGAGGCCGCGGTGCTCGCGGCGCGCGACCCGGCGAACCACCGCTACTCGCCTGCCGGCGGCCTGCCCGAGCTGAAGGCGGCCATCGCCACCAAGACGATGCGCGACAGCGGCCTCGAGGTGGACCCGGCCGACGTGCTGGTCACCAACGGCGGCAAGCACGCGGTCTACAACACGCTGCTCACGCTCGTCGACGAGGGCGACGAGGTGCTGCTGCCCGCGCCCTACTGGACGACCTACCCCGAGCCCGTCCGCCTCGCCGGCGGCGTGGCGGTCGAGATCCTCACCGACGAGACCACCGGCTACCGCGTCACCGTCGAGCAGCTCGAGGCGGCGCGCACGGAGCGCACCAAGGCGCTGGTGTTCGTGTCGCCGTCGAATCCGACGGGCGCGGTCTACCCGCGCGCCGAGATCGAAGCCATCGGCCTCTGGGCGGTCGAGCACGGCATCTGGGTCATCACCGACGAGATCTACGAGCACCTCACCTACGCCGGCCACGAGCACTTCTCGCTGCCGGTGCTGGTGCCGGAGATCGCCGAGCGCTGCGTGGTGCTCAACGGCGTCGCCAAGACCTACGCCATGACCGGGTGGCGCGTCGGGTGGATGATCGGTCCGAGCGACGTCATCCAGGCGGCGACCAACCTGCAGAGCCACTCGACGTCCAACGTCGCCAACGTCTCGCAGCGCGCCGCGATCGCTGCGCTCGAGGGCGGCCTCGACGACGTCCACATGATGCGCGCCGAGTTCGATCGCCGCCGCATCACCATCCACGAGCTGCTGTCTGCCATCGACGGCGTGGTGTGCCCCGAGCCCGAGGGCGCGTTCTACGCGTACCCGTCCTTCAAGGGCGTCCTCGGACGCACGATCGGCGGCGTCACGCCGACCACCACCCTCGAGCTGGCCGACCTGGTGCTCGACCAGGCCAAGGTGGCGTTCGTGCCCGGCGAGGCGTTCGGCACGCCGGGGTACGGCCGGTTCAGCTTCGCCATGGCCTACGACGACATGGTCGAGGGCGTCGGCCGCATCGCCACCCTCCTCGCCTGACCGCCGTGAGCGAGACGTCGGCGACCGAGGCCCCGTACGGCACGTGGACCTCGCCCATCACGCCACACCTCCTGGTGCAGGGCGCCGCTGGCCTCTCCGGCCTCCACGCATCCGGGGGGTGGCTGTGGTGGCTCGAGGCCCGACCCGAGGAGGCGGGCCGCGTGCAGCTCGTGCGCCGAGCGCTCGGTGACGACGGCATGCCGGTCGGCGACGCAGTCGACGTGCTGCCCGAGGGGTTCTCCGCCCGCAACCGGGTGCACGAGTACGGCGGCGGCTCGTTGTGGGTGCACGGCACCACGGCGCTCGTCACCAGCTGGGACGATCAGCGCATCTGGCGCGTCGACCTCGATGCCGCCCCGGTGCCCATCACGCCGGAGCCGCAGGTCCGCCACGCGCTGCGCTACGCGGACGGCGACGTGTCGCCCGACGGCGAGTGGATCGCCTGCGTGCGGGAGGAGCACGGCCGAGCCGGCACCAGCGAAGCCGTCAACGAGATCGTGGCGGTGCGCACCGACGGCGCCGGGGAGCCCGTGGTGCTGGTGAGCGGCCCGGACTTCGTCGCCCGCCCCCGCTGGTCGCCCGACGGTCGGCACCTGGCGTGGATCGAGTGGTCGCACCCCGACCTGCCGTGGGACGCCACCGAGCTGCTCGTGGCCGAGGTGGTCCTCGTCGACGGCGACGACGGGCCCGATCCCGAGCTGGCCCCCGAGGCGCTCGACGATGGCGAGCCAGACCCGGATCTGGCCTCGCTCACGCCCGTGCTGGTCGGCGGGCACGTCGTGGCCGGCGGTGGCGGCGAAGCGGTGGCCGAGGTCTGCTGGGACCCCGAGGACCGCCTCTGGTTCGTGAGCGACCGCAGCGGCTGGTGGAACCCGTGGCGTCTCGACGACCTCGATGACGACGAGGCGGTCCCCACGCAGGTCGTCGCCATCGAGGCCGAGCTCACGCTGCCGCACTGGATCTTCGGCACCTCCCGTCTTGCGTTCCCAGGCGGCGGCGTGGCTGTGGTCGCGCAGCACCACGGTGTCGACCACCTGTGCTGGTCAGCGGACCGTGGCGACGTCGAGCTCGTCGAGGTGGACGCTCCCTGGACCGCGCTCGAGGGGCTCGTCGCCGTGGGCGATCGGATCGCTGCGATCGGCGCCACGTTCACCTCCGAGTCCGAGGTGCTGCTCATCGAGCGAATCGGCGACCGAGGGGTGGAAGCGACCGCCGTCCGCCGTGCTCGCGACCTCGGCATCGACGCGGGCTGGTTGCCGCAGCCCGAGCACGTCACGGTACCTGTGGGCGACGGCGAGGTCGCTCACGCGCTCGTCTTCCCGCCGACCAGCCCTGAGGTGCGCGCGCCGAGCGATGAGCGACCACCGCTGGTGGTGATGATCCACGGTGGCCCGACGTCTGCGGCGCGCAGCCTGCTGCAGCTGAACGTCGCGTTCTGGACGAGCCGGGGCTTCGCGGTGGCCGACGTCAACTACCGAGGGTCGGTCGGCTACGGCCGCGCCTACCGCCACAGCTTGGATGGCTGCTGGGGGCTCAGCGACGTGGAGGACTGCGTGGCGGTCGCCCGATGGCTCGCGGCCGAGGGTCGCGTCGACGGCGAGCGCCTCGCCATCCGCGGCGGCAGCGCTGGCGGCTTCACGACGCTGTGCGCGCTGACGTTCCACGACGAGTTCGCGGTGGGCTGCTCGTCGTACGGCGTCGTCGACCTCGCTGCGCTGGCGGCCGACACCCACAAGTTCGAGTCCCGCTACCTCGATCGGCTGGTGGGGCCGTGGCCCGAGGCGCGCGCCACCTACGAGGCTCGCTCGCCGATCCACCACACCGATCGCCTCGCCACGCCCCTGCTGGTGCTCCAGGGCGAGCAGGACGAGATCGTCCCGCCGAACCAGGCCGAGCTGCTCGTCGCGGCGCTGCGCGATCGTGGGATCCCCCACGCGTACCTGCTGTTCCCGTCGGAGCAGCACGGATTCCGCCAGGCCTCTACGATCATCCGTGCGCTCGAGGCCGAGCTGCTGTTCGTGTCGGGGGTGCTGGGCTTCGTGCCAGCGGGCGACATGGAGCCGCTCGCGATCGTGGGGCAGATGGGGGATCAGCGATGACCGAGCAGGACCACGCGGCACCGGCACAGGAGGTCAGCGACGGCGCGGGCCGCATCGTGGCCGGCCGCTTCCACACGGTGCAGGACGCGGACGTCGTCCTCGGGCGGCTGCGCGACAAGGGCCTGGGTCCGATGCTCCAGGAGCGCAGCGACCTCGCCGCCAAGGAGGCGCACCTGTGGATCTGGGTGCTGGCCGAGCACCTGGAGGAGGCCCGGTCCTGCATGCGGCCCGGCGACGTCGTCGGCGACCCGACGCGGACCGACCGGCGGGGAGCGCCGGTGCCGACCAAGCGCCGTCTGCTGCCGTGGGGCAAGGGCTGAGCCCACCACCTCGCGGGCCCGGCTGCGCGGCGAGCACGCGGGCTGGCCTCGTTCGGCGGGCCGCGGTCAGGATGGGCCCATGGCCCGCATCCTCGTCACCGAACAGATCGCCGACGGCGGACTGGACCGCCTCCGTGCTGCCGGGCACGACGTCGACGTGCAGCTCGCCCCCTCGCCCGAGGAGCTGCTCGAGCTCATCGTCGGTGCGAACGCGCTGATCATCCGGTCTGCAACGACGGTCACCGCCGAGGTCCTGGCCGCCGGCAGCGAGCTCGTGGTCGTCGGACGTGCTGGCATCGGCCTCGACAACGTGGATGTGCAGGCCGCCACCGCGCAGGGCGTGATGGTCGTGAACGCGCCGCAGTCCAACGTGCTGTCGGCCGCCGAGCACACCATGGCGCTGCTGCTTGCGCAGGCCCGCAACGTCCCCCAGGCCCACGCCGCGCTGAAGGCCGGTCGCTGGGAGCGCAGCAAGTGGAACGGCGTCGAGCTGGCGGACAAGACCCTCGGCATCATCGGGCTCGGCCGCATCGGCAAGCTGGTCGCCCAGCGGTCGCTGGCCTTCGGGATGAAGCTCGTGGCCTACGACCCGTTCGTCGGCGCCGAGCGCGCCCGCCAGCTCTCGGTCGAGCTGCTGGACCTCGACGAGCTGCTCGCCCGCGCCGACTTCGTGACGCTGCACGTGGCCAAGACGCCCGAGACGATGGGGCTCATCGGCGCCGAGTCGCTCGCCAAGGCGAAGGACGGCATCCGCATCATCAACGTCGCTCGCGGCGGCATCGTGGACGAGGCCGCCCTGGCCGACGCCATCCGCAGCGGCAAGGTCGCCGGCGCCGCACTCGATGTGTTCGCCAGCGAGCCGTGCCTCGACTCCCCGGTCTACGAGCTCGACGAGGTCGTCGTGACGCCGCACCTCGGCGCCAGCACGCAGGAGGCGCAGGACAAGGCCGGCGACACCATCGCCGAGATGGTCGAGCTGGCGCTCGCCGGCGACTTCGTGCCGTTCGCGGTGAACGTGTCCGCCGGTGAGGCGTCCGAGACGGTGCGACCGTTCCAGCCGCTCACCGAGCGGCTCGGCACCATCTTCGGCGCGCTGGTCGACAGCGCACCCGGCGTGCTCGAGGTCGAGTACTGCGGTCAGCTGGCCGACTACGACACCCGCATCCTCACCCTCTCGCTGCTCAAGGGCTTCTTCGCCCACACGAGCGACCAGCCGGTGAGCTACGTGAACGCACCGCAGCTGGCAGCGGAGCGCGGCATCGAGGTGCGCGAGTCGAGCACCACCACCAGCCACGAGTACGTGAACCTGGTGACGGTGCGCGGCGCCGGCCACTCGCTGGCGGGCACGGTCACCGGGCTTCGCGGCGATCCGCGCATCGTGATGGTCGACGATCACACCGTGGACGTCCCCCCGGCGAACAACATGCTGGTCGTCCGCAACGCGGATGCACCTGGCGTCATCGGCTTCGTCGGCACGGTGCTGGGTGAGGCCGGCGTGAACATCGACGACATGGACGTCGGACGCTCGGCCGACGGCGACGCCGCGCTGATGGTCATCGCCACGCGCGAGCCGGTGTCGGCCGAGGTGCAGGACGCCCTGCGCGCTAGCGACCTCGTGCGCGAGGTCCACGCCGTCTCCGCCGGCTGACCCGTCTGACCCAACCGATCTTCTCGGCGGGGTGGTGAGACTCCCAGTCCACGCAGCGCGCCGAGAAGGTCGCAGGGGGGATCTCGGCGGCGTGGTGAGACTCCCAGTCCACGCAGCGCGCCGAGAAGGTTCGTGGTGGGTAAGGGGTCAGGTGAAGCGGCGGAGGCGGAGGCTGTTGGTCACCACGAAGACGCTGGAGAACGCCATCGCCGCGCCGGCGATCATCGGGTTGAGGTAGCCCGACGCGGCCAGCGGCAGCGCGGCCACGTTGTAGGCGAACGCCCAGAACAGGTTGCCCTTGATCGTGGTCAGCGTCCGTCGTGACAACCTGATGGCGTCGACCGCCGCGCTGAGGTCGCCGCGCACCAGCGTGAGATCCGAGGCCTCGATGGCGGCGTCGGTGCCGGTGCCCATGGCGAGGCCCAGGTCTGCGGTGGCGAGCGCAGCGGCGTCGTTCACTCCATCGCCGATCATGGCCACGATGCGACCCTCGGCCTGGAGGCGGGCGACGACGTCCACCTTGTCCTGGGGGAGGACCTCCGCGATCACCTCGTCGATGCCGACCTCGGCGGCCACCGCCCGAGCGGTCGCCTCGTTGTCGCCGGTGAGCAGGATCGGACGCAACCCGAGCGAGCGCAGGCCGGTGATCGCAGCCGCGCTGGTCGGCTTCACGGTGTCGGCCACGCTCACCACGACGCGCGCCTCGCCATCCCAGCCGGCGGCGATCGCGGTCTGTCCCCGCGCTTCGGCTGCGGCGCGCGCGGACTCGAGCTCGGCGGGGAGGTGCTGGCCCCAGTCCTCGAGCAGCGCCGGGCGACCGGCGACCACGGCGTGACCGTCGACCACGCCTTCCACGCCGAGGCCGGGACGGTTGGCGAACGACTCGACCTCGGCCAACGTGCCGACCACCTCGCCGGCGTGCCGGGCGATGGCCGCCGCGATCGGGTGCTCGCTGGCCGCCTCGAGCGAGCCGACGATGCGCAGGGCCTCGTCGGGATCGGTGCCGGCGGCGACGACGACGTCGACGACGGCCATGCGCCCGGTGGTCACGGTGCCGGTCTTGTCGAGCACGACGGTGTCGACCCGCTTGGTGGACTCGAGCACCTCTGGCCCCTTGATGAGGATGCCGAGCTGCGCGCCGCGTCCGGTGCCCACCAGCAGCGCGGTGGGCGTGGCGAGGCCGAGCGCGCACGGGCAGGCGATGATCAGCACCGCGACCGCGGCGGTGATCGCCGCGCTCGATCCCCAGTCGGCGCCGAGCCAGAAGCCGAGCGTGAAGCCGGCGAGCACGATCACGATGGGGACGAAGATCGCGGCCACCCGGTCTGCCAGGCGCTGGATGTCGGCCTTGCCGCTCTGCGCGTCGGTCACCAGTCGCGCGATCTGCGCTAGCGCGGTGTCGGCGCCCACGCGCGTGGCGCGCACCACCAGCCGACCGCTGGTGTTGACCGTGGCGCCGGTGACGCCGTCGCCGCTGGTGACGTCGACGGGCACGCTCTCGCCGGTGAGCATGGACTCGTCGATGGCGGATGCGCCGTCCTCGACGACGCCGTCGGTGGCGATCTTCTCGCCCGGGCGCACCACGAAGCGGTCGCCGACCTTCAGCGAGCCGATCGACACGCGCCGCTCCACGGGACCTGTCGGCGAGTCCTCGAGCAGTGACGCCTCCTTGGCTCCCATGGCGAGCAGCGACTCGAGCGCGGCGCCGGCCTGCCTCTTGGCGCGGCCTTCGAGGTAGCGACCGAGCAGCAGGAACACGGTGACCGCCGAGGCGACCTCGAGGTAGATCTCGTGCGCGCCCTCGGTGCGCTCGAGGGTGAGGGCGAGCGTCATCGTCATCCCCGGCTCGCCTGCGGTGCCCCAGAACAGCGCGTAGATCGACCACAGCAGCGCGGCGCCGACGCCGAGCGTGATGAGCGTGTCCATGGTGGCGCTGCCGTGGCGCAGGTTGGCCCACGTGGCGCGGTGGAAGGGGAGCGCGCCCCACACCGCAACCGGCCAGGCCAGCGCCAGGCTGGCCCACTGCCAGTACTCGAACTGCAGCGCGGGGATCATCGCGGTGGCGAGCACCGGTGCGGTGAGGACCGTCGAGACGATGAGGCGGGTGCGCAGGTCGGCGAGCTGCGCTGCGGTCGCGGTGGCGTGGTCGTGCCCGCCGCCGGATGCTGCGCCGCCCGCGTGCTCGCCGTGGAGGTCGTGCTCGCTGGGCTCGGGCTGCGGGAGGATCGCCTCGTAGCCGATGGAGGCCACCGCGGCTGCGAGGTCGTCGGTGCTCTGCGCGCTGGGATCGAAGTCGACCGTGGCGCGCTCGGTGGCGAAGTTCACCGACGCGGTGACGCCGTCGAGCTTGTTGAGCTTCTTCTCGATGCGGCTGGCGCACGAGGCGCACGTCATGCCGACGATGGGCAGGTCGACGTGCTCGGTGGAGGTGGGAGCGTCCGGCTCGTGCCCGTCGTGCCCGTCGTGCCCGTCGTGGCCGTCGAGATCGGCGTGGTCGGTGGCGGCGTGGCCGGTGTGCGCTGCGTCGGTGGTGCTCATGGGTGGCTCCCGTCGTCGTGGGTGGGCGCAGGCGCCGTGCCGGGGTCGGGCCCGATCGCCTCGCCGACCACCCAGCCGCCGGCCACCGCGACCAGCAGCGCGAGGGTGAAGAGGCCCAAGCGGGCAGCGGTGGTCATCCGCTGACCTCGTAGCCGGCCTCGTCGATCGCAGCGCGCAGCGCAGCGTCGTCGAGGGGATCGCCCACCACGGTCACCGTCTTGGTGGCGATGTCGACGTCGACGGAATCGACGCCAGGAACCGTCGACACCTCGCCGGAGATGGCGTGGACGCAGTGGTCGCACGAGATGGAGGGGACGTTGTAGGTGATGGTGCTCATTGCTCCTCCTAGAGGCGCATCAGGCGCTCGATGGCGCGGGTTGCTTCGTCGACCTTCTCGTCTGCGCCGGGGCCGCCCTCGGTGAGGGCATCAGCGACGCAGTGGTGCAGGTGGCCTTCGACCAGCTTGAGGGCGACACCCTGGAGGGCCTTGGTGGTGGCGGACACCTGGGTGAGGACGTCGATGCAGTACGTGTCCTCCTCGATCAGGCGCTGGATGCCGCGCACCTGGCCTTCGATGCGCCGGAGCCGCTTGAGGATGTCGTCGGTCTGGTCTGCGTAGCCGTGCATGAAGGTACCCTATACCCCTATGGGGTACCTGTCAACAGCGCGTCAATCAGCTCCAAGCGGGCCGCTGGATGACCTCGATGCGTAGGTGAGTGCGCGAAACGCTCACTCAGGTACGCATGGAAGCCCCGGGTGACGAGCACCAGTCGTGCATGCGTAGGTGCGTGCGCGAAGCGGTCACTCACCTACGCATGAAGGTCGGGTGGGGAGGGACTTCGCTGGCAGCAGGGTCTGGTGCTGAGGCGCGACCGCGGCGAGCCAGATCGCGGAGCTACATCTTCGACGGGCGGAGGCCGGCCTCGAGGGCGGCGGCCTCGTCGCGGAAGCAGCGGTCGGGCTTCACGCGTGGGTAGTTCATCCCGCCGGGCACGTGGAAGATGCCCGACGTCAGCTTGGCCTTGACGGGATAGCCATCGGGGCAGGCGCCGTCGACGGGATCGACCCACGCTGGAGCGCCGGCATCCGAGGGTCCCGTGCCGGGCAGCTGCTCCTGCATCGCCTTGGAGCCGGCCTTCTTTGCGAGGGACTTCTTCGCTGGCGCCTTCGCAGCGGACTTCTTCGCGGGTGCCTTCTTCGCAGATGCCTTCTTCGCCGGGGCCTTCTTGGCGGTCGACCCCTGCGCGGTCGAGGTCTTGGCGGGGGTCTTCTTCGTCCCCGCCGACGACTTGGCTGGGGTCTTCGTGGCGGGAGCCTTCGCTGCTGGCGCCTTGGTCGGCGCCGTCGGGGTGGTAGGCGCGGTGGATACCGGTGCCGGCGCCTCGCGCAGCGGGGGCCAACCATCTGCCGGCGGCTCCACCCAGCGCTGCACATCGCCGCGCCGCTTGGCCTTCACCACGAGTGCGACGACCGCCGCGAACCCGGCCAGTCCGGCAAGCAGACGGGTGATCTTGTGCACGGGGTCCTCCTCGTCGACCGGGGCGCGGCGTGAGGGTACCGGACCTCGCCGCGGCGCTCACCTGCGACCACCCGGCAGCCAGCAGCGCAGCAGCGCCGAATTGCCCATGTTCGGTTCGCGGGAGGTGGTGCTAGCCTCGTCCTCGTGTTGCAGCGCCTGACCTCCGTCCTGCTCCTTACCTAGGGCGAGCACCCCACCGGTGCTCGTCGAACCTCCTGTGCCCACCGGGCCGGGAGGTTCTCTGGTTTTCGGACCCGGATTCGTTCGGGACGCGGGGCCAGGCGAGCGACGACCTGCAGCACACCAGACCAGGGGCAGCACGACCGCCCCGAGCACGAAAGGCACAGAGCCATGGCTGATCGAGTGATCATCTTCGACACCACGCTGCGCGACGGCGAGCAGTCCCCCGGGATCTCGCTCGACGCGGGCGAGAAGCTGGAGATCGCCGAGCAGCTCGCGCGCCTCGGGGTCGACTACATCGAGGCCGGGTTCCCCGTCGCCAGCCAGGGTGACTTCGAGGCGGTGCAGGCCATCGCGCAGAACGTGAAGGGCCCGGTCATCTGCGGGCTGTCGCGCACGTCGCTGGCCGACATCGACCGCTGCTGGGAGGCGATCCAGGACGCGAGCAAGACCCGCATCCACACGTTCATCGCCACCAGCGAGATCCACATGCGCAACAAGCTGAAGATGACGCCGGACCAGGTGAAGGCCGAGGCAGCACGAGCGGTCGCCCACGCCAAGGCGTACACCGACGACGTCGAGTTCTCCCCCGAGGACGCGTCGCGGTCGGACTTCGACTTCATGTGCGAGGTGCTGCAGATCGCCGTCGACAGCGGCGCCACCACCCTCAACATCCCCGACACCGTCGGCTACGCCATCCCCGCCGAGTTCGGCGAGCGCATCCGCGCCATCCGCGAGCGGGTCACCGGCGACTACATCATCTCGGCGCACTGCCACAACGACCTGGGGTTGGCGGTGGCCAACTCGCTGGCCGCGGTCGAGGCCGGGGCGCGGCAGGTCGAGTGCACCATCAACGGGCTCGGCGAGCGCGCCGGCAACGCGGCGATGGAGGAGCTGGTGATGGCGCTGCGCACCCGCGCCGACTTCTTCGGCGGGCTCGACACCGGTATCCGCTCCGAGGAGCTGGCCCGCACCAGCCGGCTGGTCAGCCGACTGACGGGCTACGCGGTGCAGTACAACAAGGCCGTCGTCGGGCGGAACGCCTTCGCCCACGAGGCGGGCATCCACCAGCACGGCGTGCTCGAGGAGCGCACCACCTACGAGATCATGGATCCCGCGCTGGTCGGTCAGGGCGAGTCCAAGATCGTGCTGGGCAAGCACTCCGGCCGGCACGCATTCGCCGACACGCTGGGCAAGATGGGCTACGACCTGCACGGCGACGCGCTCAACCAGGTCTTCGCCCGCTTCAAGGAGCTGGCCGACCGCAAGGTCGAGCTGAGCGAGGAGGACCTCGAGGCGCTGGTGGCCGAGGAGGTCGGCGACACCGTGCACTACCGCTACCAGCTGGTGTCGGTGGACTGCCACGGTGGCACCAACAGCACGCCGACCGCGACGGTCGTCATCGAGATCGACGGTGAGCAGCTCGAGGGCACCGCGACCGGCGACGGCATGGTCGAGGCGGCGTGCGCGGTGATCAAGCAGCTCACCGGGGTGGAGGGTCGCCTCACCGACTACGCCGTGACATCGGTGACCGGTGGCGTCGACGCGCTGGCTGATGTGGCGCTGCGCTACGAGGTGGAGGGGCACTCCATGCCCGGACGCGGCCTGTCGACCGACGTGGTCGAGGCATCGGCTCGGGCGTTCCTCAACGCCATCAACCGGCTGGTGCGCGGCCGAGACCGCGGCGAGGACTCGGTGAAGGTCGACCGCCCCGGCTCCCTCGACGGCATCTGACCCCATACGCCCGAGATCTCGGTGCTGGTATCCGGTAGACGGAAACCAGCACCGAGACCTCGGAACGGTCGGGTCGACGGGGGGGGTCCCGGGGTACGGTCGGCGGGAGCGTGCCGATGGAGGGGGGTCGCTGATGCGACCACGAAGGCCGAGTCGAGGTTCAGCAGCAGCGGGTAGATCACGGCCGTGGGCGAGCGGGCGAGTCGGGGTCGCGTCGGTGTTGGTGGTGCTCGCGGCGCTGCTGGTTCCGGTCGGTCCGAGCGCGGCGCTGTTCATCGGCACGACCGAGCGCATCGATATCACGACCGCGGACGCGGTCAGCCCCGTCGGCTCACCGGCGGTATCCACGATCTCGGGTGATGGGTCGACCATCGCATTCTTCGCGCGGGCGTCGGTAGCCGTGGCCGGGTGCAACCTGAGCTGCTACTCCGTCTGGGTCCGCGACCTGGCCTCGGGCACCACGACGCGCATCGCGGCGGCCGGTGCTCTCGGCGAGCGGGAGACGGGCATCGACCTGTCCGCTGATGGAAGGTTCGTGGCGTTCACCTCCGACGACAGCACGCTCGTTCCAGGCGACACCAACGACGTGGGCGATGTCTTCGTCTACGACCGTGTTGCCGCGTCGTTCGAGCGAGCGTCGTTCATCAATGGGGACGAGCCCATGTACGGAAGTGGCTTGCCGAGCATCTCCGACGATGGGCAGGTGGTGACGTTTCAGACGATTAGCTACTACTGCCCCTCTGTCGAGGATCCGCTTTGTGAAGCGGGCGAGTGGGACGCAGAGGGTGCAGATCCCGACGTGTTCGTCCGGGACCTCCCGTCCGGAACGACCTCCCTCGTTTCGCTGGGTGGGGAAGGGCCTGAGTGGAGCGATGCATCCATCTTCGGCTCGATCTCCGGTGACGGCACCCTTGTGGCGTTCTCGACGTTCTCGACGGTCTCCCCCCCGTCGTCGCACGGTCAGGTCTACCTTCGGGACCTCACCACCGGAGCGCTCACACTCCTCTCGAAGGACGCAGACGGTGCGCCGGGTACGAGATCCAGCTCCTTGCCGCTCATCTCCCGAGATGGCAGCACGGTCACCTTCGGGTCTTCGGCTCTGAACCTCACCGGTTCGTGCTGCGATCCGAAGGTCGTGGTGGCTGACATCACGACAGGCGTGCTGGACGTGGTCGACTTGCCGCCGGGCTTCGAGGCGCTCCCTACCGGGATCTCCGATGACGGTTCGACGGTCATCTTCAACGCGGATGATGACTTCGGGAATGCGAACCGGGTGTACGCGTACGACCGCCTCGCCGATGTGAGCCGTGAGGTATCGGTATCGAGCTCGGGAGAGAGCGCCAACGAGAACGCGTACTCGGGGGGGATGTCGTTCAGCGATCCGGTGAGCGGTGATGGGCGGCTCGTCCTGTTCGAGTCCGACGCGTCGAACCTGGTAGCTGGCGACGAGAACGGCATGAATGACCTCTTCCTGCACGATCGTCAGGGCGCCGAGGTGTTCCCTCCAGCTGCCCCGACGGGCGTCGTCGTCGTTCCGGGTGACGGGCAGGTGGAGGTGTCGTGGACTGCGCCGGCCGATGACGGCGGTGTGCCGATCCTCGACTACACGGTGACGGCGTCGCCGGGAGACGTTGAAGTAGTGATCGATGGCGGCGAGACCACCGCGGTCGTTGGCGGCTTGGTGAACGGCACGTCGTACACGTTCACGGTCGTGGCGCGCACCGCGGCGGGCGATGGCCCAGCCTCGGCGCCGTCGGTGGCGGTGACGCCGCGCACTGTGCCGGGCGCTCCGACGGGTGTCGAGGTGTTCGCGTCCGATGGTGCGCTGCGCGTGACGTGGGTGCCTCCGGTCGACGATGGGGGTGCGCCGATCTCGTCGCACGAGGTGTCGGTGAGCGGCCTCGGTGCGCCGATCGTGGTGACCGCTCCGGCGACCGGTGTCGTCTACGCCGTGGTGCCCAACGGGGTGCCGGTGTCGGTGACGGTGCGGGCGGTGAATGTGGCGGGCGCGGGCCCGGCGTCGTCGCCGGTGGTGGAGGCGACGCCGCACGCGTGTGCGGATCCGTTGCTGTTCACCGATGTGATCGGCACCCATCCGTTCTGCACGGACATCGAGTGGTTGATCTGGGGTGGGGTGACCACGGGCTTC